>JAWKRR010000011.1:0-145533 GCA_041389525.1 Myxococcota bacterium | reverse complement strand
TGCGCGGTGGGGTTGGAGACCTGGAGGAAGCTCCACTTCGAGACGACGGGGTTCGCGCCGACGACGATGAGGCAGTCCGTCCGCTCGAGATCGGGGAAGGGCTGAATGAACGGGAAGCCGTACATGTGGTCGGCGACGGCGAACTTGTTGGCGCAGTCCTGGGTCGCGGAGCTGTACATGCTTCGCGAGCCGACGCCGGTCATGAAGCCCTGGGCGAAGATCGGGTGCAGCACGCCGAACCCGGCGGCCGTCCCGACGTACATGGCGATGGAGTCGGGGCCGTGGTCGTCGCGCAGCTGGCGCACTTTGGCGCCGATCTCGCCGAGGGCGCGGTCCCAGGTGACGGGCTGGTAGTCGTCTCCGACCCGGGCCAGGGGGCGGGTGAGGCGGTCGGGCGAGCTGTAGATCTCGTGCTGGCGCAGGCCCTTGGTGCAGGCGAATCCGCGGGTCGCGATGTGGTCGGCGTCGGGTCGGGTGGCGACGGCGCGGCCGCCCTCGACGTCGACCTCGAGCCCGCAGAGCGCCTCGCAGATGCGACAGAACGTGTGGAGGGTGTGCGGCATGGGCGCAGAGCATACGGCGCACAGCGCTGAGGGTCACGGGTCGTGCGGTCGCCCGGCTGCGACGCTATACTGCGCTGACCTCGGGCCGCGCGGAGTCGCCGATGAATCGACCGAACTGGACTGGTGCCGCAAGTTGGTTGCTCGCCGTCGTGACGCTCACCGCGGGGTGTGAGCCGCTGACGCAGCAGGAAGCTCGGATCGCGGTGGAAGAGGTCAAGCTGGCCACCGAGGCGGGCGAGCTGGTCGGCGCTACCGTGGAGCTGTCGACGGATTTCACCATCGGTGAGGGCATCGAGCGCGCCGCGCAGACGCTGGCTGAGTTCGCGAAGAGCCAGGTGCCCTGCTCCGAGATCACCGTGGCGCCCGGCCGCGTCACCGTGAACTTCGGCAGTCTCGGTGACTTCTGCACCTTCCAGGGGCGCACCTACGCCGGCGAGATCCAGTGGACCGTGGAGAGCGCCACCCCGGGTCTCATCGTGGTGAAGCACCAGTGGACCGGGTTCCGCAATGAGCGGGCGCAGGTCGACGGCACAGCCACGGTGACCTGGGATCTGGGGGCCGCGACCCGCCACGTGGTGTATGACGCCGCGTGGACCGTCGATGGTCGCGAGTTCACGGGCGACGGCGAGCTGACGCAGTCGCTGCTGGAGCCCGCCAGCGGCATCGCGGCCGGCATACGCATCGACGGCGCCCGCGGGTGGACCAGCGCGACCGGGCGCTGGGACCTCGCCATCCAGTCCGTGGGCGTGCGTTGGCGTGACCCCGTGCCGGAGAGCGGGCGCTACGTGCTGACGACGCCGCAGGACAAGACGCTCACGCTGAGCTTCTTCCGCGTGGACGAGAACACGATCGAGGCGACCGCGAAGAACGCAGGTCGCACCTACACTTTCATCGTCCACCGGCTCGGGTTCATCACGGCCAAGTGAGCGGCGGGCGACTCGGAGCGAGCAGATGGCGTACGACGAGGGGCTTGCCGAGCGACTGCGCACCGCCTTTGAGGAGGTCGACGGCGTCGCGGAGAAGCGGATGTTCGGCGGCCTCGCCTTCATGGTGGCGGGGCACATGACGGTGGGCGTCGTAGGTGAGCAGATGATGGTGCGCGTGGGGGCGGAGCGACACGCCCAGGCCCTCGCCCGGCCGCACGCGCGGCCGATGGACTTCACGGGCCGGAAGATGACCGGCTTCGTGTACGTCGCGCCCGAGGGCTTCGCGTCCGATGAGGCGCTGGAGAGTTGGGTGAGGCTCGCGCTGGAGCACACGCGCTCGCTGCCGCCCAAGGCGCCTGCCGCACGCCGCAAGAAGTGAGGGCGGCGCGGCGCGCCCTCGCGGGCCCCGTCCTCAGCGGCAGCCCTGCACGCGCTCCTTGTCGGTGTCGATGAACACCCCGATCGTACACGCCGTGACGTAGGTGCCCTTCTCGCCGCACTCCGGGATGGAGTCGGCCCATCCGAGCTTGCAGCTGAGAAGGACGCTGCTGCCTTTGGTCTCGTACTGCTTGGTCTCGATCCCGTCGCAGTTGTAGTCGAACGCGGGCTGAAACCCCGGATTCATGCGCGGCACCCCGAAGTACTTGGCCTGGCTGGGGAACACGTCGCCGTCGTTGTCATCGCAGTCGCTGGACATGAGCGCCGTGTAGTCGCCGTCCTTCGCGCACAAGCACAGCCCGCTGTTCCCGAATCCGTCGCCGTCCGAGTCCAGGTAGTACAGCTTGCATCCGACGGCGCCTTCCTCGTCGGTCACCCCATCGCAGTCGTCGTCGAAGCCGCTGTCGCAGACCTCGACCGTGTTGTCGCCGACCGAGCAGACCGCGGCGCCCCCTTGGCAGATGACGATGTCGTCGAGGCACTTGTCGGTGTCAGCGCCATCACACGCGGCCCCGACCGGCTTACCCGCGACGGTCACGAAGCCCTCGTCG
Organism: Myxococcota bacterium; assembly: GCA_041389525.1. Taxonomy (GTDB): domain Bacteria; phylum Myxococcota_A; class UBA9042; order PHBI01; family JACKFB01; genus JACKFB01. Next base: position 143,055 of record JAWKRR010000011.1, on the reverse strand, counting down.
GTCTTCCCATCGCAGTCGTCGTCGACGCCGTTGCACTCCTCCGCGATGCCGGCTCCAGTCTCGACGCAGGTCGTGCCCGTGCCCGCCGTGGCGCACTTGGTCGTACCGTTGGTGCACAGGTCGCTGTCGTCGCCGTCGCAGGCCTTCCCAAGCGTAGTGAACGTCTCGTCGGTCTGGCCGTTGCAGTTGTTGTCGACGCCGTCGCAGCGCTCGGTGGCGTTCGTCCACGCGGCGCCCTCCGCATCGTTGCAATCGTCGGCGACCGTCGCGGTGTACTTGCCGATCGCTGAGCACGAGCACGCGGGCTGGTTCGGGTCGCCGTGCCCGTCGCCGTCCACGTCCTTGTAGTAGCTCTTACACCCCTCGCTGATGTCGCTCTCCGAGCACGCCGTCCCTGCGCCTGGGCACAGCGGAGCCTTGCAGCTGCAGCCCGGCTTCTGGCCGTCGTAGCTGCCCGTGCACGTGCCGGTCTCGTCACACGTGGCGGCGACGATACACATGTCGGTGGTGCTGCACGGCGCCCCGCTCAGGATCGTCTTCTGGCAGGCGCCGCCCACGCAGCTCCCCGTCGAACACGCCGAGTCCAATCCAGAGCAGTTCAGCGCGTCGCCTACACACCCACCCGGCTGGCAACGATCGTTCAGAGTGCACGCGTCCCCGTCGTCGCAAGGGCCCGGCTTGACGGTCTGCGTGCACATCGGCAGCTGGGCCCCGGCGCTCGCGTCGGCGCAGCAGCGCACGTACGCCGTCGCCGCCTTCAGTGTGCACTGCGACATGACCTGCGCGAATCCGGACGAGCCGCCGGCCTGGGTCAGCGCGGAGTTGGTCCCGCACGCGGTCGAGGTCCAGACCCGCTCAGCGTCGTAGTTGCAGCCGCTCTGCGCGGCCTCGTTCCCGGTCACCTCGGTCCACGTGCAGAGCCGCGCGCCGGCGGCCTCGCAGATCGCCTTGGCCTGCGCGAAGGTCTTGAGGCCGGAACACGCCGGGACTTCGCTGGCGCCACACACATCGGGGCTGCCAAGACCTGGCGACCAACCAAGCTGCGTGCAGGTCTTCGCGCTGCCCGCGGTCGGTTGGCAGAGCGTCACCGAGCACGTGTCGGCGCTGGCCGGCCCGCACGCGTCGACCACGGCCTGACGCAAGCAACCGGCGGCCGGGTCGCACCCGTCGGTGGTGCATTCGTCCCCGTCGTCGCATGCGCGCGCCGTGCCGCCCTTGCACACCCCCACGCTCGCGCCCGCGCCGGCCTGGCAGGTCTCGCCCACCGTGCACTCGTTGTCGTCGTCACACGGGACGGGGTTGAGCGTGTAGTCGCAACCGCTCGCCGAGTTGCACGCGTCGCTGGTGCACTCGTTGCCGTCGTCGCAGGACAGCTGCAGCGCCGCCGTACACACGCCCGAGACACACTCGTCGTCGATGGTGCAGGCGTCGCCGTCATCGCACGCGCCGGCCACGTCCTGGTACTCGCAGGTCCCGGACTTGCAGACGCCGACAGTGCACTCGTTGCCGTCGTCGCAGTCCCCGTCGCCCGCGCAGTCGCACGCCGCCGTGGCGACACAGGTCGAGCCGCTGCAGATGCCCACGCTGTCGCAACCCGCCGCGGCCGTGCACGTCGCGCCGTTGTCAGGGGTGTTCGAGCACTTGCCGTTGCCCGGGTCGCAGGTGTCCAGCGTGCACGGGTTGGCGTCGTTGCAGGTCCCAGCCTTCCCCTTGCAAACCCCCGCCGCGCACGAATCCCCGCTCGTGCAGGGATCGCCATCATCGCACGGCGTCCCGTTGAGGTTCTTGACCACGCAGCCCGAGCCGGGCTGGCAGACGTTCGACTTGCACGGGTCACCGTTCGCCGGGCAGGTGACCGGCACCCCCACGCACTCACCCTTGACGCACACGCCCACCGACTCGGAGCACGGGCCGTCGAAGTCGCACTCCACGTCCCCGATCGGCTCGTGCATGCACTCGCCGCTGCCTTCTTCGCAGTAGTCGTCCGTGCACGCGTTCCCGTCGTCGCAGTCGGGCTCGTCGCCCCCCGTGCAGGTCCCATCTTGGCATGTGTCACCGACGGTACAGGGGGTGCCGTCGTCGCAGGGCAGCGCGTTGTCCGGGATGTGCAGGCAGCCGAGGGTCGAGTCGCACTGGTCTCGAGTACACGGGTTCTCGTCGTCACAAGAGGTCAGATCGAAGGGGTCGCACTTCGCGCCGCCGTCGATCTCGGCGTCTCCGTCGACCTCCACGTCCGCGTCGGGGCTGGCGTCGGTCTCCGTGTCTCCGTCCACGTCGCCCAGGGCGTCCGCGTCGCCGTCGCCGTCGTGCCCGATGTCGGTGCTCCCGTCGGCGCCGTCCACTTCGCTCGCGCCGTCGTCCGCCGCGTCCGTCCCGTCGGTGTCCGCGGCGTCGACGCCGAAGTCCCCCGACAGGTCGCCCGCGCCGTCGGACGGCAGGTCACCGGAGGCGTCGAACTCGCCCGGCGGCTTCCGCTCCACGCTGATGCAGCCGCCAAAGCCTGCCGCGACCAGTCCAGTCGCCAGCACAAGAACCCGCGCGCGCAAGGATGTGGTCTTCATGGATCCGAGCCTGCCACCGCTCGCGTCTCGCCTCAAGCCGCACCGATCACGGAAACCCTTGTCGCGCGCTCCGCCGCCGCTCCATCATCCCCGCTCCCGCTCGACCCCCTGGCGCCGCTCCCCCGGAGAACCCCGTGCCAAGCCCCCCTGACCGCCGCCTCCGCCCGTGGGAGGTCTTCGGCCTCTCGCCCCTGCTCCCCGCGCTGCGCCAATGCTGGACGGCCATCGCCGGCGACCGCCTCGCCCCGCCCACCCGCTTCGGCCCGTCGTCGCTCGCCATCCTCATGCCCCGGCTCGCCGTCCCGCTGTGGCTGGGTCGACGCCGCGCAGATCGTCGAATCGTCATATCGCAGCTATCGAATCGCGCGCCCGGTCCCCCCGGCGAGGGCTACAGCGTGCGCTCCACCTACGCCCGCGACTACCGCGGCAAACGCATGTCCTACGACGGCCACGTCGGCACCGATTTCGCGGTCCCGCCCGGCACCGTGGTCGTCGCTGCCGCTGCTGGCACCGTGCGCAGCGTCCGCACCGACATGCAGCGCGGCGGCCTCAAGGTCTGCATCGACCACGGCGGCAGCTTGCTGACGATGTCCAACCACCTCAGCCGCGCCCTCGTCCGCCCCGGCCAGCGCGTCGCCCGCGCCGAACCCGTCGCCCTCTCCGGCATGTCCGGCGTGGACGGCATCCTCTTCTTCCCGTGGCTCGCACCGCACTTGCACTACACGGTCTTGCTCGACGGCGTGGCCGTGTGCCCCTTCGCGACCCCCGACGAGATCCCGCTGTGGCGCGCTGGAAATCGCCCGGTCCCCGACCGCGGCGAGCCCATCGACGAAGCGCCGCCAAACCCTTTCGTCGCGTCCCGCCTGCGCGCCGCCATCGCCCACTGCCGCGAGCCCTCGCTCAAAGCCCGCCTCGAGGCGATCGACGACCCCGACCAGCTCGCCGCGGAGCTCTCCATCGCCCGCACCCTTCAGGGCTTCCTCTTCGCCGAGCACCCGGCGCTGGTCGACGCGCCGACCCCGCGCACGCCTCGCCTCGATCTGCCCTTCGCCGCCGCCGACTGGGACGGCGTCGCCTACGCGGACGAGCTCTGATCGCCCCCTGCGCGGCTCAGCGCGCCGGGCGTTTGCGCTGCGCGAACCAGTCTCGGTAGCGCTCCATCTTCCGACGGTGCTCGCTCGGCGCGCGGCCCACACAGGTCGCCGCCTCCGCCGACCCCTCCTCGGCGCCCCAGCGCAACTCCGCACAATCATTCGGGTTGTACGCCATCTCGAAGGCCGGCGCGCGCCGCACCACCTCGGCCAGGGTCAGCTTCCACGGCGACCCGTCGCTGCGGATGTAGGTCAGGCTGTGCGCCTCGAGCTCCCGCGCGAGGTGCTCCCGCAGCGCGGCCACCTCCTGGTCCGCCTGCGCCCCCGGCGTCACGCCATAGCTCGCCGGCCTGCGCGCCACCGCGTCCGCGAAGCCCAGCACCGTGTCGATGGCGATCAGCAGCCGCATGTCCCGCGACGGCGTCGAGAAGTCCTCCCAGGCGCCCTGGGTCTCAAAGATCGAGTAGCCGTCAGGCATCGCGATGACGCCGCGGTGCCCCTTCTTATAGTCCTCGCCGTTCTGCACCGAGTTCACCCGCCGCTGCAGGCTCTCGTCCAACGCCTCGACCAGCGTGGTCTGCAGCGCCTGCGCGTCCAGCGGCCGCGGATTGATCAGCGCGTCCATCCGGTCGTAGAAGTCGTCGACCGTGCCCTCGTACTGCTCCATGCTGAAGGGCACGAAGCCGCCTACGCCCTCGGCCAGCGCGCGATTCGGCAGGGTGCTCGGCTCCTCGTCACCGCGCCAGCGCACCGGCCGGAACGCCTTGAACCCCGGCCCGTTCGCCGAGGTGTCGGGGTCGAAGAGGAAGGTCCCGCGCCAGAAGCGCCGCCGGCCGATCGTCCCGTCGGGCTGCGCGTCCGCGGCGAGCAGAACGCCGTACTGGTTGGTCCCCTGGGGCACCCAGCGCGCGACGATCATCACGTGCCCGTAGGGGTCGGCGTAGATGGTGCCGGGTCGCATGGCGAGGCGATTCATCGGCACGGGGTAGTAGTCCGTCGAGTCCTGGTCGGGGCCCGTCCGCCCGTGGCCGGAGTGCACACCGCTGGCGACGCTGCGGCGGATGAAGCGCTCGAAGGCCTGCACGCCGTTATTCCCGTCGCAGGGCTCGGCGTTCGACGAGAGCTGCCCGCACCCCGGCGCCCGCGTCGAGGTCCCGCGCCCGCAGCTCCGAAACGCGAAGGGCAGCCCCATCTTCCAGGCGTAGTACGCGCGCAGGAAGTAGGGCAGGTCGGCGCAGTCGGGCTGAAAGCGCAGGTCCGACTCCTCGTCACGGCCGAAGTGATTGAAGAAGAGGTTGCGCTCCGAATCGCGCAGCAAGACCGACAGATTTGGCCAGGTGAGGTCCTCGTCCAGCGGGTAGTCGAAGAGCGACTCGACGAAGGCCGCGAAGAGCGCCTCGGTTCGCGGGCCCCACGCGCGGTTGGGGCGCCAGACGGGCTCGAGCTCCGAGGGGTCGCCGGCGAACTCCGTCTCGGGGTTCGGCCCGTTTCGACAGGTGAGCCGGTCGCGGGCTTGGCGGACCACGTCGAAGCGCGCGCAGGCCCAGACGTCCTCGCCATCGCCGAACACCGCGCTCCAGTCGCCGGTCTTCGGCTGGTCGATGGTCGCCACCCAAGTCCAGGGCGGGCCGCCCAGGCGCCGCAGCTTCGGCGTGAGCGTCTCTCCGCGCGGCGTCGTCAGCGTCAGCCCCGCCGGGCCCAGCTCGCGATAGCTCGAGACCATGATCCGCAAGGGCTGCGACGCGTTGGGAGTGCGTGGCGAGAAGCGGATCGAGGTCTCAGCGCCGTCGTCGCAGGCCCGCGGCGCCGTGCTGGGGGCCGCGTCGCGCAGCGTGGCCGCGCCCGCAAGCTCGGGGCCAGGCGTGCCGCCGATCACGACCGCCCGGGTGATGCGCTGGATGAAGGCCGTGCGCGAGCTGCCGCGGCCTAGCTCGAGATTCGAGACCGTCACGCCCTCGTTCGTGAACAGCGTCTCGCCCTTGTCGCCACAAGGGACGAGGTACTCCGCGAAGCTGTGCAGCACCATGGGCGTGCCTGACGCGTCTCTCCCCAGATACAGCATGATGTGTCCGGGCATATACAGCAGCACGACACCGCGTTTGGCGGCCGCGTCGATGAGAAAGAGGCGGTCGCGCTCGGACTCGACCGGGCTGAGGTCGATGGAGAAGGTCCCTGTGTTGGCTTGGTCCAGCGAGAAGCGCGGCAGATCCAGGCCGACGCTCTCGAACACGCTCATCAGGTAACGCGAGCAGTCCAGGCCGCCGTTCTGGCCGCCCCAGCCATAGGGCGTGCCCAGCAGCTCGAAGGCTCTGCGGAGGATGGTGCGGCGGGTCAGGGGCTGGGTGGGGCGAGTCAGATCTCGGGCTGCCGTCGCTCGGTCCAGCGGTGCGGAGAGCGCGGCGTCGCTCGAGATCCACCCCTGAGTGTAAGGGGTGTCCGCCAGCATCAGGCCGCCGGGCCAGGTGCCGAGCACGCGCACCACCTCGCCGGGATGGATGGAGCTGCAGTTGTTGCGGTCGAAGCGGGGGTCGACCGGCGCCCGGAAGAGGCCCTCGGCCCGCGGCGTGCAGCGGACGGGGATCAGCGCCTGGGCCTTGTGCCACTGGGGCGCGATGGCCGGCCAGCGCTCGGGCGGGCGCAGCGCGTTGAGCTCGGCCGGCGTCAGCTTGGCGCCCTTGGGGCCCAGGTAATCGCCGGACTCAGCGCGGGCGCGGATGGCGTCGAGCCGCTCGGTCAGGCGCGAGTGCAGCGACTCCGGGCTGACCGCGCTGAGGACGTCGGTGCGGCCGAGGTCGTCGCGCAGCGTCGCCGCGTTGTGCGCGCGGACGCCCGCTTCGGTGAGCAACACCTCGTCCAGCGCGGCGTCGCCCAGCAGGCGCTCCCAGGTCTCGACGCGCAGGTGCTCGGGCTTGGTGCCGGGGACGCCGGCGCTCTGAGCCGTGGCCGGGCAGGCGGCGCCGCTCTTCCCTCCGTGCGTGGCGGTCTCGCCGCCTGAGGATGGCGCGCCGCGAACCGGCGCGTCGTGCGCGCACCCTGCCAAAACGAGCAGCAGCGCGGCGGACAGTGGTCGAAGAGGTCGGAGTGGCATGGTCACAGCATACAGCGCGGTCCGTGGGGGTCGAGTCGCTCGCGGCCGTGGCGCCGGGGGCCGCTTGCGAGGGGGATCCTCGTCGATCCGGCGCCCCGAGGGCAGTTTTCGCGGCACCGGCGGCGCCACGGCGGGGCTTCGTCGGCCCGTAATCTGGTCCCCGGCGAGCGGCGAAGCAACCCACGAGCGCCCCGAGCTCGTCCGCGCGGCGCGGGAAATCGGCAGCCCACGCGCGGTGCCGCGCGCCTGACTCGGGCCGCCAACCGGCGCCAGCGCGCGCGGCCATCGCCTCCCCGCGCCGCGACGACGAAGCTCTTGGCCGCCGCGACGCGATGGTGCTACGAGTCGAGTCCATGTCGTCACAGCGAAGCAAGGGCCCCAACGCCCCCGTGATCGCCAGCGGGGGCCGGCTTGCATGACGCGAAGCAGGCGGAGCGCGACTCTGTGCGCGGCGTCAGCCGAGGTGCGGCCGTCAACATGGTCGGCATCGCCGCGCGCACGCTGCACCCGCTCTTCCTGGTGCTGGCCACCCGCCTCTACGGCCCGGCCGCCGTCGGCATCTACCTGGTCGCCGCCCAGTTCGTCGACATCGTCCAGAACGTAAGCGTCGGCGGCTTCAAAGACGGCGTCGTGATGTACGTCGCCCGCTACCGCGACGCCCCCGAGACCGAGGGCGAGGTCTACCGCATCGTCGCCAACGCCGTCGTCGTGGTGCTCAGCGTCGGCCTGCTCGCCATCGGCATCGTCCTGGTCGGCGGCAACCTGCTGCTACACACCCGCGGCGACCCCGAGCTAGCCAGCGCGCTGCTGCCCCTGGCGTTCACCATCCCCTTCTACGGCCTCGCCGAGGTGGCCATCGCCGCCACCCGCGCGCGCCTCATCATGACCTACGACGCCCTCATCAACGGCGCCGTCATCCCCGCGGTCATGACCGTCGCCGTCGTCATCTTCTGGTGGCTCGACATGGGCCTCGCCGGCCTCGTCCTCGCCCGCGTCCTCGGCATCCTGGTCGGCCTCGTGCTGGCCCTCGCCGCCTACTCACGCCACTTCGAGCTCTCCCGCACCGTCACCGCCCTCCGCGGCCTCAAATTCCACCGAGAATTGCTGAAGTTTTCGCTCCCCCAGTCCCTCAACCTCACCTTCAACCAGCTCATCATGCGGGTCGACGTCGTGATGCTCGGCATGTTCGGCGTCGCAGCCCCCCTCATCGCCTTCTACGGCACCGCCGCCGATATCATCCTCAACATCCGCCACGTCAAACTCGCCTTCTCCGGCGCCTACGCCCCGCTCCTGGCCCGCCTCCACTACCAGGGCCGCCACAGAGAGCTCGAGCACAGCTACAGCGACGTCCTCCGCTGGACCACCGCCCTGGTCATCCCCATCGCCCTCGCGGTCGCCGTCTTCCGGTCAGAGCTCCTGCTCCTCTTTCACCCCAGCTACACCCACGATAACACCTTCATGCTGCTGCTGCTCAGCACCCCGCTCTTCGCCGCTACCATCGGCCTCGCGGGCAACGTCGTCGTGATGACCGGCCACTCTTGGTACAACCTCTTCAACTCCTTCTGGGTCGCCCTGGCCAACATCGTCGCCAACTACTTCTGGATCCCGACCTACGGCCTGCTCGGCGCCGCCTGGGCCACACTGCTGGCCTCCTCGAGCCTGGTCCTGCTCGAGAACCTCGAGGTCTGGTTCCTGGTCGGCCTGCGCCCCGACCCCAGGCGCCTCTACCGCCCCTACCTCGCCGCGGCCATCACCGCGCTGATCTGCGCCCCGCTCTGGCTGCTCGATCTGCCGCCCCTCGCCGCCCACACGCTGCAGGTCTCGGCCTTCGTCGGCGTCTACCTCCTCGCCGCGGTGCGCCTGGACGTCGACCCCATCAGCACCGTGGCCGCCCGCCTCTTCCGCGGTCGCCCCAGCGAGCTCGGCTAGCCCCCGGCGGCCCGTTCCCACGTTGCGGTCGGGCCCCCGATGGGACAGCATCGGCGCGCCGAGGTCGGGAGGCTGCACGTGGAAGGAGAGGACACGAGGTTCGGAAAGCTCGCCCGGCGGGTCGTGAACCTCGTCGAGCATCGCCCCTGGCTGGTCGTCGCCCTCAGCCTGCTCTTCCTGGTCGGATCGCTGTGGACCGCGAAGGGGCTGCGCGTCGACGACGACCTGAAGGTGCTGCTGCCGCCCGACGCCCAGTCCATCGCGCGCCTCGAAGCCCTCAAAGAGCGCATGGGCAACCAGAGCGACCTCGTCGTCTCCGTCGAGAGCCCCTCGCGCGACGCCAACCTCGCCTTCGCCGCCGCCATCGCCGAACGCATGCGCGCCCGCGACGACATCCGCTTCGTCGTCTTTCACCAGGACCGCGCGTTCTTCGAGAACAACCTGCTGCTCTATCTGGGCCTCGACGACCTGCTGGACCTGCGCCGCCGCGTCATCGAGCGCATCCAGTCCGAGGTGCGGAGCGAGCTGAGCCTCGGCTTCGACGACGACGAGGACGAGGCCCCAAAAGACAAGGCCGCGACTGACGAAAACGCGAAGTCGGACGACCCGCTGGACATGGGCGAGGACGAACTGCGCGAGCGCTACGGCATCGACGAGAAGATGCCCGAGTACTTCGAAGCCGATGAGGGCCGCGTCATCGTCGTCACCGCCCGGCCCATCACCGGCACCACCGACGTCTCCTTTGTGCGCTCGCTGATCTCGGGCGTCGAGTCCGACGTCGCCGCGCTCGCGCCCACCAGCTTTCACCCCGACATGGTCGTGAAGCTCGAGGGCGCCTACCCCGGTCGCCTCGGCAACATCTCGAGCATCGCCGGTGACGCGGCCCGCGGCGGCTCGGTCGCGGCGGCGCTGCTCATCATCTGCCTGGCCTTCTACTTCCGCCGCCTCCGCGCGGTGCCGCTGGTCATGATCCCGCTGATCACCTCGGTGGTCGCGGCCCTGGCCTACGCAGACCTCCGCTACGGCTTCCTCAACCTCGTCAGCGCCTTCATCTTCGCGGTGCTGCTGGGCATGGGCATCGACTTCGGCATCCACATCCTCGGTCGCTACGAACACGAGCGCCTCCGCGGCTTCTCGCGCCCAGACGCCACCCGCATCGCCCTGGGCACCACGGGCGCGTCCACCTCGGCGGGCGCCTTCTCGACCATCGGCGTCTACGGCTGTCTGATGGTCGCGGACTTCCAAGGTTTCGCGCAGTTCGGCGAGCTCGCGGCCGTCGGTGTGCTGCTGGCGCTGGTCGGCGTCATCGTCATCATGCCGGCCTTCATCACGGTCATCGAGCGCTGGCGCCCGTGGAAGCTCGGGCGCTGGCGCACGGGCGTCCAAGCGACCGCCGCAGCCGCCCCGCGCGCCGCCGGCTTTCGCTACAGCTCCGCCACCATGGGCCTGGCCGCCGTCGTCGCCGTGGTCGGCTTTGGCGCCGCGGGCTACGCCGCCTTCCACGTGGATGGCGTCGAATTTGAGTATGATTTCGGAAAGTTGGGGCCGAAGAAGGCCGAGTCGGAGCTCGACGCGAACGCCGACGCGGATGACGCGGCCACCGGGTGGAAAGACGCCATCGGGAAGGAGACCACCCTCTCGCCGGTCATCGCGCTCACCGACAGCCGCGCGCAGACCGAGGCGACCCACCGCCTGCTGGCCGACCTGGACGCGATGAGCGACGAGCAGGCCGACCACATCGAGGCGATCCGGGCGGCCGCGGCGGCGAAGCAGCCCTATCAGCTCCCCTCGGTCGCGCTGGCGGCTGCCGAGGTCGCGGTCGAGCAGGCCAAGGCGCCCGACCCCGACGCCGACATCGTGGACAGCGACTCCGGCGGCGGCGTCGCCCCCGAGGCGCGTTTCGATGCCCTCGCCGAGTCGTCCTCCGGCACCGGCGGCCTGACCCCGGCCACCCTCGAACGCCTCGCGCCGCTCACCGCCGAGCGCATTGCCCTGATGCAGCGCTCCCTCGCCCAGGTCTTCTCCATCTTCACCTTCGTGCCCGAGCGGCAGGACGACAAGCTCCTCGTCATCCGCGACATCCGCTCGCGCATCGAGCGCAAACGCGGCGCGCTCTCCAAAGAGACCCAGGACCGGCTCGACGAGAGCTTCCGGTACCTCGAGGTCGACAAGGCCATCAGCATCGAGGATCTGCCGACCTGGGTGACCCAGCAGTTCCGCGACGAGCAGGGCCACATCGACCGCTTTGTCCTCTTCCGAAACCGCGGCTCCAAGGCCGACTACGCCGTGGCGAAAGAGGTACAAGTCGGCTTCTTCGACCTGCCGACGGCGGCCGGCGTGGTCAAGACCGGCGGCAACGTCTACGTGATGCCCGAGGTCATGGACACCGTGAAGAAAGACGGCCCGCTGGTCATCGGGCTGGCCATCGGCGTGGTCATCATCACCGCCATCGTGATGTTCCGCACGGTCTGGGGCCTCGTCGCCGTCGCGACCACCGTGATGCTGGCCGTCCTGTGGCTGCTTGGCTTGATGATGCTGCTGGGCTGGAAGGCGAACTTCTTCAACATCATCGCCGTCCCGCTGCTGCTAGGCATGGGCCAGGACTACGCGATCCACGTCTACCACCGCTACGAGACCGAGGGGCCGGGCCGCCTGAAGCGCGTCCTGCGCGAGACCGGCGGCGCGGTGTTCATGACGACGCTGACGACGGTCTTCGGCTTCGGCGGCATCCTCTTCGCCAACCACCGCGGCCTGCTGTCCCTAGGATGGATCTCGGTCGTTGGTTTGAGCCTCTGCTTCATCAGCGCCGTGGTGATGCTGCCGGCGATGCTGGTGCTGCGCGACGGCATCCTGGCGCGGCTGCGGCACGGCTCGGCGCCCTAGCGAGCGGGCTTTTTCGCGGTAAAAGCCCAACCTGGCGGCGCCGAAACCATGAGGTTCGCGCCAAGACGCGAAGGCGCCAAGAACGCGCGTCCTTGGCGTCTTGGCGTCTTTGCGCGAACCCGATTGACTCCGCAAACCTGAGACAAGTCCTGCCTGAATCGAGCAGGATTTCGCCAGCAAGTGCTTGCCTACCCAGCCTGTTCCCGCAGCCAAGCGCGGCGCTCGGCGTAGGCGATGTCGTCTTCCCAGAGACGCTCGGCTTGCTTCTGGACCAGGCCGCGGAGCAGCGGGTTGAGGCGGGCGGCGATGGCGAAGCCGCGGCGTTCGCTGGTCGCGATGGTGGCCTCGATGACCGCGGTGAGGCCTGGCGAAATGGGGGTCGCGTGGGTCTCTACGACCGAGCCGGCGCCGTCGCCGTCGGTGATGGTCATCACGATGGTGCGGCGGTCGGGGCAGTGGAAGCGGGCGTCCACCTCCATGACCAGCGGGCCGGCGATTCGGTAGGCCACGCGCAGGTCCAGGGCCTCGTCGTCCGCGCGCGTCACGGTCAGCTCGGCGAAGGCGTAGGGGTGGAAGTGCGCGCCGTGCCAGGGGTCCAGGCGGTTGGCCAGGATGTCCTGGGGCTCGCAGCGGGCCTCCATGCGGATGACCGCGTCGAGGGTCGTTCTGTGGGGCCGCGTCGGGAGAATCGGGCGCTCGGTCGGCGCGTCGCCGTCGTCCAGCCGCACCCAGACCAGCACGCCGTCGTCGTGCGCGGGGACGTGTCGCCACGCGCCGTGACCCTCGCGCCCCAAGCGCAGACCGTGCCACGGGCAGACCAGGGCGCCGCTCTCGCAGCGCGCGTCCACCAGGGAAGCGCCCATGTGCGGGCAGGCCTCGGGGGCGGCGAGCAGCTGCCCCTGGTCGCGCCACAGCACCAGCCGCTGGCCCAGCACGGTGTACGCCACCGGGCGCGCGCCGATCTTTCGGCTGCTGTCGACCGCGAACCAGCCGCCCCCGGGCAGCGCCAACGCCCGCGCCAGCGCCCGCTCGATGCGCGCCGGGCTGGCCTGCGCCCAATCGGGCCCGCTCAGCGCCGGCTCGAGCGGCGTCTGCGGACGTCGCCCCATATAAAGGTAGCGTCGGGTCATCCGAGGTGGCCTCACGGCGCCCCCCCAGCCGCCCGCGGGGCCTTGCCCGCGAAGACGCCGCGCACCGGCACCGACCACAGCGGCTCGCCTGCGACGCCCAGATTTGCCAGCAATTGGTTGGCTGCCAGAAAACCCGAGGAGACCGCGGCCTCCATCAGCGCGGCGGGGAAGGGCAGGCGCACGTAGTCGCCGGCCAGCACCACGGCCGGGTCCTCGGTCGCGACGGTGGGCCGGCTCGCGTGACCACCCGGCGGGAAGGCGGGGCAGTCGTCGCGCAGCAAGAACCGCTCGTCGATGACGCGCGCGGAGGCCAGCTCCGGGTAGAGCGCGACGGCTGGCTCCCAAAGCTGTCGGCGGATGGCGGCCTCGTCGGTGCCCGGGGCGATCGCGTAGGCGTGAAGCTCGACCACGGAGCCGCCGGTGCGCTCGGCGAAGTCGCGCGCCTCGTCTTGGTAGAGGTGCAGCAGCGAGATGTTGTCGAGCAACCCGCAGCCCGCCGTGCCGGCGAAGGCGCTGCGTCCCGGCCGCGTCGGGCCGTCCAGCCAGAGCCGCCACACCGCGAAGGGCCGCGTGCTCTGAAGGCCCGCGGCCTGCGCGCGCAAGCCAGCCGGCAGCGAGTCCCCGGACGCGGCGACCAGCGTCTTCAGCCCCCCGACCGTCGTCGCCAGCACGATGGCGTCGGCCCTCTCGGTCTCTCCGCTGGTCACCACCTCGAGCCCGCGGGCCGACCGCTCAACCCGCTCGACACGGGTCCCCAGCCGAAAGCGCACGCCCAGGCTCTGGAGGTGCTTTCGCGCGGGCTCCCACAAGCCCTTCGAGAAGGGCTTCGCCATCACGTCGAAGACCAGCCCCTCCGGATTCCCAGTGAAATACAGGTGAAACATCTCGATCATCCGCGCCGCGGACATCTCGTGCTCGGCGTCGAAAAACGAGTGGGCGAACACGTCGAAGAGCATCTGGCGCGCACGCGGCGGGAAGCGCAGGGCGTCCAGCCAGCGCGAGGCCGAGAGCTCGTCGAAGCGCCGCCACGTGCGCTCGGGGCTGTAGCGCAGCATCTCCATGGCCTGGCGCTTGTCGACCTGCGCGAGGTCAGCCAGCCCCAGGCTCGGCGTTCGCCACACCAGGGTCGCGACGTTGAGCGGGGTCGTGCGCGGCAGGCCCGCGAAGGACTCCGCGCGCCCGCCCGGCCCCAGCAGCGGGTAGTCGTCGAGAGAGACGAGGCTCGCGAGCTCCGGGTCGAAGCGGCGCATGAAGGCGCGGAGGTTGTAGTACTGCCGAAAGAACGCGTGAAACCCGCGCTCCATCTCGATCAGCTCGCCGTTGACCAGCCGATCGGCGACCGCCGAGACCCGGCCGCCGAGGACCGGCTCGCGCTCGACGACAGTGACCTCGGCGCCGCGCTCGGCCAGCACCGTGGCCGCCGCGCAGCCCGCGAGCCCGCCGCCGGCCACCACGACCCGGAAGGGCTCGGCCAGGCGAGGGCGGCCCGCAGGCGGCTCATGGCGAACGACGGCCCGCCGATGGCGCGGACCGAGGCTCATGACAGCGGCCGCCGCGCCAGAAATGAGTGCACGATGCCGACCTGCCAGCCGTCCATGGGCTCGGTCCGCACGTCGGTGAAGCCCGCGCGCTTCAGCCGCGCCTCGAAGGCCCGGACGCCGTCGAAGTCCAGCACGCTCTGGCGCAGGTACTGGTAGATCTCGGCCGAGCCGCTGAAGAGCCGCCCGCTGGGGACGATGATCGCGTTGGCGACCGCGCGCCAGAGCACGCGGCTCCTTAGGGAATCGGCGACCGAGTACTCGTGAAAGCAGATGCTGCCTCCCGGTTTGAGCACCTCGAGCACGCCGCGCAGCGCCACGTCGGGGTCGGGCATGTTGCGAATCCCGTAAGCCATCAGCACGCCGTCATAGGGGCCGGTGATCCCTGACGCCGCGAGATCCATGGCGTTGCCCAGGGAGAAGCTCACCCGCGGCCCCAGGTTCTTCTGCCGCGCGACCGCCAGCATGCCCTCCGACGCGTCGACGCCCTCGATGGTCGCGTGGGGGTAGCCGTGGACGATGGCCGCGGTCGACAGCCCCGTCCCGCAGCAGAGGTCCAGGATGCGCGCGTGGCTGTCCAAGGCGAGCCGCCGCGCGCTCCAGCGGAGGTGCTTCGTGTAGCCGGGGTTCATGCCGGTCAGCAGGTCGTAGCGGGCCGCGACCCGGTCGAACTCGCCGGGAACGCGGGCCTTTTCGGTCAGTGGAATGCTCATGTCTCAGCTCCCTTTCGCGGGCGACTCAGTGCGTGTGCGCCGGGCAGGTCGTGGAGGTGGGAGTGAAGCGCTTGGTCGTGGACTGGGGTCTTGGTCAGGCCACGGAGCGGCGCCGTCAACGCCGCGCCGCATAGCTCCATGAGCTTCGTCTGCCGCGACACGATGGTGCGCCCGCGCATCACGTCGGCGCCCTCATCGAGGATGCGCACCCCGATGGCGCGATAGACCGCGGCGGCCCCCGCGATGGCAGGTCGCGGGCCCAGCGGGATGTAGCAGAGCCCCGCCCGACCCGACGCGTAGTACCGCTCGGCCAGCGAGAGCAGGTCGCGCACCACCAGGGCCAGCGCGTCTCGTCGCACGCTGCCGTCGAGGATCTGGTCAGCGCTCAGCCCCGCCGCGCGCAGCCAGTCCCCCGGCAGGTAGACCCGGTCCATCCGCGCGTCCTCGGCCACGTCGCGGGCGATGTTGGTGAGCTGCATCCCGATGCCGAGGTCGATGGCGAACGGCGCGGCCCGGGGGTCGGTGACGCCCAGGATCCCCGACATCATCAGGCCCACGGTGCCGGCGACGCGGTAGGCGTAGCGCAGCAGATCGCTCAGCGATTCGAAGCGAACCAGCCCGAGATCGGTGGCGATCCCGATGAAGAGCTCGCGGGCGGCCTCGGCAGGGATCTGGCAGCGCTCGGCGACCTCGGCGTAGGCGCGGACCATGGGGCGGGCTGGCGATTGGCCGCTGAGCTCCGCGTCGAGCTGTTCGAGGGCGGCGCGGGCGGTCTCCAGGTCGGGCGCGTCGTCGACCGCGTCGTCCACCAGCCGGCAGAAGGCGTAGACCACCGCGGCGTCGTCCAGGCGGCTCTTAGGCAGCAAGCGCCCCGCTAGATCGAAGGAGCGCGCGTGCTTGCCGAGCACTTTGCGCGCCTCGCTGACCGTGGCCGCGCGGTCGAAGTCCAGCGCCGCCATGCTCAGGACGCCGCGCCGGGGATAGGCTCGCGCCGCCACGCTTCCACGTCGGGGACGACCCGGTCGAGCACCTTGGCGGTCGAGAGCACGCCGGGCATCCCCGCGCCCGGGTGCGTGCTGGCGCCGACGAAGTAGAGGCCGCCGACGTCGTCGGATTTGTTGTGATAGCGGAAGTAGGCCGACTGGGTCAGGCGCGGCTCCAGCCCGAAGGCGGCGCCGTCGTAGCTGCGCAGCCGGCCCTCGAAATAGCGAGGATCCACCGCGAAAGACGTCACCAAATTCTCGCGTAGGCCGGGCAGATGGGTCGCGTCCAGCAGGTCGAGCAGGCGGTCCAGATACTCCTGGTGGCGCGCCTCCCAGTCGATGCCGCTCCGCTGGTTCGGCACCGGCGAGAGCACGTAGAAGGCCTCGTGGCCGGGCGGCGCGACCGACGGATCGCTGCGGGTGGGCGCGTGCAGGTAGAGCGAGAAGTCCTCGGCCAGGATCTTCCGCTCGAAGATGTCCTCGAGCAGCTCGCGGTAGCGCGGGCCCAAGATGATGGTGTGATGGGCGAGCTCCGGCCAGGTCTTCTTCGCGCCGAACCAGGCCACGAAGAGGCTCATGCCCTGGCGTTTGCGGCGAATCGCGCGGTCGGTGTTGCGACGGCGGTGCTTGGCGTCGATGAGGTGGGTGTAGACCATGGACGGGTCGGCGTTGCAGACGACCAGGTCGGCAGGGATGCGCTCGCCGGCGGCCGTGCGGACCGCTTGGACCCGGCCGCGGTCGACCTCGATGCGCTCGACCGGGGTGTTTAGCCGGATGTCGACGCCGATGTCGGCCATCAGCCGGGTCATCGCGGCCACGATGGTCGTCGTGCCGCCCATGGCCCAGTGCACGCCCCAGCGGCGCTCCAGCCAGTGGATCAGCATGTAGATCGAGCTGGCGCGGAAAGGGTTTCCGCCGATGAGCAGCGGCTGAAACGAGAAGACCTGGCGGAGGCGCTCATCTTTGATGTAGCGCGAGACCAGGGCGTAGACGCTGAGGTGATTGTCCAGGCGCAGCATGTTCGGCGCGACGCGCAGCATGTCGGTCACGCGCAGAAAGGGCACGTCGGCGAGCTCGAGATAGCCGACCTCGAAGATGCGCCGCGCGTGGTCGGCCAATTGCCGATATCCCTCGACGTCGTCTGGGGAAAAGGCGCGAATCTGGGCGAGCAGCCGCTCCTCGTCGCCCACGTAGTCAAAGGTCGAGCCGTCGGGGAATTCGACGCGGTAGAAGGGGTCGACCGGGACCATGGTGTAGTGGTCCGCGGGCGCTCGGCCGACCAACTCGAAGAGCTCGTCGACGAGGTAGGGCGCGGTGATGACCGTGGGGCCGGCGTCGAAGGTGAAGCCGTCGCGCTTGAAGACCGAGGCGCGGCCGCCGGTTTGTTCGAGGGCTTCGACGAGGGTGACGTGGTAGCCGCGGGCGCGGAGGCGAATGGCGGCGGCCATCCCGCCGAAGCCGGCGCCGACGACGACCGCGTGAGGGGCGTGCGTGCTCACGGGGAGGTCCCAGGCAGGCGAACGAGGCCACGGACCAGCTCGCCAGGGCGGCGCAGCAGCTCGCGGTGGAGGTGGTCGCGGAGCGCGGGGTCGAAGCGGCCGTA
The DNA here is from genome assembly GCA_041389525.1 of Myxococcota bacterium. Taxonomy (GTDB): domain Bacteria; phylum Myxococcota_A; class UBA9042; order PHBI01; family JACKFB01; genus JACKFB01. The sequence continues at coordinate 125,536 of JAWKRR010000011.1, read as the reverse complement.
GAGGCGCGTCATCGCCAGCAGGGTGCGGGCGGGCGCGACCTCGCGCGACAGGTAGGCGCGGACGGCGTCGGGCGGCAGCGAGAAGAAGGCCTCGAAGAAGTCGCGGGTGCCGGCGGCGTCGAGGCCCATGGTGAGGTCGCGGCCCAGGGAGTAGAAGGCGTGCAGGTGGCGGTCGCTGGCGGGCCAGACCGCGCGCCAGGCGCTCTTGGCGAGGCGAGGCGGGGAGGCGCCTGCAGCGACTCCTGCGGCGACGGCGTCGGCGAGGCGCTGCGCGACCCGCATGGTGTGCACGAGCATGTAGCCCGTGGCCGGGTGGACCAGGCTCGCGGCGCCGCCGATGCCGACGACGCGCTGGCGGCGGTCGGGCGGGGGCGCGTCCATGGGGATGAGGCAGCGCTCCACGTCGAGCTCGCGCACCACGCGGACGCCGCGATTCCGGAGGCGTGCCTCAAGGCGCGCGCGCAGGTACGACAGCGAGGCCGCGGGTCGCGAGGCGAGCGCTGTCTCCTCGTAGAAGACGCGGCCGTCGCCCATCGGCATCGCATACAGGAAGGTCGCGACGCCTGAGGGAGCGCCGGGACCCGGCTCGCTCCAGTCCATGAAGGTCATCATGTCGGGCCGCTCGGGGGCGCCCTCGACCTCGCACAGCACACCCCAGGCGCACTGAAAGGCGGTGGGGTCGGGGCCGCGTCTGCCGACGAAGCGTGGGCGATGGCCCGTCGCGTCGATGAGCAGCCGCGCGCGCCACTGGCTGCCGTCGTCGACACGGACCGTGACCCCGGCGTCGTCGTGGACCGCGTCGACGCACGCGCCGGCGACCACCTGCGCGCCTGCCTGCGCCAGCGTCGCCGCGAGCCGCGTGCGCAGGGCCTCGCCGTCGACCGCCGTGTAGGCTCGCCCCAGGTCAAACACCCTGCGCTCGTCGAGGCGAACGCGGGTCCGCGCCCACACGGGCCCCGCCGCCTCGGCGAACCCGACGCCGTCGAGCTCGTCGACGAACGCGCCGTACCGATTCGGCCACGCCGCGTCGGGAGCGGGGCCGATCACGGCGACCCGCAGCCCGGCGTCGGCCAAGGCGGCGGCGCTGAGAAAACCGGCCGGGCCGCACCCGGCCACGACGATGTCGGTCTCGCGAAGGCTCATCGAATCCTGTCGGCTCCCGTTTACCCCGCGTGCCATAGCACCACGCGACCGTCGGGACGAGCGTCAGGTTGGCCCTGCAGGCGCGTCTGGGCGCTTTCGGCCCACGGAGCGCTCAGGGATGCTGCGCCAGACAGGACTTGAAGTCCTCAACGACCGCTCCGAGCGCGTTCGCCAGCGCCTTCTCGTCGCCGGTCTTCACGAAGGTCGTCATCCCCGTGCCACCTTCGGCCGCGATCGCGTCAAGCTGCTGCTCGTTGCCGGTGTAGCCGAACCCGATGACGAAGGTGCGCACGCCGAAGTCCGCGTAGAGCGCGCGCGCCGCCTCAGCCGCCCCTGAGCCGTCGCTCCAGTCGTTGCTCCCGCAGGCGTTCTCGCCGTCGCTCAGCAAGACGAGGGCGCCGCCGTAGCCGCCGAAGTTCTCCGCCGCGCCGAGCACCATGTCGTTCATCGCGCTGGCCAGGGGCGTCCCGCCGATGGCCGGGTGCGTGTCGAACCACGCGCCCAGGGCCTCGGGCTCGTGCGGTCCCACGGGCAGGTCCGGGCGCGTCGTGGTCTTACAGCCCGCGTTCGTCGGGAAAAAAGTCAGCCCGAACTGGGCCGCCGGGTTGTCCGCCGCCAGCCCCACGACGCTGGAGCGGACTTGCTCCCACTTCGCCGCCATGCTGGCCGACGCGTCCACGAGCAGCATCACCGAGGGGACACACGGCGCGTACACGCACTGTCCGTCGACACAGAGGTGGCCGCTGGCGCACGGCGTGACGTCGGCCTCGTAGCCGGTCCCGCTCGTGAGGCAATGCCTGTAGGCCGCGGGTCCCGCGCACTTCGTCACGTGCGACTTGCAGATCACCGGCTCGCAGCGGCCCGTCGACTCGCTGCACCGCTCGGAGTCTTTGCATTTCGCGGGGTTCCGGTAGCCATCCCCCTCGGCGTCACAGAGCGCGGTCGCCGCCGGCTCCAGACAGAACGAGCGGTTCGGCGCGCAGTAGAGGCAGGCGCCTTCCCAGCAGGTCTTGCCGTCCTGACAGGCCTCCACCTGGTCCTCGTAGCCGGTGCCGCTGTCCCGGCATCGCCGAAATCCGCCGTCGCCCACGCACGTGGCCGCCCCGGGCTCGCAGACCGTGAGCCGGCACGTCCCCAGGGGATCGTGGCAGCCCTTGCCGACGTCGCATCGCTCGACCGCGTAGGCGTCGCCAGCCTCGGCGCACCGAAGCGCCGCGTCCGGGGCCAGGCACGCCCGCTCGCCCGCCGTGCACTCGAACACGCCGTCCGGTGTGGGAGGCACGTAGTACTCGACGGGCTGCCCAGCGCCCGCCGCGCCGCCCACGGTCGACGGCGCGCCCACCACCAGCGATCCCGTGGAGCGTCCGTCCCGATCTCCGGAATCCGCGCACGCGAAAACGCCGCAGGCGAAAAGTCCGCACGCGATCAAGACAGGTGCTGGGCGGGAGTGGGGCAGGGTGGTCTCCGCGCGATACGAGGCACCAATATACCGCACCTTCACCGCGCGCGCGCCACTCGCGAGTCCAATGCCTTGGATATTTTGCGAGGAATCACAGCGGATGTCGTTGAACTCTCTACATTTTTAGCTGATTGACTCCGCACCGCATCGTGGTCGATGCTTGAACTTGGAGTGTCCGGCGGCGGAGCCAAGCTGATCGGTAACGTTCACCTTGAGCTCGTATCACCGAGCCGTCGGACACTCCGATCGCGACACGCTCCCGCAGCCCCGGTCACGCCGCCGCGCGGTCCTCTCCCCCGCGCCACGCGATCTGCCAACGCGGACCGTCGACGACCGAGCCCGCAGCCGCCCGCGCCTAGTCGCCCCCGCCGCGGGCACCCGCAAACGCCGACCGACCGGTCGCGACAGCCGTTGCAGCGGACCGCAGCGCGCCGCCATGATCGTTGCTACGCGGGCGTGAGCGTGTTTGAATAGGCTTGCCCGTCGGGCACGGCGGCAGGGAGTCCATGCGGATCTGTCCACAGTGCCGACTGCACACCGAGATGTCGGTGTGTGACCGGGACGGCTTCCAGACCGTCGACGCCGAATACTATGAAGCGGACCAGGCCACGGCTTTGGTCGGTTTGGTGTTCGCCGGCCGGTACCAGATCGAGGCGCTCATCGCTCGCGGCGGGATGGCTGACGTCTACCGGGCCACTCAGCTCGCCGTCGGCCGCACCGTCGCCATCAAGGTGCTGCACCCGGCGCCGCTCCGCGATCTTCGCATCGTGGCCCGCTTTCAGCAGGAGGCCCGTGCGATCGCGACCGTCGCCCACTCGAACATCATCGGGCTCATCGACTTCGGCGAGTCCGACGATCATCACCTCTACCTGGTCATGGAGTTCGCCGAGGGCGACCCCCTCGACGAGGTCATCGGCCGGGAAGCCCCCATGGCCCCCGACCGCGTCGCGCACATCGGCTGCCAGATGCTGGAGGCCCTGGTCGAGGCGCACTCTCACGGCATCATCCACCGCGATCTGAAGCCGGGAAACGTGATGCTGGCCGACCGCGGAAAGCGGCAGGATCTCGTGAAGATCCTGGACTTCGGTATCGCCAAGATGACCAGCCACGACCAGGGCTCGGTCGACCTCACCGGCGTCGGGATGACCCTGGGTTCGCCCCCCTACATGGCCCCCGAGCAGGCGATGGCGCTGCCGGTGAGCTTCCGGTCGGACCTCTACTCTCTGGGCGTCATCCTCTACGAGCTCCTCACCGGCCGGACCCCCTTCGTGGGCGAGACGCCGGGCGACTACATGCGAGCGCACGTCCAGTGCGAGGTCCCGCCGCCCAGCCTCGGCGGCGTGAACCTGGCTGGGCCCCTGGTCGACTTCATCTTGCGCCTGCTGGACAAGGACGAGGATGGGCGGCCGGCCTCCGCCGAGGCCGCCCTCGACGCCCTGCGCGGTGTGGCGGTCGTGCCCGCGGTGACGCCGCCGCCCCGCGCGAAGCCGCTGTCCGCGACCCGCCCTGAGCTTCCGCCCCCACTGCCCGATGCGCTGCCGGCCCGCGAGGCGCCCACCGGCGCCTTCTCCGGGATCGACTTCTCGCCCGACACGGCCGAGGACGATTTCCTCGTCAATCGCCGCCGCCGCCGCACCGCGGTCGCCGCGCTCTTCGCGGCCGTCCTGGCCTTCGTCTTCGGCGCCTGGTGGCTGACCGGCGGCGGCGACAGCACCATCCCGCCTTCCCTGGACACCACCGCCCGCGCCCTGCCTTCGAGCGCGCCCGCTCCCAGCGCCGTCGAGCCGGTGCGCGCGGCCCGCCCCACGCCCGAACCCGTCCGCGTGGCCGAGCCCACCGAGGCCGTCCACGACCTCGCCGTGGCCCCCGCGGTGGACGCCGACCTCGACGTCGCGAGCGGCCAGCCCCAGGTGCGCATGCGCCGCTACGAGCGCGCCCCCGAGCGCCCGATCGCCCAGGTGCGACCTGCTGATTCGCGACCCTCAGCCGCCGCCGAGCCCGCCGCCGCAGCGCCCGCTCCCGGGGTGACTCCGGAGAGCCTCGAGGAGTCCATCCTCGCCGTCGAGAGCGCGGACCTCGACGCCCGCCTGCTCGTCACGCCGCCGCCCGCCGGCGCCAAGAGCGCCCCGCTGCCCGAGGTCAACGACGCCACCGCCCTCCTCGCCGACCTCAGCAGCGGCTCGCGCCCGAAGTACGACACCACGCCCCGCCTGCCCGCCCGCCTCACCGCCGGCACGGTCCGCTCGACCCTGCGCGCCCGCAACGCCCGCTTCGAGATGTGCGCTCGCCAGGGCGTGCTGACCGCGGGCGGGCCGGTCACCGTCGACACCACGCTCATCATCGCCAGCGGCGGCCGCGTGACCTCCAGCACCATCGTCAACGGCAGCGGCAGCTCGTCGGCCGTCCAGTCCTGCATCCGCAAGGTTCTGGAGTCCACCGTGTTTCCGCCCTTTTCCGACCCCCAGATGGTCGTGAACTACCCCGTCGTCCTGCGCTGATTGTCGGCGAGCAGAGCGTTTGCTCGGCACCTAAGGTCGCGCAGCGTAAGGGGTTTCCTGTCGTCGCGGCGATAATCGACACGGCCGGGTCGTAAGGTCTCGGGCACCCACGGCATAGACCGGGACATGCCTCCAAACGACTCCCCCCGGAGAATTGCCGTGTCCCGACTCCTGTCCGCGTTGATGTGCCTTCTGTGTGTGCTTGTGCCTCTAGCCGCGGGATGCGGGCCCGGTCCCGACGCCGGCGACTCCTGCGAGAACGGAGTCCCCTGCGAGGGGGGCCTCTGCTTTCAGAACCAATGCCTCGAACCCGCGGGTGACCCCGACGGCGACGGGCTCATCAACGCGGTCGAGGTCCAGATCGGCAGCGACCCCTTCAATCCCGACAGCGACCAGGACGGTCGACCCGACGGCGAGGAGGCCGGCGACGACCCGCTGCGCCCCAAAGACACTGACGGCGACGGGATCCACGACGCGGTGGAGACCGCCATCGAGGACACCGACGGCGACTGCGTGGCGGACCAGTTCGACCCCATCCAGGAGGACGAGTCGGCCAAACAGGTCGATAAGGTCTGTGCACTTGAGGGCGTCTGCGGCGCGCAGAAGGGCAAGCTGCAGGCGGTGTGCGAGCCCAGCGCCGACGCGACCCAGGGGCCCGTGTGGGTCTGCGTGTACGGAGACATCGCCGGGTACTCGGCCGGCGTCGAGGCGCTGTGCGACGCCCTGGACAACGACTGCGACGGGTTGACCGACGAGGACTTCGCCGACCTCGGCAGCGCCTGCGACGGCGATGACGCCGACGGATGCGCCAACGGGACCGTGCAGTGCGCGGCGGACGGCGCGGGCACGGTGTGTGGCGGCGAGATCTCGGGCGGGCACGCCGAGGTCTGCAACGGGCTCGACGACGACTGCGACGGCGAGACCGACGAGGGGTTGGACTCGGTGGTCGAGGCCGGCTGCCCTAGCCTGGGCGTCTGCGCGGCGACAGGCGCGGTGACGGCGCGCTGCGAGGCGGGCGTCTGGGCCTGCGAGGTGCTGGTGGCGAGCTACCACGCGGGCGACGAGATCGGCCTGTGCGATGGGATGGACAACGACTGTGACGGTGAGACCGATGAGGATTCGTTCGGTGTGGGTGACGCGTGCGGTGCGGGATCTTGCGCGGGCGGGACCACCGTGTGCGACGGAGACGGCGGCGTGCGCTGCTCGAGCGCGGACCTGGCGGCGTCCAACGACACAAGCTGCGACGGCAAAGACGACGACTGCGACGGGGTCACCGACGAGGACTACGCGCCGACCGTGACCTCGTGCGGGTCGGCGGCCTGCGTGGCGACCGGCGCGCTGAACTGCGTCGGGGGCCTCCTGGTGGACACGTGCGTGGCCGGGCAGGGCTCGGTCGGGGACGCGAGCTGCGACGGGGTCGACGACGACTGCGACGGGGCGACCGACGAGGACTACGCCAGCAGCGCGACGGCCTGCGGTGTGGGCGCCTGCGCGATGGAGGGCGCGCTCACCTGCGCGGGCGGGCTTGAGACCGACAGCTGCACCGCGGGCGTCGCCGCCGCAGCCGACGCGAGCTGTGACGGCGTGGACAACGACTGCGACGGGCTCACCGACGAGGACTACGCGGGCAGCCCGACCAGCTGCGGGGCCGGCGCGTGCAGCGCAACCGGCAGCACGGCCTGCGTCGGGGGCGCGGTCGTGGACACCTGCGCGGCGGGAGCGGGGGCCAAGACTGACGCGAGCTGCGACGGGGTCGACGACGACTGCGACGGCCAGACCGACGAGGACTACGCGGGCGTGGCGACGAGCTGCGGCGTGGGCGCCTGCGCGACGGGCGGGGTGACAAGCTGCGTGGCCGGAGCGGTGGTCGACGGCTGCGCGCCCTTGGTCGCCGAGTCCATCGACGCGAGCTGCAACGGGCAGGACGACGACTGCGACGGCCAGACCGACGAGGACTACGTTTCCTCAGCTACCACCTGCGGAAAAGGCGCGTGCGCGGCCAGCGGGGCCACGAGCTGCGTCGCCGGCAAGGTGCTGGACAGCTGCGAGGCTGGCGCGGCCGCGGCGGGCGACGCGACCTGCGACGGCAAAGACGACGACTGCAACGGCCTGACCGACGACGGGTACGTCTCGGTCGCGACGGCGTGCGGCGACGGGGGCTGCGCGGGCGGTGGGGCGACGGCCTGCGTCGGCGGCGTGGTGGTCGACAGCTGCACGGAGGGGGCGCCCGCGGGCCTCGACGCGAGCTGTAACGGCGTCGACGACGACTGCAACGGCGCCACCGACGAGGACTTCGTGCCGGTGCCGAACACCTGCGGCGTGGGCGCCTGCGGTGAGACGGGCGCGATCTCGTGCGAGGGCGGGAAGGCCGTCAACAGCTGCCAGCCGGGCACGCCGGCCGCGCTGGACGCGACCTGCGACGGGCAAGACGACGACTGCGACGGCGGGGCCGACGAGGACTACAAGGCCGTGGCGACCACCTGCGGCGTCGGGGCCTGCGCGGCCGTGGGCTTCACCTCGTGCGCGGGCGGCGCCGTGGTCGACAGCTGCGCGCCAGGGCCCAAGGCGGCCAGCGACGCGAGCTGCAACGGGGTCGACGACGACTGCGACGGCCAAACCGACGAGGATTTCCTTGGTCAGAAGACGAGCTGCGGCGCCGGCGCGTGCGCGGCGAGCGGGGCGACGGCGTGCGTCGGCGGGAAGGTCGTCGATAGCTGTAAAGCCAGCCCGCCCGCGGTCACTGACGCCAGCTGCAACGGGGTGGACGACGACTGCGATGGGGCGACCGACGAGGACTTCGTGGCCGCGAAGACCAGCTGCGGCGTGGGCGCGTGCGCGTCGGTCGGGGCGACCTCGTGCCAGGCGGGCAAGGTCTCCGACAGCTGCACGGCCGGGGTCGCTGCGGCCAGCGACTCGACCTGCAACGGCGTCGACGACAACTGCGATGGGGCGACCGACGAGGGGTACGTCGCGGTCGCTACGAGCTGCGGGACCGGCGCGTGCGCGGCGAGCGGCAAGACCTCGTGCTCCGGCGGGGTGGTGAGTCAGAACTGCACGCCCGGGAAGCCCGCGGCGTCGGACACGAGCTGCGACGGCGTCGACAACAACTGCAATGGCGCCACCGACGAGGGCTTCTCGCCCTTCGCGACGACGTGCGGCGTGGGCGCGTGCGCGAGCTCGGGGACGGCGAGCTGCGTGGGCGGCGTGGTCGCTCAGAACTGCGTGGCAGGCAAGCCCGCGGCCAGCGACTCGAGCTGCGACGGCGTCGACAACAACTGCAACGGGCAGACCGACGAGGGGTACGCGCCGGTGCAGACCAGCTGCGGAGCGGGTGCGTGCGCGAAGACCGGCGTGACCTCGTGCGCGGGCGGCGTCGTCGCTGACAGCTGCGTCCCGGGCAAGGCCGCGGCGAGCGATTCGACGTGCAACGGCCTGGACGACAACTGCGACGGCGAGACCGACGAGGGTACGTCTCGCTCGCGACGAGCTGCGGCACGGGCGAGTGCGCGGCGAGCGGGTCGACGCGCTGCGAAGCCGGCGTGGTCATCGATGGGTGCGTGGCCAAGGCCGCCGCGGCCAGCGACGCGAGCTGCGACGGAAAGGACAACGACTGCGACGGCAAGACCGACGAGGAGTACGCCCCGACCGAGACGACCTGCGGGGCGGGCTCGTGCGCGGCGAAGGGGCTGCTGATCTGCAAAGCCGGGGTCGCCACGAACACGTGCGCGCCGGCGACCGGGGCGGCGAGCGACGCGACCTGCAACGGCGTCGACGACGACTGCGACGGGCAGACCGACGAGGACTACGTCTCGACCGCGACGAGCTGCGGCGTGGGGGCCTGCGCGAGGTCTGGCGCGTCGTCGTGCGTCGGCGGCGTGGTCCAAGCGAACTGCGCGCCGGAGGCAAGCCCGCGGCGAGCGACGCCACCTGCGACGGCAAGGACGACAACTGCAACGGCAGACCGACGAGGGCTCGCCTGCTACCAGCTGCGGATCGGGGTGCGCGGCGTCGGTGCGACCTCGTGCGTGGCCGGCAAAGTCAGCGACAGCTGCGTCGGCCAGCCCGCGGCGAGCGACGACCTGCGACGGCAAGGACGACAACTGCAACGGCAGACCGAGAGGGCTACGTTTCCTCGCTACCAGCTGCGGGATCGGGGCTTGCGCGGCGTCGGGTGACCTCGTGCGTGGCCGGCAAAGTCAGCGACAGCTGCAAGTCCGGCCGCCCGGGCGAGCGACGCCACCGCGACGGCAAGGACGACAACTGCAACGGCAAGACCGACGAGGGCTACGCCTCGCTACCAGCGCGGGATCGGTGCGCGGGTCGGGTGCGACCTCGTGCGTGGCCGGCGAAAGTCAGCGACAGCTGCAAGTCAGGCCAGCCCGCGGCGAGCGGATTCGACCTGCGACGGCAAGGACGACAACTGCAACGGCAAGACCGACGAGGGCTACGTTTCCCTCGCTACCAGCTGCGGGATCGGGGCTGCGCGGCGTCGGGTGCGACCTCGTGCGTGGCCGGGAAAGTCAGCGACAGCTGCAAGTCAGGCCAGCCCGCGGCGAGCGATCGCCTGCGACGGCAAGGACGACAATCAACGGCAAGACCGACGAGGGCTACGTTTCCTCGCTACCAGCTGCGGATCGGGGCGTGCGCGGCGTCGGGTGCGACCTCGTGCGTGGCGGGAAGGTCAGCGACAGCTGCAAGTCAGGCCAGCCCGCGGCGAGCGACGACCTGCGACGGCAAGGACGACAACTGCAACGGCAAGACCGACGAGGGCTACGTTTCTCTCGCTACCAGCTGCGGGATCGGGGCGTGCGCGGCGTCGGGTGCGACCTCGTGCGTGGCCGGCAAAGTCAGCGACAGCTGCAAGTCCGGCCAGCCCGCGGCGAGCGATTCGACCTGCGACGGCAAGGACGACAACTGCAACGGCAAGACCGACGAGGGCTACGTTTCCCTCGCTACCAGCTGCGGGATCGGGGCTTGCGCGGCGTCGGGTGCGACCTCGTGCGTGGCGGGGAAGGTCAGCGACAGCTGCAAGTCAGGCCAGCCCGCGGTCCTCGACGCGAGCTGCGACGCCATCGACGACGACTGCGACGGCAAGTTCGATGAGGACTACCAGCCCTCCGCGTCGGTGTGCGGCGTGGGCGCCTGCTTCATGACCGGGCTGACCTCATGCGTCTCGGGTGCGGTGCACCAGAACTGCAAGCCGGGAGCGCCGGCCGCCAGCGACGCGACGTGCGACGGCATCGACGATAACTGCAACGCCAAGGTCGACGAGGGCTACGTCTCGGTGGCGACGAGCTGCGGCACCGGGAAGTGCGCTGCGGTGGGCGCCAGCTCGTGCGTCGGCGGCAAGGTCAGCGCGAACTGCACGCCCGGAAAGCCCGACGCGAACGACGCGAGCTGCAACGCCATCGACAACGACTGCGACGGCAAGACCGACGAGGAGTACAAGCCCGAGACGACCAGCTGCGGCATCGGGGAGTGCGCGCTGAACGGTCAGCTGATCTGCGTGGCTGGCGGCCTCAAGGACACCTGCGTCCCCGGCGCGCCGTCTTGCGGTGACGCCGAGTGCGGCGCGGACGGTTGCGGCGGGTCTTGCGGGACCTGCGGGAAGGGGACCGAGTGCGCCAAGGGCTTCTGCGTGCCGGTGGCCAACTGCGACAACCTCGAGTGCGGCCCCGACGGCGCCGGCGGCTCCTGTGGGACCTGCAAGCCGCCGACGGCGTGCCAGCTCGCGGCCTGCGAAGCCGGCAAGTGCAGCTTCCCGATCGCAGGGGACAGCTGCCTGATCAAGGGCGTCTGCTACGGCGGCGGCGGGCTGAACCCGGCAAATCCGTGCCAGATCTGCGACCCCAAGAGCGACCCCAGCGACTGGACCACGCGCGCCAAGGGCACCGTGTGCGGGCAGAGCCTCGACGGTTGCGTGACGCGGACCTGCGCGAGCGCCAAGTGCGTCACCAGCGCGGCGAGCGACTTCAGTAGCTGCGACGACAAGAGCGCCAGCTCGGTCGGGGATTGGTGCCACAGCGGGGTCTGCACCGGCTGGTACCAGCGCACGGAGGCGCAGTACGGATCGCTGTCGCAGACCCACGAGGCGTTCCTCCTGGCCTCACCGCTGGCCGGCGGCGGGGTCTACGGGCTCTTCGACCACAGCGGCGGCGAGGGTCGCAGCGTGACGATGTACCGCTCGTCCATCAATGGCGTGACCCAGGACCTCGCCACGCCGCAATCCGGCGAGTACCCGGGGCTCGCGGCCGCGGTCCTCGCGCAGCTCGACCGGCTCTGGGAGTACGTAGGCGGAACCTGGACGAACGCCCTCAGCAAGCTCTCGCTGCGCGCGGCGTTCTACGACTCGTTCACCAAGGCGCACGCAAACTACAGGGCTCTGGCGCACCTGAACGGCAACCCCGAGCGCTTCTTCGCGGCCGGTACTCACGAGTTCGGCGAGGGATTGGCGGTGCGCTCGTGTGTGCGTGAGAAGTGCACGCTGGGGTTGTGCCCCTGGTCTTGCGCGGACGACCAGGTCTTCAAGACCGCCGCCCAGGGCTTCCCAGTCGGCGCGGCGTGGTTCAACGGCGAGCCGGTCATCGGCGCCAACTACGGCAGCGCCAGCGCGCCGGAGGTCGTGCGCATCTTCCGCGTCGACCCGAAGTCGGCGATGTGGAGCGCGATGCCCGCCCTCGAGCTCGCCACCAAGGGCCGCACCCTGACGGCGTTCGCGGGCGTGGGCGGCGCCAGCGGTGGGACGACGACCCCGCAGTGGCTGGTCGGCTGCGGCAATCAGGGGCTCTTCTTCGTGTCCCAACTCGGCGGCATCAACGAGGTGATCCCCAGCGTCGCCCACCCCGCGCCGACCCTCGTCTCCTACGTCGCCATCTCGCAATTCGACGGCCGCGTCTTCGTCCTCGGCACCTACACCAAGTCCACCACGCGCTATCATCTGCTCTTCCACGCCTCGCTGACCAGCGACCTCCGCGAGCGCGCAAACTGGCAGATGCACGAGCTCCAGGCTGGCTACGACAACGCCAACATCAAGCTCGGACCGGTCTTCGTCCGCGTGATGTTCGGCCTCGCTTCGGACTCCACCCAGATGTTCGGCCTCGGCACCGCGCTCGACGACTCCACCGGCGGCGCCATGCGGCGGCACGTGTGGCGATGGGACCTGCCCCCGGGCGGCCCGCTGACCGGCGCCGAGTACTGGGACGACGTGAAGTCCGGCGTGCCTGAGCCGTGGGTGGTCGTCGACCAGGGGAAGGCCGACCCCACATCCGCGTGGGCTGTGGATCCCGAGGCGGGGACCATGCGCGAGACGGGCAACTGCTACGACGTCCTCGCCGGCGCGGCGACCGTCGAGAAGCGCGGCACCTTCTTGGTCAACCCGAAGCTCGAGCTCGGGCAGGGCACGCTGCGGGTGCGCGTGAAGCCGACCGACAACGACGGGTTCGGCGTGATGTACAGCGTGATGGACGCCGAGACCTACTACCGGTTCAGCGTCGACAAGGAGCGGAGCTACGCGCGCCTGACGCGGATGACGGCCGGGGTGGCGACCGTGCTGGCGGAGAAGTACGAGCTGTCCTTCGCCGCGCTGGATCAATGGATGGTGCTGGAGGTCGAGCGCAAGGGCGACGCGCACATCTGCAAGCTGGACGGCGAGACGCTGCTGGTCGCGGAGGACTCGAAGTACCCGCCGGGACCTGTCGCGCTGTACTCCTGGGCTATGGGCGGGGGCGGCGTAGCCTTCGACGACGTGCAGGTCTTCTCGGCGAAATAGGGGGACCGCGGCGCGACAAGTCCCAGGTCGCGCCGCGGGTCAGGCGTCGCGGCCCGGCGACATCGCGCCGCCCAAGGTCGGGTAGAGCTCGGCCCACACCGAGACCAGCCGCACGATGGCGTCGAAGACCATCTCGCTCGCCAGGGTCTCGCCCTGGGGGATGTTGAGCGCCCAGCGCGCCTCGATCTCCCCGTCGGTCGGCTGCACGTAAAACGAGCCCGCCCAGAACTCGGCGTTCCTGGCGTTGAGCAGCGTCAGGACCTCCGCGCGCCGCTCCGCCGGGACGAAGACGCGCGTCAGCAGCCGCACGATGACCACGCGCTCGCGGATGGTTTGCGTGCTTGCGCCGGCCGAGGGTTGGCTGTCCACCGTGATGCGGAAATCCGGTTTCCCTTTGCCCCGCCAGTTCAGGACCACCACCGCGTCCCGCCCCTCCCAGCGCAGCTCCACCGAGAGCTGGCGCTTCCTCAGGTGCGCCGCGACGCGCTCCTCCAGGCTGTGCTCGTCCTGGGCGACGTCGAGGGTGGCGTGGGCGGGAGTCGGCGCGGGCGGGCTTATCACCGGCGGCCGAGCGGTCGCGCAGCCGGCGAACAAGGCCGCCACCACCCACAGATTCCGCCCGCGAGTCCAGGCACACTGCGACGCGGGATGACTCGCCATCTGAGTGCTTGTATCAGCCGACAAATGCAGATTCCATGAATTGTGCGAGTGCGAAGTCGAGTTCGGTCAGGCCGTCCGCGTCGTGGGTGCTCAGGCGCACTTCCACGCGATTGTAGACGTTTCGCCAGTCGGGGTGGTGCGCCAGCCGTTCGGCCTCCGCGGCCACCTGGGTCATCCAGCCGAAGGCCGCCACGAAGTCATCGAACTCGAAGCGTTTGCAGATGGAGTCGCCGTCCAGCGACCAGCCGGGCAGCGCCGAGAGGTGTCGCGCGATGGCGTCTGCGTCGAGTCGAGGCGTGGGCATGGGGTGTCCTGGGGTGGCCGAGTGCTGCCGCGCGCCGGAGCGCGGCGCGAGGGCGGGTCTGCTCCCCATGCTACGGGGCCGCCGTCACCCCCTCAAGCGCGGGGGGGATCGTTGATAGAACCTCGGTTTGCGGCGCGCGGCGGGCTGCGCGGGGCGGCGTCGGGTGCCGAGCGAGCGCTCGATCGGTTTTTCGCGCTCCGGGGTGCCCTCGGGGCCGCACGGGTGATCAGCCTTTGGGCGCAACGAGCTAGCAGTTTCAAGGGTGTGCGCCGGCGGACTGGCGCTGGCGATTGACAGGCCAAAGGCCTATGATTCACAACACGCGCACACGTCCCCTGGAGAGCCCCGTGATCCACCCGAAAAACCTACTGTTGGGCTGCGTCTTCAGCTCGCTCGCCCTGCTCGTGGCGTGTGACGACGGGCGCACCTCGAAGAACTTTTGCGAGGACGGGACCCCGTGCGACGACGGCATCTGCTACGGCAGCCAGTGCCTCGACCCCGACGGCGATCCCGACGGCGACGGGCTCATCAACGCGGTTGAGCTCGAGATCGGCAGCATCCCGATCGATCCGGACAGCGACGGCGATGGGCGCCCCGACGGTGAAGAGGCCGGCGTTGACCCGCTGCGTCCTCAGGACACGGACGGCGACGGCATCAGCGACGCGCTTGAGTCGGCGATCGATGACGCGGACGGGGACTGCATCGCCGACCAGTTCGACGCGATCACCGAGGACGAGTCGGGCAAAAAGGTCGACGAGGTCTGCACGCTCAAGGGCGTGTGCGCAGACCAGAAGGGCAAGCTGACGGCGGTGTGCAAGCCCGGCGCGGATGCCACCGAGGGGCCCGTCTGGGTGTGCGTGTACGGCGACATCATCGGGTACACCGCCGACGCCGAGTCGGTATGTGACAGCCTGGACAACGACTGCGACGGCGAGACCGACGAGGACTTCGCGGGCTTGGGAGCGCCGTGCGACGGCGACGACGCGGACTCTTGCACGAACGGGGTGCTGGGCTGCGCGGCCGACGGCGCTGGGACGGTCTGTGGTGCCGAGGACCCGGCCGACCTGGTCGAGACCTGCAACGGCGTCGACGACGACTGCGACGGCGTCACCGATGAGGACTCGGAGGGGACCGGCGTGGCGTGCGGCGAAGGCGCGTGCGCGGCGGGCGTGATGGTGTGCGACGACAGCGGGGCGCTGGTGTGCTCGACCGCGTCGCTGGCCGCGGTGGCCGACGCGAGCTGCGACGGCGTGGACGACGACTGCGACGGCGAGACCGACGAGGACTACGCGGCCACGCCGACCAGCTGTGGCACGGCGAGCTGCGCGGGGGCGGGCGAGCTGGCCTGCGTGGACGGCGCCGTGGTGGACACATGCGTGGCGGGTACCGGGGCCGCGACCGACGCGACCTGCGATGGCGTGGACGACGACTGCGACGGCGAGACGGACGACGACTACGTCTCCACGGCGACGGCGTGCGGCGTGGGCGCGTGCGCTTCGGTGGGCGCGACGTCTTGCGTGGCGGGCGTCGAGACCGATAGCTGCGTGGCGGGAAGCCCGGCGGCCGGCGACACGAGCTGCGACGGGCTGGACAACAACTGCGACGGGGCGACCGACGAGGGCTACGTGCCCTCGGTCACGAGCTGCGGGGCGGGCGCGTGCCAGGCCAGCGGGCAGACGAAGTGCGAGGGCGGGGCGGTGGTCGACACCTGCGTCGCCGGGCAGCAGACGGACACGGACGCGACCTGCGATGGCGTCGACGACGACTGCGACAGCCAGACCGACGAGGACTACGCGGCCGTGCCCACCAGCTGCGGCGTGGGAGCGTGCGCGACGGCGGGCGCGACGAGCTGCAGTGGCGGGCAGGTGATCGACAGCTGCGCGCCGCTGGTCGCCGAGGCCGACGACGCCACGTGCAACGGGCAGGACGATGACTGCGACGGTGCGACCGACGAGGACTACGTGTCGCTGACGACCAGCTGCGGGCAGGGCGCTTGCGCTGGCGCGGGCGCGACCTCGTGCACGGCGGGCGGCGTGGTCGTGGACAGCTGCGTCGCGGGGACCGCGGGGTCGAGCGACACGACGTGCGACGGCGTCGACGACGACTGCAACGGGCAGACCGATGACGGCTACGTGTCGCTGCCGACCGCGTGCGGCGAGGGCGCGTGCGCGGGTGGCGGTGCGACCTCCTGTGTCGGTGGCGTGGTGGTCGACAGCTGTGAGGAGGGGGCGCCCGCGGGCCTGGACGCCAGCTGCGACGGCGTCGACAACGACTGCAACGACGCGACCGACGAGGACTTCGTGCCGGTGCCGAACACGTGTGGCGTCGGGGCCTGCGCGTCGACGGGCACGCTGTCGTGCGTCGAGGGCTCGACCATCAACAGCTGCAAGCCGAGCACGCCGGCGGCGCTGGACGCGACGTGCGACGGGGTTGACGACGACTGCAACGGTCAGAGCGACGAGGACTACCAGATCGTCGCCACCACGTGCGGCGTGGGCGCGTGCACCGCGACTGGATTCACGTCCTGCGCGGGCGGCGCGGTGGCCGACAGCTGCACGCCCGGGGCGAAGGCTCCCAATGACGCGAGCTGCAACGGCGTCGACGACGACTGCGATGGCAAGACCGACGAGGACTTCGTCGGCCAGAACACGGCGTGCGGCGTCGGGGCCTGCGCGAGTACCGGCGCGACCTCGTGCGTGGGTGGCGTGGTCAAAGACAGCTGCGCGGCTGGCACGCCCGCAGCCAACGACGCGAGCTGCAACGGGGTCGACGACAACTGCAACGGCTCGACCGACGAGGGGTACGTCTCCACCTCGACGACCTGCGGCGTCGGGGCCTGCGCGTCGACCGGCAGCACCTCGTGTGTGAACGGGGCGGTCAAGAACAGCTGCACGGCGGGGACGCCGGCGGCGAGCGACGCGACCTGCAACGGCAAAGACGACAACTGCAACGGCTCGACCGACGAAGGCTACGCGCCCGTCGCGACAAGCTGCGGCGTCGGCGCTTGCGCGAAGACGGGGACCTCGTCGTGCGTGAACGGGACGGTGCTGCAGAACTGCACCGCGGGGTCTCCGGCGGCGAACGACACGACCTGCAACGGGGTCGACGACAACTGCAACGGCTCGACCGACGAGGGATACGCGCCGATCGCGACGACCTGTGGCGTGGGTGCCTGCGCGAAGACGGGGACCTCGTCGTGCGTGAACGGGACGGTGTTGCAGAACTGCAACGCGGGGACTCCGGCGGCGAACGACACGAGCTGTAACGGCATCGACGACAACTGCAACGGCTCGACCGATGAGGGCTACGTCCCGGTGGCGACGAGCTGCGGCGTGGGCGGCTGCGCGAAGTCGGGGCTCTCGTCGTGTGTTGGCGGCGCGGTGCAGCAGAACTGCACGCCGGGGACGCCCGCAGCCAACGACACGAGCTGCAACGGGAAAGACGACAACTGCAACGGGGTGACGGATGAGGGCTACGTGCCGCTGACGACCTCGTGCGGAGTGGGCGAGTGCAAGGCGAGCGGCGCGACAAGCTGTGTGTCCGGCGGCGTGGTCGATAGCTGCGCGCCCAAGGCGCCCGGGCCCTCGGACACGAGCTGCAACGGCAAGGACGACAACTGCAACGGCTCGACGGACGAGGGCTACGTGCCGACGCCGACCACGTGCGGCGCGGGCTCGTGTTCGGCGGGCGGGATGATGATCTGCTCGGCGGGCGTGCCTACGAACACGTGCTCGCCTGGGACCGGGTCGACCACCGACGCGACCTGCAACGGCATCGACGACGACTGCGACGGGCAGACCGACGAGGACTACGTCGGCGTCGCGACGAGCTGTGGCGTGGGGGCGTGCGCCAAGACCGGCGTCTCGTCGTGCGTGGGCGGCATCGTGCAGCAGAACTGCACGCCCGGGGCGCCCGCGGCCAGCGACACGACCTGCAACGGCAAGGACGACAACTGCAACGGGCAGACCGATGAGGGCTACTCGCCGGTCACGACGAACTGCGGCGTGGGGGCGTGCGCGAAGACCGGTGTGTCGTCGTGCGTGAACGGGGCGGTCCAGCAGAACTGCACGCCCGGGGCACCGGCGGCCAGCGACACGACCTGCAATGGCATCGATGACAACTGCAATGGGACCAAGGACGAGGGGTACGTCCCCGTGGCGACGAGCTGCGGCGTCGGCGAGTGCGCGAAGACGGGGACCTCGTCGTGTGTGAACGGCGCAGTGCAGCAGAACTGCACGCCAGGGACGCCCGCGGCCAGCGACACGACCTGTAACGCCATCGACGACAACTGCAACGGATCGACCGACGAGGGCTACGTGCCCGTGGCGACCACGTGCGGCGTCGGGGCGTGCGCGAAGACGGGGACCTCGTCGTGTTCGGGTGGCGTGGTGCAGCAGAACTGCACGCCAGGGACGCCCGCGGCCAGCGACGCGACCTGCAACGGCATTGACGACAACTGCAACGGCTCGACCGACGAAGGCTACACGCCGGTGGCTACGAGCTGCGGTGTGGGCGCGTGCAAGAAGACGGGGACCTCGTCGTGTGTGGGTGGTGCGGTGCAGCAGAACTGCACGCCCGGGACGCCCGCGGCCAGCGACACGACCTGCAACGCCATCGACGACAACTGCAACGGGTCGACCGACGAGGGCTACGTGCCCGTGGCGACCACGTGCGGCGTCGGGGCGTGCGCGAAGACCGGGACTTCGTCGTGTGTGGGTGGTGCGGTGCAGCAGAACTGCACGCCGGGAACCCCCGCGGCCAGCGACGCGACCTGCAACGGCATCGACGAGAACTGCAACGGGACCAAGGATGAAGGTTACGTTCCGGTGCCCACGAGCTGCGGCACCGGCGTCTGCGCCAAGACCGGGACCTCGTCCTGCGTGGGTGGTGCAGTGCAGCAGAATTGCACGCCGGGGACGCCAGGCCCGAACGACACGAGCTGTAACGGCAAGGACGACAACTGCAACGGATCGACGGACGAGGGCTACGTGCCGACGGCGACGTCGTGCGGCGTAGGTCAGTGCGCGATGAGCGGACAGCTCGTCTGCATCACCGGCGGCACGCTCAAGGATACGTGCACGCCGGGAACGCCGTCGTGCGGGGACGCGGAGTGCGGCAGCGACGGCTGCGGCGGTTCGTGCGGCACGTGCAAGTCCGGCACGACCTGTGTCGGCGGCTTCTGCCAGTGCGTGCCCAACTGCGCGAACGCGGTCTGCGGCAGCGACGGGTGCGGCGGTAGCTGTGGAACCTGCGTCCCGCCGACGGGGTGTCAGGCGGCGACCTGCACGACGGGGAGCTGTTCGTACTCGGTCATCTCCGGCAACTGCCTCATCGGAGGGGTCTGCTACCAGGGCGGCGCGCTGAACCCGGCCAACCCGTGCGAGCAGTGCATCCCGACCTCGACCCAGGGCGGACAGACGGGCTGGAGCTGGCGCGCGCAGGGCGCCTTCTGCGGCGACGGCAACAACTCCTGCGACGAGAGCGAGTGCGACGACGGCCAGTGCCTCCTGAGCTACGCGCCGAACTTCTACATGTGCGACGACAAGAGCTCTGCGTCCGTCGGCGACTGGTGCTACGGGGGCGCTTGCACCGGCTGGTACCAGCGCATCGAAGCCAACTACGGGCAGGGTGAGACCGAGGCCCAAGTCTTCGTGAAGGGGTCGCCGCTCTCGACAGGCGGCGCCTATGGCTTCTTTGGCTACAAGAGCAACTCCCAGCGAGCCGTGACCAACTACGCGACCTCGCTTAACGGTGAGACCCAGCCGCTCGGTCCTGCAGCCTCCGCCGAGGTTCACTCGTTCTGGAGCTTCATCATCACGCAATACAACAAGCTCTATGAGTACGTGAACGGTGTCTGGACCGCGACCGCGGACGCTGGATCGCTGCGGGCCGCGTTCCCGATCATCGGGGGCGAGTTCCTGTCGGACTACAACGCCATCGCCTACTACTCGCCGCCCTTCTTGGGCACGCTGCGGGTGGTCGCCGCTGGTCGGACCGCGGGCAACGGCAGCTTGTCGGTTCGGTCCTGCACACGCGGAAGCCTCTGCATCCCGGGTCCCTGCGCCTGGAGCTGCGTCGGCGACACCACCGCGACCGGTTCCACGGCCGAGTACCCTGTCGGTGTGGCCTTCTACGCGGGCGAGCCTGTCATCGGCGCCAACTACAACAGCGCGACCGCACCGACCATCATCGACATCGTGCGGAAGTCAGCGGCCTCAAACCAGTGGGCCTACGACAACAACCTCGCGCTCTCCGTCTCCGGCGGCCGACGCCTGTTGACGTTCAAGAAGGTGGGCGGCGGCAACATCGCCGGTTCGCCGCCGGAGTGGATCATCGGCGGCGGTTCGGCCGGCCTCCTCTTCGTCACCCAGCTCACCTCGACCGTCGCGGTGGTCCCCTCGACGACCAATCCGGCCCCGACCACCATGACCTACATCGACGTCGGTCAGTTCGGGAACGAAGCGTTCGTGCTCGGCTTCTACACGGCGGCGAGCGTCCGACGTTACGTCCTCTTCCACGCCAGCCTCTTCAGCGTGCTCTCACAGCCTTCGAGCTGGACGTGGCGAGAGCTCGACAGCGGTGCTGAGATCTCG
Source organism: Myxococcota bacterium (assembly GCA_041389525.1). Lineage (GTDB taxonomy): Bacteria > Myxococcota_A > UBA9042 > PHBI01 > JACKFB01 > JACKFB01. The sequence goes on along the minus strand of JAWKRR010000011.1, from coordinate 105,111 downwards.
GGGACCTTCTACTTCCTCGAGAAATCCATGTCGGGCTTTGCTTCGGACTCCAAGCAGATGTTCACCCTCGGCAGCGCTATGAGCGGCGTGGCGCATCGCAACGTCTGGCGCTGGGACCTCCCGCCGGGCGGCCCCATCACCGCGGCCGAGTACTGGGACTACACGAGCGCAACCGTCCCGAGTAACTGGAAGAAGGTGGACCAGGGCGTCGCCGATCCGACCTCGAACTGGCAGGTCGACACGGTCAACCACACGGTGACCGAGACCGGCAACTGCTACGACGTCCTCGCGGGGGCGAGCGTCGTCGAGAAGAAGGGCACCTTCCTCGTCAACAGCAGCATGAAGTTCGGCGACGGCGGCTTCCGCGCGCGCGTCCGCCCTGTCGACAACGACGCCTTCGGTCTGATGTACAGCGTTCAGGACGCCAACAACTACTACCGGTTCAGCGTCGACAAGGAGCGCTTCATCGCCCGCCTCGTGCGCGTCCAGGGCGGCGTGTTCACCACGCTGGCAGAGACCTACGAGTTCCAGTTCGCCGCCCTGGACCAGTGGATGGTGCTCGAGGTGCAGCGCAAGGACGGCGTCCACACCTGCAAGCTGGACGGTAAGACCATCTTCACGGCGACGGACGAGAAGCTAGGCGCCGGCCCCATCGCCCTCTACGCGTGGGGCATGGACAACGTCAGCTTCGACGAGATCCAGCTCTTCTCCCCGTAGCCCGAGCGCCTCGCGCCCCCCGGCTCGACCTCAAGCAGCCTGCGCCCTCGCGACTCCCGCGGGGCGCAGGCTGCGTCGTTCTCCGGCGTGAGTCCCCTGCGCGCCGCCCCGGGCAGCTACAGCCTTGGCGGCGCGTAGCCTACGATGAGCTTCTGGCCGATCTTCAGCAGCTTCTTCGGCGAGATCTTGTTCCACTCGACCAGCTTCGCCACCGTGGTCTTCTTTCGCTTGGCGATTCGACCCAGGCTGTCGCCTTCGCGCACGGTGTATTGCACCGGTACGGGCTTGAGCTTCTTGGCCCCGCCTTTCTCGATCCACACCTGGGCCGCTTGCACCGAGGCCTCGGCGCGGAAGCGGACGTGCATGTGGTTTCGGTGGCCGCGCGCGTGGCGGATGATGGTGTCGCTGCCCTTTCGGCCTGACGTGGCCGAGAACAGGACGTCCAGTTTGCCCTTCGTGAACTTCCCGCGCTTCTCCGCGTGGGCGCGCAGCGGGCCCTGAAGCGCGCGGTCGATGAAGATGTACTCGACCCCGCCGGAGGCAAGCAACGCCGCGATGAAAGCCCACGTGCGCGGGACGTCCAGCTCCGACACCTCAAAGGACTGGAAGTAGGTCGAGGTCTGCGGGGTCTTCGTGAAGTAGGCGATGTCGGCGTCGCGCCCGGACTGGTGCGAGCGGTGGGGTCGCAGCCGGCCGCCCCCCTTCTTCGAGATGTCGCCGACGACCAAGCGCGGCGTCTTCGGAAAGCGCGCGTGCACCGCGTCGACCGCCGCCTTGATCCCCTTGATCACCTCGGGCGTGCCCCAGTTCGTGTCCGAACGAGCCAAGATTCGCTTGGAGTTCTCGAGCCGGACGCCGTTGATAAGCCAGCCCGCGCTCGCTCGGCCGACCGAGACGCAGCTGTCGTCGGTCCCGCCTTTGCCTTTGCCCTTCGCGCCGCCCTTGCCCGAGCCCTTGGGAGCCGGCGCCTCAGCGCCGCCGTCGTCGACCTCGCTGTCGTCCTCGGCGTCCCCGTGCTCGCCGTGCTCGCCGTGCTCGCCGTGCTCGTGATCCTCGGCGTTCTCCTCGTCGTGCCCGTCGCCCGCGTCGTCCTCGCACGGCGGCTCGTCGGGCTTCCCCGCGCCCTCCGCCCGCTGCGGCGCGGCCGCCGGCGCCGCTCCATCGCCGGCCGTCTTCGTCTCCGCCTCGCCGTCCGCGGGCTCCGCCGCCGCCGTCCGCGCCTTCGACGTCCGGACCGCCGCAGGCTCAGCCAGCCGCGTCGACGCAGGCCCCGCGTCCGGCGCAGGCGTAGGTGTGCGCGCCAAGGCGCTTTGGCCCCAAAGCCCGCCGCTGATCAGCGCGATGCAACCCGCGACCCAGCAGGCGCGGTAGATTCTTTGATGCAACACGGTCCTCCCCCGTATCTTCGGCCCATCGTTTGCCCGGCTTCGGGGGGAACGCAACTCTTTCGACCTTCCGCACCGCCCAAGCGTCGCCTCCGCGGCGCCAAACGCGCTCACGGACCGAGGCGCGCCGTCACCCAGCCCCCGGCCTCGCGCCTCATCTCCCAGCGGTCGTGCAAGCGGTGGCTGCCGCCCACCCAGAACTCCCAACGCTCCGGCTCCAGACGAAAGCCGCCCCACGCCGCCGGCCTCGCCACCTCGCCGCCGGCGAATCTCCGCTGCGCCGCAGCAAAGCGCGCCTCCAGCTCACCTCGCGACGCCAGCGGCTCGCTCTGCGGCGACGCCACCGCGGCCAGCTGGCTCTCCCGCGTGCGCGACGCAAAGTACGCGTCGCTCTCGGCCTCACTCACCCGCCCCACCCGCCCCTCGACCCGCACCTGCCGCGCCAAATGCGGCCAGTAGAACACCGCCGCCGCCCGCGGATTCTCGCCCAGCTCGCGGCCCTTCCGGCTGCCGTAGCCCGTGAAAAAGCGAAGCCCCGCCTCGTCGTGTCCCTTGTAGAGCACCAGCCGCACCGAGGGCGCCCCATCCGCCGTCGCCGTCGCCAGCGCCATCGCGGTCGGCTCCGGCTCGCCCGCAGCGACTGCGTCCGCAAGCCACGCCTCCAGGCACGCCCACGGCAGCCCACGCCCGCCTGCGTCCTCAGGGGTCAGCAACATCGTCGGGCCTCCTCGCGCGGCCTACTTCGCGAAGGCCAACGCCACGACGTCCAGCAGGTCGCGCGCCCGATACGGCTTCTGAAGAAATCCCACCAAGCCCTTGCCGCCGAACCGGCTCGACGCGTCGTGCTGATTGTAGCCGCTCGACAGCACCACCCGCACCTTCGGGTCCAGCGCCCGCAGCGCCTGAAAGGTCTCCTCGCCCGACATCCGCGGCATCGTCAGGTCCAGCACGACAAGGTCGATGGGCTCAGCGCTCGTCCTGTACAGCTCCACCGCCGACACGCCGTCCACCGCCGTGAGCACCTCATACGCCCCGCTGAGCAGCACCTGCGACGCGAGGTCGCGCACCGTCTCCTCGTCGTCCACGACCAGCACCCGCAGCTTCTGCGTCGGCGCTCGGGGCAGCGGCGCGCTGACGGGCCGCTCGCCCGCTTCGGCGCGCGGTGCGGGCGACTCGGGAAAGAGCACCTTGATGGTGGTCCCTTTCCCCTCCTCGCTGTAGACGCTCACCGCGCCCTTGTGTCCGCGGATGATCCCCAGCGTCGCCGCCAATCCCAGCCCGTGCCCGCTCTCCTTGGTCGTGAAGAAGGGGTCGAACATGCGCCGCTTCACCTCCGGCGACATCCCCGCGCCCGAGTCGCACACCTCGACCACCACGTAGCTCCCGGCCGGCAGCTCCTCGTGCAGGTACGTCGCCGCGAGATACTGCGCGTCGCACTGCAGCACCCGCGTGATCAGGGTGATGGTCCCCGGCTTGGCGCCGATGGCGTCGGACGCGTTGGTGATCAGGTTCATCACGAGCTGGCGCATCTGCGCCCCGTCCGCGTCCATGACGGCCGGCTTCGAGCTGAAGTCGAACACCAGCTTGGCCTTCTTGGAGATCGACACCTCCAGGAGGTTCGCCATCTCAGCGACCAACTCCGAGATATCCAGCCGCTCGATGCGGAAGCGTCCCTTACCCGAGTACGCCAGCATCTGCCGGGTCAAATCGGCCGCGCGGTCCGCCGACAGCTCGATGCGCTCGATGGACCGCCGCGCCGGCGACCCCTGCGGCAGCTTCATCAGCGCCAAGCTGGCGTTCCCCAAGATGCCGACCAGCAGGTTGTTGAAGTCGTGCGCGATCCCGCCGGCCAGCAGCCCCAAGCTCTCCAGCTTCTGCGCCTCCTGCAGCCGCGCCTCCATCCGCTGAATCTCCAGGCGCCGCCGCTCCGTCACGTCCAGCGCGACCCCCAGCACCCCGCGCCCATCCAGCGGCTCGACCTGGACCTCGTAGGTCCGCCCCCCCGCCTCGAACTCGTAGGTCCCGACGCCGCCCTCGAGCGCCGCCGCGTGCGCCTCGGCCAGCCCCGCGGTCCCCCGGAACTGCTCGATCACCGACCTCCCGACGACCCGATCAGCCGCCAGCCCGAGATCCTCCGCCCGCGCCCCCGCCGTCGACGCGATGCGCAGGTCCCGGTCGCAGCTCCACACCGCGCCCGGGAAGTGCGAGAGCAGCACTTCAAGCTCCTGCTCGCGCTCTCGCAGCTCGGTCTGTGCGATGCGCAGCTCGGCGTTGGTGCGGGCGAGCTCCTGGGTCCGCGCCGCCAGCGTCTCTGCGGCGACCTTGCGCTCGGTCACGTCCTCGGAGATCCCCAGCAGGTACAGCGGCGTCCCCGCCTCATCGAGGATGGGGATCTTCTTGGTGTGCAGGTAGCGCCGCCCCTGATGGGCCGTGTCCACCGGCTCATCGATGATGTCCACCAGGCTGCCGTTCGCGAGCACCTCGCGGTCTTTGGCGGTGAAGAACTCGGCCTGCTCGGGCGGGAAGAAGTCGTAGTCATTCTTTCCCAGCAGGTCGGCGCGGTCGTAGCCGAGCAGCTCTTCGCCGGCGCGGTTGAAGCGCATGAAGCGCAGCTCGGCCGCGTCCTTTACGAAGATCATGTTGGGGATGTTCTCGACGATCGAGCCCAGGAAGCGGGCGTTGTCGCGGTGCAGCGCCTCGGCGTCGCCCACCTTGTAGACCCGCTCCCACATGTCGACCACGCGCCCCAGCGCCCGCCGCACTCGCGGGTCGGTCTCCTTGGCGACCTGCTCCCGCGTCAGCGACAACGTGCCGCGTGCGAGCGCGTCCAGGTGCGCCTGGATGCGGTCGAGTGCGGTATCTTCCGGTTCAGACATACGGAGCTTCAGAGTGCGTGCGACATCGGCCCGCCGAGCGGAATCACCGAGCACAAGTCGGGTTGCGAGGGATGCGAGGTTAGCACGCTGACTTCGCGGAGTCTCCTTAGGCCACGTCAGGATCTCGGGCTTTGATGCCGCGCACAGACAGCACTTTCTGAGCGCCAGAGCTTGCATGTGAAAGTTCGGTGCTGCATTGTTGCGTGTGAAAGGAGGTGCGTTGATGCTACAGGCCACTCGTTCTGACCCCGAACAGGACCATGTGCTCACCAAAGCCGTGCTCGCGGCTGCTCGCAGACTGGGCGCCACCAACCGGGACCTCGCGCGGATCCTGGGCTGCAGTGAAGCGAGCATCTCTCGCCTGTCCCGCGGGCGCACCATTGAGCTCGACACCAAACAAGGCGAGCTGGCGCTGCTCTTCGTGCGGCTCTTCCGCGGCCTGGACGCGATGGTGAGCGGCGACGAGACCGCGGCGCAGCGCTGGTACGCCGCGCCGAATCGACGGCTGGGGGGGATCCCGGCCGAGCTGGCCAAGAGCGTAGGCGGCCTCGTGGGCACCGTGGCCTACCTCGACGCGATGCGCGGCACCTTCTGATCACTCCGCCCCTCGAACCGCTTGAGAGTCTCTGGCTCCTCGCGTGGCGCGTCGTCGACGGCCAGCACATGGTCTCGACCCGCAAGTTGGTCGACTCCGACGACGAGCAGCGCCTGCTCGACGCGATGCTGGACTCGTCTGGGCCGGCCCGCGCGCCCGAGAGCTACAAGCTGCACCCGCTGCTGGCCGGGCCGCTGCGCCCGCCGCCGCTGGCCTACGGGTCGCGCTTCGGCGACACCAGCGAGCGCGGGATCTGGTACGGCGCGCTCGAACCGCGCACCGCCTTCGCCGAGGCGGCCTTCTACCGCCTGCTCTTTGTCGGCGACAGTGAGGCGAAGCTCGAGCCGCTGATCCTCGAGCTGCTGCTCTTCAGCGTGCCCGTGAGCAGCAAGTGCGGCGTGGACCTGACCAAGCCGCCGTTCGACGCCTACGAGCACCTCATCGGGTCGCGAGAGAGCTACGCCGAGACCCAGCGCCTGGGGACCGCGATGCGCGAGGCCGAGGTCGAGGCGTTTCTGTATCCGTCGGCTCGCGACCCTGAGCGCGGCACGAACGTGGGCGTCTTCTCGGCGCGCGCCTTCGCGTCCGACCGCCCGTCGACGCCGACCGCTTGGGTGTGTCACCTGGGCAAAGACGCCGTCGAGATCTCGGAGAAGAGCGTCTTCGAGCGGCGCCGCGTCCGCTTCGAGCGCCGTCAGTTCGAGCTGAACGGCGAGCTGGTGCTGCCGGCGTCGGCCTGAGAACGGACGGGCACGCGAAGGTCGTTCGGGCGCGTCAGCGGCGGTGCACTCGAATGTCCGCGTGGGTGGTGCGCAGGTCGACGAGGCCGCCGCCCCCTGCGAGGCGGCCCTCCAGCAGGTCGAAGGTGTCGCGGGTGACGTCGAAGTCCAGCCCCTCGATGAAGATGTGGGCGTCCGTGGTGGCCGAGAGATCCGCGCCGAAGCCGAAGGGGAGGGCGAGGTCGATGCCGGCGTTGGTCGTCGCGATGAAGAGCTCGGCGCCCTCGGGCGGGACGAGGCGGGCGGTGACCATGCCGTGGGTGGTGACGGCGCGGATGTCGCCGCGGGCCGAGAAGATCGAGATCGGGGCGTCGCTGCTGCGCAAGTCCAGGTCGCCCTCGTGGCCGTCCACGGAGATGGCGCCGCCGGCCGCGCGCACGATGCTGGGGCCGAGGGTGTGGGCTAGCTCGGCGCCGCCGCGCGCGGTCTCGATTCGGTCGAGGTCGACGTCGGTCGCCGACACCAGGCCGTCACCGGTCACCAGCGTCACCACCACGCCTGGCGGGACGGCCATGTGAAGGTCGGCGCGCAGAGTGCGCAGACCGCTGAGGGCGGGGCCGTCGACCCGAATGACCAGCGCGTCGTTGGTCCCGCTCTCGTCGATGAGCACCTCGTGGAGGGCCGCGACGGCCTTGGATTCGTCGGAGAAGCCGCGCGCGGTCAGGACCATCGTCCCCGCGACCCGGATCGCGCTGGGGTCGGTCTCGACGAAGACGTCGCCCGCGAAGGTCTCGAGCAACACCTGGCCGGTCGCCGCGCGCGCGGAGTCGAAGGCGACGGTCTCGGTCGCGCCGTGGGTGCATCCGGCCAGCAGGCCCAGGGCGAGGACGGTCATCAACGATCTCACTTGCTCTCCTCCGCCGCGCCGCCGAGCTCCCGGCCGCGCTCATAGGTGATCGTCCGCTCCTGCGCGGCGCCGCGGGCGTGAAAAACCCAGACGCCATCACGCTCTCCGTCCAGGTATGCCCCGGTGGCCATCGGCTCGCCGCTGGGCGTGGTGAAGCGCCACACCCCCTGGCGCACGCCGCTGACGTAGGCCCCCAGGCCGATATTCCCTGCGCCGTCGCTCTCAGACCACGGGCCCTCGCGCTTGTCGTTCACGAAATCGCCCTGGGCACGAATCGCCCCGCCCTCGCCGTAGAAAACCCAGCGGCCGGACCGCGCGTCATCGGTGTACTCGCCCTCGGCCAGCATCTTCCCGTCAGCGCCCGCGTGGTGCCAGTGCCCCTGCCGGAGGTCGTCGACGTAGGGTCCGCGCGCGACCGCCCCGTCGCCCAGGGGCAGGGTCCAGACGCCCTGGCGCTTGCCGTCGCGGTAGGGCCCGCGCCCCACCTCGGTCTCGCCGTCCGGCCCGAAGAAGCGCCACTCGCCCTGGCGCACGTCAGCCAGATACGGCCCCTCGGCCACCCGCGAGCCGTCGGGGCGAAGGTGCTGCCAGGTGCCGAATCGCGCCTCGCCGCGGCAGGGGCCCTCCGAGCGCCCGCCGTCTGCGTCGTAGAGCGTCCACACCCCGTCGCGCTCGCCGTCGGTGTAGCGCCCCTCGGCCGCCAGCCCTCGGCCGGCCTCCCAGAATCGCCAAGGCCCCTCGCGGTCGTCGCGCTCGTAGCGTCCCTCCGCCAGCTTCACGCGCTGCCCCGACCACCGCCGCCACACCCCGTGCCGCTGGTCGTTGTCGTAGGCGCCCTCCCAATATCCACCGGCCTCATCGGGCTCTCGCCAGGTTCCAGAGCGCCGCCCGGCCCGGTAGGTACCCTCGCCGACCACGCGCCCATCCGCCGCCAGATGCGTCCAGCGCCCGTCGCGTGCCCCGTTGCGGTAAGTCCCACGCGCCTCCACCCGGCCCCCAGCGTCCATCTCCTCCCAGGCGCCCTCGCGCACGTCCTTCCTGTAGCCGCCCCGCGCCCGCACCACGCCCGCGGCGTCCCGCAGCACGAACTCGCCCTCGCGACGCCCCGCCCGCCACGGCCCGGTCATCCGCGAGCCGTCCTCGCCCGCCGTCGTCCACACCCCCACGCGCAGCCCCGCCGAGTACTCCCCCTGCTCGATGATGGTCCCCGCCGCGTCCGCCGTGCGCCACATCCCGTCGCGCTCGCCCCGCGCGAAGCTCCCCGAGACCACGGTCCCGTCATCATCGCGCTGCACGTGCGGCCCGTGCAGCTCCCCGGCGGCGTAGGTCGACCGCGCCTCCAGCGTCCCGTCCTCGCGCCAGCGCTCCCACACGCCGTCCATCAGCCCGCGCGCCCAGTGCCCCTGCTCGCGCAGCAGCCCGCCCGGAAACCACGCCTTCGCCTCGCCGTGACGAATCCACCCGCCGGTCCCGTCATCGACGACCTCGCACCACTGCGCGTCGCCGCGCGGAGGCATCTCACCGCGCAGCACACCGTCCGCGGTGCAGACCGGCGAGGGCCCAGCCATGGCGCATGGTGCGGTGCACAAGAGTCCCAGCGCCAGCGACGCGACGAGCTTAAGGCGCGACATACACCTCTCGCCCCACGGCGCCGGCCGCGACGTCCTCGGCGTGAAAGCGCAGCGGGATGGTCTTGTTGCCAAGCCACAGCGCGGCCTGGTCGGCGAAGTAGGGCGAGTCGACCAGCGCCGACTGCCCGCCGGCCGTGATGTTCTGCCCGGTCACCCGCCCGTCTTTGAGGCCGATGACCATCCGCATCACGGGCCCGTGCGCGTAGGTGAAATCGGTGCCGCTGGGCCCGGGACCGGCCACGTCCACTGTGAAATTGTCGCCGCCGCGCGGAAACCATCGCAGGGCCGCCCGCGGGTCCCCGGCCGGGAACGAGGGCGCGAGCGGCAGGATCTCGGTCGAGATGGCGAACTGGTCGGTGATGAAGCTCAGACCGGCGTCGGGCGGAAGCTGACTGGCCAAGATCGACTCAAAGCGCACCAGATGGCGCAGCCCCCACAGCCACTGGCTCATATCCGCCGTGCCGAACCCGCCCGTCCCCGGCTTGGCCGCCGGCGGGCCGCCCAACCAGGTCAGGGCCGCGGCCAGGGCGCCCACGAGGACCTCATCGGAGCGCTCGATCTCGGGCGTTCCCAGCCGATCGAAGAAGACCGACTCCTCGGTCTCAGCCTTCCACGAGGCCAGCGCCCCGGGGTTCGACGCGCCGCGGCCCCGCAAGAAGCGCAGCACGGCCCAGGCCCGCGCGCGATAGCCGTTGAAGGGCGTGGCCGCGTCGGCCGGCTCATCGCCCAGCACCGCGTCGACCATGCGAGGCAAGAACGCGTTGAAAATCATGGCCGCGACGGCGTCCTCGCGGTCCAGCGCGGACGGCGCCTCGTAGAAGGTCTCGACCCCCGACGCGGCCGTGAAGCCTCGGTCGCGCCAAGCGGTGAGCCGCGTCGTCACCTCGTCCATGGCGGCCGCGTGGTCGGCGTAGAGCGCCCGCAGCCGGGCCTTGTCGGGGTCGCTCTCGCCTGCCGGCGCCCGCGCGGAGTCCAGCGCGTCGAGCAGGAAGGGCACGAAGAGCTCGGCGGTGCGGGACCGCTTGTCCGCCTGAATGCTCGCCATCTCGGCCACGGTGGCCTTGTCGGCGGCGATGGCGGCTTTGAGGCGGCCCGCGATGCTGTCCGCTCGAACGGAGACCCAGGGGCCCCCGATGTACCAGCGGTCATCCCACAGTGTCCCGTCGTCTTGCACCGGCGCGGGCGGGCTGTTCGCGTTGACCACGAAGCCTTGGGGCGGGTCGATGGACTGCGGCGTCTGGTCGAAGGGCACGACGCACTTGTAGGGATCGGTCTTGCCCGGCCCCTCATCGACGGTGCCGTCCGCGTGGCTGGGCATGGTGAAACCGCGGTAGCGCGTGCCGTCGAGCAGCTCGCTCGGGTCGGCCCCCGGCTTCCACTTGCCGCTGGACTCGCGGTCCAGATATCCGCGGCATGGGATCGACTGGTACGACGTAAAGAGGATGCTGCCGTCGGCGTCCGAGGCCGTGGAGTAGAACGCGCTGCCGACGAATCCGCGCGTGGCGTCCTGGTACTCGCGGACGGTCCGGGCCTTGGCCGATTCGAAGGCCGCGTGGACGTAGGTCGCGTCAAAACCGGTGTAGTCCACCGAGATGCCGCTGACGACCCCGTCGCCGTCGGCGTCGCCTGGGACGACTCGCCCGCTCAGGGTGATGACCGCGGCCTCGGCGTCGCCGGGCTGCTCGTCCTCGGCCAGCAGGCGCCCCTCCACGGCGGTCAGCATGCGCCCGTCGAAGGTCTCGTAGCGCGTCCACGTCTCGGTGCGCCCCTTGGAACCCAGCAGCGGCACGTCGGCGACGTTGTGGCTCTCAAGCTTGGGCACCAGGGGCCGCGAGGCGCCCTCGAAGCGCGTGGCCTCGGGCAGCCCGTCAGCGCCGAGCACCACCTCCTCCGCGTACCAGTCGGTCGTGTCGGCCACCGGGTTGACCTGGCTCCACGCGAGCCGGCCGTTGGTGCCGACGGCCATGATCGGGATCCCAAGGATCATCAGGCCCATCTGGTGGATGTCGCCGCCGCCCAGCACCTGGGTGTCGACGCCCACCTGATACATCAGGGTCGGCACGTCGAGCTGGAGGTGGCCGTCGCCCGCCAGCAACGACGAACCGTCGGGTGTGTGCTTGCCCGAGACGGCCCAGGTGTTGGAGCCGAAGTTCTCAGGCGAGCGCTTGCCGAGCTTGTCCTTGAACGCCGCGAGTGCTGCGCCCGTGCGCTGGAGCAGGGCCTTGGGGGCTCTCGGCGCGCGCAGGTCGCCGGCAGAGGGCTGCGAGGTCTGGGCGGCCGCCGCCACGGTCGCCACGCCGTCCACGTCCACGCCGAAGCCTGCGGCCGACGCGTTCTTGAAGGGCAGGTCCTGCCGCTCCCAGATGTCCTTCCGGACGCCGGCCTTTCGCAGCGCCTCGTCCACGGTGCCGTCGAAGGCCGCCTCCAGCCCGGCGTCGTCGGCCGTGCGGCTGACGTCGCTCCCGTCGAAGCTGGTCACGAACGCGATGACGGCCATCATCGCCACCATCGAGCGGCGGTCGAAGGGTTTCATCAGGCTGGGCACGTCCTCGGTGCCCAGGAGCGGGCCGGCCAGCTCCAGCTCGCTGGGGAGGGGCTGGGTCCCGGCGGCGACCGCGGCGATATAGGAGTTGATGCCGTCGGCCACCGCGTCCAGATAGACACCGTCTGCCGGATCGAGGGCCGCGAGCATTTGGTCGCTCACCCGCGTCATGCCGGTGAGGCGGGACTCGTAGTCGCTGGCGAGCCCGAGCTCGCCCAGCAGCTCCGAGATCGTGCCGAGAGCCAGCCGCCGCTGCAGGTCCATGATGAAGAAGCGGTCGCGCGCCAGCACAAATCCGAGCACCCGCCCGAGATCCCTCCGGTTGGAGGCGTAGACGTGCGGCGTCGAGGCCTCCGTGCGGACGACGAAGGCCTCCGCGCTGAGGTTTGGCAGGGTGTAGCGGGCGGTCTCGGGCACCGCCTCAAGCAGGGCGCGCGCGGCCTGCGCGTCGAAGGTGTCCACGCTGTCGGCGTCAGCGCTCGCGGTGCCGTCGGCGTCTGCGCTGCCCCCGTCGCTGTCGGCGAGCGTCTGGGCGTCGCTTGAGGCGCCGTCGCCCCCGCACGCTCCGAACGCCAGCCCGCAGGCCACCAGCAAAGCGGCCGACGCCGTCAGGTGCCCCTTCGTCGCTACGCCGCCCGTCTTCCTGACCCTCATCCAGCACCCCACGCCGTTGAATCCTAGTGGCCCAGGCGTTCTACACCAAGTGATGCGGCCCATGGAAACAAGGGTTTTCGCCGCGACTTGGCCTTTGATCCGGCGCGTCGCGGGGCGTACTCTGCGGGGACTGGCACCGTCGACGAAACTTGGGGAGGACTGACCTTGAACTCATTGAAAATGGCCGTGGTTTCGCGCGCCGCATGGCTGGCCGTCTTCGCGTCCGCGGTGCTGATTGGCGGCGGCGCCAGCGAGTGCGGGTCGGGGATCGGCGCGGACTGCGTGGTGGCCGGCGTCGTCTACCAAGCCGGCGACAGCTTCCCCAGTGACGACGGCTGCAACACGTGCTCCTGCGCGTCGGATGGCACGGTCGCGTGCACGCTGATGGCCTGCGAGGGGCTGTGCCTGGGCGCGGACGGGTCGGCGCACGGGGCTGGCGAGACCTTCCCGGCCGGCGACAAGTGCAACACCTGCACCTGCTTGGACAGCGGGAAGATCGCGTGCACCCAGATGGCGTGCTTCGACGGGTGCGAGTGGGAGGGCGAGCTTTACGCGCCCGGCGACACCTTCTCCAAGGGCGACGGCTGCAACGACTGCGCGTGCTTGGACAGCGGGCAGATCGCGTGCACCGACGAGGCCTGCGGCGAGATGTGCGAGCACGGCGGCAAAGCCCACGCGGTCGGCCAGGTCTTTCCGCAGGGCGACGGCTGCAACACCTGCACCTGCCTCGCCGGTGGGCTGACGGCGTGCACCAGCCTGCCTTGCGAGCCGCCGGACGGCTGCGAGGTCGACGGCGTGCTCATCCCGCCCGGCACCGTGTTTGACGCGCCGGACGGTTGCAACACCTGCACCTGCCGCGGCGCCGGGCAGTACGCCTGCACCGAGAAGGCGTGCGCTGGCACCTGCAATTACCAAGGAAAATCCTGGCCCGCAGGGGCGTCGTTCCCGGCGGGCGACGGCTGTAACGAGTGCGTCTGCGGCTCGAGCGGGCAGGTGAGCTGCACGAAGAAGGCCTGCGTGGGCGCGTGCTCGTGGCAGGGCAAGTCGTATCAGGCCGGGCAGACCTTCCCAGCTGGCGATGGCTGCAACGAGTGCGTGTGCAGCAAGAACGGCGAGGTGAGCTGCACGAAGATCGCGTGTGGCGGCGCCTGCGTCATCGGCGGCGAGTCGGTGCCGTTCGGCGCGTCGTTCCCGTCGCCGGACGGCTGCGGCGTGTGCGTGTGTCGGCCGAACGGTGAGGTGGTCTGCGACGACCAGAACTGCGGCGGGGCTTGCTATTTCGAGGGGCAGCCGCACAAGCCGGGGTCGACGTTCGAGTCCGCGGACGGCTGCAAGCTGTGCAAGTGCGGGGCGGACGGGCAGGTGCTGTGCGCGAAGCAGACCTGCGGCGGGACGGGCGGGTGCAAGGTGCGCGGCACGACGTGGCCGGTGGGGGCCAGCTTCCCGGCGCCGGACGGTTGCAACGTCTGCACCTGCGGGCCGAACGGGCAGGTGGCGTGCACCGCGAAGGCGTGCCCGGGCGGGTGCGTGGACGCGAGCGGGCAGGCGTGGCCTCCGGGTGCTGTGTGGGCGAACGCGAACGGCTGCGAGATCTGCCGGTGTGAGGAGGGCGGGAAGGTCTTCTGCGAGCAGACCGGGGTGTGTCCGGGCGAGGGCTGTTACGCCGCCAACGGGCAGTTCTGGCCTGCGGGCGCAGAGTGGTACACGGCCAACGGGTGTGAGGTGTGTCGCTGCTTGGGTGGCGGCAAGGTGCAGTGCGAGAAGACGGGCCAGTGCGGCGGTACGGGATGCGTCGACGCGGCGACGGGGCAGACGTGGCCGGTCGGGTCGCAGTGGAAGAGCGACGACGGCTGCCAGGTCTGCAAGTGCACGGCCGGCGGGAAGGTGCAGTGCGAGAAGACCGGGCAGTGCGGTGGGCAGAGCTGCGTGGGCCCGGACGGCGTGCCGTACCCGCCGGGGGCTGAGTGGGTGACGCCGAACGGGTGCGAGGTCTGTTGGTGCACCGCGGCGGGTGCGGTGCAGTGTCAGAAGACGGGGCAGTGCGGCGGCCAGGGCTGCGTGGGGCCCAACGGCAAGACGTATCCCTATGGCTCGAAGTGGCAGACGGCGGATGGCTGCGAGGTCTGCGTCTGCGGGGCGAACGGCGGGATCGCGTGCGAGGCGACCGGGCAGTGCGGTGGCGAGGGGTGCGTGGCTCCGGACGGGCAGTACCTGCCTCCGGGGGCCCCGTGGTCGACACCTGACGGCTGCGAGGTGTGCTGGTGCGCGGGGCAGGGCCAGCTGGAGTGCGAGGCTTCGGACGCTTGTGGGGGCGAGGGCTGCGTCGGCCCGAACGGCGACTGGTGGCCGCTGGGGTCGGTCTGGGAGACCGACGACGGCTGCGGCGTGTGCTGGTGCGAGCAGCCGGGCGTCGCGCACTGCGAGATCCCCGAGGGCTGTGGCGGGCAGGGCTGCTCCATGCCGGACGGGACCTGGTTGCCCGAGGGGGCGATTTGGCCGCCCGGAGACCCTTGCGCGAGCTGCTTGTGCGGCCCCGATGGCCAGGTGGTGTGCACGGACGCGGCGCCATGCCCAGGCGGCTGTCAGGGGCCTGACGGGAGCTGGTGGCCCTACGGCGCGAAGTGGCAGGTCGAGGACGGATGCGGCGTCTGCTGGTGCGACGCGACGGGGAAGGCCGTGTGCGAGTACGACCCCGCGTGCGGCGGCGGGTCGTGCACGTGGCAGGGCCAGAGCATCCCGGTGGGTGCGGAGTGGAAGACCGACGACGGGTGCAAGATCTGTCACTGCTCGGCGGATGGCGTGGTCGAGTGCGCGACGCAGCCGGGCTGCGCGACGGGCGGCTGCGTGTCGGCGGACGGCCAGTGGCTGCCGGTGGGTGCGGAGTGGGAGACCGGCGACGCGTGCAGCGTGTGTTGGTGCGCGCCGGGCGGGAAGATCGAGTGCAAGGCGGACGCTTGCGCGTGCAGCCCCGGCAGCGAGTGGTGGCGGAACTACGTCGCGACGGACCCGATGATCTGTCAGCTCATCGACTACGCGTGTCCCGCGGGGACGACCGGGTTCAGCAACGCCTGCGGCTGCGGCTGCGAGCAGGGCGCGAACTGCCCGCAGTACGTTAACTGCATGCCGCCCGCGGGCTGCGACCCCGCCGGCATCAAGCAGAAGTGCCCCTACACGAAGATCGCGTTCTGAGTCTCGAGATGTCGCGGCCGTGTTGCAACGCCGTCGCGACATCTTGAGACGGGTCAGCGGGTGTCTCGGGCAGCGGGAAGACGCGAAAGCTACTGCCCGTGGGCGTTGGCGCGTTTGGCGTCCGTCGTGGCACGCGCCTTGCTCTCTGCATGCGACGCAAGCCTGACCGGAGCGACTCCATGCAGATCAAAGCCTTCTTCGACCCCGACACCTCCAGCCTCACCTACGTCGTGTGGGACGCCGACACGCGAGACGCCGTCGTCATCGATCCCGTGCTCGACTTCGAGCGCACGAGCTGGAGCATCCAGACCCACTCCGCTGACGCGGTGAGCGAGTTCGCGCGCGAGCACTCTCTGCGCGTGCGCTGGGTGCTGGACACCCACGCCCACGCCGACCACCTCTCCGGGATGGCCGTGCTCAAGAAGCGATTTGGCGCCCCCACCGCCATCGGCGCCCAAATCACCAAGGTGCAGAGCGTCTTCGCCGGCGCCTTCAACCTCAAAGAGCTGCCGACGGACGGCCGCCAATGGGACGTGCTGCTCACCGACGGGCAGGTGCTGGACGCCGGCGCGCTGAAGGTCGAGGCGCTGCACACGCCCGGACACACGCCCGCTTGCATCAGCTACCGCATCGGCGACGCGCTCTTCTCGGGCGACACCCTCTTCATGCCCGACTACGGCACGGGCCGCTGCGACTTCCCCCAAGGCAGCGCCGCGGCGATGTTCGATTCGGTGAGCCGGCTCTACCGCCTCCCCGACAGCACGCGGGTCTTCGTGGGCCACGACTACATGCCCGGCGGTCGCGAGCTGGCTTGGGAGACCACGATTGGGGCCTCCAAGGCCAGAAACATCCAGCTCTCCGCGGAGACGTCGAGGGAGGCCTACATCGCCTTCCGCGCCGGTCGAGACCAAACCCTGGCGGCCCCGGCGCTGCTGCTGCAGAGCCTCCAGGTCAACATCGCCGCGGGTGAGCTGCCCGCGCCCGAGGACAACGGCACGCGCTACCTCCGGATGCCGCTCAAGGTGTGAGCGCGCGCGAGTCGGGGACGGTGCGACGCGCGTGACAGGGCGTCGCGGGCCGGTCGCCGCCTCGTCTGGACTCCGATCTGGCGCCTGGGAAGCCGCCTGCCTGTGACCACGGGCAGGCGGCTTCGTTCTACGGGGGCATTCCGAGACGCCGATCGACGCCGGGACGCAAGCGGTCCCACCGACGAGGTCGGCGACGGAGGCCGCGTCAGATCTGTGACGTGTCCCGTGACATCTGTGCCAGTAGGACAGGCCGCGCGGGACACTCTCCGCTTGTAACTTGCTGAATTTATAGGATCGGACTGGGTGGCACGGCCCTTGCTCTGTTCTCGGCCCGCCCCGAGTGGCTGGAGGTCCCCATGCATCGTCTTCTCGTCCCGTCGTTCTGCTTCGCTCTGACCTGCTTGATCGCCAGCCCTGTGCTTGCTACCAGCACGCCGACCCCCGACTCCCCGGCGCGTTGGACGCTGCGCAACGAGGCGACGACCCTGCAGTCCGCGCTCTATCGTGGGCAGACCGCCATCACCGTCCGCGCGGAGCTGCGGGTCAGCGCCGCCGCCGTGGCCGCGGCGCGTGAGGGGCGACCCGTCGAGCAGCCGAAGGTCGCGCCGCATATCGCCACGCCGGAGGCCAGTTACCGCTCAGCCGGCGCGTCCTACGGCTCGCCGACCCTCTTCGATGAGGACGAGCTGAGCTGGATCAACGCGCTGACCCAAGCGGACGCCGAGCGCGCCGGCACCGCGCCGGGCGTCGCCGTCGCCGCGGCCGCGCCGGAGGTCGAGGAGGTCGGTGTCACCACCCGCCTCCAGGTCGAAGTCACTGGCCTCCCGGTCGTCAGCTCGCCCGACGCGCCGGTTCGCATCGGCGCTACCGAGCCGGTGAATCTCCAGGTCGTGCCTGACGCGCTCCCCGGCGCCGGCAGCGCGACTTACTCCGGCATCTCGACCGTGACCATCACCCCGGACGTCGCCCGCGCCTGCGCCGCGACGCCGAAGGGGCAGACCTGCACCATCGGCTACACCTTGCGGATCACCCGGCTCGGCGAGGCCACCGACTCGCTCGTCGGCCTGCGCGTCGAGGCCCGCAGCGAGATGGGTGGCGCTGGGCTGCGTGCGCCGAAAGGGGCTCGCATCCAGCTGGCCGTGGCGCGCTAGTCTCTCGTCAGACGGCGCAGCGGAAGCCGATGCCGGCTGAGAGGCGCGCGGGGGGCTCGGCCAGGGGGGAGTCGAGGCGGGGGTCTTCGGACCCCCAGAACCCGCCGAGCAGCAGCCCCTCGTCGGTCCACTCCCAGACGTTGCCGGCGAGGTCTTGGTGACCGAAGGGGCCGTGGCCGGCGCGCCGGGTGCGTTCGTCGCTCTGGGACGGTGCGCCGCGGGAGCCGCGGCCATAGTGTGCGAAGGCCGGCTGTGGGAACGCGTCGCCCCAGGGGTAGGGCGCGCGTCGGTCCGCGCGGGCGGCGCGCATCCACTCGCGCACCGTGGGTAGTCGCTTTCCGGCCCAGCGCGCGTAGCGGCGGGCCTCGTCGAGGGAGACGCCGACGACGGGTTGATCGGCGTGGTCGAAGCCGCTGCGCCAGGTCCAATCTGGCATCCGGGCGCCCGTGGCCCCCACGAAGGCCCGATACTCGGCGTTTGTCACCGGGCGCGCGTCCAGCAAGAAGGCGCCGATGCGCCCGCGTCGGCCGCCTGGCAAGAAGAGCCTGCCGCCGGAGACCGCGAGCATCGGGCTGCCGTAGCGCTCCGAGCGCAGAAGTCCAAGCAGGCGGGTGGTCCATCGTCCCATGGCGGTCATGGTCGCGGTGGGATGCGGAGTCGGCAAGAATCAGGGCCAGCGCCACTGGCGCAAGCATCCTGAGCTTGCCACGAGCGCGTCAGTCGTAGAGTTTGTGCGGGCTACACGCGCCGCCCTTCTCGCTGGACCTTCTTCATGCCTCCGAACCCCTCGCGCACGCTGGGCGGCGTACACGTTGGCGTCGCCGGTCGCGGCCTCGGCCGCCGCGTCCTCGTGTGCGCGCTCGTCGTGGCCTGCCTGCTGGCGAGCGCCTGCAACGGCCGCATTCGCCTGGGGCGGTGGCGCGCGCCCGAGGGCGAGAAGATCATCGGCGACGTGAAGATTCACGGAAACGACGTGATGCGCGACCGGGCCATCGAGGCGGAGCTGCAGACCCACTCCGACAACTGGAAGTTCGGGCGCAAGCCGGTGCTCGAGCGCGCCGACCTGGCCGCGGACGCCCAGCGGATCGCGAGCATGTACGCGTCGCGTGGGTATTTTCATGCCCGCGTGACCGGCCACCGGGTCGAGCCCATCGACAAGTACGCGGTCCGGGTCCACTTCGACGTCGACGAGGGCGAGCCGTCCAAGATCACCGAGGTGCGCTTCTTGGGCCTGGAGCCGGTCGACCCGACCGACGCTGAGGCCGCGCGGCGCTTGATCGAACTACAGCCCGAGATCGAAGACGCGGTGCCGTTCGAGGCCGGCGACGTCTGGGAGGAAGAGCTCCACATCCAGGCCAAGCGCGACATCGTGAAGCTGCTCACCGACGCGGGCTTCGTGCACGCCGCGGTCTTCGTGGAGGTCGCGGTCTCGCGGGTCACGGACCAAGTCGAGCTCCGGGTTCGCCTCGCGCCGGGGCCCCTGGCGCGCCTCTCCGAGATCATCATCGAGGGCAACAAGGTCGTGCCGACGGAGCGCATCATGCGTCGCGTCAGCCTCGCTCCCGGCGACATCCCCGAGGGGCGAAAGCTGCGCAATATCGAGCGGCGCCTTCAGGAGCTCGGTGTCTTCTTCTCGGTCGGCGTGCGCGTGAGGCGGCCCACGCCGGCCGAACTGCTGGACGGGCAACCGGCGACGTACGGGTCGGTCCGCGACCTCCCCTGGCCCGCTCAGGTGCCCCTGGTCGTCGAAGTTCAAGAGATGCCGATGCGCGAGTTCCGCGCTGGGCTCGGCGCCAGCATCGACAACGTCCGCAGCGACGTCTTCCTCAGCGGCGGCCTGCAGTTCCGAGATTTCTTCGGCAAGCAGCGCTACTTCGACGTCGAGGTGAAGCCGGCGCTCATCGTCCTCCCCACCTTCTTCGCGCCCCAGCGCCTGGGCCCCGGGCTTGAGCTCGGGGCGGAGTTCCGGCAGCACTCGGTCCTCGAGGAGTACATCACGTTTCGCGGGCGGCTCGACTACACCCTCGACCTGGCGCTCGGCTACCAGAGCCACGCCACCACCGGCGCGGTCGCGCTGGCCAGGCGCTTCCTCGGTTTTTTGAGCGTCGAGCTCGGCTACAGCCTGACCTACTACCGCTACTTCAACTACTCCGACTCGCTGAGCCTGACGCGTGAGCAGACCCTGGGGCTGGACTTCCGGGACGCGTACCTGCTGGCCTACCTCGAGCAGGTCTTCGTCGCCGACCAGCGCGACAGCGCCTTCGACACACGGCAGGGCGGCTACGCCGAGGTGCGGCTTCAGGAGTCCACGAACTTCCTCGGCAGCGACTTCAAGTACGTGCGCTTCCAGACCGACCTGCGGCTCTATTGGCAGGCCGCCCAGTGGCTGACGCTGGCGCTGCGCGGCCGGTACTCCCAGACTTTCCCCGCCAAAGGCACCGACGTGCCGTTGCCCGCGCGCTTTTTCGGAGGCGGCGCCGCGGATGTGCGCGGGTTCGGCGCCCGGACCATGGGCCCCATCCTCTGCAAGAGCGACGATGGCCTCACCACCCGCTCCAGCACAGGGCAAGGCGCCTGCCCCAAGGGTGACCGCATCTATGTCGGCGGCGATCTGTCGCTGCTGGGCACCTTCGAAGCGCGCTTCTACCTGCCCTACAACTTCGGCCTGGTCGCCTTCGTCGACGTGGGCGAGGTCTGGGCCGATCGGCACGACTTCTCCTTTGGCAGCCTGCAGGTCGCCGTCGGCCCCGGGGTGCGCTATCTCACGCCCTTCGGCCCCATCCGCGTGGACCTGGGCCTCCTGCTGACCACGCCGAGCCCGCCCGGCTACACCTTCCACTTCAGCATCGGGCAGTCATTCTGATGGCTGACGCCCCCCAGCCAGCGCCAGGCGCAGAGCCTGACGACCAGTCGCCGCCGCCCAAACGCCGCCGCTGGTGGCGCCGCATCATGTGGTCGATCCTCGGGCTGGTGCTGCTGGTGTTGCTGGCGGTCCCGTCGGCGATCCTCGTGCTGCAGACCGATTGGGGCCGGGCCAAGGCGCTCGAGGTCGCGCTGTCAGCGGTGAACGCCGGGATCCGCGGGACGCTCCACGTCGAGCGCATCGAGGGGCCGGTGATCCGCCGCATCTCCTTTGTCGGCGTGACCGTCGACGACCCCGACGGCCAGCAGGCGCTGTCGCTCGCGCGCCTCGACCTCGAGTATCGGCTGTGGCCGCTGATCCAGAAGCAGGTCGAGATCCACAGCCTCAAGCTGGAGAAGCCCGAGGCCGAGATATTGGATTCCCAGGGCCGCGTTCGCCTCGCCCGCGCCTTCGCCGCGAAGAATCCCGCCCCGCCGACGCCCGAGGACGAGGCGACGGACGCCCTGGACTGGACCATCGTGCTCGACCGCATCGCCGTCGCCGACGCACGTATCGCCCAGTCCGCCGCCGAGGGCTCCATCGCGCTGACGGACCTCACCGTGAAGGCCTCGATCGCGCTGGACGGGCAGGGGCTCCGTTGGGACGAGGTGCGAATCACCGGCGCCGCCGAAGGCCTCCCCGTCGATCGCGTCGAGCTTGTGGCCTCGGGCGCGCTGAAGGGCGATTCGCTCGTGTTCGACCGCCTCAACGTGGTCGGCGGGCCGCACGAGCTGGACCTGCGCGGCGGCATCGACCGCTTGGACGCGCCGATCCTCGCCCTGACGGTCGACCGCGCCCACGTCGAGCTCGAGCCCCTCGGCGGCCTGCTGGGGCGCGACGATCTGCAAGGCACCATCGACGGAACCGGGGCCGTGGCGGGCCCGCTCAGTCACCTCGCCCTCGCGCTGGATTTCGTCTCCCCCGGCGGCGCCATCTCGGTGCGGGCTTCGGGCGATGTTCTGGCGACCGACCCCTCGTGGATCGTCGCCGTCGCCGCGCGCAAGCTGCAGCCGCAAAAGCTCGCGCCGCAGTTCGAGTGGCCGCTCAACATCAGCTTCGACGTCTCCGGCCGAGGCCACGGCGACCCCACGACCACCGGCGAGGCCTACGCCAACATCCACCTGCGCCAGCTCTCCGGCATCGACTTCGTCCCGACCCCGATTCGGCTGAGCGCGTCGGCGGTGGAGGGGGCGCTGGCCCTCGACATGGCCGCGGACGACGCCCAAGACGGGCACCTCAGCTTGAGCGTGCGAGCGCCGCATCTTCCGCCCGGGCCCATCTCCGCGGAGGTGGACCTGTCCAATCTCGATATCGAGGCGTGGACGCGCCTCTTCGACATCGACGGGCTGGCCGGCCAGGTCGAGAGCCTGCGCCTGGAGGCCTCGGTAGAGCTCGGCGAGGGCTTCGACATCTCGGCGCTCCAGCGCGCGAAGGGCACGCTGAGCTTGGTCGCCCACGACCTCGAGGTCCCCGAATCCCTCGGGGTCGCCGCGAAGCTCGGTGACGTCAGCGTCGCGACGAACCTGGACTGGCCGGGCGAGGGCTTACCGACGGGCGACCTGACGCTGCACCTGGCCGACGCGGCGGCGTTGGACATCGCCCTGCGCACCGGCGACCTCACCGCGCGCTTCGAGCCGGAGGATGGCGGCGTCCGCGCCCGCGGCGACTTCTCCGCCAACGACCTGCGCCAGGGCGACGCCATCGGGCTGTCCCGGGCGTCCGCACCCTTCGACGTGTTCATGGCCGAGGACGGCACGCTGCGGGCCTCGGCCAACCTGGAGGCGGCGGGCGTGCGGGCGCCCGGGGTGGCGGTCAAGGGCGCGACGGCCAAGCTCGAGGCGTCGATGACCGATACGACGCTCACCGCCAGCGGGCCGGTCTCGGTGCGCGGGCTGGCTCTGCAGGCGGGGCCCTCCGTGGGCAGCGCCAAGGGCACCATCGCGGCGACCGTGCCGCTGGATCATCCAGAACACCTGTCCGCGACTGTAGATTTGGAGGTCGCCGCCCTCCGCGTCGACGCCGAGACCAGCGTGGCGGGCGCGCGAATCCAGGGCGCGGTCACCCTGGGCAAGGGCCTGCCTACCGTGAACGCGACGGTCGGCGCGCGCGACATCAAGGCGGCCGGTATCCGCTTGGACAAGGCGCGGCTCGAGGCGCGCTTCAGCCCCAGATCCGGCGGCGTGCTGGACCTCACCGCGGAGGGCGAGGACGCCCAGGTGGAGGTCGGCGTGTCCGTGGACTCGATCGCGAAGGGCAAGCCCATCGAGGCCAAGCTGCGGTCGCTGAAGCTGCAGCGCGGCGCCCACGGCTTCGAGGCGCAGCCGGGTGCCGTCGTTCGGTACGTGCAAAAGACCGGCGCCTTCAGCGTGACCGGCCTGAGCGTTCACGACATCGCCGAGCCGCGCGCGGTCCTGGTGATCGGCGGCCTCGTCGAGCCCACGCGCGGGGCCGTCGCCGCCAGCGTCACCGCCGAGAAGGTGCCGCTGGCCGCGTGGCTGGCGTCCCTGCGCGGGTTCGGCATCGATCCCTTCGCCGACATCGATGTCTCCGGCGATCTCACCTTGCGCGGCTCGATAAAGGGCACGCTGAGAGACCCCACCGTCGCGCTGAAGGCGTCCCTGACCGAAGCCCAGGTGGGGCCCATCGAGGCGCTCGAGCTGACCCTGGACGCGCGCATCGCGGAGGACGGCACCAAGGGGACCGTGGACGCCAAGTGGAACGGCGACCGAGCCATCTCCTTGTCTTTGCTCAGCGCGGCCCGCGTGACCTTCGATGGGCCGCCCGCCATCACACCGCAGACCCCCTTCGCCGCGGACATCCAGATCGCGCGCGTCGTGTTGGATGACTTCGCGCCCTGGCTCGAAGGCGGCGGCGAAGACGCGCCGACCGGCGTGCTCACCGGCTCCGCGGTGGTCGGCGGGACCCTCGGGCAGCCAGTCGCCGCCGTCGATATCGACCTCGCCGACGTCGTCTACGGCCCCATCGCGGACGGCAGCGCCCACCTTGGCGTCATCCTGGGCGCCAGCGGGAGCAAGTTGGATATCCGGCTGGTGGACGAGGGGGTCGAGCGCGTCCTGCTGCTCGCCAGCGTGCCGTCGAACCTCGCCGAGTTGGCGGTCCAGCCTGGCGCGACCGGCTCCCTCCTCGAGCGGCTCGAGCGCGAGCCGCTGGCCCTCGAGCTGCGAATCGCCAAGACCCGCCTGAGCGATTTGCCCTTCACCGGCGAGCTCGGTGACCTCCAACGCGCGCAGTTCGTCGCCGCGGTCGACATCTCCGGCACTCTCGGCGACCCGGCCATCGGCGGGCAGATTCGCGTCGACGACATCCACATCGGCGGCGGCGCGGCCAGCGTCGGCCTGGACCTCGCCACCCGCGACAGCGACCTCGAGATCACCGCCGCCATCGCGGGAAACAGCGGCGAAGCCCTGCGCGTCGAGGGCCTGCTGCCGTCCTTCGGCCCGCGCCTCATCTCCGGCGCGCCCGTCGCCGCCTTCATCGACGACGAGCGCACCAGCCTGCGCCTGAGCTCGGCGGCCCCCGTCGACACCATCACGGACATATCGCCCGAGATCGGCCGCATCCTCGACGGCGCCATCCCCGGCGTGGAGCTCAAGCTGGAGCTCGTCGTCAGCGGCGGTCCGCAAGCCGAAGCGCGCCTGATCCTGCACGCCGAAGCTGCCCGCTCGCCCGATGCGCCCGTGGCCACCTCCGACCAACCCGCGGCGTCCGCTGTCGCCGCCACCCTGGCCTCCGCCGTGCGCGTCGACGTCCGCGTCCGCCGCCACACCACCCTGGCCAGCTTCAGCGTCGAGCAGGCCGCCAACGATGGCCGCCTCTTCGTCGAGGCCTCGGCTCCCCTCGGAGTCATCGATCTCCTCGACGGTGTCGACCTCGAGTCCGTCGACCTGAGCGGCTCCGTCGGCACCTCGCAGTTCTCTCTCGCCGGCCTCCGCGGCGCGCTTCCCGGCGTCTTCGGCACCACCCGCGGCCACCTGGACGCCGACGTGGTCGTCGCCGGCACCATCGGCGCGCCAAAGCTCGACGGCCGCATGCTCGCCCACTTCGACCAGGTGCTGCTGGCCCCCATCGGCCTGGAGGCCGAAGACCTCGACCTCGCCCTGCGCCTCACCCCAGAGCGCCTCATCATCGAACCCATCCACCTCGAACGCGACGGCGGCACCATGGATCTCCGCCTCGCCGTGGAGACGCCCGGCCTCGACACGTCGGTCTGGGTCCTCGACGGCGCGCTCTCCCTGCGGCGCTTCCGGGCCCTCACCCGGCGCGAGGTGAAGCTGCGGGCCACCGGCGATGTCACGGTCGCCGGCACCCTGGACAGCCCCCTCATCAGCGGCCAGCTCACCGTCAACGACGGGACCATCGACCCGCTGCTGGGCGGCCGCGAGGTCCACTCCACCGACATGCCGGACGACGTGGTCTTCGTCTCGGCCGGCGATATCGGCGTCTCTGTCGAGGAGCTGAGCGCCGCCGCCAAGATCCGCCCCGTGCGCACCGGCGGCGCCCGCATCGACGCCACCGTCATCGTGCCCAAGCGCACCCTCTTCGTGAAGAACGACATGTTCGACCTGGAGCTCGCCGGTCGGGTCCACGCCAAGATCCGCGGCGAGGAGGTCGCCCTGGAGGGCGTCATCACCGTGGAGCGCGGGAAGGTGAAGGTGCTGGGCCGCGAGTTCGAGATCTCCCAGGATTCTCGTGTGGTCTTCGATGGTTCGCCCGACCTCGACCCCATCCTGGACGTCACGGCGACCTACGACATCTCGGGCGTGGACCTCTCTCCCTTGGGCCTCACCGCCACGGACGCCTCGCGGATCTACGTGCGCGTGACCGGCCGCGCGACGGCGCCGGAGCTCAAGCTCAGCGCCAACCCCGGAATGGACGAGACCAACATCGTCTCGATCATCACCGTGGGCCACCCGGTCGGCGGCGGCGGCGAGGGACAGGCCGTGCGCGGCCAGCTCCTGACCGCCGTGGTGGGCCTCGCCCTGGGCCCGGCGACCAAGTTCATCACCGACAAGCTGCCCATCGACATCCTCGAGGTCCAGGTCGGCGACGACGCGGCGCTCTCGGACGCGAGGATCACCGCCGGCACCCGCATTCGCCGCGACCTCTTCATCCTCTACGACGCCGACCTGGGTGCCGACGAGAACGAGAACGTCCACGAGCTGCGCATCGTCTACGCCATGAAGCGCGGCCTCAAGATCGAGACCTACTTCGGCGACGCGGGCAAGGGCGGCATCGAGCTGCTGCTGCGGCGCACGTTCTGAAAGTCGCGCCGCGAGGCCGCTACGAACCGGCGGCGATGAGGCCCTTCGCGAAGTCGGCCTCGCGCACGATTCGGGTCGGCGCTCCCTGCCGGATATTGCGAATCACCCGCTCGAGCTTCGACGGATGAAGCCCGGCGCGCGTCGTCTCCGGCCCCGGCGACCCCATGACCAGCCAGTCCAGGCTCATCGTCGGCTGGTCGATCACCTTGCCGCCGAGCCGCATCACCGCGATGCGCGCGTCAGTGCGGTTGCCGAACCCGAAGGTCCCGCTAAAGCAGAAGGTGCGCCGGTTGAACTCCACGCTGGCCGCGCTCTCGTAGATCGCGTCCAGCCCGTCCATCACCGGCTTGGGCGCCTTCACGACCGCGCCCAAGAAATCCAGCACCGTCAGCCGCTCGCTGCTCGTCACCATCCCGTCAGCCAGGACGCTGCGCAGCAACTTCACCAAGTCCGACAGCGGCTTCACCTCGGCGTACGCTGAGTTTTTGCGCACCCATTCGGTCAGCTTCACGAACTCGTCATCGTCCAGGCGCCCGTCGTAGACCATGTGCGCGCTGATCTTCTGAAGCTCCTGAATCACCCGCTTCTCGTCGGGTGTGAGCGCCTGCAGCGTGCGCTGCCTTCCGGTAGGTCGGGCGCTCATCAGGTCTTCGGCATCCATCGTTCGAGGTCGGGCAGATCGGCGGCGGCCAGCTTGTCCATCAGCACGTCCACGGTGGCCGCGCTCTCGATGAGGCCGCGGTGGACCGGCCGGATGAACCCTTCCTTCGCGGCGTGTTCGATCCACCCCAGCAGGTGGTCGTAGTAGCCGTTCACGTTCAGCAGGCCGACCGGCTTCTTGTGATAGCCGAGCTGGGTCCAGGTCGTGACCTCGGCCAGCTCTTCCAGCGTCCCGAAGCCGCCCGGCAGCGCGATGAAGGCGTCGGACATGCTGGCCATCAGCGTCTTGCGGGCGTGCATGCTCTCGACCACGAAGAGCTCGTCGAGGCCCTCGTGGCCCACCTCAAGCATCTGTAGCTTCCGCGGGATGACGCCGTAGACCTGTCCGCCGGCCTCGAGTGCCGCGTTGGCGACCTCGCCCATCAGCCCCACGCGCCCGCCGCCGTAGACGACCTGGATGCCGCTCTCCGCGAGGAAAGTCCCGACAGATCGGGCCACCTCGCGGTAGGCCGGCGCGATGTCGTCGCTGGAGCCGCAGTACACGCAAACGCGCTTGAAGGTTCCCATGCTGCGAGCCTACCGCGAAGCCGTCGCCCCGAAAAGCGTGGCCCAGCCCCCGCCGTCAACCGCCGCCCCACCGCGGCCTCCCCCTCCCTTGCGCGCCCGCCGCCGAGCGTGTTCGATGGCGCTGGCACTGACAAAGAGAGGGCGAGATGCGCGTCGAGGCATTTGCACCGCACACTGGCTGGTCGGGGATACAGGCGGCCGCGCGCTCGGCCGAGGCCGCCGGCTTCGACGCCTTCGCGACGCCCGAGATCGCGCACGATCCCTTCCTCAATATGGCCGTCGCCGCCCTGGCCACCGAGCGCATCGGCCTGCGCACCGCCATCGCCGTCGCCTTCCCGCGCAGCCCCATGGTGGTCGCCGGCATGGCCTGGGATCTGCACGAGAACTCGGGCGGGCGCTTCAGCCTCGGCCTGGGGACGCAGGTCAAAGGCCACAATGAGCGGCGGTTCAGCGTCCCCTGGTCCGCACCCGCGGCCCGGCTGCGCGAGTACGTCGAGTCCCTCCGCGCCATCTGGCGCTGCTGGCAGACCGGCGGACCCCTCGAATACGCAGGCGAACACTACCAGTTCAGCCTGATGACCCCCGAGTTCCGCCACGCCCCCAACGCGCTGGCGCCCATCCCGGTCTACACGGCCGCGGTGCGCCCCGCGATGCTCGAGCTCGCGGGCCGCGTGGCCGACGGCGTGCGACTTCACGGCTTCTGCACGCGGCGCTACCAGGAGGAGATGGCGCTGCCGCAGATCCAGGCGGGCCTGGAGGTCGCGGGCCGGCCGCGCGAGCGCTTCGAGGTGTGCGGCGGCGGGTTCCTGGCGACCGGCCCTGACGAGGCGGCCGTGGCCGAGCGCGTCGAGTGGGTGCGCTACCGCGTCGCCTTCTACGCGTCGACCCGCAGCTACTGGCCCGTGATGGAGCTGCACGGCTGGAACGACCTCGCCGCGGAGCTACACCAGATGTCGATCTCCGGGCGCTGGAAGGAGATGGCGAAGACCGTGCCCGACGACGTGGTGCGCACCTTCGCCGCGGTCGGCACCTACGACGAGATCGGCAAGGCGGTGGCTGAGCGTTTCGGGGGGCTATCGGACTGTGTCGAGCTGGCTTTCGACGAGGTGACGCCGCCCGAGGTGATCGCCGACGTGGTGCGCGACATCCAGGCGATCCCGACGCGCTTTGAGGGGCACCCTACGAGCTGGGACTGAAGTGGCGGCGCAGTCCGCGGGCGCCGAGGCGCAGGACGGCGAGCATGGTGAGGCGGCCGGGGGTCCCGCGCAGGCCGGGCGGGAGGTGGCCGTGGATGGCCCAGGTCACGAGGGTGCGGGCGTCGCCGGCCGGCTCGAACCGGAAGATCGAGGTGTGGTCGGTCATCAAGCCGTGGAGGCTGGCGTCGTCGGCGGAGTAGGCGAAGCCGTCGGGGGGGGAGGCCCAGCGCACGGTCTCGCGGGCCTCGGCGCGGGTGCCCGGGTTGACCACGCGTACCGCGCCCACGCCGTGCTCGTCGGCGGCTGACCGGTCGACGCGGACGGAGCGGACGGGCAGCAGCCAGGTCGGCAGGGACTCGTGGTGGGTCACGAACGCGTAGACGGTGTCGACGCGTTCGGCGAGCTCGAAGCGGTGCTCGGCGACCAACGGCGCGACGACCAACGGCGCGGCGATCGTCGGGGCGACGCCCGGGGTGGCGGTCGGAGTGCTCATGGTCGCGGGGCCTCGGTCGGAGGCGCGTAGATGGTGCGGGCGTCGCGGTGGTCGCCGCGCCAGATCGAGGCGTCCCAGATGTAGTGCGAGAGCAGCGGGACCAGCAGCAGGCCGGTGAGCAGCGCCTGGGCGGCCGAGACGCCGGCGCGGGCGTAGTGGGGGTTCTGGGTCGTGATGACGCTGTGTTCGAACCAGGTCTCGGCGCTGCCCAGGAGCGCGGCGGTCAGCAGCAGCAGCGCGACGGTGCCCAGGACCGTCCGGTAGCGCGCGGGTTCGAGGCGGCGGAGGCTCAGGCCCATCAGCGCGAAGTAGGGGATGCCGTGGCTGAGCAGCAGCGGCACCAAGATGGCGGTCTCGGTGCGGGCGACGAGGAAGCTCGCCGCGTAGAGCCCCGCCGGCGCGGCGATGGACAGCACGCGGCCGGGCTCGCGCAGGCCGCGGCGCCAGAGGGTGGCCTCGCGAAAGAGCCAGGCGGCGACTAGCAGCGCGAAGGCGGCGAGGCCGATGGCGTAGAGGGTGGCGTGGGGGCGCAGCAGCAGGTCGTCGCCGCTGAAAAGCGAGATGCGCACGCCCGGACGGGCGTGGAAGAGCGCGAAGGGCGTCAGGGTCAGGGCGTAGAGCCAGCGGCCCGAGGCGGCGTCGAAGCGGCCGGCGAGCTTCTGGTACCAGCGGGAGACGCCGTAGAACTGGCGGATGTGGTGGTAGACGGTGAGGTAGACCAGCGCCGTCCACAGGCCGGGGAGGGCGAGCCAGAGCCAGAGCGCGACGACGAGGACGACCGCGAGGGGGACGACCCAGTAGACGCGGCTGGCGCGGCGCTCGTCGGGGCGCAGCACGGTGCGCCAGGCGGTCAGGTAGACGTGGCCAGAGTCGACGAGGGTGGCGGCCACCAGCGCGCCCAGCAGCAGCGCCTGCGAGCCCTCGGCGAAGAGCGCGGCGAGGGCGAACCCGGCGAGGCCCGGCAGCAGGATCAGCGCCAGGTCGCGAGGCGGCGAGCCGAGAATCCACTGGGCGGCGGGCATGGGCGGCGACTCCGACGGCGCGGCTGTGGCTAGGTCCGAAACGGCATTACAGCACAGCCAACCTTGACCGTCAGGCGTCCCGTGTCGCACAACCGCCACCATGGCGAAGACCCAGATCCCAGTGACCACCGCAGTTCGCGCCCTTCGTGAGGCGGGCGTGGCGTTTGAGCCGCACCTGTACCCCTACGAGGACAAGGGCGGCACCCGCGTCTCGGCCCGCGAGCTTGGCGTCGACGAGCACATCGTCATCAAGACGCTGGTGATGGAAGACGACCGCAAGCAGCCCCTGATCGTGTTGATGCACGGGGATCTGCAGGTGTCGACCAAGGAGCTTGCCCGCCAGCTTGGCCAGCGGCGAATCGCGCCGTGCGACCCGGCCTCGGCGGAGAAGCACACCGGCTTTCAGGTAGGCGGCACCTCGCCCTTTGGGACGCGCCGCGCCCTGCCGGTCTACGTGGAGCGCACGATCCTCGCCCTGCCGCGCATCTTCATCAACGGCGGCAAGCGCGGGTTCCTGGTCAGCCTCGACCCGGCCGAGCTCTCGCGCGTGCTGGGGGCGGAGCCGGTCGACGCGTCGCAGCCCTCGTGAGCGGTCGTCGGCCCGGTCTCTATCTCGCCACCGCCGGGCTCGTCGCCGCGCTCGCGCTGACCGCGTGTGCGGGGAGCCTGCGCGGAGGCGGCCCTCGGGCCAGCGACGCGCGTCGGGTGGAAGCGCTGCTGATCTCGGGCGGTGGTAAGCCCGCGGACAACGCCTACGCCCACGTCGTGCACCTGCGGGGGATGCTGGACGTGCTGCGCGGGGCGGGGCTGCGGCGGGACCGCATCGCCGTCCTGGCCAGCGACGGCGCCGACCCCGCGCCCGACCTCGCGCGGGCGGTCGCGCCCGGCCACCGCTTGGCCTGGACCCTCGACGGCACCCGCTTCGACCTGATGCTGCGCGTGCCGGCCAGCCTCGAGTCCACGGCCCTGGACGGCATCGAGCTGCTGCCGGCCAACAGCGGCGCCCTCGAGGCCTGGATGCACTACCGGGGGCGGCACCTGGTCGCCGGCGACACGCTCTTGGTCTACGTGACCGACCACGGCCGCAAAAACCCAAGAGATACCTCGCTAAACGAGATCGTGCTGTGGGGAAACGAGCGGATGGCGGTGCCGGCGTTTCGCGCGCTGCTCGACCGTCTGGCGCCGGGCGTGCGCGTCGTGCTGGTGATGTCGCAGTGCTACTCCGGCGGCTTCCTCGACGCCCTGGTCGACGGCTCCGGCGAGGTCCGCCCCGATAGCTGCGCGTTCTTCTCGACCCGGCCCGACCGGGTGGCTTACGGCTGCTACTCCAACCCGCCCGGCGACGGGCTGGACGGCCACGGGATCGGCATCTCGCGCGTGCTGGAGCCGGGGCTCTCGGTCGGCACCGCCCACGACCGGCTGACCCTCGGTGACGTGACGCCCGACGTGCCGCACCGGGGCTCGGTCGCGTGGCTCGCCCGGGCTGTGGAGGCCCGCGCCCGCCGCGACCGGGCGCGGGGCGACATGACCGCCGACCTCATCCTCGGCGAGTCGTGGGCGGCCGACCCGCGCTACGAGGGTGCCCGCGCCGAGATCGCCGCGCTGGCCGAGGCCTTCGGGCTGCCGACGCCGGCCAGCGGGCGCGAGATGGGGCTGCTCGAGCTCAAGCTCACCCGCGCCAAGGTCGAGGCGGCCACCGCGGAGCGCGCGTGGCAGGAGCGCGCGCGTGGCCTGGGCCGCTCGGCGATCGCCCGCTTCACCGCGGCCGACCGCCGCTACGCCGGGCAGAGCCTCGCCGATCTCGTCCGCGAGCAGCCCAACCTCGTGGCCGGCATGGACGGCCCTGAGATGCGCGCGACCGTGCGCGACGCGATGCTGGGGGACCTCGAGACCTGGGCCCGCGGCATCCCCGCCGAGGCGAAAGCCCTGGCCGAGGCCGAGGCCGCCCGCGCCAAGTACGCAGACGCCGTCGCGCTGCGCTACGCCATGGACGTGCGCTTGGGCGTGCTCGAGCGCATGCGCCTCGTGCTGCTCGCGGCGGCTGGCGACGTGCTGGCGACCGAGGACGCCACGCTGGCGCAGGGAGCCGAGCGGCTGCGCGCCTGCGAGGAGTGGCCCCTGCCCGGGCGCGGGAGCGCTGTGTGGGCCGCGAGCCCGTCCCCGCCCGCCGCGCTTGGGCTGGAGGCCGCGCTGGCTCAGATCGAGGCGCTGCGCCCGCCCTGGCAGCCGAAGCCGAAAGAGACCCTCGAGGTCGGCGGCGAGATCCCGGACCCGAGCGCGCTGCAGTGGTATCGCGGCGAGGCGCCGAAGCCCGGTCGGACCACCCTCTACTTCTTCTGGGCCACCTGGTGCGGCCCCTGCAAAGCGGCGCTGCCCGAGCTGATGGCCCTGGCCCAGGCCGAGGACCTCGACATCGTGGCCGTCACCCAGGACACGCCAAGCACCCTGGACCGCTTCTTCGCCGGCTGGCAGACGCCATTTCCCGAGCGGATCGCCCGAGATCCCCAAGGCGACGTCCACGCGAACTTCGCCGCGCAGAGCCTGCCGACCTTTGTGGTCGTGGACCCCGACGGGCGAGTCATCAGCTACGCCCGCGGGATGCCGCGCGAGGGGGGGCTGCGGCTCCGGACTCAGCCGGCGACGCCCGCTCCCTGATCTCCCCGTGGGGCCTCAGCGCTGGCGGCGCAGGCGAATCGCGAGGCGGACGTGGCGCGGCGGGCTGAGCTCGAGGGTCTCGACCCGCTCGAGGGTGGCGTCGAGGCCGCTCAAGGTGCGCCGGCCCCCGTCGAACGTGGCGTTCAGCTCGCCTGAGAGGCTGAGTCCCGGCCGGCGTCCCGCGGCGCTCAGCTCGCGCCTCGGCGGCACGATCGAGCCGTCGCGGCCGAGGCGGACGGGTGGCGCGGCCGGGACGGCGCTGGGCGCGGGTGCGGCGAGGCGGACGGTGAGTGCGGTGCGGCGCTCGACCTGCATCGTCACTGTGCTTGTGAGCTTGATCGGGCCGACGCGCTCGTGCTGCGTCGCGTCAACGCGCCAGGGCTTGGCGGGCACTGGCACCAGGGCCAGGCCGTCGAGGGGCAGCAGCGGCACCGTGGTCTGGTCGGCGCCCAGGGCGCGGTCCTCGGGCGCGGCGGCCGGCGGCGGCAGGATGGGCCGGCCCGAGCGGGACTCGAAGCCCAGGACGTGCGAGGCGCGCAGCCCGCGGCCGCTGGGGGCCGGCAGCAGCCCCTGGGCGTCGGTGGCGACCCGGGCCACCCAGGGGCCACGGCGGCGGTCGGTGACCAGCAGCAGGGCCTCGCCCGC
Source organism: Myxococcota bacterium (assembly GCA_041389525.1). Lineage (GTDB taxonomy): Bacteria > Myxococcota_A > UBA9042 > PHBI01 > JACKFB01 > JACKFB01. Next base: position 72,295 of record JAWKRR010000011.1, on the reverse strand, counting down.
GACGATGCGGCCGTCGCGGCGGACGGTGACCGGCACGCTGAGCAGGCCCGGCGGAAGCTCCGGCGCGCGGGCGATCGGGGCCACGCCGCTGTGGGTGACGCTGAAGTCGTCGACGCTGAGGGTGCCGGTGCGCTCGCCCCCGCGGGTGCCCGTGACGCGCAGGGTGAGGTTCGCGCTGACGTCGTAGGACTGAAGCGGCGCGTCGGGGCCGCCGTGGCGGAGGTCCGCGCGCATCGAGAGCTCGAATCGCTCGATAAAACCAGGCTGGTAGGCGTGCCGCTCCGACGGGGCGGCGGCGGTCGCCGCGAGGGAGAGGGCCAAGAGCGCTGAGATCATCGAAGCCTCCAGGGGGTCGTTCAAGCGCTATCACGACCCACGCGGCCTGTGATGAATTCATCGGCGCGTCGGTCCGCGGCGCGTGGCTCGCGCGCCCGATCCGCGATACAACCGCCCGCATCGCCGCCGCGGCTCGCGGCGCTCTCGCCCCCGTGGAGGCCCCGTGAAACTTCGTAGCCTGATGATCTCGCTCGTTTTCGCCGCGACGGCCGTCGCCTGCCAGAAGACGCCGGCGCCTGCCGAGCCGGCGCCCGGCAGCGCGACCCCCGCGGCCCAGCCGGCAGCGGCCGGCGAGGCCAAGCCCGCCGCGGGAACGCCCGCTGCGCCCGGAGAGGCCAAGCCCGCTGACCCGGCCCAGGTCGCCGGCGCGGAGGCCGAGAAGCCGCCCGAGGAGCGCCCGCCCGAGATCGCGCCGGAGGCCCCACAGGACCAAACCGCCGTGGCCGGGGTGCCGCTCAGCGAATTTCCAGGGCTCGAAGAGCTGCCCGATGTCCGCTTGGTCGAGGAGGGCAGCGGCGAAAAGAAGACCCTGCGCTACCGCTACGCCGCCGGCTCCAAGCACATCATGCAGATGCGGATGCAGATGGGCATGGCTATGAAGGTCGGCGAGCGCGCGATGCCGCCGGTCGAGCTGCCTGCGATGCTGATGCGCGCGGAGATCGCGTTGGGGCAGCCCGATGGCGACCTGATGCCGTATGAGTTTTCGATCCCGACCGCGCCCGAGGTCGAGCCGAAAGAGGGGACCTCGGAGGCGGTGATGGCCGGGCTGAAGACGTCGATGGCGGCGATGACCGGGCTCAAGGGGACGGCCAGCGTCGACGCGCGCGGGGCGACGCACAAGGGCACCTTCGGGCTGGAGGGCAAGGACAACCCGCAGCTCGCGCAGCTCGTGGACTCCATGGGGCAGTCCATGCGGCAGATGTCGATCCCGCTGCCCGAGGCGGCGGTGGGCGTCGGCGCGCGTTGGCAGGCCCGGCAGCGGCTTCAGATGGGGGGCATGACCCTCTATCAAGTGGGCGAATACACGCTGGAATCCATCGACGGCGACACGCTGAAGCTGAAGGTGAAGCTCAGCCAGCTTGGTCCCAAGCAGACGATGGACCCGCCTGGGCTGCCGCCGGGGATGACGGCCGAGCTGCTGGACATGCGCGGGAGCGGCGAGGGCTCGATGGAGGTCGTGCTGACCTCGCTGGTGCCGCGGTCGCAGGTGACGGTGAAGTCGGACACGTCGATGCGGATGGTCAACCAGGGTACGCCCCAGGAGATGACGATGAGCATGACGATGGGCATGACCATCAAGCCGGGGGATGCCGAGTAGAGCCGGGGCCGCCGGGGGGCGAGTCCGGGGGCTCAGGTGCCGCGGATTCGCCGAATCAGCCAGGCGCCGCTTAGGAAAATGGCGGCGACCGTCGCGCCGACGAGGCCGTGGCCGACGGTGACGTGGAGCAGGTTGTCGCTGGGGCAGTAGAGCTGCGACGAGCCGAAGGCGACGAGGCCTCCGGTGGCGGCGAGGGCGATGAGGCGCCACGAGGTCGGGCGATCTTCGCGCTGGAAGACGCGGATGACGAGGCCGGTGAGCAGGGCGCCGACGAGGCCGACGCGGAAGCAGTTGAGGCCGAAGTCGTGGGCGTGGGCGGGTGCGGATGGGGCAGGGCGGCCGCCCCAGATGCCCGGGAGCAGCCCGAGCACGATGGGGGCGGCGAGGCTGAGGAGGGCGAGGGTCCAGACGCCGAGGCCGAGGGAGCGGCGGTGGGCGCCGCGGAGGCTGACGGCGACGGCGAGGGCCATGAAGCCGACGACGGAGGCGAGGGCGAGGGCGAAGCGGCCGGGGCCGGCGTCGGCGACGGAGGGGGCGACGCCGCGGGAGGCGAGGACGGCGGCGGAGACGGCGAGGGCGAGCAGCACGCTGAGGGCGACGCGGGCGGGCGTGGGCAGCTCGCGGAGGCGGTCGCGCAGGGTGGGGCGGCGGTCCACGGTGGTCTCGGCGATGCGCGCGAAGAGGTCGTCGACGGCCGCGTCGGGCAGCGGCGGCGCGTGGCGATGAGGCAGCAACCCGAAGGCCTCCAGCTCGACGTTCGGCGTCCTCTCCTTGTCGTCGCTGCGCGTCATACGTCCTCGCCCAGACGTTCGCGCAGCATGACGTAGCCCCGGTGCGCGCGGACCTTCACGGCCGACACGGAGGCGCCGAGCATCTCTGCGATCTCGGGGAAGCTGAGCTCCTCGTACCAGTGTAGGAGGATGACCTCGCGCTGTTGGTCGGGGAGCTCGGCGAGGACGCGGCGGACCAGGCGGTCTTTGGGGGTCGTCGTGTCGGGATCGGCGGTGGGCTCGCCGTGGATGACCGGGTCCAGCGAGGTCTCGGGCTTGCGCGAGCGGCGCCGGAACAGCTCGCGGCGGACGTTGATGGCGATGGTGTAGAGCCACGGGCGGACGGGCAGCCCCTGGCGGAAGTCGCGGCGGGCGCGGTGAAAGTGCAGGAAGGTCTGCTGGACGAGGTCTGACGCCTCGGTGGTCGAGCCGACCGAGCGCAGGAAGAAGCCGTGGAGCCGCGAGCCGTAGCGACGGAACAGCTCCTCGAACGCGCGACGGTCATCCGCGCGCACGTAGCGTTCCATCAATTCTTCGTCAGTAGGTTCGGACACTTGGCTCCGGTCTGGCGTCGCGGATGGGGCGCCATTCATAGCCCGGATTCGAGAGGTCGGCCAAGAGCGCCGGCCTCCATCGCGTGCGCGTCGGTCTCGCCAAAGGGCGCCAACTGTGCGATGAGCGCCAGCCGACGGTCGACTTCGACGCCACCGAACCCCCAAGGAGCGCCCCATGGCCACGATTACCCTTAAAGGAAACCCCGTCACGACCTCCGGCGAGCTGCCCGCGGTGGGCTCGAAGGCGCCTGCCTTCACGCTGACCGGCACCGACCTCGCCGATCTCACGCTGGCCTCGCTCGCCGGGCAGAAGGTCGTCCTGAACATCTTCCCGAGCATCGACACGGGCATCTGCGCCATGAGCGTGCGTCGCTTCAACGAGGCGGCCGCTGGGCTCGAGGGTACCGTGGTCCTCAACATCTCGGCGGACCTGCCCTTCGCGCAGAAGCGCTTCTGCGGGGCCGAGGGCATCGAGCGCGCCAAGTCGGCGTCGACCTTCCGCTCGAGCTTCGCGCGCGACTACGGCGCGGAGATCAGCGACGGCGGCATGCGCGGCCTCTGCGTGCGCGCGGTCATCGTGCTGGATGAGACCGGGACGGTGCAGTACACCGAGCTTGTTCCCGAGATCGTCCAGGAGCCCAACTACGACGCGGCCCTCGCCGCGCTCTGATCGTGAGGTAGCCGCCGCGCGCCCGGTCTCGATCGGCGCGCGGCGGCGTCCACCGGCACACCGGGAGACGCACGCGATGGGGGCGCCCGGGAAGCGGTCACGCAGGGTCAAGGTGAGCGCGGATAAGCCGCTCTCGCTCCACGGCGTCGTGTATCGCGATGTGAGCTATCGGCCGTGGTGGGCGCGACTCGTCGAGCCCGTCGCCGCCGCCTTCGCGCTGTGGCCGACCTACCGCGAGACCCAGGGCGGCCGGCAAGGCGCGTGGCTGGTGCGCGGGCTGGTCATCGCCGCGGCGGTCTTGGTGGCCGTGCGGCTGCCGCGCCCCGTCGGTGACGTGCTGGGGTTGGCCATCGGCTGCCTGGCGCTCATCGTCCCCATGGCGCATCTGCAGCACGCGCGCCGCTTGGCGAGGCTGCGGGCGCTCGCGAGCGAACGTCCGCGCCCCACGGCGACCCCCGCAGCGCTGTTCTACGATGGGCAGAAGCTGACGATCCGCGCGCAATCCCGCGTCTGGTACAGCCTGCGCGCGGAGCCCGCGACCGCCAAGGTGGTCGCCGATGAAGCCGAGGGCGCCCGCTGGCTGGGCCTGACGACGCCGAGCGGCACGTCGCGAGACACCCTGTGGTTTCGAGCGCTCGGGGCGGACGAGGCGGGCCGGTCCGCGGCCGCGCTGGGGGCGCTGCGCTCGCCGCGGGTGCTTCACCTCGAGGCCGAAGCCTTCGCCGCCGTCTGCGAGGTCTTCTTGCCGCCCGGCACCGGCGGCTGAGCGCGATCCCGCGCCGGCCCTCAGGGCCATCGCATCGGGTTCGGTGTGGAACGGTAGGCTCAGACCCGCGATGGCTCGCCGTGAGCCGTCCGCCATCGGCCTCGCGGCCGCTCAAGCGCGCACGAGGTCGGGACAGCGCGCGCGCCGCCACGACCGGCCGAAAGCTGAGCCCCAACCGCTAGCAGCGGGCCATCGCGCTCGACCGACCTGCGAACCACGCACAGACTCACCCGCGATGGCCCCAGCAGGCGCTGACGCCGCCTTTCATCCACGGTGTTTCGCTGGTAGCATCGTTCCGTCTCGGTATGACAGTGATTGCCATGCTTCGACAGGGGACGGCGCGGCCCGGGGGTCGCGGTCGTGGGGGGGCCGTTGACCGAGCGGTGCGCGGTCCGTGGACGCCCGCGGGCTACCGACTCTGGGCCCGAAAAGGAGGAGACAGAGTGAGAAGGTTCTCTCGAGGTCTCGTCCTGTGGGCGGCCCTGACGCTGACGTGGCTGTTGCCATCCTCGGCCTCGGCGCAGCTCTCCATCAGCGACGAGACCCAGCAGGTTCTCGATTTCTCGACCTTCACCGGCGCCGGTTTCGCGCCGACGCCGGGTCCCGGGCAGCTCGACTCCGACCTGTGGATCGTCCAGGGCCTCGCGGCCGGTCCCATGGCCTACGGCGACACCAAGGGCGACCCGGACACGGTCGGCAACCCGAGCGCGTTCTCGCGCGGACCCAGCGCCGGCGGCGTGACGGCGGCCGGCGTCTATTCGTTCAACGTCGGGCCGGGCGGCCCGGGTCTGGGCGGGCAGCCGGACGACACGAACCTGACCGACGGCGGCTGGGTGCTGCGCATCGTGAACAGCTCGTCGCAGGTCATCAACGAGCTGGCGCTGACCTACACCTGGTTCGAGTTCAACGACCAGGACCGCCGGACCTCGCTCGAGCTGTGGCACTCGCCGACACCCACCACGGGGCTCATCAGCGTCGGCGTGACCGCGAACCACACGACGGCCGAGACGGCGGACGTGACGCCCGCGTGGACGACCCACCCGAGGACGCCGACCATCACGGGCCTCAACATCCAGCCCGGCGATTTCTACTACATCCATTGGCGGACCGACGACGGGTTCGGCAGCGGCGACCGCGACGAGATCGCCTTCGGCCAGGTCACCATCACCGCGAACCTCGTCGCCTGCGTGACCGCCGCGATCTGCTCGGACGGCGATCTGTGCAACGGGGTCGAGACCTGCTCGGTGTCCAACGTCTGCCAAGCAGGCACCGCGCTGACCTGCGACGACTCCGACGCCTGCAACGGCCTCGAGACCTGCGTCCCGGCGACCGGCTGCCAGGCGGGGACGCCACCGAATTGCGATGACTCCGACGGGTGCACGATCGATTCGTGCAACAGCGCCACGGGCTGCGTCCACAGCGACGGCTGCGACTTCGGCGACGCGCCGGACCCCAGCTACCCGACCCTCAAGGCGTCCAACGGCGCGCGGCACGGCGTGAGCACGCTGTGGCTTGGCGCCTTCGTCGACAGCGAGTCGGACGGCCAGCCCAACGCCACCGCGACGGGCGACGACGCCAACGCGCCGGACGACGAGGACGGCGTGGTCTTCACCGGCGTCGCGCGCGCCGGGCAGCCCCTCGGCGTCTCGGTGACGTCGACGGGCGTGGGCAAGCTGGACGCGTGGATCGACCTGAACGCGAACGGCAGCTTCGCCGACGCCGGCGAGAAGGTGCTCAACAGCGTGTCCGTGATCGCCGGGGCGAACCCGCTGGTCATCACGGTGCCGGCCACCGCCACGCCGGGGGCGACCTTCGCGCGCTTCCGCGTCTCGGTCGCGGGCGGGCTCGCGTCGACGGGCTTCGCGCTGAACGGCGAGGTCGAGGACTACGCGATTACCCTGTTGCCGCCTTACGATTTTGGCGACGCGCCGAACACGTACGGCACGACGCTTGGGGTAGGCGGCGCGCACCACATCACCGGCGCGATACGCCTGGGGACGACGGTGGACGGCGAGGCGGACGGCGTTCCCACGGCGGGCGCGAACGGTGACGACCTCGCGGGCATCGATGACGAGGACGGCATCACGTTGCCGGCCACCGCGCGCGCCGGGCAGCCGCTCGCGTACAGCTACACAGCGGTCGGCGGGCCGGCCAAGCTCTCCATGTGGGTCGACCTCAACCGCGACGGCGATTTCGGCGACGCGGGCGAGATCGTGGTGACCAACCTGACCACCGGCGCCAGCGGCGGCGGCAGCCCCGTGATGCCTGTGACGGCGACGCCCGGCGCGACCTACGCGCGCTTCCGGATGACCAGCGCGGGGATCGCCAGCCCGGTCGGCGCGGCACCCGACGGCGAGGTCGAGGACTACGCGATCACCATGCTGCCAGCGTGGGATTTCGGCGACGCGCCGGACACCTACAAGACGCTCTTGGCGTCGAACGGCCCGCGGCACACGGCGCAGGGAAACACGCTGGGGACGCAGCGCACCGGGTCGGCGGACGGCGCGCCGGGGGTGGCGGCCAATGGGGACGGCGCTGAGGAAGACGGCGTCAGCTTCTCCGCCCTCAAGCGCGGGCGCAGCGCGACGATCACCGTGCTCACCTCAGGGGCCGGGAAGATCAGCGGCTGGGTGGACTGGAACCGCAACGGCGTCTTCGACGAGCCGTCCGAGCGCGTCGCGACCGACCTCGCAGCCACGCCGCCCACGCAGCAGATCGTCCTGACCGTCCCTGCGGGAGCGTCCCTGGGCGCGTCCTACGCTCGCTTCCGGTTCAGCACGGACGCCGGGCTCGGGCCCGTCGGCGAGGCCAGCGACGGCGAGGTCGAGGACTACGCGGTCACGATCATCGACCCGACCGCAGACCTCGCCGTGCTGGTCACGGATTCCCCCGACCCGGTGGTCGCGGGGCAGACGGTCACCTACACGCTGGAGACCTTCAACGCCGGACCCGACGACGCGTTCACCACCGTGGCCAGCCTCGTGATTCCGGCCGACGCCACCTTCGTCCCCGGCAGCTCCGGCGCCGGCTGCACGGCGTCCCTGGGCTCCGTCAACTGCGCGCTGGGGACCCTCGCCGCGTCGACCTCCGTCGAGAAGGACGTGGTCTTCCTCATCGCCGCCAGCCACGCGGACGCGGTCCCGCTCGCGACCTCGGCCACCGTGACCTCAGCGACCAACGACCCCAACGGGACCACCGGGAGCGGGCCTATCTCGACCGACGTCGTCCGCGTCAGCGATATGTCCGTCACCTTGAGCGACAGCGTCGACCCGGTGAGCGCCGGTCAGACCGTCAGCTACACGGTCTCGGTATCGAACGCCGGGCCGTCGCACGCGGCCAACGTCATCGCGTCGTTCAAGCCGCCGGGCGCGGGCACGACGGTCTCGACGGTCCCGCCGGGCTGCGTGTTCGCGGCTGGGCCTGGGGTCTACAACTGCAACGTCGGCACGCTGACGGTCGGCGGCGCGGCCACCACGCGCGTCTTCGTCGTCAGCGTCCCCGCAAGCACCGCGAACGGCACCGCCTTGGTCACTCAGGCCACGGTCTCCAGCGACTCGGTCGAGGGCGCGGCCGGCGGCGAGTCCATCTCGCAGGGCACGACCGTCCAGACCCGCGCGGACATGGACGCCGACATCTCGGCGAACGTCAGCGTCGTGCTGCCCGGAGGCACCGTCATCTACACGGTCACCGGCACCAATCTCGGGCCGTCGAACGCCGCGTCGGCTCAGGTCAAGGTCACGCTGGGCGCGCAGATGGTCTACGACAGCGACACCGGCGGCTGCACCTTCGCAGCAGGCGCGTACACCTGCTCGCTCGGCACGCTGACGCCGCCGACCGGGTCGGGCACCTTCACCCTGACCGCCCACGCGGGGCCCGCCGCGACCGGCACCGCGACCACCACCGCGCTGGCGAGCTCCGCGGCGGTCGACGCGGTCGCGGGCAACAACAGCGCGAGCGTCCCGGTCACCATCAACCAGCCCCCGGTCGCCAACAACGACGCCATCGCCGCCACCGAGGACGTGCCGAAGGTCTTCACCGCGGCCAACCTGCTGGCCAACGACACCGACCCCGACGACACCCCGACCGTCAGCAGCGTCGGCACGCCGAGCATCGGCGCCATCGTCAATAACGGCGGCGGCAACTACACGTTCACGGCGCCGCAGCACTACAACGGCACCGCGACCTTCAGCTACACCATCTCCGACGGGCGCGGAGGCACGGCCTCGGCCACCGCGACCATCACCATCGCCAAGGTCAACGACGCGCCCACCGCCGTCGCTGACAACGTCGGCGCCACGCTTGAAGACACGCCCATCACCATCAGCGCGGCCACGCTGCTCGGAAACGACCTGGACCCTGACCTCGCCGACACCGTCCCGGACGTGCTGTCCACGGTCAGCGCGCAGTCGCCAACCCACGGCACGGTGGTGCGAAACCCCAACGGCAGCGTGACCTTCTCGCCGACGCTGAACTACCACGGCCCCGCCAGCTTCACCTACACGATGAAGGACCTGGCGAACGTGACCTCGACGGCGACGGTCAACCTCACCGTCACCGCGGTCAATGACCCGCCCGTGGCCGTCAATGACTCAGGAAATACCTACCAATCCGCGCCGGTGGACATCCTGGTCCTGGGCAACGACAGCGACGTCGACACGGCGGTCGACGGCGACGACCTCATCGTCAGCGCGGTCACTCAGCCCAGCGGCGGCACGGTCATCATCTCGGCCGACAAGAAGAAGGTGACCTTCCAGCGAAATGGCCTCTTCTTCGGCGTCACCGACTTCATGTACACGGTCTCCGACCAGAAGGGCGGGACCGACCAGGCGACCGTCACCATCACCGTGCGGGCGTGCGGCGACGGCGTGCGGACCGACAGCGACGGCGAGCACTGCGACGACGGCGGGACCGCGGCGCTCGACGGCTGCTCCAGCACCTGCATCTTGGAGACCGGTTACACCTGCTCGGGGCTCGCGCCGACCGCCTGCGTGGCGACCTGCGGCACCGACCACACCCTGGCCTCCAGCGGCGAGGACTTCATCGTCAGCGGCGCTGCCCCCGGCGCGTTCGCGTACGGCACCAGCACCTTCGGAGGCGGCCCGGGCTTCGAGACGGTGCTCAACGGCAACCTGCCCAACGCCGTCGTCGACACCCGCATCGCGCGGCGCGTGAAGATCCCCACCGTCGCCGACGGGCCCCAGTCGCGGCTCACCGTGCGCTACAAGCTGTCCGGCGACGGCACCGCCGACTGCATGCGCGTCTACGTGACCGCCACCGCCGACATCTCCGCGGCCACGCCCATCTTCCAGACCTGCGCGACCACGCCCGCCGCCACCAACGCCGCCATCGACGTGGCCACCCACGCCGGCACCGTGCGCTTCGTGACGATCCGCTTCGTCACCAACGCCACGTCCAACGCCTTCCCGGGCCTCTACGTGGGCCGCGTCACCGTCGGCAGCGACATCGACGCGGACGGCCTGCGCGAGCTCCAGACCCAAGCCGGCTGCGACCCCTGCATCGACGTGGACGTCGACGGCTACGGGAGCTCGCTCTCGGTCGGCCCGGCCAGCTGCCCCAAGGGCCCGACCGTCGACTGCAACGACCTCGTGGGCGCCATCCGCCCCGACGCCGACGAGATCTGCACCGGCGCCGTCGACGACGACTGCGACGCCCAGACCGACCTCGCCGACCCCGAGTGCCAAGAGGACTGCGCCGACGGTGTCGACGACAACTCCGACGGCAACACGGACTGCGCCGATCTCACTTGCGCCACGGACGCCTTCTGCGACCCCTGCAGCACCGACTGGACCTTCGAGCACGGGCCGGCCACCTGGACGACCGACCACGGCCCCGCCGACCTCTGGCAGTACAGCCCGGCCTCAGGCGAGTGGCGCACCGCCGGCACCGGCTTGGTCAACGCCTTCCCGAACCCGACCAACGGCGTCCCCGGCGGCGTGTACGTCGCGCGCCTGCACGTGATGACCTCGGTCCCCGCCGCGGTCGACGGCGGCCCCGCGCCGACCCTCTCGGTGACCTACCGCCACGCCGGCGACACCAGCCCGGGCACCGACAAGCTGATGGTCTGCATCAACCAGCCCACCTGCCGCTTCTCGACGCCGGGCGCGGTGACCCTGGCCTCGACCCCCGGCGCCTTCACGACCGGCACCGTCGACCTGAAGGCCTACGCCGGCCAGAACATCCAGGTCACCATCCTCTATGACACCGTCGACGCGCTGGACAACGCCAACGACGGCGCCCGCGTGACCCGCGTCGCCATCTCGAGCGACGTCGACTTCGACAACCACCTCGAGGGCCCCGACCCCAGCTGCGACCCCTGCTGGGACGCCGACGGCGACGGCTACGGAGACCCCCGCAGCCCCGACTCCAGCCAGTGCGGACTTGGTGGAAACGACTGCCGCGACGACGCCAGCATCGGCTTCTTCGTCAACCCCGGCGCCCTCGAAGACAAGGCCGTCCCCGGCGTCTGCGCCGACGCCATCGACAACGACTGCAACGGCCAGACCGACGGCTTGGACCCGGGCTGCGGCAGCGAGGACTGCGCCAACGGAGTCGACGACAACGGCGATCTCGCCGTCGATTGCGCCGACCCCCAGTGCGCCGCCGACGCCTTCTGCGGCGCGTGCGGCAAGACCTTCAGCTTCGCCAGCGGCGGCGGCGGCTGGGTCCCCGAGGGGCCGCTCTTCCAGAACGGCGTCAACACGACCTTGGCCGCGAAGGGCTGGGAGACCGTCCTCAACGGCAACGTGGACACCGCGGGCGCCGGACAGCTCAAGGGTTGGCTGCGCCGCACGGTGAACATCCCGACGGGGCTCCTGTCGCCCGAGATCGAGATCACCTACGTGCTGGCAGGCCAGCCCACGACCACCAAGGACATCTTCGGGGTCTGCTTCAACACGGCCAACGCGAACTGCGACGCGGCCAACCCCGGGAATCACCAGTTCTCGACGGGTCAGAACACCCCGACCTCGCACCCCCTGGTCGAGAACGCGCCCGGCGGCTACGACCGCCTGCATCTGCCTGTGCCGGCCTCGGCGATCGGCGGCACCCTCACGGTCGTCATCTTCTACGACACGGTCGACGGCGCGGCGAACGCCAACCCGGGCCTCTTCATCGAGCGCATCGCCGTCCACAGCGACGTGGATCGCGACGGCAAGCAGGAGGCCCCCGGCGCCACCTGCGACCACTGCATCGACGTCGACAAGGACGGCTTCGGCGACCCCACGCGGCCGGCGCCCTACGCCCAGCTCAACGAGTGCACCCAGTCGCAGCCGGACTGCGCGGACAACGACGCCGTGACCCACCCGCTGCAGGCCGAGGTCTGCGGCGCCGGCGGTGGCACGGCCGACAACAACTGCAACGGCCTGGGCGACCTGGAAGAGCCGAGCTGCAGCGTCTGCGGCGACAGCGTCATCGGCGCGGGCGAGAGCTGCGACGACGGAAACGACGACCCGGGCGACGGCTGCGCGGCCAACTGCACGCTGGAGTCGGGCGCGCTGCACCTGACCGAGATCCACCTGCCCAAGCCCAACGGCAACCCGGCCGAGCAGTGGATCGAGATCTACAATTCCTCAACTGGCGCCGTGGATCTCGGGCTGTTGGGCCTCCGCGTGACCAACCTGTTCGGGGTCAGCGTCGACGTCGCCGACCCGGCAGATTGCACCATCCTGACCGGCACCGAGGTCGCGGCCGGCGGCTTCTTCGTCATCGCCTTCGGGCCGGAGCTTGGCGCCGACAACGTCTCGCCGGACGCGACCTGCTCGTCGGACCTCCAGCTCTCGCTTGCCAATGAGCGGGTCACGCTCTCGACCGGCACCGGCGCGCTGGTGGACGTCGTCGATCTCCGCGCCACCTTCGAGTGCGAGCTGGCTCAGGCCGGCGCGACGGGCGTCGGGCGCTCGCTGATGCTCATCGAGCAGCCGCTGGCGGGCGTACCCTTCGGCACCAAGAGCTCAGGCAGCGCGTGGTGTCTGGCCGGCCCGCTGGACGACTACTCGAACTCCGGCAAGCACCGCGGCACCCCGCACGCGTTCGGCGGCTGCGCCGAGTTCGCCTGCGACGGCGTCGACGACGACTGCGACGGGACCACGGACCAAGACCTCGCCGACGGCGACGCGGACGGCCTCTGCGACGAGCAAGACTGCGACCCCCTCGACAACCGCTGCGGCTCCGACTGCAGCGACCTCGACGGCGATCTAATCGCCGACTGCCGCGATGGCTGCATCGACGTCGACAAGGACGACTACGGGACCGTGTCCCCGCTCTTGCCGCCCGGACAGGCGACCTGCGTGGGCCTGGACTGCGACGACACCCGCGACTTCGTGCACCCCGACGCCGTCGAAGGCGCGGCCGACGCGGCGACCTGCGCCGACGGCCTCGACAACGACTGCGACGGCGCGGTCGATTGCTCGGACTCGCCCTGCGAGGGCGCCCCCGCTTGCGACGCCGAGATCTGCGAGCGCGCCACGGCCATCGCGTGCGGCGAGACCATCATCCTCACGCCCAGCCAGGACAACTTCGGCTGCGGCTCGCCCGGCGGCCTCGACGGCACGCTGGTCTTCACCCCCGACGTGTCGGAGACCGTCACCGTCACCGTGACCAACCAGGGCACCGGTCGCTACGCCGCGCACGTCCTCGACGACACCTGCGTCACGGGCAGCTGCGCCAACGAGACCCTGCTCATCCCCAGCGGCTGCTCGTCGGGCGGCGTCGCGACGATCCCCGTCGTCAGCGGCCAGGACGTGTACCTCGTGCTCGACGCGGTCGGCCCCTGCGCCGAGGGCCCCGGCACCGACGTCGCGGTCAAGATCACCTGCGGCGAGATCTGCGGCTCCGGCGTCGACGAGGACCAGGACGGCCTGACCGACTGCGCCGACCCGCAGTGCGTCACGACCTTGGCCTGCGTCGACGTGGACTTCGACAGCGACGGCGTGAACAACGGCGCCGAGGTGCTGTGCGGCTCCAACCCGCTGGACTTCGACAGCGAGCCCACGGCCGACCAGGTGGCCGACCCGGACAACGACGGCGACATCAACTGCGTGGACGGCGACGACGACGGCGACTTGTTCTCCGACACCGAGGAGGCCGCGCAGTGCCCGCTGGACGTGAACGCGAAGAACAACGCGCTCATCAAGCCAGGCGCGGCGAAGATCTGCGGCAACCCCGCGGTCGTCGACGCTGACTGCAACGGCGTCCCCGATTCGTCCGAGGACGCCTGTGGCGGCGCTGAGACCAAGTGCGGCAACACGCTCGACGACGACACCGACGGGCTGGTCGACTGCTTCGACCCGGACTGCATCGCCGCGCCGTTCTGCCGCTTCCAGGACTTCGACGGCGACATGGTCGGCAACGGCTTCGAGATCGACTGCGGCAGCGACCCGCTGAACATCACCTCCACGCCCGCGCCCGGTCAGGCTGACGACATCGACATGGACGACAAGCCGAACTGCATCGACACCGATGACGACGGCGACTTCTTCAGCGACGTGCAGGAGCTGGTCTGCGGCTCCGATCCGCTCGAGATCACCTCGATCCCGCTGGACACCGACAACGACACCCAGTGCGACGCCGTGGACACCGATGACGACCAGGACGGGTTCAACGACACGCTCGAGGCGACCTGCGGCTCGAGCGGCGTCGACGCGTCCGAGACCCCGCTGGACGCCGCGCACGACCTGGACGGCGACGGCATCTGCGACCCGCTGGACTCCGACGTCGACGGGGACAGCTGGACGAACTCGCTCGAGGAGCTGTGCGGCACAGACGCCCGAAACAACGCGTCAAACCCGACCGACGCGGGCCTGGACGTCGACGGCGACCTCGTCTGCGACGCGCTGGACACCGACGACGACGGCGACGGTTGGTCGGACGCCGACGAGAACCTCTGCGGCACCGACCCGAATGACCCCGTGAGCATCCCGCCCGACCTGGACCAGAACGGGCAGTGCGACCTGCTGGACCAGGACAGCGACGGCGACGGCTGGTCCAACGCCGCGGAGTCCTTGTGCGGCACCGACCCGACAGATTTCAACTCGAACCCGACCGTCGCCGGCCAGGACCTGGACTCGGACTTGATCTGCGACGCGGTGGACAGCGACGACGACGGCGACGGCTGGCTCGACGCCATCGAAGTGCAGTGCAAGACGAACCCGTCGGATGCGACCAGCGTGCCGGTGGATACGGACTCCGACGACCAGTGCGACGCGGTAGACGGCGACGACGACAACGACGGCTGGCTCGATGGGCTCGAGCTGCTCTGCGGGACGAACCCGCTGTTGGCGTCCGACAAGCCCGTGGACCTCGACGGCGACGGACTCTGCGACGCGATCGACCCCGAGGGCGACCCGGACAAGGACGGCTGGAGCACCTCGACCGAGCTCTTCTGCGGCACCGACCCGAAGGACCCGGCGTCCACGCCGAGCGACCTGGACAACGACACCATCTGCGACGCGCGCGACCCCGACATCGACGGCGACGGCTGGGACAACGCGCTGGAGCCGCCGTGCGGCGCCGACCCGCTGGACCCGCTGAGCAAGCCGGTCGACACGGACGCCGACAGCATCTGCGACGCCAACGACCAGGACGACGACGGCGACGGCTCGCCCGACACCCAAGAGATCGAGTGCTCGACCGACCCGCTGAACAAGCTGTCGAAGCCGCTCGAGATCGACCTCTTCGACACCGACAACGACGGGCTGTCGAACTGCGTGGACGATGACGACGACGGCGACGGGGTCTCGGACGTGGCCGAGGCGTCGCTGGGGAGCGACCCGCGCGTCAAGGACACCGACGCGGACGGGCTGGAAGACGGCGAGGAGGACGCGAACCAGGACGGCATCACGCAGTCCAACGAGACCTCCCCCACCAAACCCGACACCGACGGCGACGGGCTCGGCGACGCGTTTGAGGCGGCGAGCTGCTACCCGCTGGTGGGCGGCGGCTGCGGGCCGAGCCTCGGCTGGCTCGCGGACACCGACGGCGACGGGCTGCAAGACGGGCTCGAGGACGCCAACAAGAACGGCGTCGTCGACGAGGGCGAGACCAACCCGGTGGTCGCGAACTCCGACGGCGACGTGAGCTTCGACGGCAGCGAGGCCAGCGACGGCTACGAGCTCGGCTGCCACACCAACCCGCTGGACCCGAAGTCGGCGCCGGTCGACCGGAACCTGGACGGGATCTGCGATGGCAGCCAGGTGGACTCGGACAAGGACGGCGTCCCCGACGGCGTCGAGAGCTTCTGCGGCTTCGACGCGAAGTCCAACGAGTCGACGCCGAGCTTCGACGACCTCGCGGACCGTGACGGCGACGGCACGATCAACTGCGCGGACGCCGACGATGACAACGACGGGTTCGACGACGCCGACGAGCTTGAGTGCGGCACCGACCCGCGCAACGAGGCGAGCGCGCCCGACGCGGACGGCGTGGCGGACTACGACGGCGACGGGCAGCTCAACTGCGCGGACACCGACGATGACGGCGACGGGGTGTCCGATGCGGACGAGCTGAAGGCGAACACGGACCCGCGCGACTCCGACACCGACGACGACGGGCTGTCCGACGGCCAAGAGAAGAGCATCGGCACCAACCCGCTGGCCCGCGACACCGACGGCGACGGCATCTCGGACGGGACCGAGTTCGGGTTGACCAAGGCTGACAAGGACACCGACGCGGGGCTCTTCCAGCCGGACCTGGACCCCTCGACGAAGACCGATCCGAAGGACCCCGACGACGACGGCGACGGGCTCTGCGACGGCCCGCAGAGCGTCGGGACCCTGTGCGTCGCGGGCGAGGACCTCAACGCGAACGGGCGGCTGGACGCTGGCGAGACCAACCCGCTGAACCCCGAGGATGGGCTGGTGGACACGGACGGCGACGGGCTCAACGACCTCGATGAGGCGCGGCGGGGCACCGATCCGAAGCTGCCGGACACCGACGGCGACGGGCTGAATGACAAGCAGGAGGTCGAGGGCGTGCAGGGCTGGGCGCCGACGGACCCGCTGGTCGCGGACACCGACGGCGGCGGCGTGCCTGACGGGATCGAGGTCGAGAACGGCACGGACCCGAACCTGTCGAGCGACGACTTCTCGGTGGCGGACGTGCGCGGCGAGAACTTCGTCGGGTGCGGCGCCTCGGGGGGAGAGAATCTCGGGCTGGCGTTGCTGCTGCTGACCTTGCTTGCCTTCGCGCTGGCGCGGCGTCGCGGACGGGTGCTGCTGGTCGCGCTGCTGGGCTTCGGGGGCTTGGTCACGACGGGAGGAGACGCCGCAGCGCAGCAGGCCAAGGGCTCGTTCAACGCGGGGCGCTTCTCGCCGGCGGGCGGGCACCACCGGGTGTGGACCGTTCAGGAGAGCCAGGTGACGCCAGCCTGGAAGCCCTACGGCGCGCTGTCCTATCACCTGGAGACCGACAGCCTCACCGTGACGGCGGGGCGCTACGAAGAGCGGGTCATCGAGCTGTCGCACGTGCTGGACGTGAACGCCGGCGTGGGGCTCTTCGGCCGGGCGCAGCTCGAGCTGTCGCTGCCGGTGGCGCTGGCGGCTGAGAGCAGCTCGGGGACCTCGTCCACCGCGCCGTTGAGCGGGGCCTCCATCGGGGACCTGCTGGTGCGGGGCCGGGTCCGCCTGCTGGACAACGCGCTGGGCGGCCTGGGCGTGGCGGTGAGCGCTGGCGTGACGGTGCCGACCGGCGACGAGAGCAAGTTCCGCGGGGACCCGGGCGTCGGCATCCTCTTCGACGCCATCGCCGATTGGCGCACCACGCGCACGGTGGTCAGCCTGAACATCGGCACGCATATCCGCACGAAGGAGGCGCAGTTCCTCACCGCGACCATCAGCCACGAGCTGACCTACGGCCTGGGGCTGGAGATCTTCCTGTCGCGCGACCGCCTCAGCGTGGCGTCGGAGCTCTTCGGCCGGACGCCGGTGAACGCGGTGTTTCAGGACGACAGCACCAGCTCGCTCGAGCTCATGTTCGGACCCAAGTGGTGGTTCATGCCCTCGCTGTCCGTGCAGGCCGCGGCGAGCGCGGGGCTGGTGCGGGGCATCGGCACGCCGAGCTTTCGCTTCATGGTGGGCGTTCAGTGGGCGCCGCGCTCCGAGGACCTCGACGGGGACGGCATCCCCGACGCGAGCGACCGCTGCGTGCGGCAGCCGGAGGACCTGGACGGGTTCGCTGACATGGACGGCTGCCCTGACCCGGACAACGACCAGGACGGCGTGCCCGACGACCTCGACGGCTGCCCGAACCGCGCCGAGGACTTCAACGGCGTCGACGACGACGACGGCTGCCCGGAAGGCGAGGGCGGCGCGCCAGACCACGACGGCGACGGCATCCCCGACTCGGTGGACCGCTGCCCGACCGACCCAGAGACCTACAACGGTTACCTGGATCTGGACGGCTGTCCGGACGAGGCGCCGCTGCCTGAGTGAGGCGGCGCCTGAGGGCCTGACGCGGTCATGACGCGGTCATGACGCGGCGATGACGCGGCTTTGGCTGCGTCATGGCGTCAGCGCGTCGCGCGCGTCGTCGCGGCTACTCCCGAGCGCAGGCCAGCCAATCGGGCGGCGACGCCAGGACGTCGGTCCACGAGGCGGCCGCCGCCGGGCGCGCGAGCAGGAAGCCCTGAACGGCCTCACAGCCGAGGTCCATCAGCGTGCGGAGCTGCGCCGCGGTCTCCACGCCCTCGGCGACGGTGCGCAAGCCGAGGGACGCGCCGAGCCGCACGATGGTGTCGACGATGGCCGTGAACGTGTGGTCGCGCTCCATGGTCACGACGAACTCGCGGTCCACCTTCACCGCCGTGCAGGGCAGGCGATGCAGGTAGCTCAGCGAGGAGTGGCCGGTGCCGAAGTCGTCGATGGCGACGCCGACGCCCATCTCGCGCAGCCGGTTCAGGGTCACCGCGGCGCCGTCGGCGTCGTCCATGACCGCGCTCTCGGTGACCTCGATGATGAGGGCGCTGGCCGGCAGACCGCCCAGGTCGAGCGCGTGCTTCACGACCTTCAGCATGTCGTCCTGAGCGAGCTGAATGCCCGAGACGTTGACGCTGACGAAGAGGTTGGCGGCCTCGGGGTAGGCGGCACGCCACGCGGCGAGCTGCCGACAGGCCTCCTCCATCGCCCAGCGGCCCAGGGGCACGATGGTCCCCGTGCGCTCGGCGGCCGGGATGAAGAGGCCGGGCGAGATGAAGCCGCGCTCGGGGTGTTCCCAGCGCGCCAGCGCCTCAAAGCCCGCCAGCCGCCCCGTCTTCAGCGAGATGATGGGCTGGTAGTGGAGCCGCAGCTCGTTTCGCTCGATGCCGCCTTGCAGCTCGCTCTCGATCTGCAGGTCCTGGACCGCCGCCAGGTGCATCGCCTGGTCGAAGATCTCGACGCCCGGCTGCCCTGTGCCGCGGACGCGGGCGAGCGCGGCGGTCGCGTCGCGGACGATCTCGTCGGGCGAGCTGTAGCCGGCGGTCGAGACCGCGATGCCGATGCTGACCGGCGCGTAGACCTCTTTTCCGTCGACGATGACAGGCTCCGAGAGCTTCCGTTGAAGCCGCCTGGCCAGGCGCAGCGCGTTGCGGGTGCCGCCGACGTCGCGCGCCACCAGCGCCAGCTCGTCAGCGTCGACTCGGGCCAGCACGTCGCCGCGCCGAATCATCGCCAGCATGCGCTTGCTCATGGTGGCGAGCAGGGACTCCGCGCCGGCCATTCCGAGGCTGCCGCTGAGCTTCTTGTAGCGGTCGATGCCCATGACCAGCAGGCCGAAGCTGCGCCGGTCGTCGCGTCGAATGCCGGCGACTGCGCGCCCCAGGTGCGCCCGCAGCACGTCGCGGTTGGGGAGCCCGGTCAGGGCGTCGCGCTCGCGCTGGCTGTCCAGGTCGGTGAGCGAACCGGCGAAGCGACGGGGCCTGCCGGCGGCGTCGCAGAGCACCGCGCCGTGCGCCATCACCCAGCGGGGGCGGCCATGCTCGTTCTGTAGCCGGTGCTCCACCGCGACGGGGTCGCCCGAGCGCACCCCCTCGACGTCCAAAAACGCAGACAGCGCCGTGCGATCCGACGGGTCTACGCGGTCCAGCCAGCGGCTGGGAAAGCTGCCCGTGGAGGCCGCGCTGTCCATGATGGCGTTGAAGCGGGCGGAGGTCTCGAACACGCCCCGCCGGACGTCCCACTCCCAGATGCCGTCGCGGGTGCCGCGGGCCAGCAAGTCCAGGCGCTCGCGATAGTCGCGCAGGGTCCGCTCGGCGGCGCCAAGCTCGGCCTGCGCAGCCAGCCACGCCGCGGCGCTGCTGGCGTCGGTGAGGGTCAGATGGGCGCGGAAGCCACCCGGTCCGGGCGCTGAGGTGCCTTCGCCTGCGGGCTCGAGGCCGACGCTGACCATGCGCGGTGGGGCGCCGTCCGCCGGCGCGGCCAGTTCCCGCAGAGGCTCGCTCAGCCAGGCCGCCGCGGCCCCGGAGGTGCTGGCGACCACGACGAGGAGGTCCAGGTCGCCGGAGTGCGCGCGCGCCAACGCGGCGCGAGGGTCGCTCTCCAGCGCGATGGCGACGCCGCTCCCCTCGAGGCTCGAAAACGCGCTCTTCAGCGGGCCCGCCACGCCGCCCGCCAAACAGGCGATCACGGTGTGGGACATAGGCGGCTCCTGCGAACCCACACGGCGCGGTGGCGCCCCGAGTGGGGATGTGTGTGGTCACTAGAATCGAAGGCGGGTCGCGACGCTATCGCAAGGTGGCCACGTCACGCGGGCGGTGCTGTCAGCCAGGGTACATCGGCACGCCCTATGACCTGCGGGCCGCGTTCCCTTCATGCTGTACGGTTACCCGCGAATGTAACTCAAGGCGCGCGCACGGCAAGAGACCGGAGGGTTGTGACACCCGCGCCATCAATACCCAAACCCAGAAAGCCGTCGGGCTCGGCGGGAAGCTGCGCCTGGTGCCGCTTTCCGCCGATGGTGATCTCAGCGTTGCGCCCGCTGACCTTCACGGTCACCGGCGTCTTTTTCTCGTCCAGGCGGATCTTCCACGACGAGAGCTCCTCGAACGCCAGCTCTTTCCCTTGGGGTCGCCCCGCACCTCGCCCGGTCTCACGGACGCCCACCAGCTTCGCCTCGCCTCCCGCGAGGACCACGCCGTAGCCGTGCATCGGCCGCGGCGTCGTGTCCTCACGCTTCTCGGCGTCGCGCACCGTCGGCGTCAGGATGTCCGTCAGCCCGAAGAAGAAGCTCACCGTCGGCCGCTGGTCGCCCAGCTCGCCAAAGCGCTTCTTCTCGTAGTCGGACATCGCCAGCGCCACCTCGGGCGCCATCTCGAAGCCCAGCTGAAAGCTCGCCTCAAAGGCCTTGCGCGTGCTGCTCCCGATGACGGCCAGCAGCGGCTGCTCCACCCGACCCTCCCGCGGCTCCTGGTACCAATCCATCCCCTCGGTGCGGTAGCGGTCCAAGCGCACGCTGGTGGACACACGGTTGTCCCCGCTCAGCACCCACACCGGCTCGCTGCCGACGATGACGTACTCCGTCGCGTAGTTCGGCCAGCTCCGGTGACGCAAGAACTCCCGCGCGCCCTTGTGGGTCAGCGCCTCACCCGCGAAGTGCTCGCGCGCCTCCTTGATGGGCCAGCGCATCGGCCGCGAGATCGCATTTCGCAGGTATTCCCTGGCGATTTGCTGCATCGGGCCCTTCGCGGTCAGCGCGGCGAGGTCGCGGTTGTAGGCCAGCAGCTCCGCCACTTCGTCCAGCAGCTTCGGGTCCTCGGTGCTCGCCGACAGCTTCGTCAGCCAGCGGGTGCTGCGCTCGAGCTCGCCGATGCCCTGAAAACCCTCGGCCAGCTCTTTCATCCAGCGCGTACCGTTGGATTTGCCCTCCGGTCGCTTCAGGCCGTACTCGACCAGCCGCTCAAAGAGCGCCAGCTCCTCGTGCTTGTCGAGCTGCAGCTTGCGCGCCAGCGAGTGGACCGTGCCCTCGAGCCCCGTGCTGAGGAAGCCGTTCGGCGACTTCGTCATGCGCTCCTTCGCCTCCACCAGGAAGGCGTCCACCTTGTCGACGCTCGGCGGCGGCGCGCCGACGTACACGCTGACGGGCGAGACCTTCCCCAGCAGCCCCTCCGCGGCCGCCCAGTAGCTGCGAATCAGGCTCTCCGCGCGCCGCTCCAGCGCGAACGCGTCGCCGGTGGCCTCGAGCCGCGCGAGAAAGCCCCAGCCGTGGAAGTTCTGCGTGTAGATCTGCACCAGCACGCCCAGCGCCACCTGCCGGTCCACAGCGCTCGCCCGCGTCTCACCGCCGGCGATCTGAAAGAGACGCGCCACCACGGCCGATTCCCGCTGCGAATCCGCGTCCTCCGCCATCCGCGCGCGCTCTTCCTGCGCCACGTGCGCCGCGTCCGCCCGCGCCCGCGCCTTCGTGACCAGCGCCTCGTACTGGTCCAGGGTCAGCCGGGCCAAGTCGAAGCCCTCGTCGATGCCGCTGGCCTCGCGCAGCGCTCTCCGCGCCTCCTCGTAGCGGGCGTGGTCGAAGAGGTCGATGCCCTCGCTGAACTTGCGAAACGCGGTGAAATCCGCCGTGTGCACCTTGCCGACCGCCGCGCGCTCCTTGGGCGCCATCGTCACGCCGGTGGCCGCGATGAGCTTCTTCACAAGCTCTTTTTCAAGCTCGAAGAAGGTGTCCTTGGAGCCCGCGACGTCCGCGGCCAGCAGCACCTTCCCGCTGGCCATCGCGACCAGCCGACCGTCCAGGCGCATGGTGTCGCCGACCACCGTGTACGCGCCGGTCACCAGGTGGGACGCGCCAGCGAGCTTCCCGATGCGCACGGCGGTCTTCGGGTCCACCATCCCGGAGCCGCTGAGCTTCAGCTCGCCCCGGATGTCGTTGAGGCGGGCGCGCTCGACCAACTCGAAGGCCTCGACGGCCGCGAGATCGGTCGTGAGCATGGCCTGCAGGCCCTTGCCCAGCGCGGCGTACTCGTCACCGGAGCCGTTTGTGAAGTCCAGCACGGCCACCCGCATCGGCGCGTCGGCCTTCGCCCCGGCCGCGTCCGGCGCCAAGGCGACCGCGGCCAGCACCGCGCCGAGAGCCGCCACCAGCGTGTGTGCGGTCTTGAATCCCCTCATCTGGCATCTCCTCTACGTTGGCCGGGCGGGCGCTGAACGCCTGAACGCGCAAATACGATTCTCGCGACCTCAGGGCGCGACCAGCCTGCGAATGGTGACCGCCGCCGGCGCCTCCGGGTTCTTCTTCCCCAGCGCCATCAGCCGCGGCTCGTCCAGGCTCTCGCTGCGAACCAGCCGGAAGTCGGTCCGCGTCGAGCCGTCCTTCGGCGACCACAGCGGCTTGGCGCTCCCCAGCGCGGTCGCGTTGCCCGTGGCCGCCCACAGCGCGCCCGCGGGGTCCTGGGTCACGACGCGCACGCCGCCAGCCTCGACGGCCACGAAGGCCCAGTCCACCAGGTCCGCCGAGCCCACCTTGACCCAGCTCGCCCCGACCGGCCCCTCGACGCGGTACACGAATTCCTCAGGTCCCACCTCGGGAAATCGAAGGGCGAGCACCGCCGAGAGCCCCGGCGCGCCCGCCGCGTTCGCGATGAGCAGGTCGTCGACGCCGATGGACTTCGAGCTGCCCGAGGCCACCGCCAGCGTCGAGGTGCTGAGGCGAACGCCGCTCGAGATCGCCGCGTAGACGTGCGCTGAGTCGGTGCCGGTCCGCGCGGCCGCCACGTCGTAGCGTTCGGCGCCGGCCGAGTCGACGCTCTCCATCACGCTGGCGCTGCCGTCGGGTCCGAAGCGTTGGCGCTCCAAGATATCCCCGCCCGCGCTGCTCCCGACCGAGTAGACCGCCAGCTCATCGCCCAGCGCCACCAGCGACGGCAGGCTGCGGTGCGCGTCCGCGATGACCAGCACCGGCGAGGTCAGCGCCGCCGCGTCGACCCGCCACAGCGTGAACTTCGCCATGCCCGCGGCGACGTCCGACTCGAGCGCCATCACGCCGAACCCGCCGCCGGGCCGCCCGACCACCTGAATCTGCGTCGGCTCCATACCCTGCGAGCTCGGCAGCTCGATCGGCCCGTGCAGCGCGTTGCCGTCGTGGTCGGTCACCAGCAGATGCAGCGACGGCGCCAGCACGCGCGACCAGACGACGCCGAAGTGGTCGCCCGCCCCGTCGGCCGCGAATCGCGCCACCTCGTCGATGTCGCCCTCGCCGGTGGGCAGCGTGAGGTCGGTCTCACCGAGGGGCTGGCAGCTCACGCCGTCGGCCGCGCAGTCGCCAAGGCACCGCGCGACCGCCACGGCCCCCTGACCCGAGTCGGCGCAGCGCCGCGTCACGCCGAGGGCGCAGGGCAGCACCTCGCCGGGAGCGCAGGCTTTGCTACAGGCGGGCAGCACCGGGTCGCAGCCGAGCGGGCAGGTCGTCAGCAGCAGCGGCGGCTGTCCCTCATCGACACACTCGGTCAGCGCCCCGTCGACACAGGCGACCTCGCCCTTGGTACAGAAGCTGGCGTCGGGGCCGGAGTCGATCTCGGGCTGTGTCTCGGCGGCGATCTCGGCGTCCGTCGGGGCGTCGCCGTCGGCTGTGGCGTCGCTGTCGCCCGAGATCGCGGTGTCCACCTCGGGGGCCGCGTCGCCGATGAGATCCGGCGTGTCCGCGACCTCGGACGCCGCATCGGGCCCGCCGTCGGGCGCGGAGTCCGGCGAGGCGTCGAGGGTCGGGATCGCGTCCACCTCGGCCACCGCGTCCGGGCCCACGTCTCCGTTCGCGTCACCGTCTTCGCCGCCGCAGCCCGCTAGAAGCGCCACCGCCGCCGCAATACACACCCACCGTCGCGCCCGCATCGACCACCTCCGTCACCGCGGAGCATAGTCACAGCGCCGCCCCGCGGTCACGCCGCCACGGCCGTCACCTCGTCGCGGGTCGCCCGCTTCGTGCGATCCCGCTGCTCGCGCTCCGTGCCGACGTAGGGCTTCCGCGTCCCCATGATGTGGTCGAAGAGCGGCCAGGACACGCACCAGTTGGCGTTCTGGTCGGGCCCCATGTGGTGATCGTAGTGCCACGCGAGGTGCTCGCGCGCCCAGTCCGGGTCGAGGTGCGAGCGCTTGTGTACGCGGTAATAGTTGAGCGCCGACAGCGCCACCGTGGTGGTGAAGAACGGCGCGACCGGCATCAGCGGCAGGTGCGCGACCACCGCCAGCGACAGGGTCAGGGCTTCCTTGCTCTGCGCGTGCCAGCCCCACAGCGAGCGCTCATAGTCGGGGTCGCGGTGGCCGTTGCGGCGCACCTGGCGGTGGTGCTCGTGCCAGTGAAAGGACCAGAAACTCTTACGGTTTCGGCCCTGTCCGTGCAGCACGTGCTTGTGGATGAACCACTCCGATGCGTTGGCGTAGAGGAGGCCGATGGGGATCCCAATCATCGCTGGCTCCGGGCCGGTCGGATCATAGTGTGACCGATCGGTCGCAGTATCACCCGCTTGGCGGCCGAGGAGCCAGCAAAAAGCGCCTTGTTCCGTTTATGAACGGTTTCGGGATGGCGGTGTCCCGAAATGCGACATCCGGGGCGTTGCGAACACCGCCGCGAGGGCAGGGGCCCGATGCCAGGCGCCGAAGACGCCGGAAATCACGGGCGAAGTCGGCAGTCCACCGGAGTTGGCCCGGCTCTTGCTTTCTCTTCTGCCCGAGAAAGGTCGTGGCCGGGCGCGGCGTGGTGGACGTGGGATGCGGTCACGGGGCTACCATCACGACGCGCCCGGCCCGCCCTACTCGTTTTCGAGTAGTGGCGGGGCCTTCTTCTCCTCGGCGTTTCGCCGCGGCGGCTACGTGTCCGTGCCGGTGCGCAGGGTGACGTCCAGGTCGAGGCCGCTCTCGATGGCGACATACTCTCGCAGGGTGTCGAGCATGTCTGGCGCCACGGTGCCGCTCAGCCGCATGCCGAACGCGATCTCGCCCGCGCGCGACGTCTCGTTGAGCACCCAGCTCACCGTACCCGTCGCGAAGACGCGGTAGGCCTTGGCGCGCAGGCGCACCGAGGTCACGAAGGCCACCGACTCGAACTGGGCCGGCGGCGCGCACACCGCGCGCAGCTCCAGCTCCCGCGCGTCCATGCTCATGCGGTAGATCTCGCCAGGCCGGTTCTCACCGCCCATGTGCAAGGCGGCCGGGAGCTGCACTCGAATCGCGTTGCTGTTGCGCCCGCGTGTGCGCGCTCCCACAGTCGCCGGCGCTCCCAGGCGCCGCAGCATCCGGCTGGCGCAGCGGTTGGCGTCGGCGATCTCGGCCTCCGACAGCACCGGCGCCTGCTTGCGGTCGGACGCGGCGTCGCGCGTTCGGTAGACCGGCCCCAGGGACGCGGCGCCCGCGAAGTCGAAGAACCAGCCGCTGTCGTCGGAACCGCGCACGCGACCGGCGCCTCCAGAGCGGTGCATCACGTTCTGCAGGAACTCATCCAAGCAGCCGCGGCCGTCGGTGGTGTGTAGCGACTTCCCTTCGAGGCTCAGCCTCACCGCGTCCATCTCGAGGCGCACCTCGATGAGCGACGCGAGCAGCTGCAGCCGTCCGGGTTGATCGCCGTCCACCACAAACCCGAGGCGCACATCCGGCCCGAGGCTCTCGGAGGCTTGGACCCGGACCGTCAGGCCCCCCGGATGCGTGTCCAGCAGCTCCGCCGGGATCTCGGCGGTGGGCGTCAGAACGAACGCGCGGAGTCGGTTTTGGATTGAGGCATTCATCGCGACATCTCCCCCCAGTGGAGTACTCATCGTCCGATTCGCCCGCGCCCTTCAGCGTTTTTTGACGGAGCCCCCCCGCGACGACCCATCGAGAACAGAAGGTGGACGTCGGCCCCGGTTCCAATCACTGTAGCGCCACCATGACCCGAAGCACCGACAAACCACGCCCAGAGCCGAAACGCGGCATCGAGCCTCCCCGCGTCCCCGAGTCCCGCCCCGGCCCGCTCGGCGGCGTCCGCGACGCCAACCGACGGCAGCGCACCCGCGATCTCTGCGCCGCGGCCTTGGCGCTATTCCTCGAGCAGGGGATCAACCCCGTGGCCATCGAGGCGATCACCAGCCGCGCCGGCGTCGCCAAAGCCAGCTTCTACCGCTACTTCAAAGACAAGGAAGAGCTGGTCGACACGCTCTTTGAGCCGGTGCGCGGCGTGACCCTCGACGCGCTGAGCACCTGCGCGGCGTCCCTGGCCCAGGCCCGCGAGGCGAGCGAGCTCTTGCCCGCCTACCAGCGCCTCGGCGCAGCGCTCGCCCAGGTCATCTTCGCCCACCGCGACGTCGTGCTGCTCTACCTCCAAGAGGCCCGCGCGCCCGCGGTCGGCGCCAGGCGCCCGGTCAGCGCGCTGGCCGCGGACATCAGCAGCCACGCCCTCGAGCTCACCGACGCCGCCCGCGTCCACGGCCTGCTGCGCCCCTTCGACGCGCCGATCAGCTCCCTGGCGGTCATCGGCGCCGCCGAGCGCCTGCTGCTGGCGGTCCTACGCGGCGAAGACGTCGGCGACCCCCTGCGCCTGCCGACGGCCCTCGCCAGCCTGGTCCTCGACGGCCTGCGCGCGGACCGCCCGGCCTGAGGACCGCGCCCCCGGCCCCCGGCCCGCCCGCAAAGGGTTGACTCCACCCAGCCCGCCGAGGAACCTGCGCCGTCATGCGACCCGGACCCACACGCCGCGCCGTCCCCGCGCTCGGACTCGCCCTCGCCAGCCTCTGCGCGCTCGCCTGCGCCTGTGCGTCCACCCCAAGCGCAGCCGACGCCGACGCCGACGCGCCCGCGGACACGGCGCCCATCCCCGACACCACGCTCGCCCCCGACGTGCCCGACCCCGTGCTCGCCTGCGCCGGCGGCAGCCTCCGCGTCGTCTCCGTCACCCCGTGGCCCGGCGGCGGCTTCCAGCTCGTCATCGACGGCGAGCCCGCCGCCGCGCTCAGCGTGGAGTCGCAGCCCCCCGGCGCGTTCGAAGTCGCCGTCGGCTCCGCCCCCGCAGGCCCCGGCCTCACGGGCGTCCTCTTCGCCCCATCCTCCGATCCGTCAGTCCACGCCTCACGAATCGCCGCGGCCATCGCGCTCATCGAGGCCCTCCCAGCCGCCGAGCGCACCCCCGTCTGGCTCGCCAGCCCCGGCGCGCCCCTGCTCGCCGACGCGCTCTCCAGCCGCGCTCACGTCATCGACCGCCTCGCCGCCGTCCCCGTGGCCGCCCCCGGCGCCCCCTCGACCATCAACCCCGCCGACGTCGCCCGCCTCCAAGCCATCCTCGCCACCCTCGAGCTTCCCAGCGCCGACCCGGCCGACCGCCGCCTGGTCATCGCCGCCGACGCGCCAGCCCCCCGCGCCCTCCACGGCGTCTCCGCCCACTCCCTCGCCCCAGGCGACCCCGCCGCCCTCGCCCAGACCCTCGCCGCCGCCCGCGCCGCCCTGACCCGCGTCGGCCTCTGCCCCGCACGCCCCGCTCCGGCCCCCACCGAGGTCACCGTCACCGCCGGCGCCACCACCTGCACCCTCGCGCTCCCCGACCCCGTCGCTGCCCTGGCGGCCGTCCCCTGCGACCCCGCCGCCGCCGCCCGGGCCGACTTCCCCTACGGCGACACCATCGCCATCCGCATCGCCCCCGCCGACCGCCCCCTCTACGACGAAGCCTCCGCCAAAGGCCTCGAGGACCCCTTCGCCATCGACCTCGCCATCGGCGACGCCGCGCCTGAGCCCGGCACCGCCCACTTCCGCGGCCAGTCGTCTCTCGGCTGCGCCCGCAAGTCCTTCAGCGTCAACCTCGACGGCGGCGACCCCCGCCCCTTCGGCCCCGGCCTCGCCGACGACGAGCTCTACCTCGTCTCCCTCTGCCTCGACGACGGCTACTTCCGCCAGGTCCTCGCCAACCGCCTCTACGGCCCCCTCGGCCTCTTCCCGCTGGCCTTCCGCTACGTGCGCGTCCTGGTCGACGGCGCCGACCAAGGCGTCTACATGGCGCTGTCCCAACCCGACGAGACCTTGCCCCGCCAAGCCGCGGGCCTCCGCGCCCTGGTCCGCCGCCGCTTCGACCCCGAGGACAAGCCCGAGGACGTCAAGCTGCCCAAAGACGCCGCCGCCGCCACCGCCGCGCTCGCCAAGTACCGAGACATCGCCGGGCTCATCGACAAGAGCCAGCCCGAGATCCTGGGCTCCACCCTCGACGCCACCATGGACTTCGATGGCTACCTGGGCTGGCTGGCCTTCCAGACGCTGTTCCGAAACGGCGATTTCGTCGACGAGGTCTACTTCTACGCCAGCGACGAGCCCGCGGGCGGCGGCTGGTACTGGCGCGTCCACGGCTGGGACACCGACGACCTCTTCAGCGACTGCCACCACGGCGGCAAGTTCGCGTTCGACGACCCGGCGGGCCTGATTTACTGCGCCGAGGGCGACCTGGACCTGGCGATGTGGACGGTCCCGGGGCTGTACGCGCGCTACGTGGAGCGGCTGGAGCGCTTGATGGACGTCGAGCTGCCGGTCGCGCGGGTCGAGGGCGAGCTTGCCGCGGTGCGGGGCGAGCTGATGGCGTTGCTCGAGCGCGAGTCGACGTGCCGCGCGATGACCGAGCTGGGCGCGGCTGCGGGCGGGAGCGCGCCGTGCGAGGCGGTGCGGGCGGCCATCGACCAGCGCATCGACGCGTTCTCGGCGGAGGCGGCGGCGCGGCGGACCAGCTTGCGCGCGGCGATCTCTGCGTGGCGGGCGGGGTCACCGTGAGGGCGCTCGCGATGGTGTGTGGCTTGGCGCTGCTGGCGTGTAGCGGCGACGGCGACGCGGGCGATCTGCGCGACGCGCCCGATATAATAGATACGGCGGCGGACGTCGGCGGCGATCTGGGCCGCGATGGCGGCTCCGACCTGGACGCGGCGCCCGATGCCAACGGGGATCCGGGTGACGGCCCCGACGCCGAGACCGACGGGCTGCCCCCGACGCCCAGCGTGCTGCGCATCGAGTCGCCAAAGGACTTCCCGCCCGGCGTGCCCGTCCCCGTGGGCATCGTCAGCGAGGCCAGCCCGCCATTGGACGGCGTCGTCACGCTGACGGCCGGCGGCAAGACCCACAGCGTGCGGCTGTACCACGGCCGGGGCAGCGTCTCGCTCGGTCTGACGGCGCCGGCGACCCTGCGGGCGGCGGCGGTCGGCCACGCGGGCGAGCGGGCGGTGGGTGCCACGGCTCGGGGAGCGCGGCAGATCTCGGGCGAGCTCTCCTCGAGCGACCTGGCGTGGAGCCGCGACGCCGACGTGCTCATCGCGGCGACGGCGACGGTGCCGGTGGGCAGCACGCTGCGTATTGGCGCGGGGACGCGGGTGCTGCTGGCGGACGGCGCGGACCTGGAGGTGCTGGGGCGGCTGGAGGTCTCGGGGAGTCAGGCGGAACCTGTGCTTTTCGCGCCGGCGGCGGCGGCGTGGGGCAGCCTGCGGGTGCTGGACGGGGCCTCGGCGACCTTGAGCGAGACCTGGCTGACCGGTGGCGGCGGCGTGGCCAGCAAGGCGTTCGGGCACTCGGGCTCGCAGCCGGTGGTGCGGGTGCGGGCGGCCGAACTCGAGATGTCCGGCGGCGGCATCGTCGACTGCCCGGGCAAGGCCTTCGGGACCAATGACGCGCTGCTGACGCTCACGGGTGTGTTGATCTCGCGGGTGGACACCGGCGGCGAGCACGAGCGCGCGCGGCTCTCGATGGAGCGCTGCCACGTCGTCGAGATCCCTGATGGCGACGGGGAAGTCGACGATGACGACAACGACGGGATCTACCTGCTGAACGCGGCGGAGGACGGCGGGGCGCCGGTGGTCTCGGTGATCCGCGACTCGGTGTTCGCGGCCGGCGAGGACGACGCCATCGATCATAACGGCGCCAGCGTGCTCATCGAGCGGGTGCGCATCGACGGGTTCGCCCATGAGGGCGTGGCCGCGTCGAGCGGGGGCGTGGTGACCGTGCGGGACAGCGTCGTGAGGGGCTGCGACCAGGGGATCGAGGCGGGCTATGGCTCGCCGGAGGTGCGGGTCGAGCGCTGCCTGGTCACCGGCAACGGGACGGGCCTGCGCTTCGGCGACTCGTACGACTGGGCTGACGACGGGCAGATGATCGTGGAGGCCACGGTCGCGGTCGGGAACACAGGCGCGAACGTGCTGAATCTGCCGTTGGCGACGATGAAGCCGAAGCCGGGCGCGATCGTGGTGAGCTGTTCGATGGTGGACAGCGCGGAGTTCGACGGGGAGGACGGCAACCTGGCGGGTGTGCCGAGCTGGGACGCCGCAGGGTGTGTCGAGGTGCCGGCGGCGTTTTCGGCGCAGTGCGGAGCGGGCCTCGGGCCGGCGGTGTGCCGGTGAGGGCGCGCTGGCTGGTGGTGGCGGCGCTGTGGGTGGCGCTGGGCTGCGACGGGCCGCGTGGTGGCGAGGCCGACGCAGGCCGAGACGCGACGCTGGTAGGCGATTCGACGGGCAAGGATGGCACCGTCGGCGCGCCCGATGGCGAGGACGTCTCGCCGCCGCCTGATCCCTGCGCCACGGTGCCCCCGGTGCCTCCTTTCGCGCTGCCGCACTTTGGGATTCGGGTGGACTCGAGCGAGCTTGAGCGGCTCAACACGCACACCAAGGAGACCGACGCGGTCGAGCTCTCCGTGGCGGTGGTGGCCCAGGGGCGCTGCTACCGCGACGTCACATTGGAGCTGCACGGCGGCACTTCGCGCACCTTCCCGAAGAAGTCCTACCGCCTGACTTTCCCCGAGGACGACCCGCTGCGGACTGACCTGTTCGCGCCGCTGCCCGAGGAGCATCGGCGGGTGGTGCTCCAGGCGAGCTGGATCGACCCGACCTTCATGCGAAACGCGCTGACGATGCAGGCCGCGCGGGCGTCCGGCGGTCTGGCGCCGAGAGTGGCATTTGCCACAGTGTCATTCAACGGAGTGCCATACGGGCTGTTCACGGCCATCGAGCGAATCGATCGGGTCTGGCTGGAGCGCCAGGACCTGGACGAGGACGGCAATCTCTACAAGGCGTCGTCCCACGCGGCAAACTGGGGCGCCAACGCCGACCCCATGGCGGGCTTCGAGTGGAAGGAAGGGCAGGGCGACGACCCCAGCGACCTCGCCGACCTGCGGCAGCGCCTCTCGAAAACCCCAGCCACCGCCAAGGATTTTGAGGCCAAGATCGCCCCGGTCTTGGACCTGGCCGACTTCATGGTGTGGCAGCGCGTCCACACTCTGGCGATGAACGCCGACACCTACACCAAGAACTACTACCTCTACCACGACATCGAGGCCGCCCCCGGCAGCAAAGACGCCCGCTTCCAAGTCATCAGCTGGGACGCCGACGCCACCTGGGGCCAGAACTGGGACGGCAAACCCTTAGCGCCGACCAGTCAGTCGTGGCACGGCAGCGACGCCTTCTCCCCAAGGCTCTTCAGCATCGAGCGCTACCGCGAGCAGTACGTCGAAGACTACGAAGAAGCCCTCGAGCACCCCCTCAGCGCCAAGGCCTTGGCCGCCTGGCTTGACGACTGGACGCCGCAAATCGCCGAAGCCGCGCAGTGGGACCTCGATCTCTGGCAGCCCACCCTGAGCTTCAAGACCGAACTAGCCCGCCTGAAAACAGCGGTCACCACCCGAGTCGACACGATGCGTACCCGCGTCGAGACGCTGCCCAGCGCGGAGTAGCCGCCTCTCAGCCGCCCCGCTATTCTGGACGTCGGCGACCCCGGCAGCATCGGCGCAGGCACTCCCGCGTTCGGGCGGTGGCGGGCCTGGGCCGTGGCCTGAACAAGCGGGCGCCCCGTCGCACCGTCGTGGACCGCTCGCCGCCGGATCGCTAGAGTGCGGCCATGAGTCGCGCTACCGAGCCGAGCCGCCCGCCTACCTACGCCGACATCGAGGCGTTGGCCCCGAACCTCGTCGGCGAGATTCTGGCCGGTGAGCTGGTCGTCAGCCCGCGGCCAGCGGGGCCTCACACGCAGGCAGCATCCAGTCTCGGCATCTCGTTGGGAGGCCCGTTCGAACGCGGACTTGGCGGTCCTGGCGGCTGGCGCATCCTCTTCGAGCCCGAGCTGAATCTGGGCGTCGACCCTCTGTTCAACCCCGTGGTCCCTGACTTGGCCGGCTGGCGCATCGAGCGGATGGCAGGCCGTGTCGAGACCGCCCAGTACCACACCGCGCCCGACTGGATCTGCGAGGTGCCGTCGCCAGCGACCCAGCGGCGCGACCGCGTGTTGAAGCTGCCGTTCTACGCTCGCGCCCGTGTCAGCCACGTCTGGCTGCTCGACCCGCTTGCGGAGACGCTGGAAGTCTACGCGCTGGACGGCGAGGGTTGGAGGCTCGCCGGGAGCCACGGCGGCGACGACAGCGTGTGCGCGGCGCCTTTCGACGCGGTCCCGCTCTCGCTGGCCTGGCTCTGGGGCCGGCTCCCCGCGGCCGAGGCCCCAGACTCCGATTGAGGGGCAAGAGATCCGGGGCAGAGGCCAGATGCAGGGCGAGGCCCCGGGTCGGGTCTGCCTTCCCGCTGCCGAGGAGACGTTGTGGCGAAACAGGTCAACCTCTTCCTGCACCCCGACGACCAAGCCGAGTTCGACCGGCTCCTGCGGTCCTTCGGCGATGTGGGGTTTGTGCCCGAGTTCCAGCGCAGCGCGCAGGTGGCGACCGTGCCGGATTCCCTCGCGCCCGCGGCGCGGGTGGATGTCGAAGGTAGCCGTCTGTTGCTGCTGCACCCTGACGACGTGAATAGCCTGCGCCTCGTCCCCAGCGGCGACCACTGGCTGGTCGACCTAGCGCCCCTGTCCGCGGTGCACTTCGACCGCTCCGTGCTGCGAGACGACCGCATCGTCCAGGGGCGATTGTACTTCGAGCCGCGCTACGTCCGAGACGGTCAGCGGGTCGACAAACCAGCGGCCTTCGTCGCCCGGGCGGACCAACTGCTGCGCGGCGCCCGCCGGCACCTGCAGCGCCTCGAGCAGGAGGTTGGGGGGCACAAGTCCGTCGCACACATCGGCGCCGCAGCACTTGTCTGGAAGAAGCACCACCACGCGACGATGCGAGCAGGCCACCTGGCGCTCATCGCTGCCTCAGCCAGCGACCGGGCGCCGGCCGAGTGACCCGGGCGGACCTGGGCGTCCGACGCCCAGATTACACGTTCTTGGTGCCAGAGCGGCGCGCCGGGAGGCCCGGCAGGACTCAGGATTTGCGCCGCGGCGGCCCGGGTGGCGCGCGGGTCCGGGCGGATGGCGGCAGGGCGAATGGGGTCGCGCCGTTATCTTTGCGGTGCGCGTGCAGGACCCGCGCGCTGTGCCTGCGTTGGTCGCGGTCGCGGTCGCGTTCGACGATGCGCTGGTGGAGGAACTGGCGATGGGCGCGCTGCCGGCGGGTTGGGAGCGGCGCCCGCCCGGGCCGGAGAGTCAGGCGATGGGGCGGCAGTGGTTCGACTCGCGGCGTTCGCTGGCGCTGGGCTTGCCGTCCATCATCGTGCCGGCTGAGCGCATCGTGCTGCTCAATCCCCAGCACCCGGAGTTCGCGTCGGTGCGTGTGGGCGTGCCGCAGCCGCTCTCGTTCGATTCGCGGCTGCGGTAGGGCCGGTCCGGCGCCTCGACGCGTCTGCGGCGCCTGCGTAGGATGAGGGCCTGTCTACGAAAGCGAGGCGTGGCGCGATGAGCGGAGCGAAATTCCGGATGGGTCGGCTGGACCACGTTCACATCCGGGTGCCGAACCGGGAGGCGGCGGCTCGTTGGTACGCCGAGCACCTGGGGTTCGAGGCGGTCGAGCGGTTCGACTTTTGGGCGAAGGGCTTCGAGGGCGGGCCGCTGCAGATCTCGGCCGATGGTGGGCGGACGATGCTCGCGCTCTTTGAGGCGACCGAGGGGCATCCGATGATCCCGCAGCAGACCGGGGTCGCCTTTAGCCTGGACGCCGAGGAGTTCATGGCGTTTGCTCGCTCGCTGCCCGGTGCGATTGCCGGGCCGTCGGGCACCCCGCTCGAGATCGACGACATCGTCGACTTCGACATGTGCTGGGCCTACAACCTGGCCGACCCGTGGGGGAACCAGTACGAGCTCAACTGCTATGACTACGCGCGCATCAAGAGCGAGCTTATCGAGGCCGACGACGTCGAGCCGGTGCGCTACTGGCCGCGCGAGCTTTACGCGGGCTATCGAGGGCGCTGAGCGGGCGGTCGCCACCGAGTCGGGCAGGGCGGGACTCGGCCGCGGTCGCGCCTGACCCCGCGGATTTCAACGTGTTTCGGGCTGTGTGCTGGGGGTGAACCTTGTCTCGCTTGAGCTTGGCGGTTGGTGCGGTCGCGCTGATGGCTGTTGGGGTTGGCGCGGCCTGTGGTGGGGGCGGGTCCGGAGGTGGCGCGGACACGGCCGCGGACTCCGGCGCTGACGCCGCGGGCGATGTGGCCGGCGATGCCGTCGGCGAGGTCACGGAGGCGCCCGAGGCCTTGGTGCGCTTGGCCGATAGCTGGTGCCCGGTCTTGACCGCCCGCACCTGTGCTGCGGCCGCCGCCTGCGGCTGCTCCGACGTCCCGGGATTTGACGAGGCGGCGCCTCGGGATTGTGAGACTCGCGTGCTGGCGGGCTGCCGGGCCGAGCTGCTGCGATTCGGGCCGGGCGTGGAGGCCGGCGTGTTGGCGGTGGCGGGCGAGTTGCCCGGCGGCTGCGCGACCGCGTTGGATGAGGCGCTCGCGGCTTGTGTTTCGCCTGACGAGACCTTCTTCGTGCGCTGCCCGCTGGTGGTTCCGGCTGGCGTCTCGGGCTTTCCGGGCGAGGGGAGAGCGTGCGCCGACGAGCTCTGCGCGGCCGGTCTGCGCTGCTCGCGCGACGGCCTGTGCATGGTGCCCGGCGACGTCGGGGCCGCCTGCGAGGTCCCTGGCGACTGCGCGTCCATCCTGGTGTGCGCTGAGGGGAAGTGCGCGGCGCCGGACCTCGCCGACCGAGGAAAAACCTGCGCGAATCCGGCCGGCTGCGGCGGGGAGGTGCAGTGTCTGGCGTCGTCGCGCCGCGTGTGTCGGGCGCCCAAGGCTGGGGCCGGCTGCAACGGCGACGCGGAGTGTGGTGCGGGGAACTTCTGCGAGGCGAACGCTTGTAAGCCAGCCCCCGGCCTCGACGAGACGTGCGGCAACGGCGTGGCCTGCGCGGTCGGGCTGGCCTGCGCGTTCTCAGGCAAGGGCGGCCCCGGCCCGAACCCCTTCGAGGGGCTGTGCCGACCGATCCCCAAGTCGGGCGAGGGCTGCGCGCTGGCCGAGGGCGGGCCCTTCGTCTGCGACACCGGCCTCGCCTGCGTCGGAGGGACCTGCGGCCCGCCGCCGACCGACGGTCAGGGCTGCGCGGTCGGCGTGATTCGCTGCGCGGACGGCCTCGGCTGCAAGGTCGCCAGCCCCGAGGCCATCTGCGCCCCGCGGGTCGGCGCGGGCCAGCCCTGCCAGCTCGACGACACCTGCGAAGACGGGCTCTTCTGCGACTTCAACACGAACAAGTGCCGCGCGTTCTACAGCCCTGGGGCCCCCTGCGCGAACGGCAACGAGTGCGGCCCGGCCGGCTCGTGCGTGCCCGACGACACCCTGAAGTTTCGCTGCGTCGCCCAGCCCGGCGAGGGCGACGCCTGCTTCCTCGATGAGTGCGAGGGCGGATTGAGCTGCGAGTCCCCCTACGACTCAGGTACTTGCGCCCCGGCACTCTGCGCCCGCTATCCGTTCTGACGGGCGTGAGCGGCAGATCGGTGCTCGGGCGCGCTGGGGCGGCTGGGGCGATTTGCCACTGCGCTGAACAGCCAGTGAGCAGCGGGCGAATCGGGCGGTCGGCGCCGTAGCGCTTGACCCGCCGCGCACCGCGTCGGATGAGTGATCGTGTCGGGCGAGGGGCAGCCACGACGCGGGAGGGCACGCTGGTCGGGATCACCGACGCGCGCGTGGGTTCACGTCGTCTCCCTCGGGCCTCGGCATTGCCCGGAGCACGTGATGTTCAAGCACCCGTTGTTGCGCGCCTTCTTCCTCACCGCCGTCTCCGCGTTGATGGCCATCGCCGCGCCCGCGTGGAGCGCGCCCTCGGCCGATGACAACGCGGGCACATGGATCGACGCCTACGTCGACGCGACCGGCATCGCGACGAGTGGGGGCGTCAGCGTCGGCGTGGTCCACGACGCGCCCGGGCAGGCCGTGCGCTTGCAGGACGGCGTCAACGACGGGCGCGTCGCGACCACCCTCATCACGCCCGCCTCCTTCTCGTCGTGGGGGCAGGTGTTTCTTGGCTTTCAGGCGCCGACGGGCTCCGGCGTGTCGGTCTACGCGCTGAACCCGGCGACCGGCGTCGTCTACGGCGCGGGCGGCGGCACCGGGACCCTCGCGTCCCTGCCGGCTCCGATGCCGCTGCTGGCCACCTCGGCTGCCGGCTTCGACCGCGCGGCGAACCTCTCGGCGGTGCCCGCGAGCGTGAAGTCCCTGCAGATGCTGGTCCGCCTGCAACGCGGCGCCCTCTCGCCCACGCTCGAGCGGCTCCGCGTGACGTGGACCCCGCGCTCCGTGGTGACCGTGGCCCTCAGCGCGCCGCCGACCGTCGCCGCGGGCGAGTCCATCGCGTACCGGCTGAACGTGGCCGTGTCCTTCGTCAACGCGGCGCAGCTTGTGGTCGAGGCGCCGCTGCCGACCGCGGCCGCCAACCCGCAGGGGCAGGACCAGAGCGTGGTCTTCGTGTCGGCGAGCCAGGGCGGGCAGCTGGCGCCGAGCGGCGACAAGGTGGTCTGGAATCTGGGCGCGCGGAAGGCCGGCGAGACCTTCGTGCTGCTTTACAACGTCCGGACGCGCATGGGGTTGCTCCATGGGACCCAGTACAGCGGCACCGCCAGCCTCAGCGCGCTGAACGCGACGCCCGCGAGCGCAGGTCCCGCGAGCACCACGGTCGTCTCCGCGCCCAACCCGTGGCTGCGGCGCGACATCGGCGGCGCCTTCCTCATCGACGGGACGCTTTACGCCAACGCGGGCGCCACGCTCGCCGTGTCGGTCACCGGCGGGAACTGGCCGTTTGTGCCCTCGTCGGGCGGCGAGACCTACTTCGGCGCGGTGGTCTGGGACGACCTTAGCGGCCTGCTCGACACGTTGGCTGGCGGCGGCACGCCCGCACAGAACCCGCCCGGAGTCACATCGATCAGCCACGGGGGCATCTTCACCGCCAGCGGCGTGACCCTGCCGGGCGGTGTGGTCGTGCCGCCGCGGTCTGTGTACTGGAATCTCGGCACCCTGAACGTGGGCGCGGCCTTCTCGCGCACGTACCAAATCCAGCTCGCCGCGGGCGCCCCGGCCGGCCCGCTGAACGCAGGCGACACCTTCGACGGCTGCGCCCACCTGGTCTCGTCGCTCGCCAGCCAATCGGGCGCGAGCGCCACGGCCTGCAAGCCCTTCACGGTCGGCGTCCCCGACGACCCGCACGGCATCTTCGCCAAGGGCGACTCCATCCGCGGCAGCCTCCAGGTCAGCGCCAACGAGGACAACGCCAGCGCCAGCGTCGGGTTCGGCGAGTCGATGTCCTGGGCCCTCCGCGTCTCCAACGGCGGCGTCTCGCGCCTCAACGACATCGTCCTGATCGACCGCGTCCCCGACGGCATGACCTTTCAGGCAGCGCTCTTGCCGCCCAACGCCGAGGGGACCGTCTGGTATCACACCAACACGGCGCTGCCCGGCACCACACCGCCCGAGTTCGACCCGCTGACCGGCGCGCTTGGCGCCGGCTGGAGCCCCACGCCGCCCGCGTCCGGCCCGCCCGTGCGCTGGGTCGCCTTCCAAATTCCCGAGCTCGCATCAGCGTATTTGCCCGATCCCCTGGTGCCGTCGTCGGTGCTGGCCGAGATCCTCGTGCGCGTCGACGAGCCCATCGACGCCTGCCCGACCGCGCCCATCTCCGTCGCGAACACCGGGCACCTCTACGTCTTCGGGTACACGCCGCTCACCGCCGCCATCCCCGAGGCCATCGCCGGCGGTCCCCTGGCTGCCACCAACGTCGAGCACGTCAACGTCGTCTCCGAGTCCCCCAACCTCAGCCTCAGCACCGCGTCCGACCTGCCCAGCACCGTCGTCTCCGGCGAGACCGTGACCTACACCCTCGCCCTGCGAAACCAGATGCCGGGCGGCGGCCCGCTGGACACGGCGCTGGACCTGCACGCGGCCATCGCGCTGCCCCAGGTGCTGGCCAACGGCGTCCTCGTTCACGCCGCCCTCGAGAGCGTCTCAGCCCCCGGCGCCACGGTGACGTACGGCCTCCCCGCGTCGCTGGACCTCCACTACGCCGCGCCGCTGCCGCCGAACCAGACGCGCATCGTCACCCTGAAGCTGCGCGTGCCCACCGGCGTGCTCGACGGCGCGTCCATGAGCCTGGGCGTCAACATCACCGGCACCGACGACATCTGCGGCCCCTTCCAGGTGCTGCTCTCGGAGAAGACCGCCATCGCCGGCACCCCGGCGCTGGAGGTCGTGAAGTCCAACGATCTGACGGTCGGCCCGACGGGCACGGTCATCGCGTACGAGCTCGCCGTCATCAACAGCGGCGTGTCCCCGTCGACCCGCTCCTGGGTTGTCGACCGCCTGCCCGCGGGCGCGGAG
This sequence comes from Myxococcota bacterium, assembly GCA_041389525.1. Lineage (GTDB taxonomy): Bacteria > Myxococcota_A > UBA9042 > PHBI01 > JACKFB01 > JACKFB01. The sequence continues at coordinate 33,344 of JAWKRR010000011.1, read as the reverse complement.
ATCGTTCGCGCGGCGCTGCCCGGCGCGGGCGGCGAGGTCTGGTTCTCCAACGCGCAGGCCCTGACCGGTGGCGCCGGCCTGCCCGCCGCGCTGAGCCCCACCGCGCCGCTGGACGACGCCCAGGTCCAGGCCCAGTTCGTGCGCGCCTTCGACACCGACAACGACGGCTGGGTCGTCTCGCCCTTTGGCGCGCAGACCACGTGGCTGGCTTTCCGAATCGACGACGCCGGCCTCACCCCGCCGCAGTTCGTCACCGGCGTCGCGCGCACGCTGACCTTCGAGGCGCGCGTGACCTCGACGGCGCAAGGCGACGTGCTCAGCAACCAGGGGGCGGTGTTCGCCGACGGGCTGGCCCAGTCCATCAGCAACAAGACCCGCTTCACCGTCGGTCCCAACCCCGGCCTGCACATCACGAAGTCCTGCCCCGAGGTGGTCAGCGCCGGCGAGACCTTCGCGTACGTCATCACCTACGAGAACGACTCGGCCAACGTGGACCTCGGCGCGAGCCTCGTGGACACGCTGCCGGCCGGCCTCAGCCTGGTGAGCGCCGTTCACACGTGGAACGACGCCTATCTCGACGCCCACGGTCCCGGCCCGGCGGTCGCGCCCGCCGTCAGCGGCCAGAAGCTGACCTGGTCTCCCGGAACCCTGGGCTCGCTCGAGGGCGGCAGCATCCTGCTCACCGTCGCCGTCGCCTCCGACCTGCCGTCGGGCGGCTTCGTCCAGAACAGCGTCGAGGGCAGCGCGTCCGGCGTCGCCGGCGACTCGATCGTGGTCTTCGACGAGTGCACCACCCTCATCGAAAACGCAGACATCTTCGTGCGAAAGCTCGTCGACAACGCCGCGCCCCGAGCCGGCGACGTCGTCACCTACACCCTGCTCATCTCCAACGAAGGCCGCCACGACGCGGCCGACGTCGTCATCTCCGACCTCTTGCCGGCCGGCCTCTCGTACGTCCCGGGCAGCGTGGTCGTCAGCCCCTCGCCCTGGTCGCTGTCGCCCGCGCAGGAGCCCGCCCTCGCGTCCGGCACGCTGACCTGGAGCGCGGCCACCGGCAACGCCCTGACCCGCGGCGCCGCGACCCCCGGCTGGATGCCCGGCCAGTCCGGCCTCGTCTCGGTCATCTACAAGGCGCGCGTGGGCGACGCGGTCGCACCCGGCACCACCCTGACCAACCTGGTCACCGGCGAGACCGCGACGGGCGAGGACGCGACCTTCCCCAACGAGTCCTCGGTGCCCGTCACCACGCCGCTGCCCGACCCCTACGTGCTGAAGACGGGGCCGGCGGTCCGCAAGCCCGGCGAGGTCGTGACCTGGACCCTCGCCTACGGAAACGCCACGGCCGAGCCCGCGCCCGCGGTCGCCATCATCGACACCTTGCCGGCGACCGGCGGCGTCCTCGAGATGACGTTGACCGCCGCGCTCGTCGACCACGGCGAGGCGGTCTGGCTACACGCCGGCCAGCCCGGCGGACCCGCGCCGGCCCTGAACCCCGCGAACCCGGCCGCCACCGGCTGGACCCAGACCCTGACCCCGGCCGCCGCCCACGTCGCGTTCTTGCCCGGTACCGTCGGCGCGTGGGTCGGCCCGCGCGAGGTGCGCATCCAGGCGCGCCTCACCGACCCGGCCGGCCTCCCCGCCACGCCCGGCGCGGCCTTCGAGAACTGCGCCTCCATCGCGATGCTGGGAGCCTCCGCACCCGCGGACGACGACACGACCAACAACGGCGCCTGCCACACGGTGCGCGTCCCCGGCATCGACCTCGCCGCCGACGCCATCTGCGACCCCTTCGGCGCCTTCCCGGGCGTCGAGCCGGGCACGCTGGTTCAGCTCACCGCGCGGGTCCGCAACTCGGGGACCGTGGTCGCTCACGGCGTCGTGCTGAGCGCGCTGCTGCCGCTTGGCTTGGAGGAGATCTCGGCCGACGACGCCCAGGTCGTCGTCCTCGACGGGACCGGCGCCGCGTCGAGCCCCGTGGGCCTGACCGGCCAGCCCACGACGCTGCCGCTCGCTTGGACCCGCGTCGGCGACAGCTGGCTGATGGGCTCCGACGACCTGAGCGCGCCTGCGTGGTACCGGAACTTCGGGCTGCGCCCCGGCGACTCGGCCGCCGTGACCGTCACCGCGCGGGTCCGCGACGAAGTCACCAGCGGCACCGTGCTCCACGACAGCGTCGTGGTCGCGACGGACTACCGAAGCGACTGGGTGACCGGCGACCCCGAGGAGGAGCTGCTGACCAACAACGAGGCCGGCTGCTCGCTCACGGTCTATCGCAGCAACCCCACCGTCACCAAGGCGGTGCAGAACCTCGCGACCGGCGGCGCGGCCCTCGCCGACGCCGGCGACCTGCTGCTCTACACCCTCGCCTACGACAACACGGGCGACTTTCCCGCCGACGGCGTCGTCCTCGAAGACGCGATCCCCCCCGGCACCACCTTCATCGCCGGCAGCTTGTCGAACATCGACCCCGAATCCGTCGATGTTTACTACTCGGCCGACGGCGGGCTGAGCTTCGGCTACGTGCCGCCCGGACCCGCCGGGACGCCCGATCCGCTGGTCACCCACGTCCGCCTCGTGTGGCGCGACGTCCTCGCCGCCCCTCCAGGTAGCGTCTACGTGCAGACCACGAAGCCCGAGTTCGACCTGGGCACCTACCACGGCACCCGCGGCAGCGCGGCGCTCGACGCGGTGGTCCTCTCCCAGGGCCCCGATTGCTCAGACGCGAACTGCGCGCTCATCAAGTGCGTGAACGGCAGCTACGTCCCCGAGGGCGAGTGCTGCCCGGTCTGCATCGAGCCCATGGAGTTCTGCGAGCCTGGCGCCATCTGCCCGCCAGCGCTCGAGTGCAAAGCCGCCAGCGAGTCGCCCGACCAGGGCACCTGCCGACCCGTAGGCCAGTGCTGCCCCCGCTGCGGGCCGGACGCCAACGACATCGCCCCCTTCGGCGCCGCCGTCGAGAACTGCGCGTTCATGCTGTCCCAGGCGGGGACGACGATCTCCCAGTGCCTCGACCTCGGCGGCGACCCGGCCGCCTGCGCGCTACCCACGCGCGTCTGGGACCTCTGCTGGCCGACCGAGTGCCCGAACGCGCCCGCCGATAGCTGCGAGCACGAGGGGTGGCTGTCGGCGTGCACCAGCGCTTTCGGCGAGGCCACGAAGCGGTGGTCGGCCTGCCTGAGCGCGGTCGGGCCCAACGCCGTCGCCGTCTGCGACGCGCTGAAGCCCCGCGACTCGTGCGGCGCCTGCCAAGCCCAAGCCTGCGAGGCCTTCGACGCCGACGACCCGCGCCTGCAGGGGGCTGGCTGGCTGGTCTACGCCGAGTGCCTCTACGCCCGCGGCGAGCTGGCCGGCGCGCTGAAGTCCCTCGTGGACGTCGTGAGCGTGGAGTCGCTGCAGTCGCTGGAGCTCTCAGCCGACGCGTGCGGGGCCTGCGCGCCGAAGATCCGGTGCGATGAGACCAACCTGGAGGACTGCGAGGCGACCGCCGATCGCTCGGGGCCCAACTACGCCAACTGCTTGAAACTTCTAAGCCTTGTGGACCCGGGCCAGGCCACGTCCCTGTGCCAGTGGCTCCTGCCGGTCCCGTGCGCGCGCCCCGCGAGCTGCTTCGAGGCCCACTACACCTCGCCGCCCCTGCCAGGCGGCGCGGCTGAGACCGTCATCCAGTGGATCCGCGCCGTCATCCACGACGTCACGGCCGTGGCCGACGGAGGGATCACCTACTCGGTCCTCGACGCCGCCACGGGCGCGCCCATCCCCGGCTACTCCGGCGTCGTCCCTGACGCGACCGGCAGCGTGGACCTGCGCGACCTCGACCCCACCGCCTACCCGCGCCTGCAGCTACGCGCCGACTTCAGCGCCGACCCCTCGGCGTGCAGCCAAGACCTCGGCATCATCGACATCCCGTCCAGTTGCCTCGCCAAGATCGCCATCCTCGGCGGGTCGGTCGCCTACACCAACACCAGCGCCATCAGCGAGTCGGGCGCCATCATCGGCCTGTCGGCGCCTGCGTTCTGCCCCGAGTCGCCGTTCCTGTGGACCGCCGACAGCGGCATGCGCGAGCTCGAGACCCTGACCTCCTTCTCGAACCAGGTCATCGCGGTCAACGGCCAGGGCGTGGTCACCGGCAGCGTCCGAACCGCGGGGGGGCTCGTCGAGTTCGCGGTCTGGGACGCCACGACGCAGCTCGTCTTTACGGGCCCGATGCTCGAAGGCCACACCCAGTCCTGGGGCGAGGACGTCAACGAGTCCGGTCAGATCGTCGGGTGGTCCGAGGGCGGCGGCGTCCCGGCGCACGCGTTCTTCTACACGGCGGACACCGGCTTCATCGACATCGTGCAGAGCGTCAACACCTTGCGCGGCACGCTGTTCGTCAACGACGGCGGGCTGGTCGCCGGCTCCTACGGTCACCCCACCGGGCCGGCCTACCCCGGGCAGGCGCGCGGCTTCACCTGGCAGGCGCCCGCGGGCCCCTTCGTCGAGATCCCCGCCGCGTCCACGGATTTCCTGCTGGTGCGCGCCCTCAGCCCCAGCGGGCGCGTGGCCGGCATCGTGGCTGACGCCATCGGCAACGTCCCGCGCGCCTTCCGCTACATCCCCGGTGGCGCCGTCGAAGAGCTCGCGTCGCCCTTGTTCGACGGGGACCTCCCGAGCCAGACCCAGGCGCTCGACATCAACTCGTCGGGCCTGACCGTCGGCGGCGGCGTCTACGGCGAGTTCTTCCGGCCCATCGTCTGGCTGCCCGACGGGACGCCGGTCTTGCTCGAGCCACCCGGTGCGCCGCGGGGCAACGCGCTGGCGGTCAACGACGCGGGCGTAGTCCTCGTCGAGACCTCCGGCAACGGCGGCCCCGACCAGCTCTGGACCTGGACCGCCGCCGTCGGCTTCACCGAGATCCCCCCGCCGGGCCCTGACTACGGCGTCTGGGCGGCCGGCGCGCGCTCGCTCAACGAGGCAGGCCAGGTCGCGCTGAACTGGTACCGCGCCGACGAATCGGGCGGCGAGGGCGGCATGTTCTGGAGCGACTGCACCTCCGGCTCCACCTTGGCGCTGCTGGACTGGTCGGTCTTCTACCGCACCGACAGCAGCCCCTTCGTGAGCTTCCAGGCCTCGGTCAAGGACGTCTGCCAGACCACGATCCGCAACACCGCCGACATCTCGACGATCTCGCCGCAGATCTCGAGCGATGATGACACCTCGTCGGCGGAGATCGCGGTCAACACGGCCGACCTGCGGGTCAGCGTCGTCCCGTCCGTGAGCGCCGCGCAGCCCAACGCGCCCGTGACGTTCACGATCAGCTGGACCAACGCGGGGCCGGGCGTCGCGCGGGACGTGGTCCTCAACTACACCGTGGCCGACGAGCTCGACGACGCGGGCGACTATCAGGTCGAGCTGGGCGACCTCGGCCCCGGCGAGACCGGTACGGAGGTGCTGAACACCTCGATCGACACCGACGAGCCGAACCTCGCGCTGGCCGTGGTGGCCACGCTGCAGAGCCCGACCATCGACTGCGCGCCGGACAACGACAACGCGGTCGGCAGCGTGACCACGGGCGCCTGGCCCAACGTCTGGGTGCAGAAGACCGGCCCGGCCACGGCGAACGCGGGTGGCGAGCTGACCTGGACCATCACCTACGGCAACGACGGCAACGCGGCCGCGGCCAACGTCAGCCTGGTCGACGTTTTGCCAGGCGGCGTCACGGTAATCGACGGGGCCGGCGGCACGCTGACCGACGGCAACCTGGGCTGGACCGTGGGGACCTTGGCCCCCGGCGCGTCCGCCAGCGTCAAGGTCGTCGCCGCAAGCCCAGGCTGCGACGCGGTGGGCAGCGGCTTGACCAACGCGGTCGAGATCGCCACGACCTCGAGCGAGCTCAACGTGGCCGACAACGCGGCGTCCGTGGACACGGCGCTCTTGCGGCCGACCGCCGAGCTGACCGTCCTCATCGAACCCAGCCGCGCCACCGCCGAGCCGGGCGACGAGGTCCTCTGGACGGCGCACTTCACCAACCAGGGCGCCACCAGCGCGTTCGACGCCCAGCTCAAGGTCGTGCCGCCCGTGGGCGCCACCTACCTCGCCGGCTCGGGCACCCCGGGCGTCGCGCAGGCGCTGGACGGCTCGCTGAACTGGGCGCTGGGCCTTGTCCCGCCGGGCGGCAGCGGCTCGGTGGTCTTCAGCACGGTCGTCACGGCCGGCGTCGGCACCTCGCTGACGGCCCAGGCCAGCGTGGTCGCCGGCAGCGCATGCCCCGCGGCCGACGCCAGCGCCGCGGTCGCCGTGACCGCCCCCGGCGTCCACATCAGCAAGGCCGCCTCGGTCGGGACCCTCTGCCCCGGCGCCAACGCCACCGTGACCTGGACCCTGACCGTCGTGAACACCGCGGCCACGGCGGCCACCAACCTCGTGGTCTCCGACCTCGTCCCGGCCGGGATGGCCTACGTCCCCGGCAGCATCAGCGGGCCCGGCGCCAGCGCCGTCTCGGCCCCCACCCTGCGCTGGACCCTGCCGGCGCTGCCCCCCGGCGGCGGCGTGACCCTGTCGTGGATCGCCAGCGTGGCGGCCGCGGCGGGCCCCTTCGCGACCAACGACGCCAGCGCCTCCTCGAGCTTCGGCCTCACCCCCTCCAACGTGGCTGTGGTCGCGCTCTCGTGCGAGCCGTCCCTGCGCCTGGACAAGGCCTGGACCGCGGCCTGCGGCCTCGTCGGCGACACGGTCGAGGTCAGCCTCGTCGTCAGCAACTCCCGCCCGAAGTCCGCCACCGGCGTCGTCGTCACCGACCACGTCGGCGTCGGCCTCGACTTCGCCGCCAGCCCCACGGGCGTCTACTTTCCCGGCTCGCGGCAGGTCAGCTGGGGCCCGCTGACCCTGGCGCCCTTTGAGACGCGCGTGCTGACCTGGACGGCCACCATCGCGTCCGCCGCGCCCGCCGGCACGCTGCTTCAGGACGAGGCCACGGCCGCCGCGCCGGCCACGCTGCCGGTGACCTCCAACCTCGCGGGCGGCGTCGTGCTGCGCTGCGACGACGGCAACCCGTGCACCACGTCGAGCTGCCAGCCCGGCGTGGGCTGCGTCTTTTCGCCAGTCGCCGACGGGCTGTTCTGTGATGACGGCGACGCCTGCACCAAGGAGGACGCCTGCAAGAGCGGCGTCTGCACCGGCAGCGACCCGGTGGTCTGCACCGCCGTCGACGTGTGCCACGCGGGCGGCCTCTGCGACCCGAAGACGGGGACCTGCTCGACCGTGCCCGCGGCGGACGGGACGGCCTGCGATGACGGCAACGTCTGCACCACCGCCGACGCCTGCGCGGCCGGAAGCTGCGCCGGCGGGGCGCCCCTGGACTGCACGAGCGGCGATCCCTGCCAGACCGGCACCTGCGACCCCGAGCTAGGCTGCGCTACCGAGCCCGCCGCCGACGGCACCGCCTGCGAAGACGCGAACGCCTGCACCCAAGCCGACTCCTGCGTCGCTGGCGCCTGCGTCGGCGCCTCGCCGGTGGTCTGCGTGGCCAAGGACGCCTGCCACGTCGCCGGCACCTGCGACCCCGAGACGGGCACCTGCTCTGACGACGCGGCGCCCGATGGCACCGCCTGCGACGACGCCGACGCGTGCACCGTCGGCGACGCGTGCCTCGCTGGCCAGTGCGTCAGCGACACGCCCTTCGCCTGCGAATCGCCCGGCGTCTGCTTTGAGGCCGGCGCCTGCAACGCCGCGACCGGCGCCTGCGAGCCGGTCCCCCTGGCCGGCGACACCCCGGTGCTGCCCACCCTCGCGGGCCTCGGGACCGTCGGCGGGCCCATGTCCCGCGCCCTCGCGGCGAACGACGCGGCGGTCGTGGTCGGCGTCAGCTCGACCGCGGGCGGCGTCGAGCACGCCTTCCGCTGGACCCAGGGCGGCGGCATGGTGGACCTCAGCATGGGCGCGTCGGTCCTGGCCGCGCGCGCGTTCGCGGTCGGTGGAGACGGGCTGGCCGTCGGCACCCGCCGCATGTTCGGCGCGCAGACGATGCTGGTGACGTGGCCGCCGGCCCCCGCGAGCGCGGTCGAGTTGTGGTCGGTCGACGGCCTCGAGGACGCGGCCGCCCAGACCTTGGGACCGAACGCCCTGGGCGACGTCGTCGGCGTCGGCGTGGCGGGCGGCACGTCAGGGATCTACAGGTGGCGACAGGGTGATTTGACCGCCACGCTGGTCCCGGTCGGCAGCGGCGAGCCCTCGGTCGTGGCCCTCAACGACGCCGGGGCGTGGGCGGGCACGCGGCTCCAGGCCGACGGCGCGACCCACAGCTTCGTCGTGGGCGCGACCGGGACGGTGACCGACCTCGGCGACCTGGGCGGCGACACCACCGTCGTCACCGGGTTGGACGAGGCCGGCCGAGCCGTGGGCTGGGCGACGACTGCGGACGGCGCGACCCACGCGTTTGTCTGGGAGTCAGGCGGCATCGAGGATCTCGGGCTGTTCTGCGTCACCCCGCCCGCTGGCGTCGAGGTGTGCGGCGCCGACACCCGCGCGTTGGCCGTCGGTGACGGCCTCGTCGCCGGCACGGTCGGCGGCTTCGAGGGCAAGACGCGCGCGTTCATCTGGACGGAGGCCGACGGCTACCGGCTGCTCGACGACCTGGGCGGCGACCTGAGCGAGCCGCGCTTCATCGGGGCTGGCGGCCGGGTGGTCGGCGTGGCGACGACGGCCTGGGGCGCGACGCACACCGTGGTCTGGAGCGCGGACGGCGCGCTGACGGACGTCGGCACGGCGACCGGCGACTTCGCCGAGCCGGCGGCGGTCGGCGGCGAGTTCGTGGCCGGGCGCACCCAGACCTTGGCGGGTCTGGAGCGGGCGTTCCTCTGGTCGGAGGGCCGCGGCCTGGAGGTGCTCGGCACCCTGGGCGGCGGGGTCGCGCACGCCACCGGCGTCACCTCGTCGGGTCGCGTCTTCGGCCACAGCACCACGAAGGCGGGCGAGACCCGCGCCTTCCTCGCCGCGCTGCCCGGCACCGCCTGCATCGCCTGCGACGTCGACACCGAGCCGCCCGTGCTGGCCTGTCCCGTCTTGGCGGGCTCGCTGGAGTGCGCCGAGGGTGGCGCGGCCGCGTTGCTCACCTCGCCCAGCGCCTACGACGTGTGCGGCGGGCCGGTCTCGCTGGTCAACGATGCGCCCGCGGACCTACCCCTGGGCATCACGCCCGTGACCTGGACCGCGTCCGACCAAGGCGGCAACGAGGCCACCTGCACCGTGCTGGTCAACGTCCACGACACCGTCCCGCCGGTCATCACCTGCCCCGACCCGACCACCGTGGCCAGCGCCGTCGAGACCTGCGGGCAGGTCGTCGCGGTCACCGGAGCCGCCACCGACGCCTGTTCGGGCGACGCGGTGAAGGTGATCTCCAACGCTCCCGCGATCTTCCCGCTGGGGACTACGGAAGTGACGCTCACAGCCATTGACGGCGCGGGTCTGCAAGCCACGTGCACCACCACGGTGACCGTCGAAGATCAGACGCCCCTGACCCTCGATTGTCCTGATGATTTCACGGTGAATCTGCCCGACGACTCCTGCGAGCACGTGCAGACGCTCACAGCCGCCGTGGTGGACCAATGCAAGACAGAGGTCGACGTGGTAGTGGACACGAAATCCTTCCCGGTCGGGCAGTCGGCGGTGTCGTTCAGCGCGCGCGACGGCGAGACCGAAGTGAAATGCGAGACCGTAGTGACCGTGAATGACGTGACGCCGCCTGTCGTTTTGTGCAACGCACCCACGGGCCTGACCGCTGGCGAGCTGCCGGTCACGGTTCGACCTAGCGCGGTCGACGCCTGCGGCGCTGCGTTGAGCTTGGCGGACCTCGGGTGCTCCACCGCGGGCTCCGACGGCGCGCCGGTGGACGTGAGCGCGAGCTGCGGCGTCTCCGACGACGGCAACGGAGGCGTGGTCATCGCCTCGGTGGTCGGCGACCCGACGACGGTGACGTGGACGGTGGTGGGCACCGACGGCTCCGGGCTCGAGACCATGGTCGACTGCAGCGTCGAGGTCACCGGGTTCACGGTGGCGCCCGGTAAGCCAGACCGCGATGACGACGGCGCCCCCGATGAGGCGGACAACTGCGTGGACGTCGCCAACGCCGACCAGCTGGACATCGACGGGGACGGCCTCGGCGACGCGTGCGACCCCGTGGACGACGGGCTGCGCGCCCTCGGAAGCGGCGGATGCGGCGGCGGCCCTGCCGACAGCGCGCCCCTGTGGCCGCTGGCCTTGCTCGCCCTGGCCTGGATGTGGCGCCGTCGGGCGGCCGCGGCGGTCGGGCTGGCGCTGGTCGTGATGCTGCTGGCCCCGGCGAGCGCCGTCCGCGCCCAGGGCATCCCAGCGCAGATCTTCCACCCCACGCCCGGCGGCTCGGTGAACTACGTGACCGTCCAGGGCGCGGGCGTGCTGCCGCACCTGCGCCTGTCGGTCGGCGCCTACCTCGATTACGCCTTCAAGCCCCTGGTGCTTCGCCGCATCACGACGGGCGAGGAGGTCGAGCTCATCCGCCACCAGCTCACGCTGAACGTGCAAGGCGCGATCGGCTTCTTTGACCGCCTGGAGCTTGGCGTCGCGATGCCGATGGCGCTCTTTCAGTCGCAGGGAGACAACACGGCGAGCCTGTCGGCCAACAACCTGGACGCGCCCGTCCTGGGCGACCTCCGGCTCTACCCGAAGGTGCGCATCATCGACGGCGAGCGCGTCGGCTTGGCCCTGGTGGTCCCCGTGACCCTGCCGACCGGCAACGAGGACAACCTGCAGGGCAACGCCAGCGTGACGGTCGAGCCGCGGCTGGCGCTGGAGTTCAACTTCACCGACCGCTTCCGCGGGGCCGCCACCGTCGGCTACATCATCCGAAAGCAGCAGACGCTGTTCAATATCGACCTCGGCAACGAGCTGACCGTCGGCGCGGGCCTCGAGTACATGCTGGTGCCGGAGAAGTTCGCGCTGCTCGCCGAGGTGTTCGGCATGGTGTCCGCCGACAGCGACACCACGGGGCAGGGCGAGGAGCGCCCATTCGAGGTCGAGCTGGCCGGTCGCTTCTGGCCAAGCCCCGACCACGCGCTGACGGCGGGCCTGGGCCGCGGACTGACCGAGGGCTACGGCACGCCCGTCATCCGCGCCTACCTGGGCTACGCATACGGACCTCGCGCGCAGAGCGACCGCGATGGCGACGGCATCGTCGACGGCGACGACCGCTGCCCCGACGACCCGGAGGACAAGGACGACTTCCAGGACAGCGACGGCTGCCCCGACCCCGACAACGACCAGGACGGCATCCTCGACAACGTCGACAAGTGCCCCAATGTCCCCGAGGACGTCGACGGATTCGAGGACGAGGACGGCTGCCCCGACCTGGACAACGACCAGGATGGGCTGCTGGACACCGACGACCGCTGCCCCGACGTGCCCGAGGACAAAGACGGCATCGAGGACGAGGACGGCTGCCCCGAAGACGACATGGACCACGACGGCATCCTGGACGCGGACGACAAGTGCCCGCGCGACCCGGAGGACAAGGACGGCTTCCAGGACGAGGACGGCTGTCCCGACCTCGACAACGACGGCGACGGCGTGCTCGACGAGGACGACGACTGCCCGAACGACCCGACCAACCAGTGCCGCGTGCGGAAGACCGAGTGCTCCATCATCATCTTGGACCTCGTCCACTTTGAATATAACAAGGACATCATCAAGCCCGTGAGCTTCCCGGTGCTGGACGCGGTGGCCGACGTCATCCGCTCCAACCCGGCGCTGCGCCTGCTCGAGGTCCAGGGCCACACCGACTCCGACGGCACCAACGCCTACAACATCGACCTGTCGCAGCGCCGCGCCGCCAGCGTCGTGGCCTACCTGGTCAGCAAGGGCATCGAGAACTCGCGCCTGAAGCCCAAGGGCTACGGCGAGGAGGTGCCGGTCGCGACAAACGGCAACGCAGCGGGCCGCGCGCTGAACCGCCGCGTCGAGTTCATCATCCTCGACCCCGCGTCGACCGAAGAGTGCCTGCGCAAGCAGAAGCAGATGCAGCGCGAGAAGGGCAAGCTCAAGTAGGCGGGCCGGCCGGCCGCTGGCGGCCGGCGGCTTTTAGCGGTCAGCGGTCAGCGGTCAGCCAGCGACGCAGCGCGCGCACGCGAGCCTCCGCGGTGAGGCCCGCGTCGCCGCCGCGCTGCTTGCTGCTGGCCGATACCGCTCGCGCCGCCGCGCTGCTGGCTGAAGGCTGACCGCCCAAAGCTGACCGCTACTACTTATCAATCCGCAGCGGGCCGCCCGTGGAGCGGGTCGCGCCTACGCTGACCGTGGACGAGCCGGCGGCCGCCGTGGTCAGCTTGGAGCGGGTGACGCCGAAGATGGCTGTGCGGCTGCTGGAGCCACCTAGCATGGCGGCGAGGGCGGCCTTGGGGACGGTCAGAGACGTCGCGGTCGCGCTGGCCGTGCAGAGGATCTCCAGGCCGTCGACGGCCTGGTAGTCCGAGCCGACCGGCGTGATGTTGACCACGATGGAGTCGCCGAGGCCGGCGTTCCACGTGAACGTGAAGTCCTGTGAGGCGCTGGCCGCCAGGTTGAACGTGATGGCGGGGCTCTTGAGCGCGACCTCTTCGGGGGCCTGGATGACCGCGCTGAAGGCCGGGATCTCGGCGCCGCCAGCACCCTTGACCGTGATGAGACCGCCGCCCGGGGGCAGCAGGTCTTCGTGGGATTCTGGGATGTTGGAGGTGTAGCCGGTGCCGAGCGCCGCCTCGTCGACCGGCGTCAGGACCGCGACGGGGGAGGTGCCGGAGACCTGGATGACGCCGGCGTCGAGACCGTAGGCCTTGGGTGGCGTGCTCGACGGGCCCGACTGGGCGACGACGCAGGGGCCGAAGGTCGTGCCGGCAGGCGGCGCCGGGTCCTTCTCGATGAAGCGGGCCGCTGCGGCGCCGACGTTCACGAAGGGCGAGTCCACCTCGCTGAGCACCACGCCGCCGGCGATGGCGCCGGTGGGATTGGGCGGCACATCGGTCTTGGCGTCCGGTGTGGCGTCCGCGTCGGGCGTCACCGGGGCGTCCTTGTGCACGTCCGCGACCGCGTCGGGGACGGCGTCCGGCTTCACGTCCACCGCGCTGTCCGGCTCGGCATCAGGCGCCGCATCCGGCACGCCGACCCCATCTCTGAGCGGGAAGTCGCCGTCGCGGTCCCCCACGTCCGAGCCCCCATCGAGGACGGTCGCGTCGATGTCGGGCAGCAGCGACGAGGTCCCGCCGGGCGAGTCACAGGCGGAGACCCACGCAAAAAGCGCCGTCGCGATCAGGCAAAATCTCATCAGAGGGGCCTCCAGCGGAGGTCAGGGGGCCGGCGGATTCTGCCACAATCGAATGTCGGATCCAGCAGCGAATGGCGCGGAGCGTTCACCCCGATGGGCGGCGGCCGCCGTCATTCAGACCAGCAGCAGCGCGCCGGACCACAGGGTGAGGTAGACCACCGCGAGGGCGAGCCAGGCGCGGTGGGCGTGGCTCATCTCCATGAAGATCCAGAAGATGCCTAGGAATTTGGCGACGGCGAGGGCTGCCACCAGGGCGTGGTGTTCGGCGCTGAGCCAGCTCAGCACCGCGAGCAGGCAGAGGACCAGCCAGACGAAGAGGGACTTTGGGAGCTTCATGGGCATCGGCTCAGACCAGGTAGACGGTGGGCAGCAACAGCACCCAGATGAGGTCGCACATGTGCCAAAAGGCACTGCCGGTCTGCAGGTTCAGGTCGGCTTCGAATGAGGTCGGTCCCGAGCGAATTCGCCACGCGAAGTACAGGAGAATCGGGATCCCGACGAGGACATGGGCGACGTGAAAGCCCGTGAGCAGCCAGTACATCTCGAAGAACTGGTTGGTCGCCGTGGTCAGGCCGCGGTCGAGCTTGTCGGAGTACTCGACGGATTTGAGGGCGATGAAGAGCGCGCCGAGGCCGGCCGCGCTGAAGAGCCAGTTGGAGGCGCGGCGCGGCTCGGCGGCGTCGAAGCGCTGGTTCGCTAGCAGCACGAAGTAGCCGCTTGTCAGCAACACCACCGTATTGACGATGGCCAGCCCGCGGCCGAGCTCGGCCTTGCCGGCTGCGAAGACCGCGGGGTCCTCCGCGCGCAGCACGAAGAACACGACGAAGCCCGCCCCGAACACGAGCAGCTCCATGAGGACGAAGCCCCAGACCAGGATGCCACCGGGCGGTGTCGTGAATGCGGGTTTGCTCACCGATGACCCTCCAACGCCATTCCGGGCCGTGGGTTAGCAGACCGCATAGCCACCGGCAATCGGAAACCGGCCCCAGACGCCGGACGCCGGCCCGCTCGCGCGCCCCTGCCGTACTCGAGGTTGTTGGCGGGCCTCCAGCGTGCGACAAGTCTCGTCGACGACGGCACGGGAGGGTGTGATGCGGAACGGGTACGGTTGGTGGGCGCTGCTGGCGCTGGGTGCGAGCTTGGCCATGGGATGCGACGACGCGAAGGTCAGCGCGCCGGATGCCGACGCGGACGCTGCCGCGGACGCCAGCTCGGACGCCGCGCCCGACGGCGCACCGGACGCGGCGACCGACGCCTCGAGCGACACCGCCGAGGTCGGTCCGGTCGACCTGCTCGTCACGCGAAACCCCGTGCCCGCGCCTGCGGCGTCGCTGCTCGACGGGACCGGCAAGCAGGGGTGCTCGCTGTACCAGGAGTCCGTGTGCGAGGCCGGCACCCAGCGCGAGTGCAAGGTCTTCGACGCGAGCGCCGGCGCCTTCGTGACCCCGGACCCGCTGACCCACCGCGCGCTGCTCTGGGAGCGCTGGCACGACCTCTACCACGCGCCCGGCGGCATGGCGGTGAAGCGCCAGTTCAAGTCCGGCGTGGCCGGCGACGCGACCGAGGCGGAGTGGGGCGACCCGGCGCGCTTTCACAGCCACAACGGCTTCGGCGACAGCGCCATCTGGACCGGCGTCGCCCTCAACGCGCTGGTCCTGCGCTACGCCGTCACCGGCACCGAGGCGGACTACGACCGCATGGAGCGCCGCGTCCGCGACCTCGTCCGCATGTTCGACGTCACCGGCATCCCCGGCTTCCTCGCGCGTTTTCACTACTACGAGATGCCATCGGGCGCCCCCCTGGACCCGAGCCTGCCGCTGGTCTCCGCCGACGAGGGCGTCAACCCGAAGGAGGCCCACTGGCGCTACGAGATGACCGACCCGGCCGGCGTCGACGGGCTACCCGACGTGTACACCAAGGGCTACGTCGACGCCTCCGGCAAATCCTGGACCGGCAGGGCCATGTGGGCCGGCTCCCCGACCATCGACCAGTACTCCGGCTCGACCACCAGCCTCCCCGCCGCCTGGGGCCTCCTCCGCGACCAGGCCCTCAAAGACCGCATCGCCCACCACCTGACCTGCTACCTGCACCGCCTCCGCCGCATCGAGCTCATCAACATCCAGTCGAACGTCGAGGCCCGCGACGCCATCAAGGGCTACTTCGGCGAGGGCCCGGGAAACCAGGGCGCGCCTGGTGATTTCGACTTCTCGACGCTGGATCGCCTCGTCCTCTACGTGCTCGAGCAGCCCAACGCGCTCAACGCCGCCGAGTTCGACCGCACCTGCCCCGACGCGCCGCAGCTACAGCCCTCGCGGGTCTTCGACGCCACCAGCGACACCTTCACCCTCGACCTGCTCGGCCTCGCCGGCGACCTCGACGGCAAGAAGCAGGCCCGCAAGACCGGCATCGACCACTTCTACGTCCCCAGCGCGCGCGGCGCCGACGCGGTCCACATGATGCACCTCGCCGCCGTGGCGTGGCACATGACCGGCAAGCCCATGTACCGCGACTTCCTCGAGCAGGTGCTCATCGAGGACATCGGCACCCTCGACGTCGCCGACGCCTACTCGGCCTTCGTGCCGCCCAAGTGGTGCCGCAAGTGGTACGCCGACCACATCTCGATCCCGCCGCTGTGGGCCTTCACCAACCTCCTCGGCGACGGCGAGCTGCGCACCCACATGCAGCACGTGCTCTACGATGAGGCGTGGGTGAAGAACGCCGCCGCCCTCGACAACATCAAGTTCGCCCTGCTGGTCGGCGGCGCGGTCCCGGCCTCCGTGGGCCCAGACGCCGCCGCGGCCGGCGCACGCGGTGCCGAGCTGCTGGCCCGCTTCGGCGGCAACGGCGGCGTGCTCGACAACCCGCGCCGCTCCTACGCGCGCGCCTACGCCGACGTGGTCGCGGCGCTGCCGGACACCATCGAGCCGGTGTGCCCGCCCGACGAGATCGTGTCGTTCTGCGAGACGGGACCTGAGATTTTCGGCGTGGCCGTCCCTGGCACCGACATCACCGACCCCTGCACCGGCGCCGCCAACGAGTGCCCCGCGGCCAACGGCGAGTGCACCCAGAAGATGGCGTCCGGCCCGCTGCCGCCCGAGCTGCGCGCGTGGTACGGGTTCACGTGGCAGGGCGACCCTTACGGCCTCAGCAACGGCGGCGACGGCAGCATCCAGTCAAACGGCAGCGACCTCTTCGAGCCCTACTGGCTGGCCCGCTACTACGGCCTGCTGCCCGACGCCGACGGCCTCGTGCTCGCCTGGGACGAGGGCGGCGCCTGCGCGAACTGAGCGTCCGCGGCTACCAGATCGCGTCGTGGTCCTCGCAGAGGCCGCGCATGCCGTCGATCGCCAGCGTCTCGCCCCCAGCCTCCACGGTGCCGTGAAAGGTCCCGTGGAGCTGGTCGAAGTTTGAGCGCAGCAGCGGCCCGATCTCGAGCCGCTCCTGTCGCCCACCCTGCGGCCGAAACTCCAGATTCACCTCGCCCCCGCGCGTCGTGATGCGCCACGGGTCGCGGATGGCGCGCCGGTCGAACTCGTAGGTCACCCGCGACAGACGGTGGCAGCGGCCGTCGATCCACGCGGCGTTCTCGGTCCAGCGCTCCGGCTGCCGCGCGACGTTCTCGGTCAGGTTGAGGCCGATGATGCGCCCGCTCGCGTCGAACCCGGCGAAGGTCGCCCACTTCCACCACGTGTGGCGCGGGTAGTGCGCCTTGTGGATGTCGAGGACCGCGATGGTGTCGGTCGGCTTGAGCTCGACCTCGCGCGTGCCGACCCGCAGCCGGCCGCCGACAGGCAGCGGCACCTTGTGCGAGTACATCGCGCGATTGCGCCCCAGCGGCAGATTCACCACCAGCGGGTCGATGGCTTCGAGGTCGTGCCGGCACACGAAGGCGGCGTCGATCTCGGGCTCTCCGCCGGAGGCCGCCACGCGCAGGCGCACCTCGTGCCGACCCGACTCGAGGTCGTTGAGGACCTCGACGCTAAGTCCGGTCGCGCGCAGCCAGGTCCTGCCGTTCCAGAGGTCCGCGGCGACCCCGGCGTTGAGGGTGGGCGGGCCCTTGATGGCGCGCTCGAAGGCGTGGCCGGTCGTCAGGTCCACCAGCCGCACCCAGCCGGTCTTCATGTAGGCCGCGTCGACCACCGCGAAGGTCAGCAAATAGCCAGGCGATATCACGCAAAAATGCTGCCACTGCTTCAGGCGAAGGGCGCGCGCGGGGGTGGGTGCTGTGCCGCCGAACCAGCCGAAGCGGGACGCGCCGAGGTCCTCGCGCGCGACTGGCTCTCGATACACGCCGGGGACGATGAGCCCGGAGGCGTCGACAAGCCAGCGGGGGGCGGCGTCGAACTGGAGCTGGCTCATCGTGTGCCTCCGGCGGGCGTGAAGGGCGCGTGTCGGGCGGGCTGGCTTACCACGCCTCGGCTTCGGGGAGCCCGCGGCGGGCGTAGACGGCGAGGTAGAGGCCGCGGTCCATGGGGATATTACGCAAGGTGTAGCGCGAATCGAAGGCGGGATCGGCGTAGATGCCGGTCTCGTAGGGCAGCTCGCGGTTGGGGGGGCGCGCGGTCCAGGGTTCGCGGGCGAGCAGGCCGTTGGAGGGCACGAAATAGTCAGGCGCGGACTGGAGCGCGTAGGCGTCGTCGTGCTTTCGGTGGGCCGGGATGGGGATGGCGGTGTCGGGGGGGCGGCGGGCGATGTGGGCGTTGGTGAGGCCCAGGAGGTCCAGGGTGGGGAGGCCGGACTCGTAGGGGATGACGCCGACGGCGGAGAGCGCGATGGAGCGTTCGGGGGGCAGGTGTTTGTGGAGGCCCTGGCCGATGAGGCGCCAGATCTCGACGAGGTCGGAGTGGACGCGGACCTCGGCGTGGATGGCGGGCCAGCCGATGGCCAGGGGGACGGCCGACGCGGCGAGGGCGGCGGCGACGAGGGCGGGGCGGCGGGCGCGGAGCAGGCGCTCGAGGGCGGTGCCGAGCCAGGCGGCGGCGAGGGGGAAGAGCGGGAGCAGGAAGCGCTGGCCGGGGAAGTAGTCGCCGCCTTCCCAGACGATGAGGGCGAGCCAGGAGGCGGCGAAGGCGAGGGCGAGGAGGCGGGGCATGGCGGGCGAGTCGGGGGCGTCTTTGCGGGAGGTGGCGAGCCAGACGCCGCAGAGCAGGGCCGGCGCGAGCCAGGTCTCGGTGGCGGCGCGGGCGAGGTAGCTGAGGCCGGAGCTGAGGCGCCAGGAGAGCAGGTCGGACTTGGCGTAGTAGGTGTTGGGGAGCCACTCGCCGTAGGTGGCGTGGCGCCAGAGGAGGTAGGCGGCGAAGGCCGCGGCGACGGTGGCGGCGCCTGCGAGGGCTGGGGTGATGGGGCGGCCGGCGCGCCGCTGCACGATGGCGGCCCAGACCAGCGCGCCCAGGGCGACCAGGACGCCTTCGGGGCGGGTGAGCACCGCGCAGAGGCCGACCAGCACCAGCGAGGTGACCGGGGGAGCGTCGCGGGAGGCGAGCAGGAGCAGGACGCCGACGCTCAGCGCGAAGGCCGCGCTCTCGAGGCCGTTGGCGGCCGTGGCGCCCAGCGACGGCAGGCAGGCGAGGGCGGCCAGGGCGAGGAGGCGGCCCCAAAACCCGGCGCCCAGCCGCGCGGCGAAGCGCCAGGCCACGGCGGCCAGCCCCAGCGCGCACAGGGCGCCGAGGCCTTGGGCGAGGGCGGTGGGGTCCAGACCGGCCAGCATCCCCAGCGCGATGATGAGCGTCCACAAGAGGCTGGTGTAGCCCTCGACGGCCTCACCGGGGTTGAAGACCAGCCCGTGGCCATCGACGAGATTGCGCGCGTACCGAAAGAAGATGAACGCGTCGTCGATGGGGTTTTGCAGCGCGAAGGCCAGCAGGTTGGCCAGCAGCGCGGCGATGGCCAGGGCCAGCAGCGGGGCTCGCAGGCTGCGCGCGAGTGGGGAGGTCGAGTCCAAGGTGTGCGTGGGTCCCGAGGGTCGAGGGCTGGGGCGCGCCGGCGCTCGCGACGCTGTGCGCGCGGCGATGGCAGCGACCCAGCCGCATCGTAGGCGAGCGGGCAGGGCGCGGCAATCGGGGCTCCGGGGCTGCGGAAGCGGCGCGCGGCGGCCCCGAATCAGGCGCGCGGCAGCGGCGCGAGCAGCCGGCCCAACTGCTCGCGAACGTCGGCCGGCCACTCGGCGATTCGCTCGGTAAAAGCTGGCAGATCGCGAGCGAAGAGCGCGCGGGACGCCTCCTCGAAGCCCGGCGCGTCACCGGCGATGTCCACCATGAAGCGGTAGGCCGCCTCGACCGCGCGCCGCGCCTCGTCGTCCGGTGCGCTGGCCTTCCGCGCCGCGTCCACCAGCCGCCGCAGCGCGGCCGAGGCCCCGCCGCGCTGCCCGCCCAGCCACTCCCAGTGCCGCGGCAAGAGCGTCACCTCCCGCGACACCACGCCCAGCGCCGGCCGGCCCGGCCCGCGCCGCTTCGCCGGCTCGGCCGCGCGCTCGGCCGCCCGTGCCGCCGCCCGCTCCGCCGCCGCCGCGATGCGCGCCAGCCGCTCGATGACCTCCGCCTCACTCCCGAAGAGGTCGACGTCGTGGACCGCCCCGCTCGCGCCGTCATAGACGACCACCCGCTCGGACGCGCAGGCCTCGTGCGCTCGCTTGGCGGCGATGGCGACCTCGGGGAGCGCCCCCCGCGCGACCAGCGTGGTGCCCGCGAACGCTACGAAATCATGCTGCTGTCGGGTCATGGGCGCCTCGCTGCCGCGACGGGGGAATCGAGCGGGATAAATATACCCGGGTAAAATCCGAAGCAACCAAGTTCGTCGACGGGCTCGCGCCTGGTTGACGCCCGCTGGGCCGGCTTCTATACCCCTGCAAAAGGGGGCACATCTTGGCTACACGACGCGCGACTCTCTCGGTTCTTGTCGGTCTAGCGCTGCTGTGCGGATGCAGGTCGGAGCCCGCCCCCGCAGCGCCCGCTCCCGCGCCCGCCGCCCCGCCGGTGGTCGCTGAAAAGCCAGCTCCCGCCGCGCCCGCCCCGACCGAGGCCGCCCCGACCGAGGCCGCCCCCGCCGCGCCCGCCGCCGGCGCGCCCGCCGCGCCCGCCGCCGGCGCGGGTGAGGCCGCCGACCCTGCTGCACCCGCCCCCGCAGCCGCGCCCGCCGCGCCGCCCGGCGACGTCCTGCAGCCCGGCACCGCCCTGGTCTACCGCGTCGTCGTGCGCCGCTCCTGGATGGAGGACCGCCTGAAGCCCGAGTCCGCGTCGGCCGCCGGCATCGGCATCTGCCGCGTCACCGCCGCCCCCGACGCGCCCTTCGACGGCGCCTTCCGCGTCGCCTGCGAGGGCGCTGAGGCCGTGGTGAGCGCTCAATCCGCCGTCACCGCGTGGCCGGTCTGGCGCTCGGACGGCTGCTACCTGCGTCGCGACGGCGGCGTCTGGTTCGTCACCAACTGCGGCATCCCGTCGGGCGAGTCGACCCTCTTCGCGCCGGCCCCGACCACGCCCCTCTTCGAGGCGCGCACCGTGCGCGCGCTGGGCCGCGAGGTGAGCGCGCGATGCCAGAAGCCGCCCGAGATCGACCCGGAGGAGCACCAGGGCGACGATGGCGGCGAGATCGGCTGCTTTACGCCCGAGCACGGACTGGTCACCTTCGAGACTTGGTTTGGCGGGGGCATGGTCGAGGACGGCCTCGTCGAGCTCGTCGGGATCTCGCGCGCGGGCGACTCGGTCGCGGTGAGCGAGGACGCCGCGCGCGAGGTGCTGAAGCGCTGGCTCGCGGCCCAAAACAGCCAGGATTTTGCTGCCTACTCGGCCCTCTTCGCGCCGACCTTCCACGGCGTGCGCCGCGTGGACGAGAAGGACACCACCTTCGATCGCGAGGGTTGGCTGGCCGACCGCCAGCGCATGTTCGCAAAGCCCATGAAGGTGACGGCGGACGACGTGCAGATCTGGACCGGCCCCGACCGGGCGCTGCTGCTCTTCACCCAGGGCTTCGCGACGGGCAAGTTCGCCGACAAGGGCGCGAAACAGCTGGTGGTTGTGCACGGCGAGTCCGGCTTCCTCATCGCGAGCGAGGAGATGCTCTCGTCGCGGGTCCGGTAGCGATTTCCGGCCAGCCGTGCCACCCTGAGCGGGCCCGAACAAGCTAAACCGTCACACACTCGGAGCGGAGGTCACCATGCCGCCCTACGCGCAGATCCTCGCGCGCTGGTTCGCCGTGGCCTTGCTCTGCGGTGTGGCCGCGGCCTGCGATGCGGGCGGCGAGGGCGGCTCGACGCCCCAGACCCTGGTCAGCGCGTGCAAGGCCGGCTGCAGCGCCCGTCACGACGGCTGCGCGACCACCGACCTCGCGCTCTGCGACTTCGGCTGCGCGGCCCTGGCGAATCTCCGCGCCGACTGCCGCACGTCGCGCATCGCCGTCGCCGATTGCGAGGCTCAGACCGCCTGGCAGTGCCTCGCCACCTCGGAGTTCGTCGCGGTCCCCGTCGACCCGTCGGCCTGCGCCGCCGAGCTCGCCGCCTTCGACGAGGCCTGCCCCTTCGGCAAGTGACCCGCGCGTGAGTTTGTAGCCGTCGCGCCCGCGCCTGTGCGATGGTACGCGCCGTGCAATTGCCGCCCCCGACTGACAGCAGCCCCTCGGCCGACCCCGCGTCCGACCTCACGAGCGACGACTCGCCCGAGGTCACCGACGGCCGCGTCCTCCGCGCCCGCGCCCTCAAAGAAGAACGCCGCGTCCAGATCCTGGAAGCCGGCCGCCGCCTCTTCGCCACCCGCGGCTACCACGGCGTCACCATCGACGACCTGACCGCCGAAGCCGGCATCTCGCGCGGCACGCTGTACGCGCACTTCGAGGGCGGCAAGAAGGACATCTTCGACGAGGTGCTCAAAGGCTTCCTGGGCCGCCTCACCGCCGTCCTCGAGCCCGTCGACGTCCACTCGACCGTCTCGCCCCGCGCCCAGCTCCACGCCAACCTCGTCCGCGTGCTGCGCCTGACCGCGGAGAACAGCGACCTCACCCGCGTGCTCTTCCAGGCGACGGCCTTCGAGCCCGAGCTTGAAGACCGCATCCAGGCCTTCCACGAGGGTGTGCTCGCGCTGATTCGCCGCTCGCTGGACGCCGGCGTGCGCATCGGCCTCGTCCGCCCCATGGATCTTCAGGCGGTCTCGGTCTACCTGCTCGGCGCCGCCAAGGCGGCCGTGGGTCCCCACACCTACGAAGGTCTGGACGCTCACAGCCACGAGGCCCTGGCCGAGAGCCTGCTGGACTTCGTCATCGGCGGCCTCTTCCGCGCGCCCTCCGCGGCTTCAACCCGCTGACATCGCCGGGTTTCGGCCCGTCGGTGTGGGAATTCGCCCCGGTCCGCCTTGCGTTGAGACCCGGTTAGACTAGACTGCCAGTCTATTCAACTCCGGCACCCGCGCCGAACCGCGTGTTTGGTGCCGGTCACGCTGCGGCCCCCCAAGGTCCCAGCGCTTCCGGAGACCGTCCCCATGGCCGACGCCAGCTTTCTGACCCGCACCGAGCCCCTGACCATCGGCATCGACGTCGGCTCGACCACCGTCAAGGCCACCGTCGTCGACCCGGTCTCGCGCGAGATCCTCTGGTCGGACTACATGCGCCACAACACGCGCCAGCCGGAGTGCGTGTACGAGTTCCTCGAGCGCATCACCTCCGAGTTCCCCAAGGTCCCGCAGGCGTCGATCCGCACGTTCATCACGGGCTCCGGCGGCGGCCCCATCGCCGAGCACATCGGCGCGCGCTTCGTTCAGGAAGTGAACGCGGTGACGATGGCCGTCGAGGCGCTGCACCCCGACGTCGGCTCGGTGGTCGAGCTGGGCGGCCAGGACGCGAAGATCATCATCTTCAAGGTCAACGAGGAGACCGGCGACCGCCAGGCCATCACGTCGATGAACGACAAGTGCGCGTCCGGCACCGGCGCGACCATCGACAAGTGCTTCATCAAGGTCGGCATGCCCGAGTCGGAGACGGCGAAGCTGCAGTTCGACCCGACCAAGCTACACCACGTGGCGGCCAAGTGCGGCGTGTTCGCCGAGACCGACATCGTCAACCTCGTGAAGTCCGGGATCCCGTCGGCCGAGATCCTGTGCTCCCTGGCCGACGCCATCGTGCTGCAGAACCTCTCGGTGCTGACGCGCGGAAACACGCTGCGCCACCGCGTGCTGCTGCTGGGCGGGCCCAACGCCTACCTGCCCTTTTTGCAGCAGTGCTGGCGGCTGCGGATCCCCGAGACCTGGGACTCGCGCAACTATCCGTACCCGAAGGACGTTCCGGTCGAGGAGCTGATCTTCGTCCCCGAGAACGCCCAGTACTACGCGGCCTTTGGCGCGGTGCTCTACGGGCTGCACGAGCCGGCGCACCTGGGGGTCTTCACGGGCCTGACCGCGCTCAAGACCTTCATCGAGTTCGGGCGCAAGGCGAAGCTGGGCGAGACGGCGGGCCCGCCGCTGGTCGAGAGTGCCGTGCATCTGGCGACCTTCCAGGAGCAGTACGCGCTGCCCGAGTTCGACGAGGCGGTCTTTGAGCCCGGCCAGGTCGTGCGCGGCGTGCTGGGCCTCGACGGCGGCAGCACCTCGTCGAAGGTGGTGCTGGTCGACGAAGAGGGCCGCATCCTGATGAAGGAGTACACCCTCTCGAAGGGAAACCCGATTCAGGATATGCGCGACATGCTGCGGAGCCTGCGCGGGCGGGTGCATGACCAAGGGGCGACGCTCGAGATCCTGGGCTTCGGCGCGACGGGATATGCGGCCGACGTGCTCCAGGAGTCGCTGAAGGCCGACGTGAACATCGTCGAGACCGTCGCGCACATGATGAGCGCGGTGCACTTCTTTGGGGACGTCGACGTCATCTGCGATATCGGCGGGCAGGACATCAAGGTCCTGTTCATGCAAAACGGCGACATCCGCAACTTCCGGCTGTCGAATCAGTGCTCGGCGGGCAACGGGATGCTGCTGCAGGCGATGGCCGACCAGTTCGGCATCCCCGTGCACGAGTACGCGGACGTGGCGTTCGGGGCGGGCCTGTCGCCGAAGTTCAGCTACGGCTGCGCGGTGTTCCTCGACAGCGACCGGGTGAACTTCCAGAAAGAGGGCTACTCGAAGGAAGAGCTGCTGGCCGGGCTGGCGATGGTGCTGCCGAAGAACGTCTGGCAGTACGTGGTGCAGATCCCGCGCATGGCGTCGCTGGGGCAGACCTTCGTGCTCCAGGGCGGGACCCAGCGCAACATGGCGGCGCTCAAGGCGCAGGTCGACTACATCTTGCAGCGGGTGCCGGACGCGAAGGTCTACGTCCACCCGCACACGGGCGAGGCCGGAGCCATCGGCGCGGCGATGGAGACCCTGCGGGTGGTCAAGCGGCGCGGGTTCTCGACCTTCATCGGCCTGGATGAGGCCGTCTCGCTCGAGTACGAGGCGATCAACGACGAGTCGACGGTCTGCCATTTCTGCCCGAACGAGTGCAGCCGGACCTTCATCGACACGCGCACGCCCGAGGGCAAGACCAGCCGCTATATCTCAGGGTTTTCCTGCGAAAAAGGCACGGTCGAGAGCCTCGAGGCCCTCAAAGAGCTGAACGCGGGGCGCAAAGAGCTCAAGAAGTACTACCCGAACCTGGTGGAGTACGAGGCGACGCTGTGCTTCAAGCACTTCTACGAGCCGGAGCCCATGCCGGGCCCGGACGCGCTGCTCGACGACTTCGAGGTCAAGATCGGGCTCTTGGGCAAGCGGACCAAGAAGGCCGTGCGGCGGCCCTTTCAGCGCTCCAGTGAGGCCTCGTGGAAGCGGCGCGGCGAGATCCGCGTGGGCATGCCCAAGGCGCTCAACATGTGGAGCACCGGGCCCTTCTGGCGCACCTACTTCGAGACCGTCGGCATCAAGATGAAGAACGTCATCTTCAGCGACGACACCTCCGAGGAGATGTGGGTCGAGGGTGGCAAATACGGGTCGATCGACCCCTGCTACCCGTCGAAGGTGGCCCAGGCGCACATCCACGACCTGCTATTTCACAAGCATGAGCCGGACGCGGGCAAGCCGCTCAACTACATCTTCTTTCCGTGCATGACGCATATGACCACCAAGCTGGTCGGCGTCATGGATACGACGTCGTGTCCGATTGTGGCGGGCACGCCCGAGGTGATGAAGAGCGCGTTCACGAAGGAGATCGACTTCTTCGCCGACCGCGGCATCGTCTACGTCGACCACGCGGTGACCTTCACCGAGAAGAACCTGCTGAAGCGGCAGATGTTTCAGGGGTGGGCCGAGCATCTCGGGATGACCGAGGACGAGAGCGACTTCGCCGTCGAGCAGGCGTGGAAGGCGCTCGAGAAGTTCGACACCATCATGGAGGAGAAGGGCAAAGCGATCCTCGAAGCGGTCGAGAAGGACGACGCCATCGCGCTGCTGATGATCGGGCGGCCGTACCACAGCGATCCCGGGCTGAATC
Organism: Myxococcota bacterium; assembly: GCA_041389525.1. Lineage (GTDB taxonomy): Bacteria > Myxococcota_A > UBA9042 > PHBI01 > JACKFB01 > JACKFB01. The sequence continues at coordinate 7,612 of JAWKRR010000011.1, read as the reverse complement.
ACAGCGTCATGGACGAGTTCCAGGTGCTGGGCTACCCGGTGCTGTCGATGCGCTCGATCCCGAAGGACCCCGAGTGGCTGCATCGGTTTTACGCCGACGGGCTCGACAGCGGGACCATCGCCCATGTGCTGGATCTCAATGATATCTGGCCCGAGAACTACAGCTCAAACTCGGCGCAGAAGGTGTGGTCGGCGCGATTCGCCGCCCGGCACCCGAACGTCGCCGTGCTGGACCTCTCGAGCTTCAAGTGCGGCCACGACGCGCCGACCTACGGGCTGATCGACTCGATCATCAACGCGTCGGGCACGCCGTACTCGGCGTTGCACGATATCGACGCCAATAAGCCCACCGGGTCCATCAAGATCCGCGTCCGCACCTACGCCCACAGCCTGCAGCTTCACCGCGAGCGGCTCGAGGACGTGTCGCGGCAGAAGGCCGAGCTTGGTTTCCGCATCGAGCAGAAGCGCATCGCGCTGCTGGAGATGAAGGCGGCGCAGCTTGCCGAGCGCAGCGGCGGGATGGACGTCGGGCTGGCCGAGCAGATCGCCCAGGCCCGCGAGCGCATGGCCGCCTACGAGGCCGCGCGGATGCCGCCCGAGAAGCCCAAGCTGCCCGAGGGCGCCATCGGCCTCGACAAGCTCAGCCTCGGCAAGAAGCGCGAGTCGAGTGCTGGCGGAGACTCCGCCCGCGCCGCCGCGGCCCCCAAAAATCCCTAGTTTCCAGTTCGCATTCTCTCAGAAAATCGCCACCGACCCGACTCAGATTGCCCAAGCGCAGCCAGGAGATCCCCCATGACAGTCGCTCACACGTCCGAAGGCCTCAGCACCGGCCGCTCCGTCAGCTTCGACAAGCTCAGCCTCGGCAAGGCCGCCAAGCCCGGTGCCTCCGGCGAGATCGACATCGACGCGGAGCTCGCGCGCTTTGAGGCCGAAGCCCGCGCCGACCTGGGCCTGGACCAGCCGACCGAGCAGTACGTCGAGCACGTGGCGCGGGACTTCCAAGCCAAAGACCGCGCCCACACGACCATCCTGGTCAGCGGCCTGACCATGGCCCACGACTACTTCGTGCAGGGCGCGCTGTCGGGGCTCGGCTACAACATCCGGGCCATGGACGTCGCAGACTATGACGCGCTGCGGTACGGCAAGGAGTTCGGCAACCGCGGGCAGTGCAACCCGACGTATTTCACGGTCGGAAACCTCGTCAAGCACCTCTCGCAGTTGCGAGATGGCGGCATGTCGACCGAGGAGATCATCAAGAGCCACGTCTTCCTGACGGCCGGCGCCTGTGGGCCCTGCCGCTTCGGAATGTACGTGACGGAGTACAGGAAGGCGTTGCGAGACGCGGGCTTCGACGGCTTCCGCGTGCTGCTCTTCCAGCAGCAGGGCGGCCTGAAGCAGGCGACGGGCGAAGAGGAGGGCCTGAAGTTCGACCAGCCGTTTTTCCTTGGGCTCATCAAGGCGCTCTTCATCGGCGACGCGCTCAACGCCATCAGCTACCGCGTGCGCCCCTACGAGCTGGTCGCGGGCGCGACCGACCACGCGCTGGCCGAGTCGAAGCGCCACATTCACGACGCGCTGAAGGACCAGACCAGCATCGTGGTCGCGATGTGGAAGGTGCGGCGCGAGTTCTCGAAGGTCAAAGTCGACAAGCTGCGGGTGCGGCCGAAGGTCGGCATCATCGGCGAGTTCTGGGCCATGACCACCGAGGGCGACGGCAACTACAAGATGCCGAAGTTCCTTCAGGAAGAGGGTGCTGAGGTCGACGTGCAGCTGGTCACCGCGTGGATCATCTTCATGATCTGGGAGAACATGCGCGACACCCAGCACCGCATGACCCTGCGCCAGGACGACGACGCCCGAAAGGGCCTCGAGGGCAAGGAGCCGACCGGCAAGGTCTGGAAGCTCCGCGGTGCCGAGGTCGCGGTGCGCGGTCTCTTCCAGGGCTGGGCCAACATGATGGGCCTGCACGGCTACCATCTGCCCGACATGTTCGAGGTGGCCGACGTCGCCAAGGACTTCTACAACAACGACCTGCGCGGCGGCGAGGCCCACATGGAGGTGGGTAAGCTGATCCTGAACGTTGTTAAGAGCAAGGTGAACATGACGCTCTCGGTCAAGCCCTTCGGCTGCATGCCGAGCTCGGGCGTGTCCGACGGCGTGCAGTCCGCCATCACGGAGCTCTACCCGGAGGCCATCTTCCTGCCCATCGAGACGACGGGCGATGGCGCCGTCAACGTCCAGAGCCGCGTGCAGATGATGCTCTTCAAGGCCAAGGCCCACGCTCAGCGCGAGATGGACCGGGCGCTCGAGCGCTACGGCATGACCGAGGAGGAGGTGCGCCAGACCCTGGAGCGCTTCCCGATTTTGGGCCACCCGCTGATGAAGGCCCCCCACCGCAACGCCTCGACGGCCGCCGACACGGTCGAGCTGGTCGGCATGGTCCGCCACCCCCTGCGAGCCCTCAAAATCGCCGCCGAGCGACGCAAGAGCCAGCTCACCCTCCGCAAGGGCCGCCACGTCCACGCCACGGCCGCCGCGGCGGCGTAGCGCCAGAGCAACCGACCTGGGCGCGGGCAGCGCGTAGGGTTATCCTCTTGAGAGACCGGATCTCCGGACCGAGAGGACCCCGACGTGAAGCCCGTCGCCTACGTCGAAACCAGCGTCATAAGCTACCTGGTCTCCCAACCCAGCCGCGACCTCGTCACGGCGGCACGCCAGCAACTGACCCGCGAGTGGTGGTCGACGCGGCGCTCGGACTACCACCTGGTGGCGTCGCCACTGGTCCTGCTCGAGGCGGAGCGCGGTGACCGTGCGGCCGCAGACCGGCGGCTGGCCGCGCTCCAATCGCTTGAGCTTCTCGCGCTTACGGAGAAGGCCCGTTCGCTCACGTCCGCGCTGCTGTTGGCCCGCGCTCTGCCTGAGGCGGCGGCCGATGATGCGCTCCACATCGCCCTCGCCGCCGCTCACGGCGCCGACGTGGTGCTGACTTGGAACTTCAAGCACATCGCCAATCCCTTCACTTGGCCTGCCATCTGGAGTGTAGTGGAGGCCGAAGGATGCAACGCGCCCACGCTTTGCACGCCCGAGCAGCTGCTGGAGGACGGACTCTGATGCACCACCCCGACCCGATCATGGCTGAATTGCGGGCCATCCGAACTGCGCGCGCGGCCGAGCACAGCTACGATCTCGACAGCATGTTCGCCGAACTGCTCGCGTTTCAGGAGACTTGCGGACGAGCGGTGGTCACCGGCGATTCCCTCCGGCGCGCCGCCGCAGAGGCCGAGGCCTCAGCCCAAGAATCCGGCGAACCGGGCTCGCGTACCGACGGCTGAGAGCTCGGGTGGTGCGAATCGTCCGGGAACCGCTGAGCGACGATGCTTGGAGTGGTTCAGTCGAGCGGAGCCGCGCGGCGTCACTCGCCACCGGCTCGCCGCCGCCGCGGGCGCTGGGTGGCGTCGGCGACAACCGTCAGAATCGCCCGTTGGCATCAGGCTGAAACGGCGTACTCTGGTGTGACCGTCCATCGCCGAATCAGCTTTCCCGCTGTGCAGAGGTGCGCCCCCTCATGCAGCGACCGCGCCCGAGCCTCGTTCAGCCTGCGCACCCCGCGGGCGAGTCCCCGCCGGGAGGTGAGGTCGCGCCTGAGGCGGGAGCGCCGCCTTCTACTCGCCGCCTGCGCGCGTTTCGGCGCGGGCTGGGCGTCTCGGGTGCTTCCGCGCGCCGTCATGTTGCCGCGGTCTCGGGGCTGGTCGGCCTCTTCATCGCGGTCGAGCTGACCGTCGCGTGGCCCGACTCGCTGGTCGACGACTGGATGGGCTGGCGCCAAGCCGACACCCAGACCATCGCCCGCCACCTGGCTCTGGACTTCAACCCGCTCCAGCCCGAAGTCGACTGGGGTGGTGGGGGGCCCAACGCGGTCGAGTCGGAGGCGCCGGTCTACGCCGCGTTGGTGAGCGCCGCACTCCGGCTGACGCCCGGCCAACCGGAGTGGCCCGGCCGCGCGCTCTCGCTGCTGGCCCTCACGTTCTGCGCGCTCCTGCTGCATCGCACGCTGAGACGCCGCTACGGCGACGGGGCTTCGCTGTTGGCGACGGCGTTTTTCCTGGCATCACCAGCCGCGCTCTTTCTCGGCAACGCGGTGCAGCCCGACGGCATGGCGCTGCTCCTGACCGCGGTGGCCTTCGTCAGCTTCCTCGCCTACGCCGAAGCCCCCGGCGACCCGGCCCACGCGCGCCGGCTGCTCGGCCTCGCGGTCGTCGCGACGGCCCTCGCCGGCCTCACCAAACCCACCGCGCTGCACATCGGCGTCGCCCAGGCCCTGCTGCTGCTGCTGCTCCGCCCGCGTGCGCTGCGCCGCGTCGCGCCATGGGCCGCCTGGAGCCTCGCGCTGGCGGTCGCAGGCGCGTGGCTCTTTTGGGCCGCCGGCATCCACGAGCGCACCGGCCTGACCTTCGGCTCGGTCTCCGGCGGCGACAGCAAGTTCCCCGCCGCCCGAGATCTGCTGCGCCCCGGACGCTACTGGGACCTCGCCCGCGTCTCGCTATTTTGGGGCATCGGCCTCCCCGGAGCGATCTCGGGCGGGTGGCTCTTGCTGCGCCGCCGCGTCGAGCCGGCCGAGTGGGCGCTCTTCGCCGCGAGCGCCGTGCTGCTGACGGTGACGATGCGCTACTCGAGCCAGGAGTGGCTGGGCTCGCACTACCACGCGCCGACAGCCCTTCTGGGCACCTGGCTGGTGGCCCACGCGGCCCGCGACCTCGCGCCCCGCCTCGTCACCCCGGCCCGCCGCCGCGCCGCGCTGGCCCTCACGCTGCTGGCACTTGCCGGCTGGTTCGCCGCCGGCCTCCACGCCCGCCGCACCTTGGGCGAGGGCTGGGCCCAGCCCGAGATCGCGCTCGGGGTAGCACTCCGTCCGCACCTAGCAGCCGGCGACCTCGTCGTCGTCCGCTCCCGCGCGCCCGCCTTCGACGAGGCCTGGGGCACCGCGAACAACTACCAGGACCCGCGCCTGCTCTACGTCGCCGGCGCCCACGGCTGGGTGCTGCCGTTGGACGAAGGCTGGGCCCCCGAGACCCTCGCCGACCTCGCCCACAGCGGCGCCCGCTTCTACGTCGACCCCACCGGCGACCTGCCCGCTCACCCGGAGCTGCTCGCTTGGCTGACCGCCCACGCCCAGCCTCTAGCTGCCGGGCCAGCCCCCGCCCTCTGGCGCCTGCCGTGAGCCCGTGTCGCCGACACCGCGTCACGCCGAATCGCTGCCCCGCTCGCGGCTGAGCAGTCTTCGATGGAGACCGCCATTGGAGTCCGTCAGCCGTAGAGCGCGTCGGCCTCTTCGACGGTCCAGGGTTCGGCCTTCGCGGCGGTCTGCCAGGCTTGGAAGTCGGGGTCGGCGTAGAGGGTGTTGATGTAGGCTTCGAGGGGGGCGGGGAGGGCGACGCCGTAGGTGCGGAAGCGGGTGGCGACCGGGGCGTAGAAGGCGTCGGCGACGCTGCGGTGGCCGAATAGCCAGGGGCCGCCTGCGCCGTAGGTGGTGCGGAGCGCGGTCCACAGCGTGGTCACGCGGGCGATGTCGGCGGCGACCTCGGGGGGCCAGGCGGCGACTTGGACGCGGCGGCGGATGTTCATGGGCAGGGCGCCGCGGAGTGCCGCGAAGCCGGAGTGCATCTCGGCGGCGGCGGAGCGGCAGACGGCGCGGGCGGTGGCGTCTGCGGGGTAGAGTGCTGGAGACTGCTCGGCGGCCCACTCGCTGATGGCCAGCGAGTCGGGGATGGTCACGCCGTCGATGACGAGCACGGGGACCTTCCCGGTGGGGCTGACGGCGCGGACGCCGGGGATGGCGCCGAAGGCGTGACCCTCTTCGAGCGCGATGACCTGCTCGTCGAAGTCCACGCCGGCCCAGCGCAGGGCCAGCCAGGGGCGCAGCGACCAGGAGGAGTAGTTCTTGTTGCCGACGTAGAGCGTGGGGCGGGGCATGAGGACCTTCGGGCAGCGGGTCGGGCGGGGCGCGCGAACGGTCCGCACTCTTAGCCAGGGACTCTGGACGCGGCAAGGGGCTGGCGGGCGTGGTTCCTCGCGCTCGCGGGGTCACGGCGGCCGTCGGCGCTTTTCCTGTAATCGCCAGCGACCCGCTGCGTCGGCCTGGGTGGAGGTACGACCATGAACCACGACCACGCTTCCCACGGCCACGCGCTTCAACCCTTCACCCCGCCCACGGCGTCGGGCTGCTGCTCTTCGCATCGCGCGCCGAGCGCCACGGCGACGGCAGACACCACCGCCCGAGATCCGGTGTGCGGCATGAGCATCGACGCGGCGACCGCGGCGGGTGGGAGCTTCGATTACCAAGGCACCACCTACAGTTTCTGCAACCCGCGGTGCCGCGAGCGCTTCACCGCGGACCCCGGGAAATACCTCGAGCCGGCGCCGGCGACGCCGCTGGCGAGCATGGCCGCGGCCGGCCGCGAGTACACCTGCCCGATGCACCCCGAGGTGGTGCAGCTTGGCCCCGGGAGCTGCCCGAAGTGCGGGATGGCGCTGGAGCCGCGGGACGCTACCGAGCTGGATGACGAAAACCCTGAGCTCATCGACATGGGGCGGCGCTTCTGGGTGAGCGCGGCGCTGACGCTGCCGACGCTGGCCCTGGCGATGAGCGAGATGCTGCCGGGACAGCCGGTGCAGCAGGTCATCGCGCCTCAGGTCTCGGCGTGGATTCAGTTGGCCTTGGCCACTCCGGTGGTCGCCTGGGGCGGCTGGCCCTTCTTCGAGCGGGGCTGGGCGTCGATTCGCAACCGCAGCCTCAACATGTTCACGCTCATCGCCATCGGGACCGGCGCGGCTTACGGATTCAGCGTGTTCGCGACGCTCTTTCCGGAGCTGCTGCCGCACACCCTGGCCCACGCGGGCGCGGTGCCGGTCTACTTCGAGGCGGCGGCGGTCATCGTGACGCTGGTGCTGCTGGGGCAGGTGCTGGAGCTGCGGGCTCGGGCGGCGACCTCGGGCGCGATTCGGGCGCTGCTGGGGCTGTCGCCGAAGACGGCGCGGCGCATCGGGGCGGATGGTCGCGAGACGGACGTGGCGCTCGATGAGGTGGCCGTCGGGGACCGGCTGCGGGTGCGGCCGTCGGAGCGGATTCCGGTCGATGGGCGCGTCGTCGAGGGCGGGAGCAGCGTGGATGAGTCCATGCTGACCGGCGAGGCGCTGGCGGTCGAAAAGACGGCGGGTGACGCGGTGACGGGCGGCACGCTGAACGGCAGCGGCGGGTTCGTGATGGAGGTGACGCGGGTCGGGGCTGAGACGCTGCTGGCGCGGATTGTCGGGATGGTGGCGGAGGCGCAGCGGTCGCGGGCGGCGGTGCAGCGGCTGGCCGACCAAGTCTCGGCGTGGTTTGTGCCGGCGGTCATCCTGGTGGCGGGCGTCACGGCCGTGGTTTGGGGCGTGTGGGGGCCGGAGCCGCGGCTCGCCCACGCGGTGCTGAACGCGGTGGCGGTGCTCATCGTGGCGTGCCCGTGTGCGCTGGGGTTGGCGACGCCGATGTCGATTATGGTCGGGACGGGGCGCGGCGCGCAGATGGGGGTGCTCATCAAGAACGCGGAGGCGCTTGAGCTGCTGCAGAAGGTCGA
>JAWKRR010000010.1:0-152316 GCA_041389525.1 Myxococcota bacterium | reverse complement strand
CGCCCCGCAGCTCCCGGTCGCCTGGCTGCAGGTCTCCAGCCCGTTGCACGGGTCGCCGTCGTCGCAGGCCACGGGCGTGAACACGCAGTCGCCGGTGGCTTGGTCGCAGGAGTCCGTCGTGCAGGGGTTGCCGTCAGCGCATGGCGCTTTGGCCAAGTGCAGGCACTTCAGGGTCTTGGGGTTGCAGATGTCCTCGGTGCAGCCGTTGTTGTCGTCACAGTCCATGGGGACGCCGACGCACTTGCCCGCCGCGCAGCGATCCTCGCTGGTGCAGGCCGACTCGTCGTCGCAGGTCGCGAAGTTGTGGGTGTAGACGCAGCCGGCGACCGGGTCGCAGACCTCGTCCGTGCAGGGGTTCGCGTCGTCGCAAGAGCCGACTTGGCCCGGGTCGCAGGCGATGAAGATCGTGTCCGGCTCGGTGTCGGCCTCGCTGTCTGCGCCGTCGTCGCCGTCGCTGTCTTCGGTCTCGGCGACCTCGACGTCGTCGGTGGTTTCGACCTCGACCTCGGCGTCGACGGAGTCCCCAGCGTCGGTCCCGTCCTTGGTGTCGACCTCGGCCACGTCTTTGACGTCCAGCGCGTCACCCGGTGCGTCGAGGGCGTCGGCCGCGTCGGAGACCGCGTCGGCCACCGCGGCGTCACCGCTCGCCTTGCGCAGGCACAGCTTGGCGACCGGGTCGCAGACGTACCCGACCGCGCAGTCGCTGTGACCCTCGCAGGGAAAGAGCGCCGAATCGGGGTCGATCTGCTCCAGACAGGCAGCCGTGAGGCTCAGGCCGACCGCCACGGCCAGCCACATCCCCATCTCTCTCGCGTGCGCCGGCCTCATCATTGAAAGCTACCCCGCCAGGTCACGCCGGCCGCTCCGGGTTGTGTCCACACCGACGCGCCGGACGCGGCCTCGCTGCTGCCCGTACTCCGGGCGATCACCCACCACAGGACCCCGCCCACCGCGACGGCCGCCCCGGCGCCGACCAGCGCCGTCCCGATGGTGGACTTCGTGTTGGCGTCGTCCCAGCGCTTGCTCGCCTCGGCGTAGCTGATGGAGGAGACCGCCAGCCCGCCTTCGGGCGGGGCGCTTTGGGCGTCGGTCACGGCCTTTCGGTCGCTGGCGCCGCCCGCCATGAACACCGCGCCGACCACCGCCGCCGCGACGCCGGTTCCGGCCACGATCCACGGCGCCGGGCCCACTTTGCGACGGGCTGACGGCGTGCGCTTGTAGACGGTGCTGCCGGCGTCCGAGCTGCCCGCGGCCACCTGGGCTGCGAGCCGCATGGCCTCGCGCGTCGGGATGTCGACGACCTGCTCGTCGCCGACGCTCACGCTGAATGGGTCCAGCCCGACGGCGTAACCGACCGCGCCACGCACCGTGCCGGCGTCGACCTCGACGGTCTCGAGGCGCGAGAGATCCGCGCTGAGCGGGTAGTCCTCGATGAGGAGGCGGGAGGCCGCGCGGTCACGGGGCCAACGCAAGAAGCCGCGCGGCCGCGCCAGGTCTGCGGGCGGCCAGTCCAACCGACGGCCAGCCGCCATCTCCGTGTGCCAGCATTGCGCCGCGTCACTCTCGGCGGAAATGATGCAGACGAGGTGGGTGCCCGGCGCCAGAGGCACGTCGGGGCGCGTCTCCCACAGGGCCGTGCCGTCCACCTGAACGCGCTGCGTCCGTGGAATGGTGCGGCAGGCGAAGGACGGAGCCTTGTCGGCGAGCGGCTCGAGGGCGGCGACGCGGGTCGCGGTTGCCAGCTCACGCAGTCAGTCCAGGGACGGATGGCCCAAGACCGGGAGCGGAGGAGGCGAGCGCCTCGGCGTTGAAGCCGCCGCTCCTGCATGTGGCCGAGATGATAGGTGTAGAGCGGCTCGTCTGGGGCGAGGCGGTGGGCCTCGAGCGCGCTCAGCGCCTCGGCGGTCTTGCGGCCCGCGTCCAGGGCGAGCTGGGCCTGTTGCCACGCGCGGAGATGTTCAGGCGACCGGTTCCGCCAGTGACGGGGACCGCCGCATGCCACCAAGATGACCATGGCGAGCAGCCGGGGCGTGGCGCGCCGACAGCAGCGGGGGCGAGGTGGTGAGCATCGAGGCCGTCCGGTTCGAGCAACGGGGCGCGAGTCTAGCCTGCAGCCACGCTCTTTGCACTCAGATGGTGGCGACCATTGTCACAGCAGCGTGCCTGCAAAGCATGCCGTAAGGCGGAATCGATAAATGGCAGATTCCCGCACATCGGGTATCGGCGGTCCGTCGCGGCAGCCGTCCCGCGCGGCGCGGCGCACGCGTGACACCGCCTGAACCGCGGGCGGGGCGCGGCGGGATTGGCCTGCCGCGCTTGAGCCACGTCGATGGATGGGGCAGGCAGCGCCCGCACCGAGCTCGACACGCATCGACTCTCTGTAACATCCTGATGTCACCGCTTCGGGAGCAGAGGCGGGCGATGCGCGGCACTCAGTGCGGGAGCGCGCGTAGATTCCCGTCGCCTGCGTCCGCTGTAGCGGAGAGGGCAGGGAGTTCGGCGCCGCAGGACGGCACCGAAACGGGGCCAGTTGTCACCAGCACCGGACGGGGAGCGACCGCTTCCTCGAGGCGATGGGACATCTGCCACAACTGAAACGGAGTCCAGCCGACCTTCGCGCCAGGGCCCTGACGAGGTTACACACTCGTCGCCGTGCACCAGGACCGCCTCGAGGTGGTCGGCCAGGACGGTGATGCGCTCGCGGGTGGCGCCGTGGAAGGAATACCCGAGCGCGGGCGGCGGCGCCATCGAGGCGATCCGCGACGCGGCCTGCATGCGCGCTTCGACTCGGGGCCATGGCCTGGTCGTCGGCGAGCCCGCCCCGCTCGGCGGCGTCGGCGACGGGGATCTCGCGGCTGGCGCGATTCGACATGGCCCAGTGACGGCGACGCAGGGTCACCTTGAACCAGGTGACGATCGCGCCATCACCGCCGCTGGTATCGAATCCGGCGGCATGCTGCAGGAAGGTGAGGAAGACGTCTTGGAGGAGGTCGTCGCCACCATCATCACTTGCCAACGATCGCGCGTAACCCTGCAACCGACCCCGGACCGCCCGGAAAAAGCGATCGCCTGAGCGCCGCGAACCTGCCTGCCAAGCGCGGAAGAGCTCGGTCAGCGGGGGCAGGAGTTCTGGGTGTGGTTGCGTGCACGGATCGGAGAGTCACCCGCCCCGCGAGGGGGGGGTGGGACATGTCCCACCTTTCGATGGACCGATCGCTGCGCTAGTGTATCGAGCGAGACACCGGGCCAGGAGCCCGACACGTTTCGAGCGTGTCAGCGCGCGTGGAGAGCGTTGAATTGATGGAAGGAAGTTCCGACGACAGCAGAAAGGTGCGCCTGCGTACCGACTGCCCGCCGCGCTGATGGCGGAGGGGGCTGGTCGGCGCAGCGTCTCATCGTCGTCGCGGGCGAACCGTCGAAGCGGAGCATCAACCGGTGGCTGAAGCAGGGGGCTGGCGCGGCGGACCAGCTGGCGGTCACCGAGTGGCGGTACGTGTCGGCGGTGGCCGACGCCCTGGGCGTGTCGCCCCTTGAGCTGGTCGACACGGCGGAGGGGGCTGCGGGCGGCGAGATCGATCGCTGGCTACGACTGAGCGCGGCGCTCGGGCCTCGCGTCTATCCCGAGCTGCTGGCCCACCTCGGCTTCGGCGGCGTGTCCCTGGCCGACCAACACGCGGACGCGTTCCTCGTCCATATAGAAGGATCACGAATCCCAGCGCTTCGCTTCATGCGCTGGACGCACTGCGAGGAGATCCTTCGCGACGACACCTGCCTCCCACCCCGGTTCGCGCGCGACGCGCTGGTGTGGGCGGCGACTCGCGGGCTGAGCGTCGAGGACGCGCCGGAGCTCTACTGCCAGTCGCTGCTCAGCCTGGGCGAGGCCGACGGCGCGTGGGAGGCGGGGCTGGCGTGGATTCGCGACGCCGGGCGGCGCAACGTCCAGGCCGAGGCGATCTGGGTCGGCGAGCGGTTGGTCAGCTCTCCGAACCCGTCATCCCCGGCGGGTGTGCGGGCGCGGATTCAGGTGCTGCTGTCCCATTCTCGCAGTCTGCGTATCGCCGGGCGCCCCGAGCGCGGCATCGAGGTGCTCACGGATCTGAGCATCATGAGCGCCACGGGGATGGAGCCGGTGATCCGGGCGCGGCTGATGATCGAATCGGCCCAGAGCCGTACCGCGACGGGGCAACCCGCCTCGGTCGCCCTCCCCTTCCTCGACGAGGCGCTCGCGACGCTGGCCGCCTGCGAGACGACCCAGGCCACGGTGGACGCGACGGTCGAGGCGCACATCGCGCGCTATCATGCGCTGCAGATGCAGGGCGACTCGGAGGCCGCCGTGCGCTCGCACGATGAGCTAGCCGAGTACGCGCGCAGCGAACCGCGGGTTCAGATGGCGCGCTTCTTCCGCCAGAGCGCCGGGGTCGCGTTCGAGCTGGGCGACCTGCAGGGGGCGCTGATCGGCTACCAGAACGGATTGGACGTCGCGAGCGCGGAGGGCGACCTGCGCGAGGTCTTACTGGGCCAGATCAACGTGGCGATCACGCACGCGCTGCTGGGTCACAACGACGCCGCGCGGCGCTACTTCGAGCAGACGGTCGCCACGGTCGCGCCGGGGGACAGCGGCCCCTTCGAGGTCGCGACGGTGCACCTGAACTTCGGTGAGTTCGCCTGGGAGCAGGGCTGGTACAGCGCCGCGCGGAAGCATCTCCTGATCGCGGCCCAGCAGAGCGAGGCGGCCGGCGCCTTCCCGCTGATGCGTTCGCGGAGCGCGATGCTCCTGGCGGACACGATGGCGGCGCTGTCGGAGCTGACGGAGGCGCGGCGCTGGGCGCGCGAGGCCTACAAGCACGCGCTGCTCTGCCAGTCGCCAGCGGATGAGGCCGCGGCCTTGGTGTCGCTCGCCCACTGCCACATGCGGGACCGCGACGCCGCCCTGAGCTGGGCCGACGCCGCCGAGGCGCGCCTATCCGGCCTGCCCGAGCGCTGCGGCTACACGGTCACCGCACGCGTCCGCCGCCGAATCGCAGAGGTCCGCTACCGCCTGGGCGGTGGTCGCGCGGTGGTCGGCGAGCTGCGCCGCCTGTTGGCCGAGGCGCGGGCCGCCAGCCAGGAGATCGAGGTCGCCGCCATCGAGCGCCTGCTCGCCGAGTCCGCGCCAGCGTCTGCGTCTGCGTCTGCGTCCGAGTCGGCCCGACCCTAGGCGGCCGAGCGCAGCGCCAAGGCCCGCGAACCCCGCCGTTTGCGCGCGGCACACCGTGGCGCCCCTCGCCCCACCGCGCGGCGCTCGTTGTTCGCCGGCTCTCCCCCTGAGGCTGCCGGCCACGCGCCCGGCTCCGCGTTCTTTTTCTGGTGAGCCACAGTCGGCCACGGGAGCGCGTTTGCGCCCATGCGAGGTCGCGGCGCGCGAGATTTTCTCAGGCTAACTGCGGCCGATTCGCAAACTGCGGGCCCCCGCCACCCTTTCTCTTTCCGACGCCTGCAACGGACGCAGGACTCACCACCGGAAGGAGCCCCCGCAGATGCGCACGATTCGGATTGTCACCCTGATGCTCGCGTTGTTCGTGAGCCTCCCCGCCGCCGCCGCCACCATCCGCGCAGCCAACAACTGCTCCGGGGTCCCGGCGCCGTGTACGACGTCCCTCCAGGGTGCGCTCGACAACACCTCCTATTCGCGGGTCGACATCGTCGCCAACGCGACCTTCACGGGCGAGTACTTCATCGAGCGCTCGCTCACGCTCGCTGGCGCGAGCGGGTCGACGATTCAGCGCGGGACCAGCAGCGTTTACGCCCTCCGCGTCGAGACCACCTCGGCCGTCAACGTGCAGACGCTCGCCATCTACGGCCGCGTCGCCGTGTACGACAGCGTCGACGTCGACTTCCTGACCTGCGACGTCGTGTCGGCGGACTCGGCGTTCCAGATCCTCGACAGCGACGATGTCCAGGTCCGCACCAGCAACGTGGTCGCCGCGCACCGCGCCCTCGACGTCACCGACTCGACCAACGTGCTCATCAACGGCGGCGTCATCGACAGCAGCCTCTACGGCGTCGTGGCCTCCTCGTCCGACATCTCGATGGTCCTCGGTGACCTGACCGGCGATGACCGCGCCGTCGTCCTCCAGCACGGCACCGTCAGCACCTACCCCACGCTCACCGCGAACGGCTCGACCCTGACCTCGAACCCCGGCCGCGCGCAGGTCTGGCGCTGGACCCGCGGCTCGACCAGCTACACGAACATGTCGCCCGCCCCGAGCGAGTACGTGTCCTCGTCGTCGCAGCTCGTCTCGCCCCTCTCCTTCACGCCCCACCAGGGCGGCTGAACACCCCGTCCCGCTGAGCTCTTCGTCTTCATTCTCTAAGCGAGGTTCGTCATGAATACCCAGCCCTCCTTCTACGAGGATTCCGTCTTCGAGCTGCTGACCGAAGTGAGCCCGGAGAACCTTGAGGCCCGCCGCATCCTGGCCCTCAAGATGGTTGGTCGAATCTCGCCCCATCGCCTGCGCCGCCTCCTCTCGCCGACCCTCGCCTGCGCGCTGCTCGACGCGATGCGACTCGGCGGCCTCGAGGTCGAGGCGGAGCAGTACACCCCTGAGAGCTACGCGCAGCTCATCGAGGTCCGACGCGTCATCTCGGAGATCGCCCACTCCGGCGGTCGTCGCTTCGGCGTCGCCTCGGTGTACGCCCGCGGCGCCCACTGGGAGCCCATCTTCCTCGCGCTGGCCCCCTGCCCCACGCCGATGACCAGCCCCGGCACCATCGTCATCGACGACGCCCTCCACCGCGTCGACGGGCCGGCGGCCCAGCTTCGCGCGGCCCTGGCGCAGGTCGGCTGCGGCGCGAACGAGATCCGCATCGCCCGCACCCGCTTCGACGCCAACTCCGACGATCTGCCAGCCGGCGCCTCGCTGGCCGCGGAGATCGCCCTGCTCATCGCCCGGCGCAACCGCCCCCGCCCCCTCCCGCGCTTCGCCGCGGTCGGCGCCGGCGACGCCCCGGCCGACCTGAAGTCGGTGCCCGCTGACATCCGCGTCGTCTTCGTGGCTCGCGGCGCCGCGGTCCCGCTCGGAGCCGAGACCTGGGCCGAGATCGACGGCCCCCCGGTGGAGCGCACGCTGACGTGGCTGCGCGAGGGCGGTCACGCCTGCATCTACGTCGACTCGGCCGACGAGGCCGTCGCCATCCTGCTGCGGCTCAACGGCGACACGGACCTGGCCACGCACAGCAGCCCGCGCAGCGCCGACTTCTCCCGCGCCGGCACCTCGGTCTCTCTGGCTACGCTCTGGGGGGCGATGGTGTCCGCCACGGCGGACTCCCGCCATGGCTGACCCCGCGCCGAGACTGCGCGTGGTGTGCGCCACCGCGTCTCAGCAGCTCCGTGACGAGATCAGCGCCGCGCTCAGCCCTCCGATCTCGCGCCCATTCCTGGTCGGTGGCCACTGCGAACCCGCGCTCGGGCTGCGCAGCCGCCTGGGCGGGGGCTACACCGTCGAGTGGGCGGCGCACGGCGCCGAGCCAGCGTGGCTCGTGCTCGGCGCTCGTCGCGACACCCTGCCGGTCGCGGTCGTGGTGCTCGACGCCGCCTTCAAGGGCAGCGGCGGCGTGGAGGCGACGCTGCGCGCGCTCTGGTCGGCCGATCCCCACCTGGAGGTCGTGCTCTACGCCTCCCCGGGCGACCCGATCCCCCCCGGCATCGTGCGCGAGGCCGATGAGGGCGGACAGGTGGTCGTCTTGCGCCAGCCCGTCGAACCCATCGACCTCGTCCTGGCGGTCGGGTCCGCCGCGGGCCGCTGGAGCCTGCGCGAGCAGCTCGCCGAGACCGGCCGCGGGCGCTTCGCGGTGCAAGCGGCGCTGCAGCTCTTTCGGCCAGGCCCCGAGGCCAGCCGCGCGGCCGCCTCCCTCGCGGACATCGGCCTCGCCCTCGAAGGCCCCACCGAGCGCATCCTCGACGGCGCCTATCTGCTGCGCGACGCCCTCGAGTCCTACGGCACGCTGACGGCGGCCTACCGCAGCGCCCTCGCCCTCGCGTGCGCCGACAAGCCCCACCTGCGACGTCAGGCGCGCGCGGCCGAAGAAGCCTGCGATCTCGCGTGGCTCAGCCAGAGCCAGGGCGGCTTCGTCGACGCCATCGCCGACTCGATCGACTACGTGCGGACGGCGGCCCACGCGCTCAAGCTGCTCGCCAGCCAACCGCATGGGGCGACCGGCTACTCCGACGTCAACGCGAGCATCGCGGCCGCGGTGCAGGACATCCGCGACGGCAGCGAGCGCGGGGACCGCGACGTGGAGATCTTGACCGACCTCCGTGAGGTACCGGCCGCGCACTGCCCGGTCCTGGATCTCCGCGCGCTGCTGCGCGACGCGATCCATCGCACCGCCGACACCGCAAGCAGCCGCGGCGGCCGGCGCGTCGTGGTGACCACCCGCCGGAATTCGTCCGAGGTGGTCGTGGAGATCGGCTCGGAGTCGGCGGATTCGATGCCCTCCTCCGATCCCGCCACGACGCGAACGACCGCGGAGCGCAGCCGCCCCATCCGCATTCGCCTTCCCATCGAGCCTACGACATCCTGGTCCCCGTAAGCGGTATCGCGCCGCGGCCCCACGGCCACCGGTGCGCGCCCCCGGAGGACACCATGTTGCTCGACAGATTTCGCCTCGACGGCCGCGTCGCCATCGTCACTGGCGCCGGGCGCGGCATCGGCCGCGGCATCGCCCTGGGCCTCGGCGAGGTCGGCGCCAAGGTCGTGTGCGCCGCGCGCACCGTCGCCCAGATCGAGGAGACGGCCGCCGCGGTGCGGGCCCAGGGCGGAGAGGCCATCGCTGTGCGCTGCGACGTCAACGACGCCGACGCCGCCAAGGCCCTCATCGACGCGACCCTCGCGGCCTACAGTCGCATCGACATCCTGGTCAACAACGCCGGGGGGCACCCGCCCTGCCCCGTGCTCAAGCTCAGCGATCGCAGCTTCGAGGACGCCTTCCGCTTCAACGTCGGCCAGGCGCTCCGGCTGTCACGCCTGGCTATTCCGAGCCTGCTCGAGAGCGACGCGGCCTCGATCGTCAACATCTCGTCGGCCATGTCCCACCTCGTCGATTCGGGCTTCGTCGCGTACGGGACGGCCAAGGCGGCGCTGAACCACATGACGCGGCTGATGGCCTGCGAGTTCGCGCCTAAGATCCGCGTCAACGCGCTCGCCGTGGGTGCCGTCGAGACCGACGCCCTGGGCCTGCTCTTTCGCTCGGGGAATCTCCGCGAGCAGATGGTGGCGGAGACCCCGATGGCGCGGCTTGGGCAGACCGAAGACATCGCGCTCGCCGCCCTCTACCTCGCGTCGCCGGCGTCGAGCTGGGTGACCGGCAAGGTGCTCGAGATCGACGGCGGCACTGTCGACACCAACTGGCCGCTGCGTATCCCCGCCTTCTGAGCCGTCCCGACCACCCGCGATTACGCAGGCGGCGACTCGCTAATTCGGAGCTCGGACGCCGCGCACGGGGCCCGCTACCGAGGCCAGTCGCGGGTGGTCCACCGCGGTGGTGAGCAGCCCCCGCTCCTCCGGCGTCAGGGCCGCCACCAAGCGCGCCCACTCGCTGCTGGGCCGGTGCGCGACCGCGGTGAGCCAGTTCACGGCCCACAGCCAGGCCGTCGGCGAGCGATCGCGGCGCGGCAGGCCGTCGGTCCCGGCGATCGACGGGTAGAGCGCGATGAGGTGCTCCTCGTACAGCTCGGTCACGAGCGAGGCGTAGCGCGGGATGTCGCGATGGCGCCACAGCCGCCAGAGCCGCGTCCGAAGCACCGACCGCTCCGAGGCGTCGAGCGCGGCGGTCGCCTCCGCCCGGCGCCCGGGCCGCTGCTGCGCCCAGTCCAACCAGGAGAAGACCCAGATCATGGCGCCCACCCGGTAGTCCCGCGCCAGCTTCTCCTCCCCGCGCAGGGTGGCCTCCAAGATCGGCGCGACGGGCACGATGGGGATGAGCTTCGCGAGCATGGCGAGGGGTCTGACGACCTTGGCGATGCCGCGGCGCTCGAGCAGCCCGTGCTGGGTCACCGCGCGGTAGCACCGAAGCCGCGGCGGCGAGTCGCTGTCCGCGCCGCGCTCGACCTCGCGCACGCAGTCGTCGGTCAGGAGCGCGAGGCCGGGCCCCACCGACACGCCGCCCTCACGAGCCCAGCGCGGCCCGAGCTCGGGCGTCGGCAGGTCGCTGCGCAGTCGGCCGGGGCCGTAGGGGTCCGCCAGGGCCTCCATGATGCGCCCGCCCGCGACCCTCTCGCGCGGGGCGGCGGGCGCGCTGAGCACGGCCGGGTCTGGCTCTGCCTGCCTGATCGGGTCGCGAAAGGCGGCCTCCCGCGCGAAGCCGTCCACTTGCGCGTCGTGGCGCGCCAGCATCGCGACCAGCGCCGGCGCCAGCCCGCCCCGCGCGTCCAGCGCCTCGGCGGCGAGGTCCCGTCGGAGCACCGTCGGCAGCGGCGGTTCGGGAGTGGCCGCGGTGTCGGGCTGGGCTTGAGGGACGGGCGAGTCCGCGCTGGCCCGGCGACGTGGCGGCGGTCGCCACAGGCTCGCCTGCAGCTCGAGGGAGCGCTCCTCTTCGACCCGGGTCTGCTCCATGCAGCCCGCGGCCGGGGCCGGCGCCTCGGCGCCCCCCACCAGGTCCAGACAGACCCGCTCGTGGCTGGCCAGGACCACCTTCAGCGTCACGCCCCGTGGACCGCGGACCGCGCTCAGCGTGTCCTCGCTGCCGTCCATCCCGCGCGTCAGCTCGTCGAGCACGCGCGCCATGCCCGGCCGGGCGAGCACCCGATCCAGCTCGCGCCGGGTCAACACGCCGGAGAGCGCAGCCCGCACCCGCGCCTCGGCGCCCACGACGCCAGACCCGGGCGTCCCCGCGGACGCCGCGCTCGAGACCCCGACGACCACGGCCAAGCCCACGCCGGCCAGCATCCGCCTGACACTCCCGCGCTGCGCCTGCCGCTGTCCCACCGTTCGCGCTCCCGAGCCGAGGGCCTGAACGCTACGTCGGCCACCCTGCCGCCACAACCTCCCGCCGCTTTCGTCGGCCGAGTGTCCTTGGTATGACCAGCCGCGCACCCTCAGGAGGCTCTCCATGTCCGTTCGCTCTCTGCTGCTCGCCTTCGCCCTCGGTCTGACGCTCTGCGTGCCGAGCGCCATCGCCGCCTCGCCCCGCGGTGACGACGCCAAGTGGTCCGAGAACTACAAGGCCGGCCGCGCGGCGCTGGACGCCAAGGACTACCGGACCGCCGAGAAGCACCTGCTCGAGGCCTTTGAGGTGGTCCAGAGCGGCGACGTGCGCGACCCGCGCCAGAAGCAGTGCATCGAGGCGCTGGTGAAGCTCTGGATGGCCGAACGCGAGTGGGCGGCGGCGGAACCGTGGCTGGTCAAGCTGGTCGCCCTCGACGAGACCGTCTACGGCAAGGACAACCTCGAGGTGTCCTACAGCCTCGCCCGCCTGGGCACGAACCGCTTGCAGATGGGCCAGTTCGACGGCGCCGAGGAGGCGTTGAAGCGCGCGGTGGCCATTCGAATCGAGGCCAAGGGCGCTGACCACAAGGAGGTCGCGAGCCTCTGGCACAACCTGGGCGAGACCTATCGCCGCGGCAAGCGCCTCGACAAGGCCGAGGGGCTCTACCGAGAGGCCATCGAGATCAAGACCAAGGCGCTGGGGGCCGAGCACCCCTCGCTGGCCAGCAGCCTCAACGACCTGGCCGTGGTCTTCAATGAGCAGGGCAAGTTCAGCGAGGCGCTGCCGAAGCTCTTGGAGGCCGAGAAGCTCGCAGGGCCGCTGGGCCCGACCTCGCCCGTGCTGGGCTCCATCCTGCACAACCTCGGCGACGCGCTCTCGGGCACCAAGCAGGCCACCGAGGCCGAGACCGCCTACAAGCGCGCGATGGTCATCAGCGAGGGGCAGACGCCGGTGGACCGCCCCAGCCTCGGCCGCACCCTGAACAATCTCGGCACGCTCTATCAGGGAGTTCAGCGGTTCGACGAGGCCAAGGCGGCCTACGAGCGCGCCATCGAGGTCCGTACCCTGGAGTTCGGCCCCCGCGACCGCACGGTGAAGCAGTCACGCCTGAACCTGGCGTCCCTGCTCGAGCGCACCGGAAATCTGTCAGAGGCCGCGAAGATCCGCGCCGAGTACGGCCAGTAGCCCGACTCCGGCGCCCTTCCAAAGCTCAACCGCGCCGGGGGGCGCCGCGTCAAAGCCCCCTGGCCGCTCCCGCGTAGCGCTTACTTCGCGTCCTCATCCGGGCTCGAAGCCGCGCCCTGATGCCCATAGATCACCGCGACCCCCGGCACGCCCTTCAGCTCCTTGTAGAGGCGCCGGAGCGCGTCGGTCACGAAGGCCTCGCGAGACGGGTGATAGCTCACCGCGACGCTGGTGAGGGCTAGCTTGTCGACGATAGGAAGCTCGACCGCCGTCCTCAGAAACGCCGCGGCCGCAGCGCAGCTCGCGAAGCGGTCCTCTCGGTTCTTTCGCGTGGCCCGCGCGATGAACTCGACCAGGTAGTCCGGCAGGTCGGGCACCCGCTCACGCGCGTCAGGCATGGGGGTGGCCACGTGGTGGCGCATCATGTCGACCGCCGTGTCGCCTCCGTAGGGCTGCTCGCCGGTGACCAGCGCGTAGGCCGTAATCCCCAGCGCGTACAGGTCCGCCCGCCCATCCATGGGCTCGCCGCGGCACTGCTCGGGCGCCATGTAGGCCGGCGTCCCCGACACGCGGCCGCTGCCCTGCTCGGTCTGCTTCACGGCCACCGCGATGTTGAAATCCAGCAGCTTCGCCTTGCCATCTTCGGTCAGAAAGATGTTGCCGGGCTTCACGTCGCGGTGGAGCAGCCCCTTTTGGTGGCAGTGCGCCAGCGCCTCCAGCGACTCCGCCATCAGCCGCGCCACCGTCTCGAAAGGCAGCCGCGTCCCCCGCTCGATGACCGCCTGCAGATCGGTCCCGGTCATGCGCTCCATGACGATGAAGTGGGTGCCGTAGGCCCGCTCGGTGTCGATGATCCGGACGATGTGGTCGTGGCGCAGCGACGCCAGCAGCTGCGCCTCCGTCTCGAACGCCTTCTTGAACCCCGGGTCCATGGCGAGGTCGTGCGAGAGCATCTTCAGCGCCACGTTCTGCGACAGCGTCGGGTGCAGCCCCTCAAAGACCGTGCAGAGGCTGCCGCTCCCGATGGCCCCGGTGACCTCGTACTTCCCGACCTTCCGGATGCCCCCGGCCTCCATCAGCCGCCGCCCCACCGCGCGCGTCAAAAACGCAGCCGCCTGCGGAGCCTTTCGCACCAGCGCCATCACCGGCGCCCGCCCCGCCCGCAGCGCCCTGACCGGCCCCACGGCCTCGACCGTGGCGCTGCGCGGCTCGTTGGTCACCAGCGCCATCTCGCCCACGACCGCCGGCGCGTCCAGGATGCGCTCAAGCCGCGTCGCCCCGTCGCTGTCGACGATGCGCACGCGCACGCGCCCCTCCTCAATCAGGAACATCGCGTCATCCCGCGCGCCTGCCACGAGGACGCCGTCCTTCCCGAGGTAGGTCCCCTGGTCGCGCTCCCCCTGGACGATCAGCCGCTCGTTGTCGACGAAGCTGACGGGCTCGATGGCCGCCATCAGCGCCCGCAGCGCGCCCTCATCCATCCCGCGGAACAGCTCGTGTCCCCGCCAGCGGGCCACCGACTCGTCGACGCGCGCATCCGCTTTGCTCACTCCCGCCTCCCTCCTCGCGCCGCCCCGGAGACCATCGCCCGGCCCGCTACAAGCCGCGGCGACGGGCTCCCGACGGTCAGTCGAGGATGAACGTGACCTTCAACGTGACTCGGTACTCCTTGATCTTCCCGTTGTCGATCTCGAGCTTCTGGTCTTGTACCCAGGCGCCCTTCACGTTGCGCAGCGTCTTGGAGGCCCGCTCGACACCCTTCTCGATGGCGTCGTCGAAGCTCTTCTTAGACGAGCTTGTGATTTCAGTGATGCGTCCGACAGACATGTTCAACTCCTTCTGGTCCGAAACCCGCGGCGAATTCACTGTGGCTCCTCGTAGGAGCCACGCCGCGCAGCCATGGTATCCCATGACTTCCCCCTGTCGACCCCGCCCCAGAGAGCGCGTCCGCAGCAGGGAAAACCAGCGCAGGCCCAGAGGACGCCGCCGGTCCTCTCAGCCGACCTCGCGCGTGGCCGTCCGCATCGTCACCCACTCCTCGGCGAGCGTGGGGTGGATGCCGAGGGTCGCGTCGAGCTGCGCCTTGGTCACGCCGCAGGTCAGCGCCACGGCCAACCCCTGCACGATCTCCGCGGCCTCAGACCCCACCATGTGAAAGCCCAGCACCCGGTCGCTGTCGCGGTCGACCACCAGCTTGAGCAGCGCCTTCTCCTTTCGCTCGGGCAGCGCGTGGGACATCGGCGTGAACTCCGACCGGAAGATGCGCAGCCGGTGCCCCGCCGCCAGCGCCTCGCGCTCCGACAGGCCCACCGTGGCCACGGGCGGCTGGCTGAAGACCGCCGTCGGCACGCGCCACGGCTCGCAGCGAAGCTCGGCCCCCCCGAAGAGCGCCTGCGCGACCGCCTGCCCCTCCGCCAGGGCCACCGGCGTCAGCGCCGCGCTGCCCGCGACGTCGCCCACCGCATAGATGTGAGGCACTACGGTCCGCCGCTGCTCGTCAACCGCGATAGCCCCGCGCGCGTCCAGCGTGACGCCCGCCAGCTCGAGATCCAGCCCGGCCGTCAGCGGCACGCGCCCCGTCGCCATCAGCACCAGGTCGGTCTGCACTGGCGGGCAGCTCGACAGCTGAACCTCCAGGCCGCCCTCGCTCCGCGCGATCGACGTCACCTCGCACCGGGTGCGCAGGTCGATGCCGCGGCGGATCAGCTCGGTCCCGACGAAGGGCCCGACCTCGTCGTCGAACTCGCGCAGCACGTGCGACCCGCGCTGTAGCAAGATCACCTCGCTGCCGAATCCCCTGAGAATCCCTGCGAACTCGAGGCCGATGTAGCCGCCGCCGACCACGACCGCCCGCTTGGGGATCGCGTCGAGCGAGAACATCGCGTTGGAGTCCACCGCCAGCTCAGCCCCAGGCACGGGCAACGGGCTGGGCCACGCGCCGGTCGCCACGAGGATATAGCGGGCCGAGATCTTCTCCTCGCCGACCTGCACCGCGTGGGGGCCGACGAAGCGCCCGTGCCCGTGGATGACCCGCACGCCCGCGTCGGCGAGCAGGCGCCCGTAGACGCCGTTGAGGCGCTCGATCTCCCGGTCCTTCCGCGCGCGAAATGTCGGCCAGTCAAAGCTCGCCGGCCCCGGGACCGTCCAGCCGTAGCCGGCCGCGTCCTCCAGCTGAGTGCTGACGTCGGCCGCGTAGACCATCAGCTTCTTGGGCACGCAGCCCACGTTCACGCAGGTGCCGCCGAGCCGTCGCGACTCGCAGAGGGCGACCCGGGCGCCAAGCTTCGCCGCGATGCGCGCTGCCCGCACGCCGCCGGAGCCGCCGCCCACCACCAAGAAATCCACGTCGAACTCAGCCATGCCCCGCTCCGGTCGAGAGGCCACCGTATGTCCGGGCGCCCGGTTTGGCTACGCGGGGAGAGTGCATGGGCGCGCAGCCTCGAGCGTTCGGCGGTCGGCGGTCGGCGGTCGGCGGTCCGCGGTCAGCGCTCAGCGCTCAGGCCGCAGCAGCAGCCCGCGTCTGCCGCGGGCCGGGCCGATTGACGCAGCGACCGGCCGCGGCACAAGCTCTGGGGGTGATTGACGCCCACTGCCACCTCGACGCCGCGGAGTTCGACGCCGACCGCGACGCGGCGCTTGAGCGCGCTCGGGCCGTCGGCGTCCGCGCCTTCGTCCTGGCTGGCGTGGACCCCGAGGGTTGGCTGCGGCAGAGCGCGCTGGCCCGCGCCCACCGTGACGTCTACGCCGGCTACGGCATCCACCCGTGGACCGCCGCGGCCGCGCCCGACGGCGCCACCGACGACCTGATGGCCGCGCTGGGCGACGCCCTGGACTCGCCGCACCTCGAGCGCCCGGTCGCCCTCGGCGAGATGGGCCTGGACCGCTCGCCCCGCGTGCCGAAGGACAGCGCCACCCGCCAAGAGACCCTCTTCCGCGCCCAGCTCGCCCTCGCCCGCGAGCGCGAGCTCCCGGTCATCCTCCACATCGTCCGCGCCCACGGCCGCGCCCTGGAGATCCTCGCCGCCGACGGCCTCCCCCGCGCCGCCGGCCAGGTCCACGCCTACTCCGGCTCGGCCGAGCTGGTCCCCCGCTACGTCGCCCTCGGCCTCTCCCTCTCCTTCGGCGCCGCCGTCACCCGCCCCGCCTGCGCCCGCGCCGCCCGCGCCGTCCCCCCAGAGCGCCTCCTCGTCGAGACCGACGCCCCCGACCAGCCTCCGCCCGCGCGCGCCAAAACCCGCAACGAGCCAGCATTTATCGACGAGATCGTCGCCGCCCTCGCCGCCGCCCGCGGCGCCGCCCCCGCCGACCTCGCCGCGCTCACCGAACGCAACGCCCGCGCCCTCTTCGCCCTCGGAGCCTCCCGTGCGTAGCCCTCGCCACGCCGCCCTCCCCGCCCCGGGTGCCCCCGCGTGAGCCCCGCCGCCCCCACCTCGCACCCCGACGGCGGCCGCGGCTGGCTACGCGTCACCGTCGCCTTCGGCCTCCTGCTCGGCACCGCCGCGGCCCTCTACGGCGTCCTCTGGTGGCTCGACTTCGCCAGCTCCAGCGCGCCGCTGAGCCCGCTCGACCTCATCGCCCACCCCGACACCCGCGACGCCCTGACCAACATGGCGGAGATCACCGTCGGCATCCTCGCCATCGCCCTGACGGTCATCGCCATCGTCGTCCAGCTCGCCGCCGCCCGCTACACCTCCCGCATCGCCGAGCTCTTCGTCCGCGACCCGGTCAACATCCTCACCACCGCCTTCCTCGTCCTCACGGTCACCCAGGTCATCTGGACCGACCTCAGCCTCTTCGCCGACCCCTATCCGCGCGCCATGGTCGTCACCACCGTCGCCATGATGTCCGTCGGCGTCCTGCTCCTGCTGCCATATTTCACCTACGTCTTTCGCTTCTTGGCCCCCGACCAGGTCATCCAGCGCATCCGCCGCGACGCCACCCGCGCCATCGAGACCGTCAGCCGCCGCGGCGCCCCCGCCGTCCCCCGCGCCCGCACCGAGATGCTCACCGGCATCGACCAGCTCACCGACATGGTGCTCAACGCCGTCAAGAGCGACGAGAAGGCCGTCGCCGTCATGTCCCTGCGCGGCCTCGCCGAGATGGCGACCGCCCACATCGTCGGCAAAGACGCGCTGCCGCCGCCCTGGTTCGAGACCGCCGCCCTGGGCCGCGACGACGCCGACTTCGTGACCCTGGACCCCCAGACCCTGCGCGTCCTCGAGCAGCGCCGCGCCTGGGTCGAGGCCAAGGTCCTGCGCGCCTACCAGACCGCCTACCACCAGGCCCTGCACCGCGTCCCCGACGTCAACCACCTCATCGCCATCTTCACCCGCCAGCTCGCCGAGACCGCCGCCCGCCAGCGCGACTCGGGCGCGCTCCGCCTGTGCACCCGCTTCCTCAACACCTTCGAACGCGACAGCCTCAGCAACCGCGACTTCCGCAGCGCCTACCACGTGCTCTTCGAGTACAAGCGGCTGGCCCTGACCCTGGTGGATCTCGGTCTGGAGGCCGAGGTCATCGAGGTCGCCCGGCGCCTGCGCTTCTACGGACGCCTGGCCCTGGAGAGCAAAGGCGGCTTCGTGCTGGAGACCGCCGCCCACGACCTCTGCGACCTGCTCCAGCACCTCCACGCCACCGGCAGCGGCGCCCACGACGCGGTCCTCGACATCTTCCTAGACCTCGACCGCGAGCCCGAGGACGAAGAGGCCGCGCTGGTCGAGCAGGGCGTGCGCCGCGCCCAGGTGAAACTCGCGACCTACTACCTGGCCCGCGGCGAGGCGGCCTCGTCCAAGCGCATCGCCGACGACATGCGCGACGACCGCACCCACCGCCTGCGCGCCGTCCGCGACGAGCTCCTCGCCCTGGTCGACCCCGAGTGGTGGGAGGTCTCCAACCGCGAGGTCAACTGGAACTACCTGCCGCCCGACCAGCGCGCCTTCCTCCTGCCCTTCTTTGCGGAGCTGGGCGTGACAGCCCCCCGCGGCGGCCGTCAGGGGCAGAGCGCGACCGAGCCCGGGTAGACCGAGCTCAGCGAGTCGTCGCAGTCGTGGATGCAGTCGTAGCCGTCCTTGTCGGAGTCGGTCGTCGTGTCCGCCGCGCAGGCCACCGAGCTCATCAGGCGTACCGGCTGCTCACTGAGAAAGAGCAGCAGGGTGTCGCGCTCGGCGTAGTGCTCCGCGAGCGTGTAGGGCCGCCGCGGATCCGCCACCACCCAAGGCTCTAGCGTCGCCGCCCGGTCCTGAACGCGCTGGATCAGGTTGCCCGTCGAGACCTCGATGACCGTCGCCGCCATCGCCTCCTCATACAACAGGTGACAGTCCGGATCCCTCAGGCAGCGCTTGGCGATATTGCCCTTGAGGTACCCGAAGAGCAGCGGCGTCCCCAAGGTGGTGTCGTGGCCCCAAGGCAGCAGCGTGAAGCGCCCGTCGTCGTCGGAGTGCGCGTAGAAGTTGTTGCGCTGCTGCGTGTAGCCGTCCTGCTGGCCGACGAAGTTCTCGACCGCCAAGAAGGTCGCCACCGCCGGCCAGTGGAAGTGCGCGTTCGTCGTCGCCACAAGCCCCTCGGGCGGCGCGGCGACCAAGGCGGCGATGGCGGCGTCCAGGTCGCTGCGGTCCAGCGGGTCCCCGTGGTCGACCTCGAACCCACCCGCGAGGCTCACCGAGAAATCCGACCCGCTCTGCCCCTCATAGAGGTGCGCGGTGGACGGGAAGTGCTCGTGGCGAAAGGCCCGCTGGTCGTAGACCTCGATGTTCGCGTACAGGCCGTACTCCTGCCCGTTGACCGTCACCCACGCGTAGCCGACGCGCGGCGCCGGCAGGTCCCGATTGCGATAGAGCCCGTAGGCGACCCACTCGTGCAGCATCGACGGGTCCTGGACCATGTTGTTGAGGGTCATCTTCGACATCCCGGCCAGGGTTTGGCAGGGCACGAGGCGGTTCATGTCGACCTTGAAGGACGGCTTGTTGTCGATGTCCTGAAAAGAGCCGCCGTCGTTGCCCTTGCCGCCACCCTTGAGGCGAATCGCGACCTCGAAGGGACCCAGCAGCCCCGAGGCGTCGGCGAGGGCGATCGTGCCCGCGACGTAGGAGTAGGGGTGGGTGCGCAGGTACGCGATGTTGCTCTGGCTCAGGCCGATGCTGATCTCGACGACGTTCTGCCCCGACAAGATGAGGGCCTGCCGCAGGGTCTCGTCCGCGGTCGGGTCGGGGCAGCCCTCCTCGGTGGTGGCGTCGATCTCGTCGGCGGTGGAGGCGGCGTCCGAGGGGCCGTCCGTCGCGTCGGCGTCGCCGGTCTCGGCCTCGACCTCGGGCCCTGGGTCCGCGGGGAGGTCGTCGGGCTCGATCTCGGGCTGTGGTTCGATCTCTGGGGCGGGCTCCGCGACGTCCTCCGGCTCGGCGTCGACCTCCAGGTCGGGCGCGTCGGGGCCGTCGTCGGCGGCACCGCCGTCGGGGGCGCCGACCTCGGCCACCGGGGTGTCGATCTCGCCGTCCGCGGCTGGCGAATCGCTGCCCGCGCCGCCGCACGCGAGACACGCCACCGTCAGCGCCCAGACCGCGCCGCTCCGGTAGGCGCCCCTCACGGCTCGACCGCTCCCCGGCTGACCGGCAGCCACGCGCCGTCGGCGTCGGTGCGCGACGTGCCCAGGAAGTCCAGCCGCAGCGCCTGGAGCGCGGCCTTGCTCAGAGAGGCCGCGTCGGGGGGGAGGCCGCTCCCGACGGCGGGCGACCCGGCCTGCAGCAGCGGGATCCCGTCGGTGAAGACCCACTGCGGGTCCGTCAGGAGGTTCTGCTCGCCTGGCCACGCCTCGCCGAAGATGCAGTAGCGCGCGTCCAGCAGGCTCGGGTCCAGCGCGCCAGGCGAGCCCGTCCACGCGCCGTCCAGCTCGATGTCGTGGGGGGCGCCGCTGTCCGGGTCGAGGTTGCCGTAGACCAGCGAGTTGACCGCGAGCATCGCCGGCAGCTTGGCGTCCGCGCTGGTCTTGTAGAGGGCCACGCCGATGCCGCAGCCGGTGATGGTCCCGTGTGCCAGCACCACGAGGCTGCCGTCTTTGAAGCCCACCCCGTGGCGGCACTCGACGATCACGTTGTCGACGAGCGCCACCGAGCTGTTTTGCCCGGTGATGCCGCCGCCGTTGAGACCCTCGATGGGACCGGCCGGCGGCTGGTAGCGCTGAATCAGGTTCCCGTCGACGAGCGCTGGGCAGCTGTCCAGGTCGACCGCGTCGTCCATGCCGCCCAAGAAGACGTTGCCGACGATGCGCACCGGCAGGCCGGGCGGGCAGTTCTCCAAGTCGACGGCGTCGTCGCCCGAGCCGGTCGGCCAGAAGATCGAGTCGCTGAGCAAGATCGAGCTGAGATTTCCGTACACGGCCTCGCCCGACTGCAGCTCGGGCGGGGTCTCGGCGCCGAACTCGCCACGGACCAGCGTGGTGTAGGCGGTCTTGTCGAGGCGCACCGCGTTCTTCAGCCACACGTCGAAGCGGAGGTCCTCCAGGGTCACGTCGGCGGTGGTCGGCCCGACGGTCAAGAGCGCGCTGCCGAGGCTGAACTCGGCGTGGGCGACGAGGTGGGGCCCGCCGCGCAGCTCGACGGTGTCGTAATCCCCGCCGTCGCCCTCGATGACCAGGGGCGCGTCGTCGGAGCCGAGCCAGATCGCCCGCCCGAGGATCTTCAGCCGGACGCCCGCGCCGAGCCGCAAGCGGGCGCCCGGCGCCAAGAGCAGCAGCTGGCCAGCGGGGATCGTGAGGTCGGCGGCGAGCAGCCACGGGGAGTCGTTGGCTGAGAGCAGCACGGTCTCGGCGGCGGGCCAGGTCGACGGCGGGGGCACCGCGGCGAACGCGTCGCGCAAGGTCTCGCGGGTCAGCAGGCCGCAGTCGTAGAGCGCCACGAGCGAACCGAGCCACGCGGGCGAGTTCGTGGGTGGGCCGAGGGCGTCGAGGGAGGGCAGCAGCGAGCAGGGGTCGGGCGGCGCGTCGGGGCCAGGGTCGGGCGCGTCGACGAGGGTGTCGCCAACAGCGTCTGGGGCCGTCTCCGCCTCGACGGGCGCGTCAGGCTGGACCTCGGGGCCGGGGTCGGGCGCGATCTCGGGCTGAATCTCGAGGTCCAGCTCAGGGTCCGGCTCGCCAGCGAAGTCGGGCGCGGTCTCCGGGCCGGCGTCGAGGTCGGCCTCCAACCCGGCGTCGACGCGGGTGTCCGCGGCGCCGTCGACGTCAAGAACCGAGTCGGCAGCGAGCTCCCCGAGGAGGTCGGCGTCCGCGCCCGCCGGGTCCGACCCGCCGCACGCCGCCAAGAGCAGCAACGCCACCGACAGGGGCCACTTCACTGAGCGGCCCCCAACCCGAGGGCGGTGAGGATCGCGTCGATATCGAAGACCTGGACGCGGTTATTGCCCTCGTCGGCCACGCCCAGGCGGCCGCCCACCTCGTCCACGGCCAGCCCGTCCACCGAGGCCATCTCACCCGGTGCCGCTCCCAGCCGCCCGAACGTCCCAAGAAACGCGAAGTTGGCGGCCGGATCGTAGAGCGCGTCCACGTCGTCGAGGGCGTGGACGAGGATGCGGCCGTTGTCCTCGTCGCTCATGAAGAGCAGGCCGCGGGTGCGGTCCACCGCGATGCCCTCGACCGCGCCCAGAAAGCGGCCGGGCTCGGCCAGGGCGCCGCTCTGGCGGTCGCCGATGTGCTGGCCGCGCCAGGTGCGCTCGGCCAGGTCGAAGACCTCGACCCGCGCCGCGATCTCCGAGGTGACCAGCAGCCGGTTGGTCGCCTCGTCGACCGCCAGGGTCTCCGGCTTCGAGAGGATCGACGTCGCGCCGGTGCCGATCTGGAAGCCGTCGGTCACCAGGCCCGCGGCGTCGAGCACCAGCACGCGGTTTGGCGACTGCTCGACCACCAAGGTCTCGCCGGTGGTCAAGAAGGCCAAGCCCACGGGGTCTTTGCAGCCCGAGCACGGCACGACACCGACGAAGGCGCGAGTCTCGGCGTCGAAGAATTGGATGTTCTTGCGGCTGCGGTCGACAGCCCCGATGCGGCCGTCCGGCGTCGGGCGCAGCGACTCCAACCCGAGAAACTGCCCCGGCCCCGTGCCCACGCCGCCGACGCTCTCCAAGAAGGTGCCGTCCGCCTCGTAGACGTGGATCTTCCCCACGGGCACGTCGGCCACCCAGATGCGCCCCGCGCTGTCGAAGCACAGCTCGTCCAGGGTCTCGTAGTCCGGGCCGCTCACCGTCGCGCTGAGCCCGCCGCCGGTCCAGAGCGGCGCCACGATCACCGCGTCGCTCACGTCGATGTTCGCCGTGCCCGGCGTCGCCGTCGAGCACGGCGCGAAGGCCCCGACCCGGTCGGGAAAGCGGCACCAGCTGACCTCCGCCATCCCCTTGGGCCAGGCCGTGGAGTCGACTAGGCTGCCGTCCGCGCGCTCGAGGAACACGCCGTCCTCGGTGCCCAGCCCGAACTCGTGCTGCTGCCCCTTCTTCATGACCAGGTAAGCGCCCGCCGCGATGACCGTCCCGGCAGGAAACACATAGGACTTCGAGAGTGAGTGGGCGCCGTCGAAGACACGCCAGCCGCCGATGAGCTGGGGCGCGTCGCCGCGATTCACAAGCTCGATGAGGTCCGTCCCGCCAGCGCTCACCTCGTTGAGCACGACCTCGCCCGTGCCGCTGACGACCTCGGTCTCGGCGGCTGTGTCCTGGTCCGGCGCTGTGTCGTCAGGCCCCGCGGCGTCGGAGGCCGTCTCGCCGTCCAGCGGGTCGCCCGCGTCGGCGTCCGTGTCGACGGAGACCTCGGCGTCCTGCGGGTCCGCCGCGTCGTCCGCGTCGTCGGGCGCGGGCTGCCCGTCGGCCTCGGCGTCGGCGCCCGCCTCGGCCTCGGCCCCACCCGCGGCGTCCAGGTCGGCCCCAAGCTCCGCGTCGGGCTCGACCCCGTCACCCGCACCGCTGCTGCAGGCCCCGCTCAGCGCGACCATCAGCCCGGCGACCATGACAACACCACGCCCCATCGAGCGCCCCCGCCGTCCGCTCTCGCCGGTCCGGCCACCCAGCCGGCGGCGTGCTCCGACGCGCCCGCAGTCTCGCCGCCCGGCGAGCCCGAGTCCAGCGGCCGCGCGCGCGTGTGTGACTTTGCGAGGGGCGTGGAATGGGCGATGGTGGCCGCACGTTCCGCGCCCAACCCCGATCCGGAGCCTCCCATGGGTCGTCTCGCTTACCTCTTGATCGCGGCGACCCTGCTCTCAGCGGGTTGCAAGAAATCCGAGCCAGCACCTGCCTCTCCGGCCGAGCAGCCCGGGCCGGTCGCTGCTGGCGGCGCAGCCGACACCGCCGCAGCGCCCGCAGGCGAGGCGGTGCCCGCTGCCGAGGCCAAGGCCGAGCCGGCGGGCCCACGCCCCGTCGCCGACCCCGGCAGCGAGCGCACGATCCGATCGGGAGAGCGGCCGGCGACCGTCGTGGAGGCCCAGACCCTGACCGCCACGCGCCGCCACAGCGCCGACGGACACACCTGGCTGGCCTTCCCCATGCCGAAGGGAGCCGAGGCCGCCGACGCCTCGAACACCGAGGTGTCGCCTGTGCGTTTTCGCTATCGCGGCGACGGACACGCCTACGCGGTGCGGGTGCCGGGCGCGACCCGCAGCCAGGACGAGGTCATCGTCCGCTTCGTGGGGGATGCGCCTCCGACGCCGTTGAAGTTCACCGTCGAGCGCGACGGCTACGCGTGGTGGTTCGACGCCTTCGCCAGCCACCACACCCAGGAGCTGACCGTCGAGGTGCCGGCGGGCCTCTCGGGCGACGCCGCCATGACGAAGCGCTTCTTTGTGGGCCTCGCGCGCGACCTGCGGGCGATGGGCCAGCGCGGCTGGGGTCCGCTGCCGCCCTACTTCGCCTTCGCCGCCGCGCGGGCCGAGCGGCTGGGCGACGTGACGACCTACGACGGCGGGGCGCGCCCGACACCGGAAGCGAAGACCGACATGGCCGAGACCATGAGCCTCTACACCGGCATGACCTCCATCAATGAGGCGCTCCAGACCGATCGCGGGCTGATGCTGCGGAGCACGCTCGGCGACCCGAAGACGGACACCGTGGCGCTGGCGTCGGTGGAGGGCGTCCCGCAGCCCCAACATCCGTGGGACGCGATGCTGACCAAGGCGCAGAAGGTCCCGAAGATCGAGCCCATGGCCAAGCACATCCCCCACGACATGCTCTACGTGCACATGTCGGACCTGCGCACGGCGATCCGCCTCGCCAACGACGCGGATGACTGGCTCGAGTCCCTGATCCACGCGGTCGAGGCGCGCCCGGCGGTCTCGCACCTGATCGCCCGCTACGAGCGCGAGCTGATGCTTGAGCGCATGGGCCTCGCGGAGACCCTCGGCCCGCTGGCGGTCGACGGCGTCGCCATCACCGCCGGGGATCCCTTCGTCCGCGAAGGCACCGACGTCAGCCTCGTGTTCGAGGTCAAAGAGCGGGCGATCCTCATGACAGCGCTTGCGGCGTATGAGGCGAAGGCCCGCGCCCGGACGCCGGACCTGACCGAGTCGGAGTGGAAAGCGGGCGACCACACGGTCCGGCTCGTGCGTTCGCCGGATGGTCGCGTGCGCCAGCACCGGCTCGAGCTCGGCAACCTCATCATCCTCTCCAATTCCCGAGGCGCCATCGAGCGTTTCGTGGCGGTCGCGGACGGCAAAGCGACCTCGCTCGCCGACAGCGGCGACTTCCGCTGGATGCGCGCGGAGTACCCCTACGACCCCGCCGCCGAGGACGGGTTCGTGTTCTTGGGCGACGCGTTCGTGGCCCACGCCGTGTCGCCGCGCACGAAGATCCTGCAGGGCCGCCGGATGGCCGCCAAGGCCGACCTGATGGCGGTCGGGTTCGCGCAGCTCCTCCACGGGGCGCTCGAAGGCAAGCCGGCCGACTCGGCCGACGCCCTGGTCGCGTCGGGGCTCTTGGACAAGCGCGAGCTGACTCAGGCCGATGGGTCGCCGATCCTCTTCGACCCCAAGATCGGTGCGCGCTCGGAGCGCTGGGGCCGCGTGGACGCCCTGGTGCCGCTGGCCGATCTGCCCCTGACCCACGTCAGCCCGGCCGAACAGCAAGCCTACGAGCGCTTCCGCGACACCTACCAGAGCTACTGGCGCGGCTACATCGACCCGATCGCCGTGCGGCTGCGGCGTTCGCCCGATGGGAAGACCCTGTCAGCGGACGCGCGGATGATGCCCCTGGTGAGCGGAACCGAGTACGACGAGCTCATCGGCAAGGTGGGCGCGACCGCCATCCCGCCGCCGAAGAAGGTCTCTGGGGCGCGCTGGACCCTCGCCATCGGCGATGACGCGCCACTGCGCGGCGAGCTGGGCGGCATGGGCAGGAGCATGAACCTCGGCGGCCTTGAGTGGCTGGGCCAGTACGTGATGGTCGGCGTCGCCAGCCGCAGCGGGATCTGGGATGCGGCGCTGGAGAACGGGGGACGCGAGATCCCTCAGCTCCCCGCACCCGAGGATAACGACCCGCCGGCTCGGCGCGCGCGCGAGGCCGCGGTGATCGCGCGGCTGCCGGTGTACGTGGGCTTCCACATCGCCAACCCTGTCGCGCTGGCTGCGGCGCTGACTTCCCTGCGCGCGATGGCCGACACGACCAGCCCCGGGCTGGTGGTTTGGGGCATGGCGGACCCCTATCGCGACATCCCCATCGTGACCATCGGCGCCGGCAAGACCGACTCGATGCCCGAGTTCCGCGGGATCCGCCTCTACTACGCCATCGCCGGCTCGACCTTCGTGGCCAGCCTCGATCTCGGCACGCTGCAGACCGTCATCGACGACGCGCTCGCCAGCGCCGCCGAGGCCCCAAAGGCGGAGGCCGACGCGGAGGAGCCCATGCGCCAAGCCGACCTGCGGGTCGAGCTGGACCCGAACGCCCCCTGGCTGGCGAAGACCGCCGCCCTCTTCGCGGAGTCCAAGATCCGCCAAGCCTCGTGGCGCGCCTACCGCGACATCGAGACCCTGGCGGCGGGTCTCGGCGGGCTGCCGGCAGACGGCGAACCGCGGCGCGACGCGGCCCTCGGCTTCTTCGGCTACGAGCCGGTCGCCGGCCCCGGCGCCACCTTCAGCATCGACGGCGAGGGCCGCGTGCTGCACAGCGTGTACGGCACCGAGGTGAGCCCGCGCTTCCCCGCGCTGCCCGTCGCCGGCTCTCCCCTGTCGCGGCTCGCCACCGAGCTGTCCCGCGCCAGCTTCGGCCTCGCCTTCGAGGGCCAGGACGAGACCCGCGGCCTGCGCGCCATGATGCGCTGGGAGCGGCGCTGAGAGGGTCTCGAGGTGGTCTCCGGCCGCCTCGCTGGCCCACAT
Organism: Myxococcota bacterium; assembly: GCA_041389525.1. Classification (GTDB taxonomy): domain Bacteria; phylum Myxococcota_A; class UBA9042; order PHBI01; family JACKFB01; genus JACKFB01. The sequence continues at coordinate 125,839 of JAWKRR010000010.1, read as the reverse complement.
CCTTTCAGGGACTTACGCGGGTCGGCTTCTTGCGCTGGGCGAGCGCCCTCCGCGCATGAGTCCCTGAAGAGACGTCGCTGGCGCGATGCTCGGTCCGAACACCTCAACACCCTCTGAGCGCGGAGCGAATCCACGCGCGGGGCGGGGACGCCGGTGCTGCGCCCTTCCCGCGGGCGGCCGTGGGCACTACAATCGCCGCATGAGCGACAAGCCAGACCGCCCCCCGGAGCGCGCACACGACGTCCTGCTGATCTCCGGCCCCGCGCCCGACGGCAAGGGCACGCGCGTGCTGCGCCAGCGGGACGGCCAGGTGGAGCTGGGGCTCCTTCGCCCCGTGGTGTCCGGCCAGGCGCTCACGGGCGAGCTGGTGAGGCTGACCCCGCGTTCGGAGGCGCCGTCGCTCTTCGATGTCCACGTCGAGGCGACCGCCCCCATCGCCGCCCGCCCCGAGCGCACTGAGGACACGCCCGCCGCCCGCAGCCACGCGGGCCCCGCGAAGGTCTCCAACGCCACGTTCCGCGCGGGCTGGGACGCCATCTGGGGCGCCCGGCCCACGTCTGAGCGTCGCCTCCTCAACTGACTCACTTTCGCGAGGTAGCGCTTGGCTTTTTATCTGGGCAAGGCGGTCGAGGTCGCCAGCGGCGACGTCACGGACGTCCGGGTCAACTACGAGCCCAAGCACCTGACCACCCACGGGTTGGTGTTCGGGATGACGGGCAGCGGCAAGACCGGGCTCTGCATCGGCCTGCTCGAGGAGGCCGCCCTCCACGACATCCCCACCATCGCCATCGACCCCAAGGGCGACCTGACGAATCTGGCGCTCTCGTGGCCGGATCTGGATCCGGAGCACTTCACCGAGTGGCTGGACCCCGCCGCGGTCGAGGCCGCCGACGGTGACGCGGCCTCGGTGGGTGCCAAGCGGGCGGACCTGTGGCGAAACGGCCTGGCCGGCTCGGGCCTCGGCCCCGACGACATCCGCCGCCTCCGCGAGCGCACCCACATCACCATCTACACGCCCGGCTCGTCGGCGGGCGTCCCGGTCAGCCTGCTCGACCGCTTCGAGCCGCCGCCAGACTACCGCTCCATGCCCGGCGAAGAGCGCGCGGAGCTGGTCAGCGGCTTGGTCTCAGCGCTCCTCGGCCTCATCGACGTCGACTCCGATCCGCTCCGCTCGCGCGAGGCGATCCTCATCTCGAACATCCTCACCCACGCGTGGGAGCGCGGCCACTCGCTGGAGCTTGCCGACCTCATCCGCGCGGTCAGCGACCCGCCCTTCGACACCCTCGGCGTCTTCGAGCTCGAGCAGTTCTTCTCGAAGAAGTCCCGCCAGCAGCTTGCCATGCGCCTCAACGGCCTCATCGCCAGCCCGGCCTTCGCCCAGTGGCTGACCGGCGCGCCCCTGGACATCGACCAGCTCTTCGCCCGCACCGACGCCGGCAGCCGCACCTCCATCTTCACCATCGCGCACCTGTCGGACTCCGAGCGCATGAGCTTCGTGACGCTCTTGCTCGAGCGCATCGTCGCCTGGATGCGCACGCAGCCCGGAAGCGGCGATCTGCGAGCGCTCGTCTACATGGACGAGGTCACCGGCTACCTGCCGCCACACCCGCTCAACCCGCCGTCGAAGCGCCCGCTGATGACGCTGCTCAAGCAGGCCCGCGCCTTCGGCCTCGGCACACTGCTGGCCACCCAGAACCCCGTCGACGTCGACTACAAGGCGCTGACCAACGCGGGCACCTGGTTCGTGGGCAAGCTCCAGACCGAGCAGGATCTCGAGCGCATCCTCGACGGCCTGACCGCCGCCGCGTCCGGGCACGGCAAATCCCTCGACCGCGCCGCGCTCACCCGGCGGGTCGCTGGGCTGCAAGGCCGCCAGTTCGTGCTCAGCAACGCGCACACCGACGAGCAGCCCGTGCTGAAGACGCGCTTCGCCATGTCCAACCTCCGCGGGCCGCTGACGCGCCAGGAGATCGAGCGGGTGCGCGACGCGGGCTTCTACAACCTCACCACCGACCCGCGCCTGCGCCCCCTCGCCCCTGCGACGCCCGACACGCCGGCGGCCGCCCCACGCCAGCCGGCACCCAGCGCCTCGAGCTCGGGGCCCACCACGGCCACGCGCCCCGCCGCGCCCCGCCCGGACATCGCCAGCGCGCTGGTGGAAGGCACGCCCGAGGGCGTCGACGACAGCTTCCTCGGCCGCGAGTGGCTGCGCGACGCCGACGTGCGCGACGTGCTCGGCCTCGGGCCCATCGCGGCCAGCGCCGGTACGGTGACCTACCACCCAGCGCTCATGGCCCGCGCGCGCTTGGCGTGGCGCAACGACGCCGGCAAGAGCGTCGACGGCGACCTGCTCACCCGCGTCATCTACCCCCTGCCCTACCTGCCTAGCGCCATCCGCTTCGCCGGGGTCGATCAGCAGGTCGCGGAGACCTGGCTCGAGCCCGCGCCGGCGTTCAGCACCGTGTACGACCTCCTCCCGGGGTGGCTGGACCGCAAAGAGAAGTTCGACCACCTCAAGAGCCGCTTCTTCGACGAGCTGGCCCAGACCGGCCGCGTCGCCGTGCCCGTGTGCCCGCCCCTCGGCCTGCACGGTCAGCCGGGCGAGACGCTGGAGGCCTTCCGCGAGCGGCTGGCGGTTCGCCTCCGCCTGGCCTCGGAGCGGGTGCGGGAGAAAGACGCCGGCCCGCGCAGCGTCGAGGCGGCGATCTGGGACAAGCGTATCGACGCGATGCGCGAGGAGCTCGAGATGGCCTCGCGCGAGATCCGCTGGCTCACCGAGCGCGGCGAGACCGACAAGCTCGCCCGCGCCAAAGACAGCGCGCGGCTGCGTATGGCGAGCTTCCGCGAGCTGCAGGCGGGGCGTGACGCGACCCTGGCGGCGCGCGAAAAGGCCGTCGCGGACTCGGAGTTTGGCGACATGGACCACCTCGCCGAGTGTCGCCTCGAGGCGCTGACCCTGGACCGAAGCCAGACGCGAGTGACCTGGTTCGGCCTGCTCTGGATCCCCAGCCATTGACCCCGAACCCGACAGTCACCCTGGCGATCATCGGGGATATCCACGCCGAGTTCGCGCGCCTCGACGCCGTGCTGGCCCGCATCCGCGCGGTGCCTGAGGTCGACGGCATCCTGCTGGTCGGCGACATCGGCGACGAGCCGCCCTACGCGCTCGGCCGCAGCACCGAGCAGGGGCAAGCCTTCCGCGCGGCGTCGGTCGCCCGGGTCGTCGAGCACATCGAGGCCCTCGGCCTGCCGGTCCTGTGGGTCCCCGGAAACCACGACCCGGAGCACCTGCCACTGCGCGGCAACGTCGACCGGGGCGAGGGCGTCATCGCCGGGCTGCGCGTGACCGGGATCGGCGGCGCCGGGCCCGCGCGCTTCGGCTTCCCCTACGAGTGGGGCGAGGACGACGTGCGGGCGCGCCAGCTACCCGAGTGGGACGTCATCATCAGCCACGCGCCGCCGCTGGACACCGCGCTCGACCGCACGCGGCGCGGGGCCAGCGCCGGCAGCCTCGCCGTGCGTGAGCTCGCCGAGCGCGGCCGCGGGCTCATGGTCAGCGGCCACATCCACGAGTCGCCGGGGGCCGAGCGCGTGGCCGACACCGTGTGCGTCAACGCGGGCGGGCTCGGCCAGCCCTACGGCCGCACCCAGGTGGTCTTCGCCACGCGCACCGCCAGCCCGCGCGAGACCTGGGACATCGCCCATGAGGACCTCCAGAGCGGCGAAACCCGGCGCTGGCGCTTCGAGCTCTGAGCGAAACCTAGGGCTGGCGCGCGATCTTGAGCAGCGCGGCGGCCACGCGGTCGTCGGGGTCGCGCCGGATGACGTCCTCGAATCCCTCGATGGCACCTGGGCGATCGCCCAATTCGAGGGCCCGCGCTGCGGCCTCGAACTCGGGCCGCGTCAGCAGGCGACGCTCCAGGCGGGCGCTCGTCGCGGTGCAGAGCAGCTCGACCGCGGGCATCGGGGCGTCGCGCCCGCGCAGCTCCAGCGCCCCGACGTAGCGGTGGGGGAAGCGCGACGGGTCGGTGACCTCGGCGAACGCGGACGCGCTGCACAGGGCGTCGGCGCCCAGCAGCTTGGTCATCCCCTCCAGTCGCGACGCCGTGTTCACGGTGTCGGAGATGACCGTCCCCTCGAGCCGCATCCGCTCGCCGATGGTCCCGAGCATCGTCATCCCGTGGTGGACGCCGATGCCGATCCGCAGCCGCGGCTCGCCGGGGACGGCGTTGGCGAGGTTCTGGCGCGCGACGACCTCGAGCAACGCGGCCGCCGCGGCCACTCCGTGCTCCGCCGCGTCCGGGAAGAGCGCCATCACCGCGTCGCCGATGTACTTGTCGATGAAGCCGCCGTGGGCGCGGATCACCGGCCCCACCTCGGCCAGGTAGCGGTTGAGGAACTCGAAGACCAGCGGCGGCGCCATCTGGGCGGACAGCGGCGTAAACCCGCGAATGTCGGCGAAGAGCACCGTCATGGGCCGCTCGACCGCGTCGCCGAGCCGGACGTCGAGGATGCTCGATTTCCCGAGCAGCTGGAGCAGCTTCTGCGGCACGAAACGCTTGAGCGACTCGGCCATCTCCTCCTGCTGCCGGTAGAGCAGCGCGTTTGAGATGGAGATGGCCGCCTGGGCGCTCAGCACGTCCAGCAGCGCGCAGCGATCCTCGGTGAAGCAGTTCGTGACGAGGCGATTCTCCAGGTAGAGCACGCCGACCAGCTGATTCTGCTGGATGATCGGCGTGCACAGCACCGAGCGTGGGGCCCGCGAGACGATGTACGGGTCGTTGATGAAGCGGCCGCTGGTCGAGGCGTCGTCGAGCACCAGCGCCTCGCCGGAGCGCGCGACGTAGCGCACCACGGCGGCGGGCACGATGCCGTCGTCCAGGCGCACCGAGCGCAGGACCGACGGCGCCTCGCCAGCCGCGGCCACGTGAGCCTGCACCAAGAGCTCGTCGCCGCGCCCGAGGATCAGGCTGCCCCGCTCGGCCCCCGCGTTGGCGATCATCGTCGTCATGACACGCGCCAGCAGGCTCTCGAGCACGATCTCGCTCGAGATCGCCCGCGTCGCCGTCAGCACGGCCGCCATGTCCAGGTCACCGTGCTGCGTCGTCGCGGTCCCGCGCACGGTCGCGCCCGACTCCCGCGCGCGCAGCTCGGGCCGCCGCCGCTCCAACCCGTCCACCCGTGCCCGAGCCCCCCACCGCACCCACGCGAAGTGCGCGTCCTGGTGGTAGCTCCGCGCCAGCCGCGTGTTCTGCCCGCGCTCGTGAAACGCCGCCGCGCGCTCGCAAGCCAGCGCCTCGACGTGGTGCTGCCCGTGCACCCGGGCGACCTCGACCGCGCGCTCGTACAACGCCGCCACGTCCTCGTCTTCCGCCTCGATGGCGCACCACTCGGCCCGCACCAGCAGGTACTTGGCCTCGCTGTTCGCCGGGCAGTTCGCCGCGTAGCCCTCCAGCGCGTGCATGGCGTCCCGGATAAGCCCCAACCACGCCGCCCGCTCCACCGGCGTGCGCTGACGCAGCAGCGCCGTGCGCACCAGCGCCCCGTAGAAGGCCCCCTCCGCGAGCCAAATCGAGCCGGCCGCCGCCCCGAGCAGCGCGTCCAGCGCGTCGAGGTCGGCCAGGCTCTCGTCCCACGCCTCGAGGATGCAGGTCACCGCGAGCCGCTGAACCCGATTGGCCGCCAGCATCGGGACGAAGTGCGCCAGCCGCTCGAGCAGCACCGACTCGGACAGCCCCTCGTCCCGCGCCGCCTCCCGGTGGCTCTCGTGGCCCATCAGCCGCGCGATCTGCAGGCTGCTCCACGTCATCGCGTGGACGATATCCACGTGCTTCAGCGTGTCGCGGGCGATCTCCATGTTCGACGCGACCGCGGCCTGCGCCTCGTGCAGCGGCCGCCCGGACACGAAGGCGAGCCACGGCACGTTCATCGCCGCCCAGCCCGCGGTCTCATAGTTGCCGGACTGCAACGCCAGGCTGCGCGCCCGCTCCATCCGCCGCTGCGTCTCGAAGATCGGGTTGCGCCAGTGATGGATGAAGGTCGCGTACAGATGCTGGAGTGGCGCCTCCGCCTCCGGCCCCGCCTGCAGCTGGTCATGGACCGCTAGCCCGAGCAGGCCGAAGGCGTTGCCGCGCTCCAGATCCCCCTCCATGCACGCGAAGAACCCGTTCAACACGTAGGCCATGGGCGAGTCAGGCGTGTTCCCGTGCTCCAGCGACAGCCGCACCGATCGCTGCGTCAGATACGCCAGCACATGCGGCAACAGGTAGGCCGGCGAGCCCATGCGGGCCAGGATCCGCATCTCGAGGATCACGTCGGGGTCGACGGCCTGGGGCAAGTCCACGAGGCTCGCGATGTCGGTGTGCTGTAGCCGCGACGCCACGAACGCCGCCTCAGCCGAGATCGCCGCGCCCCAACCCTCCGGCGAGGCCGGCTCCTGAAACCCGAACATGCCCAGCCCGCGGATGCCCTCCGCGATCGCCGCCGCCGGCTCACTCGCCCGCATCTGCTGGTTGATTCGCATGACCACGACGTCGACGGCCTGCCGGGCGTCCGAGCCGTGAGCCGCCAAGACCTCGTGGTGCTCCGCCGCCTCATCGAAGCGACCGACCATCAGGGCGACCTGCGCCTGCAGCCGCACCAGATCCCACGCCAGCGCGTGCTCGGTGGCCCACGCGTCCTCGGGCAGCAGCTCGCGCCCGGTGCTCAAGTACCGCGCGGCCGCGTCATAGGCCGCCGCCGCGACGGCCCGCGCGCCCGCCTCGCGATTGAGCCGCGCCAACCGCAATCGCTGGTCATGGCCGCGCAGCTCGCCGTGCCCGCGGTTGAGCTGATTGACCACGTCGAAGAGCCGCTCCTCGAGCGACGCCCCGTCGTCATCCCCCAGCAATAATCTACCGATTCGAAGGTGCAGCCCCGGGCGCTCCGCCTCGGGGACCATGGCGTAGGCCGCGTCATGAATCCGGTCGTGGACGAAGCGGTACGCGATCCCCGCGCCGCCCGCGAAGTCCACCCCCGCCGGCGTCTCCAGCAGCGGCACCATCCGGTAGCTGTAGCCCAGCGGGTCGACCAGCTCCTCCTCGACGGCGGGCCACAGCAGGTCCGCGACCTCGCGCGGCGTGCGCTCGGCGATGACCGCCAGCGTGTCCAGGTTGAACTGGCTCCCGATGGACGCCGCGAGCTTCAAGATCTCCCGCACCGCGGGCTTCATCGTCCCAAGCTTGCGCGCCATCAGCTGGGCGACGTTGTCGGCGACCTCCCGATCGCGGACCCGCTCGAGATCCCACCGCCACTGCCCGGTCTCCGCCTCGAAGGCCAGCGCGCCGTCCTCGGCCAGCGCGCCGATGAAGCGCTCCAGAAAGAACGGGTTGCCCTCGGTCTTCGCGAAGATCGCGACGCTCAATGGCGCGACGGCCGCCTCGGTCAGCCCCAGGGTGTCGGCCAGCAGCCGCGTGGTGTCCCCGAGCGCCAGCGGCCCCAGGGACAGCCGGTTCACGACGGTCTTCCCGCGCTCGAGGGCCTCGATCGCCTCGCGCAGCGGGTGCCCAGGCGCCACCTCGTCGGTCCGCCAAGCCGCGATGATCAGCAGGTGTCGGCTCCGCGAGTCCTCCAGCAGCAGCCGCAGCAACTGCAGCGTCGGCAGGTCGGCCCAGTGCAGGTCATCGAGGAAGATGGCCAGCGGGTGCTCGGGGCGCGCGAAGGCCTGAATGAAGCGCCGCAACACGCGCTGGAAGCGGTTCTGCGCCTCCGCGGGCCCCAAGGTCGGCGCAGGCGGCTGGCGGCCAAGCACCAGCTCGAGATCGGGGACCAGCTCCGCCGCGACCGACGCGCTGCCCTCCAGCGCCTCCAAGAGCGTCACCCGCCATCGCACGATCTCGGACTCCGGCTCCGCCAGGATGTCGCGCACCAGCTCGTTGAGCGCGGCCGCCAGCGCGGCATACGGGACGGTGTGGATCTGGTCGTGCTTACCCCACACGAAGCGCCCCCGCCGCGACGCGATGGGGCGGTAGAGCTCGCGAACCAGCGAGGATTTCCCGACGCCGGACGGGCCGTCGACCAGCACGAGCTCGGCCCGCGCCAGCGCCGCCCGTCCGAAGGCGCCCAGCAGCCGCTCGACCTCGACCTCGCGACCGTACAGACGCTGTGACACCCGCAGCCGAGGCGAGACGTCCTGACTTCCCAGGCGAAAGGGGCAGCGGCTGCTCACGTCGGAGGGCGTCGAGGCAGCGCATGAGGTCGGCGCGCAGGCCAGGCGCGCTCTGGTAGCGGTCCTCGGGCGCTTTCGCCAGCAAGCGCATCACGATCGCGGCCACGGCGTCGGGCACGCGCGGCGCGACGGCCTCCAGCGGCCGAGGCGGGACGGCGAGGTGGGCGTGGATCAGCGCCGCCGAGTCGGTCTCGGGGAAGGGCACCCGGCCCGCAAGCATCTCGTACAGCGTCGCCCCGAGCGCGTAGAGGTCGGTCCGGTGGTCGACGGTGCGGTTCATGCGGCCCGTCTGCTCGGGCGAGATGTACGCCAGGGTGCCGCTCAGCGTCCGCAGACTCTCCGCCTCGACGCGCTCGACCCGCAGCCGCGTGGCGAGGTCGAAGTCGATGAGCTCGATGGCGCCGGCCTCCCCGACCACGACGATGTTGCTCGGGTTGACGTCTCGGTGCACCACGCCGTGATGGTGCAGGCTGCCCAGCGCGTCCGCGATGGCCACCGCGAGGGTCAGCACCTCCAGCACCGGCATGGGCCCCGCGCTCAGACGCGAGGCCAGCGTGATCCCGCCGACGTCCCGCATGACCAGCAGCGGACGCCGCTCGTGCTCCTCGAGCGCCAACACCTTCGAGATGTTGGGCAGGTCGATGCCGCGCATCGTCTCGAACGCTTGGCGGTAGCGCGCCAGATCCCCAAGGGTCGGCGCGGGCGCGGACAGCCACTTGAGCACGACGGGGAGACCGTCGGACTCACGTATGGCCCGGTACACGGTCGACACGGAGCCGACGTGGACCACTTCGCCGACGCGGTATCCACGAATCTGAGGCACGGTGCACGCCTCCTTCGCGCGGATTCTCTTCTGAATCCCTGGCGATGCAAAGCGTGGTGGCCGCCCGGCTCGCTACCGGGGGGTGTCACACCCGGTCGGCAGTAGGGCCTCCGCCAGCGCAGCGTTCAGCGCTTCCGCCAGCGGCCCCACGTGGGGATCGCGCAGTACCGCCAGGTGATCGCCCGAGATGCGCCGCACCGCGAGCGGCCCGCTGATCAGCCCCGACCAGCCCAGGGTCGGGTCGGCGTCGGCGCGCTCCCAGAAGGGGCGGTCCACGGACCAGTCCGACTTGAACAGCGCAGCCGGACCGCGGAAATCACCAGTCGGCGCATAGCGAAACGACTCCTTGAGGTGCAGCAGGAGCAGCTCGAAGAGCGGGCGCATCGCCGGCTGGTCCAGGGCGGTGGCGTGGGCGTTGGCCGGGAGCAGCGCCGCCATCGCCGAGCGCTGGACGATGGCCCGCAGGGTGGACTGGCGGAGGCCGTCGGGGCGGGCGCGAAAGAGGGAGATGCCGCCGCTCGGCCGCGCCTGCCGGTCGCTCGCGGTCTGGCGGGTGCGCAGGTAGAGGTAGTCGCGCAGGTGCCCCAGGAAGCTGCGGCCGGCGCTGCCCAGCCAGAGGCGGGTGATCTCCGAGACCGTGGGCCGGTGCCCGTCCGCGGGCGCGCCCTCGTCGACCAGGGCGAGCAGCGCGACCTCCGCACCGCTGGCCTGAAGCCGCAGCGCCAGCTCGTAGGCGACGTAGCAACCGAAGGAGTAGCCGCCCAGCAGGTAGGGGCCCTCGGGCTGAATCGCCAGGATCTGCGGCAGGTAGCGGGCGGCCATGTCCTCCACGCGCGGGTCGGGCTCCTCGTCACCATCGAGCCCCGCGGCCTGCAGCCCGAAGAAGGGCTGGTCCGGGCCCAGCCGCCGGGCCAGCTCGAAGTAGGGGAAGACGATCCCCGCGGCCGGGTGGACGAAGAAGAGCGGCGTGCGCGTCCCGGTCTCGCGGATCGGCACGACGTTGGGGCCCAGGGGCGCGACCGTCACCTGACCACCGCCGTCCACACGCACACCGGAGGCCGGCGTGATGGTCGTCGCGTCGAGAAACGAGGCCATCCGCGCGACCGTCAGGCCCTGAAACGCCGCCGCTGGGGGCAGGTCGGCGCCGAGCCGCGCTTTGACCTGCTGGATGAGCTGCAGGGTGATCAGCGAGCTACCGCCGAGGGAAAAGAAGTCGTCGTGGGCCCCGACCCCCTCGATCCCGAGCAGCTCGGCGACGATGTCGGCGATGAGGGTCTCAGCGTCGGTGCGCGGCGCGACGTGGGGTGTGGCGATGTCGGGCCGGGGGTGGCGGCGGCGGCGCTTCTCGGCCGGGCCGGGCGCGGCGGGTGCTGCGACGTGGGCGCCGGCGGCCTCGGGCCAGTAGCGCACGCGGTCAAATGGCGTCGTGGGCAGCGAGATTCGGCGGGGCCGCGGGGCGTGGGCACCCTCGACCGATGAGGCCGGCACCCGCACGCCGCTGGCCCAGAGCAGCGCCAGATCCGCGGCCTCGCGGCGCGCGCACAGCGTCGCGTGCTCGCCTGCAGGATCCTCGTCAGCCGGGAGGCTCGCGACCACCGTGTGTCCCGGCAGATTGTAAGACGCCAGCGCGCTCATCGACCGGTTGGGGCCCGCCTCGATCAGCACCAGCGACTCGTCCTGCCCCAGCGTCTCCATGGCCCGCGCGAGCTGAACCGGCTCCACGAGGTGGCGGACCCAGTACTCCGGGTCGGTGGCCTCGGCGTCGGTCAGCGGGCGCCCGGTCGTGCCCGAGATGACCGGGATGCGCGGCGGCGACAGCTTCACCCCGCGCGCGGCCGCTCCCAGCGCCTCGGCGATCGGCGCCAGCATCGGGCTGTGGGCCGCGACCGAGACGCGGACGCGCTTGGTCGGGACCTGGGCGCCTTCGAGCTCCTCCTGGAGCGCCTCGATGACCTCCGGCCGCCCCGTGACCACACACGCACGCGGGCCGTTGATGAGGGCCAGCCAGGCGCCCTCGGCGAGCCGCGGCTCGAGCTCGGCCGGCGACAGCGCGACGTGCAGCACCGACCCCGCCTCCACGGTGTCCAGCAGCCGCCCGCGCGCCATGAGCAGCGTCAGGGCGTCGTCGAGCGAGAGCACCCCCGCGACCGCCGCCGCGACGTACTCACCGGTGCTCTGGCCCAGCAGGTACGCAGGCTCGACGCCGCGCGCTAGCCACAGCATCGCCGCGGAGTACGAGATGGCGAAGAGCGCCGGCCCGGCGAGCAGCTGATCGGCCAGCAGCGCGTTGGCCGCGTCCACCTCCTCAGCCGGCGGGAAGAGCAGCGCGCGCAGGTCGCGGCCCAGGTGCGGGATGAGCCGGGTGGCGACCTCGTCGAGGTGGGCGCGGAAGCGTGGGTCGCCCGCGTAGAGGCTGGCCCCCATCCCTGCCCGCTGCGAGCCCTGCCCCGGGAAGAGCAGCGCGGTGCGTGCGGGAGCCTCGGCCCGGACCACCCCCCACGCGGCGGGCGCATGGGCGAGGGCGTCGGCGAGCTCTGGCACGCTGGACGCGACGAAGGCGCGACGGAACGCATAGTGCTTTCGCCCGCGCTCCAGCGTGTGTGCGACGGCTGCAAGACTCGCGTCGGGGCGCAGCTTGAGCCAGGCCGCCAGTCCCGCGACGTAAGCGTCGAGGGCGTCCTCAGAGCGTGCGCTGAGCCGAATGATCTCGGGCTGGCCTACCTCGGACCGCCCGACCGCCCCGGCGCCGCTCGGCGCGGACGCCGTCAGCGGCGACTCCTCCAAGATGGCGTGGGCGTTGGTGCCGCCCAGGCCGAACGAGCTGACGCCGGCGCGCCGCGGGGTCTCGCCGGCCGTCCATGCCTCGGCGACCGCGGGGATGCGAAATGGCGATTCATCAATCGCCAGCTCGAGGTTTGGGGTCTCAAAGCCGACCACCGGCGGGATGGTGGCCCGCTCGAGGACCAGCGCCGTCTTGATGAACGAGGCCACGCCGGCGGCGGCGTTGAGGTGGCCGATGGCGCTCTTCGCCGAGCCCAGGGCGCAGAAGCCGCGGCGGTCGGTCTGCTGGCGGAAGGCGCGGGTCAGGGCGCGCACCTCGATGGGGTCGCCGAGGGGGGTCGCGGTGCCGTGAGCCTCGACGTAGCCGATGCTGTCGGCGGGGACGTCGGCGACCAGCAGGGCGTCGGCGATGACGGCCGCCTGACCGTCGACGCCGGGTGCCGAGTAGCCGACCTTGGCGGCGCCGTCGTTGTTGACCGAGGCCGAGCAGAGCACCGCGCGGATGGGGTCGCCGTCGCGCAGGGCGTCGGAGAGGCGCTTGAGGACCACCACGCCGACGCCGTCACCACCCACGGCGCCCGTGGCGCGCGCGTCGAAGGTGCGGGTGTGGCCGTCGTGGGAGATGACGCCGGCCTCTTGGCGCAGGTACCCCCCGACCACGGGCACGGTGACCGAGGCGCCGCCGGCCAGGGCGACGTCGCACTGCCAGGTGAGCAGGGACTGCCAGGCGAGCTGGATGGCGACCAGGGAGGTCGAGCAGGCGGTCTGCACGGTGAGGGCCGGGCCGCGCAGGTCCAGCTTGTAGGCGACGCGCGTCGCGAGGTGGTCCTTGTCGTTGCCGACCAGGGCCTGGAGACCGCCCAGGCTCTGCAGCAGCGTGCGGTCGCGCAGCAGCAGCTCGGTGAGGTAGGTGTCGGCGGAGCAGCCGGCGTAGACGCCGACGCGGGGGCCGTCGGGGCTCAGCAGGAGGGCGGCGTCCTCCAGGGCGGCGTGGCAGGTCTCGAGGAAGAGGCGGTGCTGGGGGTCGGTGAGCTCGGCCTCCCGGGGGCTCATGCGGAAAAACGCCGCGTCGAAGGTGTCCACGCCCTCGAGCACGCCGCGCACGGGGACGTAGTCGGGGTCGTTGACCAGGCTGTCGTCGACGCCGGCCGCGCGGAGGGCTGCGGCCGAGAAGCGGGTGGTCCCCTCCGCACCGGCCTCCAGCAGGCGCCAGTAGGCGTCGAGGTCGGGCGCTCCGGGGAAGCGGCCGGCCATGCCGATCACGGCGACGCGCGGGTCGAGGGCAGCGTCGGGCGCCTCGTCGCCGTGGAGCGGAGATCCGTCAATTCCATCGATGGCAGCAGTCAAAACGCTAGCTCCTTCGGCCGGGTCGCGGGCGTCCCAGCGCCTGGCGCCTCTGGACGGCGCGGGCGAGGGCCTGATCGTCCGGCGGCGGCGAGGGAGCGGTGGGGTCGGTGTCGCCGCCCGCTTCGAGCCACGCGGCCTGCTTACGGATGGTCGGCTGCTCAAAGAGCACCATCAGCGGGGTGGTGCGCCCAAAATCGGCCTCGACGCGGGCTTGGAGCTTCGCCAGCAAGAGCGAGTGGCCGCCGAGGTCGAAGAAGGTGTCGTCGATGCCCAGGTGCTGGACGCCCAGGAGATCGCGCCAGATGGCGGCGAGGCGGCGCTGGGTGAGGTCGCTCGCGCCGCCGCCCCGGCCCACGGCGGGGTGGCCGGTGGCGGTCGGCGACGCGACGCCCGCGGGCGGGGCCGGCGTCACGGGGCCGGCGTCGAGGAGGCGGCGAATCGGCAGCGCGCGCGGGTCCAGGCCGACAAGCCAGCTCGCGGGTGCGTAGCGCATGGCCACGGACATGGCGTCGGCGCCGCGGCGGGCGTCGATGGGCGTGTAGCCGCGGCGCTGGGCCAGGCTCTCGACCGGGAGGCCTTGGGTGACGCCCCGGTCCTCCCAGAGCGACCACGCCACCGACGACGCGCGGCGGCCCCTGGCGCGGAGGGTGGCGACCACGGCCTCGCCGACCCGGCAGCCGGCCGCGTAGGCGCCAGCGCCGAAGCCCCCGAAGAGCCCGTTCACCGAGGTGTGGTCGAAGAAAGCGGCGTCTGGGCGCTCGTCGAGCAGAGCCGCCGCGGCCAGCGTACCGAGCAGACGCGGGCGCAGGGAGGCGCGCAGGTCGGCCTCGCCGGTGCGGGCGACCAGACAGCTCCCCATCAGCGCGGCCAGGTGCGCGACGGCCTGCAGCGGCGCGCCCCAGGCCGTCTCTTGCTGCGCGACGGCGGCGGCCAGGGCGCCGGGCTCGGCGATGTCCAGGGCGACGTAGCTCACGTCCCGCGCGGTGGCGCCGGTGCCGCGGAGACTCGCGAGGGCGGCCGCGGCCTCGGATGGGAGCTCGGACTCGGCGCGGCGGCCCACGATGAGCAGGCGCGTGTCGGGGCGCTCGAGCAGGCGCAGCGCCAGGACCTGGCCCACGCCGCCCAAGCCGCCGGTGAGCAGCCAGCGCGTGGGCGCCGGGGCGTCTGCGGGCCGGGGCGCCGCGGGCTCCGCGCCGAAGGCTACGCGGCGCAGGCGGCGGACCAGGCGGGAGCCGCCGCGGTGGGCGACCTCCAGTTCGCCGCGGGGGTCGGCCGCGAGCTCGGATTCGACGATTCGCCAGTCCGCATCTGGCGAATCGGCGTCGTGGTCAAGGTGGATGAAGGCGTGACCCGGCTGCTCGTGGCGCAGGCTGGCGAGCAGGCCCAGCAGCGGGGCCTCGGCGACCGAGCCGCCCTCCCCTTCGCGCACGCGGATGGCGCGGCAGGTCTCCACCAGCAGGCGGACCGAGGGCGTCGCTGTGAGGTCCAGCGCCGCCGCCAGCGCGACCAGGGTGGCCGAGCGGCGGAGGGCTTCCGCGTGGAGCGCGTCGGGGCTCGAGGGCGCCGGGCCGCGCCGCGCGCGCAGGACCACCGCCGGCCGGGGGCCCGCCGAGGCGAAGAAGTCCCGCGCGGCGCCGGTCAGGGCGTCCGCGTCAAAGCTCTCGGGGCCACTGAGAGCGCCGGAGTCGTTGACCCAGCGGACCGCGCAGGCCCCGTCCTGGACCGACGGCGCCGAGGGCCCGCCCAGCACGAGCAGGCCCGTGGGCCCCTCAAGCGCGGGGGTCACCGGGCGCGGCCGCCACACCGGCTCGAAGAACCAGTCCGGCGTGGTCCGCCGCCCGTGGCACAGCGCCTCCACCCGCCGGTGCAGCGCGTCGAACTCCCCGGACTCCAGCCGCCGGCGCAGGATCGCCCGCTGGATCTTGCCGATCTCGGTCTTCGGGATCGCGCTCCGGCCCACCGGCAACAGGTAGCTGACGCCGACCCCGGCCGCCCGCGACACCGCGCCGCGGACCTGCGCGCAGAGGTCGGCCAGCCCGGCCTCGTCGGGGTCCTCGGGCGAGAAGAAGATCGCCAGCCCGTCGGTATCCGCGCCCGCGGGACGCACCGGACAGGCCGCGACGAAGGACGGCGCGATGCCGGGCAGGGACTCCACCGCCGCCTCGACGTCGTGGGCGTAGATGTTCACGCCGGAGATGATGATCAGGTCCTTGGCGCGGCCGGCGATGTGCATGCCGCGGGCGTCGATGAAGGCGAGGTCGCCCGTGTCGAACCAGCCGTCGTCGGTGAAGGACTCCCGGTCGGCGTCCGGGCGGCGGTGGTAGCCACGGTGGAGCTGGGCGCCGCGGACGTGGAGGTGTCCGATCTCGCCTTCGCTCACGAGCGCGCCCGAGGGGTCGACGACGCGCATCCCAAAGCCCGCGACCGGGTCGCCGATGGGCACGAACTGATCGGCGTCGTCTATGGTTTCGAGGGTGAAGTCCAGGGCGGTGATGGTCGCCGAGCCGGTCTCCGACATGCCCCAGATGGGGACCATCGCGTGGGCGGGCAGGCCGTGGGGCATGAGCGTCGCGACGAAGCGGCGGGCGGTGCGGGCGACGATGGTCTCGCCGCCGTTGGCGAGGACGCGGAAGCGCGAGAGGTCCCAGCGCCCCGGGGGCGCGTCCGCGGCGGCGTCGGCCATGAGGCCGAAGGCGAAGTTGGCCACGAAGGTCGAGGTCGCGCCGAAGCGGGACGCCCAGTCCAGCGCCAGGGCGGGGTCGGCGCTGAAGCGGGCGGCCGGGGCGTTGACGTGGGCGGCGGCGTGCCAGACCGCGGAGAGGTGCACCATGAAGAGCGGGGCGACGTGGTCGAGGCCCAACCAGTTGAGGAAGACCTCGTCAGGGCCGAAGGCGTGGCGCTCGCCGTACGCGTGCAGCATGGCGATGACGGTGGACTGG
Organism: Myxococcota bacterium; assembly: GCA_041389525.1. Classification (GTDB taxonomy): domain Bacteria; phylum Myxococcota_A; class UBA9042; order PHBI01; family JACKFB01; genus JACKFB01. The sequence goes on along the minus strand of JAWKRR010000010.1, from coordinate 109,743 downwards.
ACGTGGGTGACCGCTTTGGGGCGGCCGGTGCTGCCGGAGGTGAGCAGGAAGATGGCCGGAGCGTCCGGTGCGAGGGGTGGCGGGGCGTAGGCGCCGGGCGCGGCGCTGAGGGTGGCGATGGGCCACAGGCGCGCGTCGGACAGGCCGAGGGCGGCGCGGGAGTCTTGCAGGGCGCGGGCCGTGTCGCCGCCGAGCATGATCGGGGGGCCGTCGAGCAGCTCGAAGACGCCGAGCAGGCGCTGGGCGGCGCCACCCCAGGCTTCCCAGCGGGGGGCCGAGGGCAGCGGGACGGGGACGACGCCTGCCAAGAACGCACCCCAGAGACCGGCGAGGAAGTCGGCGGAGCGGTCGGAGACCAATAGGATGGGGTCGCCTGGGTGCATGCCTGCGCGCTGGAGTGCGGAGGCGACCGACTCGGCCTGGGCGAGGAGCTCCGGCCAGCTCACGAATCGCTCGCTCCCGTCGGACTCGATGTGGAGGGCGCCCCGGGAGGGGGCGAGGCTGCGCGCCGCAAGACCGCGGGCAGGTCGCGGGGCGCGTCGTCGGGCAAGCGCAGCGGCGGGCCCTCGCGCAGCGCGGGGCGGGCGGAGCGCGCGGTCGCGGCGGGGGATGTCGCGGTCGGCGGCGCGGGCGGGGCGGCGGCCGGCGGCGCGGGCGCGCCCAGCAGGTCGTCGAGGTGCAGGGCTGGGTCGCGCGCGGGCTCCGGGGCGGCGTGCGCAGCCAGCAGCGCGCGGTCTGGCTGGCCGTCGGCGAGCAAGGGGATGCGCGCGACGGTCACGAGGACGGGGCCAGTGGGCGATCCCGCGGCCTCAGCGCCCGGCCCGAGGACCCACGCCACCTGCTCGACGGTGCCGTCGGGGCGCGGCCGCGGCCCGATCACCGCGTCGTCGATGCCCGGGCGGCCACGCAGCGCCCGCTCCGCGGACAGGTGATCGCCGTTCGCCGCAAACGCGGGGCCTGCCGGGTCCGCGGCGAGGGAGGCGACCGCGGCCTCGAAGCGGCGCGCCAGGGCCTCGCCCGCGTCGAGGGGGAGGCGGTCGGTCCGGTGCACCAGGCTGCCCGCGTAGCCGTCGCCGTCGGGCCAGCACTGGACCAGCAGGTCGAAGGGCGCTGCGCCGTGGAAGGCCTCACTCGCGTGGATGGCCAGCCCGCCCACGCGCGCGGCCTCGGGCGGCGGGTCTTGCCAAGCGAAGACCGTCTGGAAGAGCGGCTGCTCCTCGCCGTGACGGGTGCGGCCGACGGCGGTCACGACCTGGTCGAAGGGCAGCTCCGCGTGGGCCATGGCCTCGAGCACGCGGTCCCGTGTGCGCTGGGTCAGCGTCCGGAAATCCGGCTCGCCGGTGGCGTCGAGGCGCAGGACCAACGTGCGGGCGAGGTGGCCGATCAGCCCGTCGGCGCCTGATTGTTCGCGAGCGGAGAGCAGGGTCCCCACCGCCAGGTCGCCCTGCCCTGTCTCGCGGCGAAGCAAGGCGGCCAGGGCCGAGAGCAGCACCGCGAAAGGCGTGGCGCCGACCTCGCCGGCCAGGGTCGTCACCGCGGCCGCGGTGGGCGCGTCGACGCGCAGCGGCCAGGAGGCGGCGGTGTCCGTGCGCGCTGAGGCCACGGCGACCGCGCCGGGGAGGGCCTGGACCGGCGGGAGGTCCCGGAGCCGCTCGCGCCAGAACGCCGCGAGAGCCTGCGTGTCGGCTGCGGCCCGCCCGTCACGAGCGGCGAGGTCGGCCACCTGGGCCTCGAGAGGCGGCGGCGCGGCGGCGAGGCCCAGCGCGTGGGCGTAGAGCGCGGCGAGGTCGCGCTGCAGCACAGCGAGGCTGGCGCCGTCGAAGGCGATGTGGTGGATGCAGGCCAAGAGGCGGTGGCGCTCCGGGGCGAAGCGCAGCACGGCGCCGCGGATGACGTGCCCCGCAGCCAGATCGAAGGGCTCCGCATGAATGGAGCGAGCCAGCTCGACCGCCCGCGACTCGGCCGCCGCGACCGGGAGATCTGAGAGGTCGTGAACCGCCAGCGCGCCGCGGGGGGCGGAGTCCACGTACTGGACGGGGCCCGCTGGCGAGCCGACCCAGCGCGAGCGCAGCACCTCGTGGCGCAGGGCCAGCAGCGCCCACGCGCGGGTCAGCGCCGCCAGGTCCAGGGGACCATCGAGCTCGGCCTCAAGCGCGGTGTGGTAGGCCGTGGCGCCGGGCGCGAGGCTGGCGATGAACCAAAGCTGCGCCTGCTCAGGCGACAGCGGCAGCCCGGCGTCCCGCGCGAGGGTTGGCGCGCTGTCGGCGACGACCTTCACCGACGCGGCGAGCAGCGCGCGCGGCGACCCGTCCTCGAGGACGCGCACCAGGGGGACCGCCAGCCCCAGCGTCCCGCGAAGCTGCTGAACCAACCGGGTCGCGGCCAGGGAGGCGCCGCCGAGCGCCACGAAGCGGTCGGTCGCTCCGACGAGAGGCAGCCCGAGGATCTGCGCGACCAGAGCGGCGATCTCCCCCTCGAGACCTGCCGCGGGCGGGACCGGCGGCCCCAGGGACCCGGGGCGGCGCGCGGTGGCGGCCTGCAGCGCCCGGCGATCGACCTTGCCGCTGCTGTTGCGGGGCAACGAATCCGCGCGATGGATGCTGGCTGGGATGAAGGCCGAGGGGAGCGTCGCCGCGAGCGTCGCGAGGGTCTGCGCCTCCAGGTCCAGCGGCGCGTTCGGCTCGCAGACGATGAACGCGACGAGGTGGGTGTCCCCCGACGCGCTCTCCGCGGGCACGACGCAGGCCTCGCCGATGTGGGGGCTGGCCAACAACGCGGCCTCCACCTCGCCAAGCTCGACCCGGTGGCCGCGCACCTTGACCTGGTCGTCGTCGCGGCCATGGAGCGTGAGCAGGCCGTCCGGCTCGCAGCGGGCGCGGTCGCCGGTCCGGTAGCGCAGTCTGCCAGGCGTGGACGGGTCTTCCGTGAAGCACGCGGCCGTCAGGTCCGGTCGGCGATGGTAGCCCCGAGCGACGCCGACGCCCGAGATCCACAGCTCGCCGATCTCCCCGTCGCCGACTGGGTTTCCGGAGGGATCGAGCAGGTCTACCCGGACGCCCGGCGCGGGCCGGCCGATGGGAACTGGCGCCCGCCCGGAGGTCACGCGCCACAGGCACGAGCAGGCCGAGGCCTCGGAGACGCCGTAGCCGTTGTAGAGCTCGACGCCCAAGGCGATGAGGCGGTCGGCGAGGTCGGGCGTGAGCACCTCCCCGCCTGCGACCCCGACCAGCCGTCCGGGCGGCCGGAAGTCGCCGGCGAGCAGCAGGCGCCACGTCGACGGCGTCGCGAGGATGAAGGTGACGGCGCGCTGCTCGGCCAAGCGCGCCAGGGCCGCGCCGTCCGGGGTCGTCTCGCGGTCCACCAGGACCACGGTCGCGCCGACCGAGAGCGGCAAGAAGACGTCCAGGATCGACATGTCGAAGGCGACGCTCGACAGGCCCAGCATCCGGTCGCCAGCGCCCAGTCCGGGCTCGCGGGCCCAACCTTCCACCAGATTGACGAGCCCAGCGTGGGTGAGCAGCGCGCCCTTGGGCTGCCCGGTCGACCCCGAGGTGTAGATGAGGGTGGCGATGTGGTCCGGGCCGACGCGGGGGGCGACGTAGTCCGGCGTGGCGCCCGAGGCACTCGCCGAGACTCGCTCCGGCCCGCCCCCACCCAGGGCCCCGTCGCCCGCGCTGTCGCTGACCACCGCCCGCAGCTGCGCGTCCTCGATGAGCCAGCTCAGCCGGGCGCGAGGCTGCCCGAGATCGACGCCGACCCAGGCCGCGCCTGCCGAGATGATGCCCAGCATCGCCGGAACCAGCTCCGGCCCGCGCGCCACGGCCAAGCCCACGCGGTCGCCGGGGCCGACCCCGCGCTGCTGCAGGCGGCCGGCGATGGCCAGCGCGCGCCGCCGCAGCTCGCCGTAAGTCAGCTCGCCCCCGCGGCTCCACACCGCCACCGCGTCGGGACACGCGGCCGCCTGGGCCCAGACGAGGTCGTGGAGGCAGCGTCCGCTCGAATCGGTGCGCAGGGGCGATTCGGTCGCGCCGGAGGGCCGCTCCGGGGGCTCGAGCGGGTTGTGCATTGAAGGACTCGGCCGCATGATCGGGCCCCGCGGGGGGCGTCTGCTTTTCGTGACGGGTGGGCGTCCCCGGCGAAGGCGTCGCTGCTCGGAGTCGCGTTCGCTAGACCCCTGAAGCCTTGGTCCACAGTGGTTATTCTCACGAGCTTTCGCATGGGGTCGCCGACGGCGTCAAGGTGCCGCCCCGCCTCAGCTACGCGCGCGCCGATTCACGGGTGGCGGGCTGGCTCGACTCGATGAACTGGCCGCCGTACCCAGGGCCGGCGCCGCTTCTCGACGGTGACGTGCACATCGTCGGATGGGCGCCTGGAGCTGGCTCGGAGCGGATGGCCGAGTGGCGGGCGACCTTGGCGGCGGACGAGGTGGAGCGGGCGTCGCGATTTCGCTTTGCGCGGCACCGGCTGGCCTGGGAGGCGGCCCGCGGCGGGCTGCGCGAGGTGCTGGGCGGCTACGTGGGCAAGGCGCCCGCTGAGCTGGAGTTCGCGGTGGCGACCGATGGCAAGCCGTCGCTCGTCGGCGGGCGCGGGCTGCGGTTCAACCTGAGCCACACCGACGACCTCGTGGTCCTGGCGATGACCCGCGGTGGCGAGCTAGGCGTCGACGTCGAGGCCCGCCGCTCGGTGCCCGAGCGCGCGGCCATCGCCCAGACGCACTTCACGGCCACCGAGCGCGCGCTGCTGGCGGCGGCCGAGCGTGACGGCGATGGCGAGCGGTGCTTCCTGCGCCTCTGGACGCGCAAGGAGGCGCTCATCAAGGCGGTGGGTATCGGCCTGGGCTACCCCTTGCCGAGGGTCGACGTGAGCTGGGCTGCGGGCTCCGGCGGGCCGGTGTTTCAGCCGGACGCGCCGGGGGCTTCTGGGGCTTGGACCCTGGACGACCTGGACGTCGGCCCGGACCACCAGGGTGCGCTGGCCTGTCGCTTTTTCGTAGGCGAGATCAGGTCTTTCCGATTGGGCTGAGCACGTCTTCGAGGGGCAGCCGCAGGGAGCGGGCCTCGTGCTCGAGCGGGTCGGCGTGACCGACGCGGAACATCCACACCGGGACGGCGCCGGTGGGCAGGCCGAAGGCGCCGCCGAGGAAGTTCGTGCCGCGGGAGAAGTGGTCGCGGAGATGCGCGGGCAGTCGCCGTGGCAGCACGCCGGTGTAGCTGTTGTAGACGCAGAGCGAGGGCAGCGACAGCGGCTGAAAACCCATCCCGGCGCGGGCGAAGGCGAGCCACGCGCGCATGGCGAGGCGGCCGGTGGCGACGAGGCCGGACTGGCCGGGGTTGGCGACGGCGATACACCCGATGGCGGCGGACGAGTCGAGCTGGCGCGCGAGGTGGCGGCGGGTCTCCGACGGCCCGCCGGCCAGGCGTCCCAGGGCCAGCAGGGGCGGCAGGCGACGGACGAGCAGCGAGCCGAGGGAGGCGACGGCGGGGTAGCCGAGGTTTCGCCAGGACAGGCCGTCGCGCGTGCGGCGCACCTCGGCGTCGGTGTAGCGCACCCACCTCAGGGCGTCGCGGACGGTGTCGGCGTCGCGCCAGAGCAGCTCGTCGCTGGCGAGGATGTAGTCGCGCAGGCCGGCTTCGGCGAGGGTGACCACGCGCAGGAAGGGCTCGGGGCCGCGCGCGGCGTGACCGTCGGCGAGCGCGAGGCGGGCCTCGTCGACGGTGCCCCCGCGGAAGGGCCGCCGGTCGGTGGTTCGCACGCCCAGCGCGAGCCGCAGCGGGTCGGGCGTGCGCTTCGCCTCAGTGGGTTCAAGGGTCAGCCACGGCAACCCGGCCGCGACGGCGGAGCCGCCCAAGGTCGCGATGAGGCCGAAGCCGAGCCCGCTGGCCTCGAGATCCATCGCCTCCCACAGGCAGCCGAGCGCGATGAGTGACGCGTGGTCGCCCACGTCGAGCCGGTGACGGGCGCGCGCGGCGTCGTGGGTGACCAGAATCGCCTGACCGTTCCATAGGAATCGGAAGGGCTGGCAGTTCTCGCCGGTCGGGGCGCTGAGGCCGGCCTCGACGATGCGGCGGACGTGCATGGGGACGTTGGCGAGGCTCATGGCTGCTCCAAGGGTTTGGTCGCCGCGGCCCGGACGGCGATCGCGCGCATGATCGATTGGGGGAGGACGCGGAGGGCGACGTCGCGGGCTGCGCAGAGCGGGCCGGCCTCCCACTGCGCGGCCCAGCCGGCCCAGCGGGAGGCCTGGACGAAGGCTGCGGCGCGGTGGCGGCGGGCCCGCTCGTAGCTGCGCAGGGCGGTCGCCACGTCAGCGCCGCGGGCCGCGCACTGCCCCAGCGCCACCGCGTCCTCGAGCGCCTGGCTCGCGCCCTGCCCCATGTTGGGCGTCATGGCGTGGGCGGCGTCCCCGAGCAAGGTCACCGGCCCCTCCCCCCAGCGCGAAGACGGCGGGCGGTCTTCGATGTCGGTGCGCAGCACCTCCGCGGGATCCGAGCGGGCCAGCAGGGTCTGCACCGGCTCCGCGAAGTCCGAGTAGCGCGCCTGGAGCGTCCGAATCGCCTCGCCGGCCACATCGCTCCCGCGTCGTGGCGCGTTCGCGGCCGCGTACCAGAAGAACTGGTCGTCGCTGACCGGGATGCCGCCGAATCGCGCGCCCCGCCCCCACATCTCGAAGAAGCCGGGTTCGCCAAGCTCCGCCGCGGTCACATTCGCCAGCCCGCGCCACGAGGTGTAGCCGGCGTAGCGTGGCGGTGCGGCCCCGAGCAGCTGGTCGCGGACGGCCGACCGGACGCCGTCCGCGCCGATCAGCGCGTCGCCGTCGATCGCTTCGCCGCCCTCGAGGACCAGGGTCACGCGCGCCCCCGCAATTCGGTAGCTCGCGCAAGGCGCCGCGGTGCGCACGAGGTCGGCCCCGAGCGCGTCCAGCATCACGTCCAGCAGCCGCCCCCGCAGGATCCCCACCGCCGGCATCCCGTGCGCGGCCTCCATCGCGTCCATATGAAGCGGGGCCAGCCGGCGCCCGGACGCCGAACGGATCTCAGCGTCGACCATCCGCACGCCCGCAGCCAGCACAGGCTCATCCAGCCCCAACGCTCGCAGCGCCACCATCGCGTTCGCCGACAGGGTGATCCCCTGTCCCGATGCCCGCACCGCCGGCGCCCGCTCGAACACGCGCACCTCGCGCCCCGCACGCCTCAACGCGACCGCCGCCGCCAACCCTCCGATCCCCCCGCCCGCGACCAGCCACACCATCCTCATCTCCCGCCGCAAGCACCCGCGTCGCCCACCCGGCGCACCACCGCCACTCACGGTGGCCCACCAGCCCCCAGCGGGCAAGCGCAAGCCGGTGGAGCCATCGCGCGGGCATCTGTACGTGGGTCGGCGGTGCGTCCTGCGCGATCGCTCGCTTTCAGCGGTCAGCCTTCCGCCGCTCGATGCAGCCCGCGCGCCTCGTCCCGCCCTCCGGACGCGCTCGGGCCGCCGCGAGGCTGCTAGCTGATGGCCAAAGGCTGACAGTGGGCAATCGCCGCGCTGAGCCGGCTCCTGCGCACCGGGAAACGACGCGATTGCTGCCCCGCTAGCCAACCGCACCCTCGCGTGATTCCATCGCGCCGCTTCCGCTCTCACCGAACGCCACGACAGGACGCGCCCTCTGACGAGCGCCACGCCGCAAGGCCTCGGGCCCCCAAAGTCGCCGTTCGAGCGCTTCCTCTCGCTCTTCGCCGAGGTTCGCTCCGGCGAGGGTCTGCTGGTCGCCGTGCTCGCGCTCGACGTCTTCCTGGTGCTGCTGGCCTACTACCTCATCAAGGTGGTGCGCGAGCCGCTGATCCTCGTGGGCGGCGGCGCCGAGCTCAAGAGCTACGCGTCCGCCGGACAGGCCGTCCTGCTCATCGGCGTGGTCAAGATCGTCGACGTCATGGCCCGCCGCTACAGCCGCCTCCGCTTGATGGCGTCGTCCTGGCTCTTCTTCGCTGCAAACCTCGTCGCGTTCTACTTCCTCGCGGTCGCCGAAGTGCCCATCGGCTTCGTCTTCTTCTTGTGGGTCGGGATCTTCAGCGTGGTCGTCCTGGCGCAGTTCTGGAGCTTCGCCAACGACGTCTACACGCAGGAGCAGGGCAAGCGCCTCTTCGCCATCGTGGGCATCGGCGCCAGCGCGGGCGCGGTCGCCGGCTCGGCCATCGCCGACCTGCTCATCGACTCCGGCGGCTCCGACGGCCCGCCGGACGGCTCCGTCTACCGCCTGATGCTCTACGCGGCCGGCGTCTTGCTGGTCGCGCTCACCCTGACCGCCTTCGCCGACCGCCGCGCCGCCGCACGCCCCCTCACCAGCGACGCGCCGCCGCCGCCTCCCGAGGTCATCGGCGGCGACACCGCCCTCACGCTGATCCGCCGTGACCGCTTCCTCTGGCTCATCGCCCTGCTCATCCTGCTGCTCAACTGGGTCAACTCCACCGGCGAGTTCGTGCTCGGCCGCCTCGTCGAGACCGCCGCCCATGACGCCTCGCTCGTCGCCTGGGAGGCCGCGCGCGGCGCCGCCCAGGTCGCCGAATCCGCCTACCGCTCCGAGTTCGAGCGCGCCTTCGTCGGCGACTTCTACGCCGGGTTCTTCAAGTGGGTCAGCATCCTCGGCGTCGTGATCCAGCTCTTCGTGGTCAGCCGCGTGCTCAAGTACGTCGGCGTCCCCATCGCCCTCATGGTGCTGCCCACCATCGCCCTGCTCGGCTACGGCACCCTCCTCGTGCTGCCCGTCCTCGCCGTGGTCCGCGTCGCGAAGACCGCCGAGAACGCCATCGACTACTCGCTACAGAACACGACCCAGCAGGCGCTCTTCCTCGTGACCAGCCGCGCCGCCAAGTACAAGGCCAAGGGCTTCATCGACACGGTGATGCGCCGCCTCGGCGACGTGCTCCAGGCGGGCGTGGTCTGGGTCGGGACCGCCCTGGCCTTCACCACCAGCCACTTCGCCATGGTGGCCATGGGGCTGGTCGCGGTGTGGTTGGTCGTCGCCCTGGCCATCGGCCGTGAGTTCAAGCGCCGCGAGCGCGCCACGATCCCCGAGGCCTGACGCGTCCTGGCCAGCGCCTGCCGCAGCTAGAGCCCCGCGCAGCCCACCTCGGCCTTCGTGTCGCCGATGATGGTGGTCAGCACGTCGAGGATCGCCTGAGAATCGCTCAGATCGATGCTGAAGTGACTGCCTCCGCCGTACTCGCCGATCAGCCGGTTCGCCCCCGGGATCCCCGAGGCGTCGACCACGTGAATCGTCAGCGACACCGGCACTCCCCGGCCGTCGCGCAGCACGTCCGCCCCGGCCCCGTCGACCAGATTCACCGCCGCGGGCGTGCACAGCCCCTGACAGCCCGTCCACGCCGCGCACGGGTCCGGGCAGTCCGCGACGCTGCTGCACGGGAAGTCCCCCGTCTCGCACACCATGGCCGCCTCATCGACCGCACCCTTCGGCGGCCTGCACACGCCGCTCTCGCAACGCGCGCCGCCGACGCAGTCCGCCGCGCCGCTGCAGCCCAGCCCGTGGTGCAGCCGCTTGGCCTGCACCCGCGGATGAAAGAAGTCGTCGATGTGGACGTTCTCGGTCTCCTCGCCATCGGTGAAGACGATGACGATGTTCTCGCGGCAATCGGCCAGCGAGTCATGGCACGTCCCGGCGATGCAGACGTGGTGAGGCGAGCCGCAGGCGGCCGTGTTCGCGCACGAGCGCCCCTCGACCAGCACGCGGTGACGAAACACCTCGCCCGCATAAAAGAGGCTCTTGCCCAGCGGCGTCGGCCCCACCGCCCGCAGCTCAGGGTTCGACATGGCCTGGCAGGTGTTGTTGAGGCAGACGCTGCCCGCCGGGCATTGCGGGCTCACCGAACACGACGCCCCGCTGGGGGTGGTCTGCTCGATGAAGTCCACCCAGCGCGCCAGCTCGCCCAGATTGGACTGCTCATTCACGGTGAAGGGGACCGGCAGGATCTCGGAGATCTGCTGCGTGAACCAGCTCCCCTCGCTGGTCACGCGGCCGCCGTTGTCGCCGCTGATCAGCGCGTTTTGGCCAGACGAGGCCCACAGCCCGCCCGCGTCACAGGTGGGGCTGGTCCCGATGAAGAAGTCGGGGGTGAACGGCACCTGCGGGAAGCGCTGCAGGGCCAGCCGCAGGTTCGCGGTCACCGGGCTGACGAAGAGGTCGGCGAGCGCGCGCTTCGCCTTGCCGATGCCGGTCCGCGGCAAGGTCCCGCTGTCGCACTGCGGGAAGGCCCACGGCGGGTCGCAGGACGAGCCGGAGCATGGCGCTGGCGAGCCGGCGATGTCCGTCCGCCAGTTCATCGAGCCCGACGTGTCCATCAAGATCAGCACGTTCGGCGAGACGTCGCGGCAGGCGCCGCTCTGACACGCCTGCCCCGCGGGACAGGGCAGGCCTACCCACTCAATCCCCAGGGAATTGCAGCGCAATTGCTTCGGCCCATCGCAGCCCGCGACCTCGCCGGGCTCGCAGATCGGGTCCCAGCAGATGCCGCCGAAGCACACCGAGTCGCCGCTGCACGGGACCTCGGTGAAGGCCGACCCGTCCGCCGCGCACTTCTTCGTGCTGGTCAGGGACGCGCAGGTCGCCTCGCCCTTTGTGCAGATATCCACCTCGCACAACCCCGCGCTATTGCAGTGCATCTTCTTCGGGCAACTGCAGGCGCCGGTGTCGTCCAGCTCGCCCACGACGACGTCGGCGGCGACCTCCGCGACGGCGGCGTCGGAGGCCGCGTCGGCCGTGACCGCGGAGTCACCTGCCGCGTCGGAGGAGCCCGCCTCCTCGGCACCGCAAGCGCTGAGGACGAGGAGTAGCGAGGCCTGGGCAGCGATGGCGAGGCGCATGACGTGGTGATCCCGTGGAGGTTTGGCGCAGGCTACCCGAACCTGTGTAACCACGGCCAGATCCCTTCGTCGCCGAGCGCCCACCGACGAGACCGGCCTCCGCCGCCCCGCCCCGCGCGAGCGACGCCAGCCCGAGATCCGCCGCTCCCCACGCGAGGCCCCCCGAAGACTCCGCCCCTCCCCGCCCAGTTCGTTCCGACGAACCCCCTGCCCGTTCGACCGGCCGCGACTGCTACTGTGGCCGCCCTGCCGCGCCCCCGCTTCGCCCATCGCTCCCCTCCCCAACTCGGCGGTCTCGATGTCCCTCCTCGCCAGCCTCTCGCTCATGATGGCCACCCTCGGCGCGCCGCCGGCGAGCGAAGTCCCCTCGCGACTCCTCATCGAACGCGACCACCCGCCCATCGAGCGCCTGCTGCGCCAGAGCGACTTCCGCGCCCCGCTCCACCCCCGCTCCGGGTCCCTCGACCGCGCCCGCGCCGAGCTCGACCGCCACCGAATCCCCGACGACGCCGGCCTGCCGCCCGCCGCCACCTTCGCCAGCGGCCCCGTCGCCGTCGCCCCCGGCATCTACACGGTCGGCGACCTCATCGTGATGGAGGGCGACTCCCAGATCGTCACCCACTTCGGCGGCGCTCAGTACGGCCTGCGCTTCGACAACCAGGTCAACAACGCCACCGCCGTCACACGCCGCCTCTACGAGCATTTCCCTGACGAGTTCGACTTCGTGGTCGTGTGGACCAGCTTCTGGGACTACGGCGCCGAGGGGCTCGCGTACTACGCCGGCATCCGCCAGGACACGCGCGGCACGGGTCAGCCGCTGCTGGACAACGGCATCTTCTGGGGCTCGAAGCTGGGCGGGCGCCTTCAGGGCTTCCTGAACATGAAGTCCATCAGCCTCTACGGCGACATCGGCAACCCGCAGAACTTCGTCTACTCGGTGATGGGCCAGGAGATCACGCACCGCTGGCTAGCGTTCATGAAGTTTCGCCGCCCCGACGGCACGGTCTCGAACGCCATGCTGGGCCGCGACCAGAGCCACTGGTCGTCGCTGCTGCAGGCCAACGGATCCGTGCAGGACGGCAACTCGTGGCTGGACCTCGGCGACGGCAGCTTCCGGGTGCTGGGCTCGAACTTCGGCTTCAGCCAGCTGGACCTCTACGGCATCGGCATGGCCGCGGCCGACGAGGTGCCGCCCTGGTTTCTCATCGAGAACGCGGTCTACCAGGGCCAGAAGCTCAATGGACTCACGCAGATCCCCCAGGGTTTCACCATCCAGGGCACCCGAACCGACATCGGCATCGACGACGTGATCTCGGCCCACGGCATGCGCGAGCCGAACGCGGCGGCGTCGCAGAAGGAGTTCCGGGTCGCCACCATCCTCATCACCGAGCCGGGGCAGCCCGTCACCGCGGTGGGCGAGGAGCTGGCGTCCATCCAGCTGTTCGGCCAGAACTGGGAGAAGACCTTCGCCAAGTGGACCCTGGATCGCGGCAGCATCTGCAGCAAGGTCAGCGCGGACTGCGACAGCGCGGCGCTGGCGCTGGTGAGCGCGACCGTCGTCGAGGCCGATGGCGACGGGGACGGGTCGCTCGAGCGAGGCGAGCACGGGCGGGTGGACCTGACCCTGCGAAACGCGGGCTCGCTGCCGGTGACCGCGCTGTCGGCGACCCTGCCAGCCCGCGCGGACCTGGATATTTCGCCTGAGAAAGAGGTCGTGGCCTTGGGCGAGCTGGCCGCGGGCGAGACGCGGACCATCGAGGGCGCGTTCCGCTTGCGCGTCGGGCCCAAGGCGCCCTGCAGCGTCGAGGTGTCGCTGGAGATGGGCTTCAACTCCACCGAGGTGCAGGCGCTGGGCAAGGTCGGCTTCGACGTCGGCTTTCAGGATGTCTTCCGCGATGGGTTCGAGTCCGACGCGGGCTGGCTTGTAGGCGACGACGGCGCGGACACGGCCACCGCCGGCGCGTGGGAGCGGGCGACGCCCATCGGCGTGAACGCGGCGTCGCTGGGGCTGGACCTGCGCTCGCAGCCGGGCGGCGGCCGCAGCGGCGCGGGGATGGCCTTCGTGACCGGCGCGGCGGGCGGCGACCTCGGAGCCGCGGACATCGACAACGGCGTGACCACGCTGACCTCGCCGGTGATCGCGCTGGCGGGCGCGGCCGACCCGGTCCTGCGCTACTGGAGCTGGCACGTCGCGGTGGACCTCAACACGCCGAACGGGCAGGCGGCGGTGGACCTGGCGGATGTGCTGAGCCTCGAGATCTCGGGCGATGGTGGCTCGAGCTGGACGCTGGTCGATGAGGACGCGAGCCACGAGCAGCGCTGGCGGCAGCGCGAGTTCCGCTTGCTGGACGTGCTCGGCCCCGCGTTGCCCGAGACGGTGCGGCTGCGGTTCCGCGCCCGGGACCTCCCGCCGCAGAGCTTGAGCGAGGCGGCCATCGACGACGTGCGGATCTTCGACGCGGCAGGCGACTGCACGACGGACGCGGTCGCCGTGGTGCCTGACGACGCGCCTGACGCGGCCGGGGACACCGCCCAGGGTGGGGAGCCCGACGCGGGCGCGGACGCCGACCACGATGGTCAGCCGCTGCAGGACGCCGGGCCTGAGCCCGCCGCCGACGCCGCGGCGCCAGGACCGCTCGAGGGAGCGACGGCGCCGGGGTCCGCCTCGAGCGGCTGCAGCGGCGGCCCCGGGTCGCTGCCCGCGGGCCTCGTCGTCGCGCTGATGATGGTCGGTTTGCTCAGGCGCCGCCTGGGTATGTGAGGGTCGCGACGCGCGCTCGTTGCGCCCTCCGCGTGGGTCGGGCACCCTCTGCTCCCCGTCGTCGAGGAGGCTCCCGATGAGCGACAGCCCTGCCGAGACCAGCACCGAGCCGCGCGACCGCGTGCTGCGCGCCATGACCAACGACGGCGCCTTCCGCGTCATCACGCTGCGCACGACCGACACCGTCCAGGCCGCCCTCGACGCCCAGAAGGTGCGCGGCCCGCTGGCGATCCCCTTCGGCGAGCTGCTGACCGCGTCGGTGCTGGTGCGCGAGACGATGTCGCCGGGGCTGCGCGTGCAGCTCATCCTGCAGGGCGCGGCGGGCGGTGCGGTCATCGCCGACTCGCGCCCCGAGGGGCTGACCCGCGGGCTGGTGCAGAACCCGCCCGACGGGGCCACGCTGGACCTGGGCGCCGCGGCCATCTTCAAGGCGATGCGCGTGATGCCCAACGGCTCGCTGCATCAGGGGATCATCACCGCGGAGAGCGACGAGGGGATCTCGGGCGTGCTGATGCACTACTTCCAGGTCTCCGAGCAGGTCACGTCGATGGTGGCGGTGGGCGCGGTCGTGGAGGGCGGGCACGTGGTCGCGGCGGGCGGCTACATCGTGCAGCTCTTGCCCGAGCTGACCGAGGCGCCGCTCGCGGTGATGACCGAGCGTCTGGAGGATTTCCGCTCGTTCGGTGCGGTCCTGCGGCAGACGGCCGGCGACCCGGCCCTCTTGATGTCCGAGCTACTCTGGGGCTTTCCGCACACCACCCTCGACGACACCGGGGTCTTCTTCGGCTGCGTGTGCAGCGCTGAGCGCCTGGTCGGCGCCATGGCGACCCTGGGCCGGGACGAGCTGAGCAGCATCGTCGCGCGCGGCGAGGTCATGGACGTGGCCTGCGACTTCTGCGGGCGCGAGTACAAGGTCGGCCCCGAGCTGCTGCGGCCGCTGCTGGACGAGCCGAGCTGAGCTGAGCTGAACCGAGTCAAAGCGTGGCGGCGGGTCAGCGCGAGGCGACGCGCTTGGCGAGCGCCCGGTTCATCGCGTCGTAGTCGGCGTGCAGTCGCGGCCCGATCACGCGCCACAGCGCCCGCGGCACCACCCCGGACCAGTGCTCGCCGTGGTCGAAGCGGGTCTCGCCGTCGGCGAGCTCGGTGAGGCGAAACCAGTGCTCGCCGCGGACCACGCTGTGGAACCCCGTGCTGGACGGCCCGGCCCAGCGCAGCTCGCGCTGCACGTCCACCTGCATGACGCGCGCGCTGACCGGCAGCCGCGCGGGCCCGAGGCCGATCGAGAAGCGCACGGTCTCCCCGACGTCGAGGCGCCCCCGAAACCCGCGCATCAACGGGTCCCAGGCGTCGTGGCCCGGCAGGTCCGTGAGCACATGCCAGATCGCCTCGGGCGTGGCCTTCATGGTGAGCGACGTGGTCACATCCAACACAGGCGCCTCCTGCCGCGGCCAGCGCGCATCGGCGGGCGCTGACTCGTATCGATCCTTTATCTCAGTGTCCTGATCCAGGTACCATGGCCGCTCGGTTCTCACGAACGAATCGTCCTGTGCGCGCCAGCCGAGGGCTCGGCGGCGCCGACGAACGAGGTATTACGATGCGCGCCCCCACTCTGGTGCTGGTCTCGCTGCTGGCAGTCACCCCGCTCATCGCCGCGGGCTGCATCCCGGACGCCGGGGACGTGCTCTTCGGCGACGCGCTCGCCGATCTCTGCGCCGAGCACGAGGACACCGCCGCCCAGCCGGTGGTCGACCCCACCCTGAGCGCCCGCGAGGTCAGCGGCCTCTGGGGCCCGAAGACCCAGGCGCCCGCTGGCTGCGCGCCCGCCGATGGCGAGGTCTGGGCCGACGCCGTCGCGCTGCACACGGTCACGCGCGTCGCCCAGCGCGACATGGCGGCCTACGCCCACGCGGCGACCGAGCTCGGGCGCGGCCTCATCGCCGGCCTCATCCTCGAGCACGTCTCGCTGCTCAACCCCGACGACAACGCCTTCGCCAGCCTCGTGGACTTCGGGCGCTTCGCCGGCATGACCGCGCGCTTCGACTTCGCGGCGGGCGTGGGCGGCGCGTGGCGGCTGCAGCGCAACCTCAGCGCGACGGCGGCCCCCGCGATGACGGTGCTCTTCCACAGCGCCGCCGGCGGGCAGGCGATTCAGGCCGACCCCTTCACCCTCGACAGCTACCTGCGCGGCGTGCAGGTCAGCGCGTCCAAGCCCCTCGACGACATGCTCCAGAACTGGAACCTGCGCTCGACCTTCACCTTCCGCTGGACCAGCAAGGGCCCGCTCGCTGGGCTGCTGGCCGACGGGAAGGCGCTGCCCTCGACCTTCTCGGTGACGCTGTCGCTCTCGGACCTCGTGGCGGACTCGACCTACGGCGCGTCGGCTGACCAGCGCCTCGGCCCCTTCGCGTCGCTGACGCGGGTGCAGCTGTCGGCGCGGGCGGCGATGGACGAGATGCGAAACGGCGTGCATGTGGCCTACGACCTGGAGATCGCCAACGCCACCGTGGGCGCGCTGGCCTCGGGGCAGCCGCTGGCGCTGAACCTGTCGGGCGCCGCCTCCGAGTACCGCGGGCTGACGATGACCACGACCAGCGAGGACCTGACTTACCTCGGGCAGTTCGCCTTGGCCGGCTCGCTGCAGCATGTGGTGCAGGGCAAAGACCTGGAGGTCCAGGCGGTCAGCACCTACGGCGTGGGCGCCATGGAGGCGACCGACTACTGGGCCTGCGAGTCCTCGCTGGACCCCATCGTCCCCTAAGCGCTGCAGGGGCTCTCGGCGTCACCTTCGTGGGCTGAGTTCTGCGCGCCGCGCAGGCTGGCCTGACACGGCCGCGGCCCTCAGGGCGTGAGGTGCAAGAGCACGGGGAAGTGGTCCGACCAGCCGTCGGTCCAGGTGTCGTACTCCGCGAGCGGGCGGGCGATCACTTCGGCGGTGGGCGCCGGGTAGACGTCGGTGATCGTCTCGTCGACGATGACGTGATCGATGAGCTCGCCGCGCACCTGCTGGCCGTCGACGACGTGAAACCAGCTCGTGCTGCTGACCGTGCTCTCGGGCAGCGCCGCGGTGGCGATGGTCCAGGTGGGCTCGGCGTCGAGCAGCGTCCCAAAAAACGTGTTTTCAGCGGGCGGATCGAGGACCGAGTCGTTGAAGTCGCCCACCAGGATGTAGCGGGTGTCGGCCTTGCCGCCGAGGAAGGCGTTGAGCTTCTGGCAGGCCTCGCGGCGCCGACCGAAGCTCTCGGAGTCGCCGAAGGCCTTGAGGTGCACCACCACGACGTGCACGACGATGGAGCCCTCGGGCTTCTGAATCAGCAGCGTGGCGTCCAACGGCGCCCGCGGGAAGGGCCACCAGTCGCCCACGAACAGGGGCTTGGCGGCCAGGATGCGGACGGTGTCGCGGCGGACCAGCAGGCCGACCACGCTGTCCTGCAGGTTCCAGGGGACATGGACGCCGTCGTAGGCCGGCAGCGCGTCCAGCAGCGCGTCCCAGGCCTGGGGCGGGGAGCCGTCGGTGAACTCGCGGGCCTCGATCTCTTGGAGCCCGATGACGTCGGCGTCGAGCGCGGCGAGCTGCGCGGCGATGTTGGCGAGCCGGCTCTCATCGACGCCAAAGGGCGAGAACTTCCGCAGGTTCCAGGTCGCCACGGTGAAGGACGGCGCGGGCCCCTGTGGCAGGTCCGGGCCGAAATCCAGCGCGGCGTCCGTCGGTGGGAGCTCGATGGTGAGGACGTCGGGCGTCGCGACCTCGACCAGGGCGACGTCGGTGTCGCCGAGGCCGCGCGGGCCACCCAGATCACCGACCTCGGGGCGAAACGCGTCGGGCCGGCCGTCCGGCTCCGAGACGGTGTCGGGCTGAAAGCTGGCCCGCTCCGCGCAGGCGGAGAGCGCGATGACGAGCAGCAGCGAGGGCAGAAGCGACCGGCGTTGGACGTGCATCGGGTGCTCATAGCGCACGGGCTGCCTCGACGCGAGCCGGCTCAACGCCGTTCGAAGAGCGCGACGTTCTCGATGTGGCCGGTCTGCGGGAACATGTCCACCGGCTGAACCGAGCGCAGTTGAAAGCCGGCGGCGCGCAGGGCGCTGTGGTCGCGGGCCAGCGAGACCGGGTTGCAGGAGACGTAGACCAGCCTGGGCGCGGCCAGGCTGGCGATGGAGTCGAGGGCGCTCGACATCAAGCCAGCCCGCGGTGGATCCACCACGACCAGATCGGCGGCGCCCGGCTGGTCCAGGCCCTCGGCGGTCAGCACCGCGCCCACGTCACCGGCGATGAAGCGCGCGTTCGTGATGCCGTTGGCGGCGGCGTTCGCGTTGGCGTTCTCCACCGCGTCGGCCACCAGCTCGATGCCGATGACCTCGCGGCACAGGGGGGCGAGGGCCAGGCCGATGGTGCCGGTTCCAGCGTACAAGTCGAGGAGCCGCGTGCCGGCTTTGGTCGCCTCGCTCAGCCCGGCGGCGCGGGCGACCTCGGTGTAGAGGACCTCGGCCTGCAGGGTGTTGGGCTGAAAAAACGCCCGAGGATATATGGCGAATCGGAGGGTGGGTCCGCCGGCGACGCGCAGCTCCTCGTGCAGCACCGGCAGGCCGTCGAGGTGGTGGGCGACCATGCGCGTCGGGGTCCCGCGCACCGCGACGTGCTGGGTCCAGTACAGCGAGGTGACCGGGGCTGTGAGGCGTGCGGCCGCCTGCGTGACGGCGGCGGCGAAGGCCTCGGCGACCTCGGCGGCGTCAACGAGGCGGCCGTCCATGGTGGTGGTCTCAGCGCCCGTCGTCACCAGGTCGATCATCCGCTCGCCGGTGCGCAGCCCCTCACGCAGGACCAGCGCGCGCATGAAGCCCTCCCCGGTCTTCGCCACGAAGGGCTCGAGGCCGCGGGTCTCAGCGAACTCGCGGATGGCTCGCACCAGCGCGAAGCCGGGCTCCGAGGTCAGCAAGCAGCTCTCGAGCCGCATCACCTCGTGCCGATAGCCGCCCGGGTGCAGGCCCAGCGCGAAGGCCTCGCTGCCGTCGCGGCCGAAGCTGAACTCCATCTTGTTTCGGTAGCGCAGGGGGTGCGCCATACCGATCGGATCGAGGAGGAGGTCGGGATCGATGCCGTGGGCGCTGAAGAGGCGGCGGACGTGGGCGGCTTTGGCGGCCAGCTGTTGCGGGTAGGCCAGCGCCTGGAGGCTGCAGCCGCCGCAGCCCGGGGCGAGATCTCCCGGCGAGTCAAAGTGGGGGCACGGGGCCGCGACGCGGTGCGGGGACGGCGTGATGACACGCGCGAGGCGGGTGCCGATGCGGTTTCGACGCACCTCGCCCACGATGGCCTCGACGGTGTCCGCGACGACCGCGCCGGGGACCGACACGGCGTAGCGGCGCACGGACTGGCCCGGCCCGGGGCGGCCGACGAGGCGGGTCTCGCCGTCGCCCGAGCCGTCGATGCGCTCGATGGTCAGCGTCAGCGAGTCGCCGCGACGTGGCCCGCGGGTCCACGTGGGGACGGGGTCGGCGGCGGGCGCTGGCGAGGGCGTGCGGGTTTCGGGCGAGTCGGCGCTCAATGGGCTACTTGCTCTCGGGGATCAGGACGTTGACCTGCTCGGCACCCAGCGGGAGCGGGCGCGAGAGGCAGGTTGGCGTGTTCACGGTCCGGGGCTGGGGGCCCGGCGTCGTCGAGCTTCCGTAGCAGGTCTCGACCGTGTAGTCGCCATCGGACGCTTCGGCCCGCGTGTAGCACGTGGCGCCGGCGGCGCGCACCCGCTCGCGACCGTCCCAGGTGACGCAGGCCGAGGGGGAGGCTGGGGCGGTGGCGGCGGCGAGGGCCTCCGCCCGTCCGGGCCACGGATAGCAGGCCGGCGCCGCTTCGCCGCACGCGGGCATGTCGCACGGGTCGAAGGCCTCGATGGGGACGCCGTCGCGCAGGACGCGGACCCAGCCTGGACGGCCGTCCTCCCCGGTGGTCTGGACCCAGACCGGATCGTCGGTTTCGCTAGGGACCGTGAGGCAAAGGCTGACCGCGCGAGGGGGCTGGAGCGCGCGGTTGTCGGCGACGATCACCCCCGTGAAGGCGGGGTCGGCGACGGTCACGCGAACGTCGACGAGGTCGGTACCCGCCGACGAGGCCTCGGCGAAATCGACGCAGCCCGTCGCGGTGGTCGAGCCCGAGAGGCCACCGTACTCCCAGGCGCCGCAGGGGCCGTCGGTGTCCGGGGTGACGATGACGTAGGGGAAGCCGGGGAAGAAGTCGTCGCAGTGGGAGCGCATGGCTTGGCCGTTGTTGGAGTAGTCCCAGATCAGCGTCGCGCAGGTGCGGTGGGCGGCGTCGTAGCCCGACACGGCGTAGCGGACGGAGTTGATCGGCAGGCCAAAGAACTGAAGGGTCGCCGGGTCGAGCACGAGGGTGTCCGCGGCGGGTGCGGCGTCAGGTCCAACCTCGGCGTCGGCCTGAGGCGCGGCGTCACCGGCGCCATCGGTGTCACCGGGGCCGACTGCGGTCTCCGAACCCACCGCGGTCTCCAGCGCGGAGTCCACACCCGCGCCGTCGCCCGCGCCCGACACGGTCGCGGCGTCCCCGCACGCAGACAGCACGAGCGCGACCGCGAGCCCGATTCGCGCCACCTGCGCTCCCCTGACCATGCGACCTCCCACCCCAGGCGTGGGGCCGCCGAATGATACGTCGTCGGGCCTTCGACGTCGCGTGCGCGGCGCCGAGAGTGCTTGCGCTCGGCCCGCGCCTCGGGCAGTGAGGCGCTCAGCGACGCGCGCGTGGACCCAGCGAGCCGCCCAATCCCTACGCTCTGGAGAACGCCCCATGGCGCCGCCCCTGCTCTCGCTGCTGGATGTCACCGTGGCTTTTGGGGGCGAGCCGCTCTTCTCGGGGCTCACGGCCACGGTCTCGGCCGGCGACCGCGTGTGCCTGGTCGGGCGAAACGGCTCGGGCAAGTCCACCCTGCTCAGCGTCATCGCGGGCGTGCTTGAGCCCGACGAGGGCGCGCGCGTCGTGCCGGCGGGCACGCGGGTGGCCACGGTGGCGCAGGAGCCGGACCCGGGCGAGCACACGCGGGTGGACTCGTGGATTCGCGGCGACGAGGGCGGCCACCAAGCGTACGACTACGAGGTCGACGCGCTGCTCGACGGCCTGGGCCTGGACGGGAGCGCCGATCCGAGGCTGGTCTCCGGCGGCGAGCTACGCCGCGCCGCCCTGGCCCGGGCGCTGGCGTCCGACCCGGACGTCCTTCTCCTCGACGAGCCGACCAACCACCTCGACATCCGCGCCATCGCGTGGCTCGAGCAGCAGATCGCCAACTACCGCGGCGCCGTCGTCGTCATCAGCCACGACCGCACGTTTCTGCAGGCGGTGACCAGCCGCACCTGGTGGCTCGACCGCGGGCGCCTGCTGGAGAACGCCTCGGGCTTCGGCAGCTTCGACGCGTGGTCGGAGAAGGTCCTCGACGACGAGGCGGCCGCGTGGGCGCGCACGGACGCGCTCATCGAGCGCGAGTCGGCGTGGGCGCGAAAGGGGATGAAGGCGCGGCGGCGGCGGAACATGGGCCGGGTGCGGCGGCTGGAGAGCTTGCGCGCGGAGCAGTCGGCACGCAGGACGGGCCCTGGGCAGGCGAAGCTCGAGGTCGAGGCCGGGTTCAAGTCCGGCAAGCTGGTCATCGAGGCCCACAACATCCACAAGGCCTACGGCGACAAGGTGCTGGTCGACGATTTCACGACGCGGGTGCTGCGCGGCGACCGCATCGGCATCGTCGGACCGAACGGCGCGGGCAAGACGACGCTCTTGAAGATGCTGCTCGGCGAGCTTGAGCCCGACTCCGGCGAGATTCGGCTCGGCACCAACCTGACGCCGCTCATCGTCGACCAGAAGCGGAGCATCCTCGACCCCGACCTGACGCTCTGGGAGACGCTGTGCGACGCGGGCGTGGACCGCGTCATGGTGCGCGGCACGCCGCGGCACGTGGTCGCCTATCTCGAGGACTTCCTCTTCGACACCAGCCAGGCGCGTAGCCCCGTCGGGACCCTGTCCGGTGGCGAGCGCAACCGCTTGGTGCTGGCGAAGCTCCTGGCGCAGCCGTCGAACTTGCTGGTGCTGGACGAGCCCACCAACGACCTCGACATCGAGACCCTCGAGCTGCTCGAGGGGATGCTCGACGACTACGAGGGCACGGCGGTGGTTGTCAGCCACGACCGGGCGTTCCTAGACCGTGTGGTGACCTCCGTCTTGATGATGGAAGGGGACGGGACGGTCATCGAGTACGCCGGCGGCTACAGCGACGCCATGAGCCAGCGACGCGCGGCGGACAAAGCTGCGCGTGCGGAGGCCGCGGCGAGCGCCAAGGCGGCGCAGCGCGACGCCAAGTCCGGCGGCAAGGGGCAGGCCCCCGCGGCGCCCCAGGCGGCCCCGCCCAAGGCGACCATCCAGAAGCTGAGCTGGAAGGAAGCGCGCGAGCTAGAGGAGCTGCCGAGCCGCATCGCCGCGCTCGAGCGTGAGCTGACGCAGCTCGAGGCTGTGTTGGCCGACGGGCAGGCGTGGACTCGCGACGCGGACGGCTATCGCAAAGCCGCAGCGCGCGTCTCGGCGACCAAAGAGGAGCTGGCCAACACCGAGGAGCGCTGGCTGGCCCTCGAGGTCCGTCGCGAGGCCCACGCGGGCTGATCGTCGACACCGCCGCCGCAGCCTAGTCCCAGGCCTCCAGCGAGAAGTGCCCGGTCGTGCAGGCCACCACGACCCGCGAGACGCGGTCGATGCGCGGCCACAGCGCGGTCTTCGGCGCCAATACGTCTACCAGCCCGTCGACTCCGAGGAGGTCGATCGCGGCAGGGACGGCCAGGACCAAGGCGAGCGCCGCCAAGACCAAGCCAAAGCGCCACCATGCGCGCCCTCGTATCGACATCACCCGCACCATCGCTGCCTCCGCAAGGCGCCACTGCCACCACTACGGTCAGACCTCGGCGCTTCTTGAGGGCATCCCCGGCTCGACTCCGCGGGATGGGTTCCATACGATGGCCACGATGAGCGACCCCGAGCCCTACCCTACTGACCGCGCGCATTCGCCGCTCTGGATGGTGATGCGGCAGCCCCTGGTCGAGGGGCTGGTGCGGTACCTCCAAGACTCCCGCCAGGCGATCGCCGACGCGCCGTCGCGCACCCACGTCCTGCGCTTCTCGCGCTCGCATCTGGAGTCGGTTCGCCAAGCGTACGCGACCGGGATTCGCGAGGGCGAGGCGCGCCTCCACCGCATCTGCGAGCTCTTGTCGACGCGCCTCTTCGAGTCCTCCTACGACATGCAGTCGGTGGTGGTCGGCGAGCTTCCCACCGGCGGCCGCCGCTTCACGATCTCCCAGCCCATCTCGCCCAGCATGGTCTACAGCGAGACCGACCTGGACCTGGGGTCCCGGGTGCTCGCCGAGATGCGGATGTGGGACGCCGGCGCCTTCTGCACGCCGCAGCTGGTCGCCAACTTCGTCGAGTACCAGCCGCACGTGGAGAACACCCACGGCATCCACAAGATGATCAGCCGCATCAAGGCGGAAGAGGAGATCTGGAACAAGGTGGTCGACGAGATCTTTCGGCTCGACGAGCTGGTCGCGCGGGACAAGCAGCTGCGCGAGCTGTCGCACTTCGTCAAAGACGTCTTCGGCGTGAAGATCGTGGTGGGCTCGGCGCGAGATGTCGTGGCACTTCAGGAGGTGGTCACCTCGCTCGCCTTCGAAGACGCCGACCTGCTCGCGCGCGACGTGCCCGCGGGCGACGACACGCGCGAGATCCGGCTGCTCGAGGTCAAGAACTACCTCAGCGACGCCGGCGGCAAGGCCTCGGGCTGGGAGGCGATGAAGTCGGTGCTGCGCTGGTGGGGCCACACCTTCGAGCTGCAGATTCAGCCGCTGTCCAACTACTTCCTCGAGCGCGAGCGCCTGACCGCCGAGAGCCACGCGGGCTTCAAGTCGCGGCGCGAGGCGGTCCGCGACAGCGTGGCCCACTCCCAGTGGCTCTTCGGCTTCTACCGGGACCTGCTGCGTTGGCTCTTCCTGACTCCCGAGGCGCCCGCCCCGCAGGCGCCGGGCGTGAGCATCGAGGTGACCGCGTGAGGAGGCTGGCGACGTTCACCCTGGCGTTGGCGGTCTGCCTCGGCCTGCACGGGGTCGCCAGCGCCTCGGTCTCCGACGTCGACCCTGAGCCGGCCGAAGAGGGCGACGTCGACCCGCGCCCCTCACCCGACGATGACGTGGATCCCAGCTACCCCGACGACGACGACGACACGGAGCCCGCCCGCAGCCCCACGCCCCCGCCCACACCAGCGGTGACACCGGCACCGGGCGCGACGCCTCCCACCCCGTCCCCGTCACCTGACGAGACACCGCCCGAGATCCCTCCCCCCGCGGCGCACCCTCCCGCCCAGCCTGCCGCCCCGCCCGCGCCCGCTCCCCCCCCGCGGCGCCTCGACGGCGAGGACGCGGTGATCGTGCCCCCGAAGGGATCGACCAGAAAACCCATGGGGATCATGACGCTGCAGGCGATCCCGACGGTCTTCGTCGGGGCCGGCGGCAAGGGCAGCATCGAGGTCTCCAGGTTCGGCAAGGCCACCGCGCTGCAGCCGACCTTCGGGCTGGGACTGCAGCTCGATTTCCCGGTCCACCGCTACCTCGCGCTGGGCACCGAGGCCGAGGTCGGGTTCTGGAACAGCCACCGACTCGCGAACGCCGGCTTCGGCCGCAGCGCCTACGCCGACATCGCCCTGCGAGTGCGCGGCCGCGTCCCCTTCGCCAACGACCGCGCCGAGGTCTATCTCGCCGTGCCGGTCGGGTTCAGCTTGAGCCTGCTCAACGACGTGCTCTCGACCACCACCGGTAAGGGCTGGCTTATCGGCACCCACCTCGGGCTGAAGGTCTACGCGAAGCCCTCGTGGGGCTTTCTCATCGAGGTGGGGTGGGCGCATCACGCGTGGCGGCAACGTCACGACCCCAACGTCGAGATCGAGGGCAAAGGGCCCGCGGAGGACGAGGCCCCCGAGGGCGCGACCCTGCCGACCCGCACGGTGCGCGGGAGCATCCAGCAGTTCGTGTTCCGGCTGGGCCTCGTGTTCCGGCTCTAGGGACCACGCCGCGTCTGTTACAATCGCGGGCGGGCCGCACTGACACCCGAGGAACATGAGCGCGATCCCTGAGTCCCGGCTGCTCAAGAAGCTGCGTTCCGCCGACCGCCCCGTCGACGCGCAGAGCATCGCGCTCTTTCGTCTCGGCGAGATGTGTAACAACAAATGCCCGATGTGTAGCAACTCCGGGCGCCCGGAGGCGTTCTTCATCCAGGAGGACGCGCTGCTGGAGCGGGTGGCGTTTCTGAAGCGACGGGGGTTCTCACGGGTCGTACTCACCGGCGGCGAGCCGACGATCCACCCCTCGTTCTGGACCGTGGTCGACGCGCTGGGGAAGGCGGGGATCGCCTGGGATATCAACACTCACGGGCGCAGCTTCGCAGACCGCGCCTTCGCGGCCCGGGCGCAGGAGTCCGGGCTGGGCCGGGCCATCGTCTCGCTGCACTCGCACCGGGTCGAGCCCAGCATGGTCATCTTCGGGGTGTCCGAGCGCGGCCACCACGAGACGGTGGAGGGCATCGAGAACCTGCTCGCGCAGGGCGTGTGGCTGATGCTGAACTGCGTCTTTTCGCGAGAGAACATCGATCATATCGAGGAGTACGTGCGGTTCTGTGTCGACCGCTTCGGCACCGGCTACGTGTTGAAGTTGGTGTTCCCGTCGACCACCGGAAAGGGCGGCGACTGGGAGGCGATTCACCTGACCTACGCTGAGGCGGGCCCGGTGGCGCGGCGTGCGGCTGAGGTCGCGCGCGAGGCGGGCCTGCGGATGGCCTTCGAGTCCTTCCCGAACTGCGTGCTCGACCAGCCGCGGGCGAGAAACACCGGGCGCTCGGGCTTCGGCGAGACGCACTACCTCGACGACATCAGCGGCGACCGCATCTACCCGATCGACCACATCGAGACCGAGCTCAGCGTCTACGGCCCGCAGTGCGCAGGCTGCCGCGCGGTTCGCCGCTGCGCCGGCGTCGCCAGCACCTACGCAGCGCGGGTCGGGACCGACGAGCTGGTGCCGTACCTCACGGAGTCTGGGCGATCTCGATGAGCAGGCCGTCGCGGCGCGCGGTGGCGAGGCGACGGGTGTGTTCGGGCAGGTAGAGGCTGCTGCGCGGGACGGCGAGGACGCGGATGGCGAGCGGCGTCTCGAGGGTGAGGTCCATCGCGGCGGCCTCGCCAAACCAGGGCTCCCACCCTGCCCCGCCGCATTCGAGGCAGGCGTCGCCGCGCGGTCCGAGCCCCAGGGCGACGCAGGCGGTGCAGACGTGGTCGACGCGGACCAGGCGCGGGTCGGCGGACGCGGACTCGGCGATCAAACGTAGCTCGTACTTGCCGGTCCCGTCAGCCTCGGTCGTGGCCTCGGACACCAGGGCGACGGCGTGGTCATCTTGGTAGAGTTCGACGCGGAACATCTCGCGCGTGGCGGACCGGGCGTGCGTGCGCACCTGGCGAAAACCGGCGACGACGGCGGGCGCGACGCCGCCGGGCTCGACCGCCTCGGCCGCCGGCGCGGTGACCGTGGCCGCCCGCCCCTGTCGCCAGCCCGCCTCGGCGCGCAGCCACTGGGCGAAACTTCGCTGCACCCTGTCGAACTCCACGCTCTCTCCTGCGCACGGGCGGGGGTCGGGGCGAGTCTTGGACCTCGCGCGGCTCGCGTCAACGCGCATCGGCCTTGAGCGCTGGGACGCCAGGGCATAGCCTGCGCGCCGGGGCCGACCGGGCGACGCCTCCGAGCGCGACAGCGAGGGGAATCGATGAAGGTAGCGCTCACCGGAGCCACGGGGTTCCTCGGACACGCCGTGGTGGACGCGCTCGTTGCGGCCGGCACTGAGCCCGCCGACATCACGAGCGCGGCCCGCAGTCGCTCGGAGCGCTTGGGGGCGTTGGGGTGCGCGCAGATCTCGGCCGAGCTCGCCGACATCGACGCGCTGCGCCGTGCGTTCGCAGGCGCCGACGTGGTCATGCACCTCGCGGGCAAGGTCTCGCGCGACCCGCGCGACGCCGCAGCGCTCCACGCCCTGCACGTCGACGGGACCCGGCGGGTCTTGGACGCCGCAGCCGCCGAGGGCGTGGCGCGCGTCGTCGTCTGCTCCACCAGCGGCACCGTCGGCTGCTCGACCTCGCCCACCGCCATCGCCCACGACGCGTCCCCCTGGTGCGCCGACGTGGTCGACCGCTGGCCCTACTACCGGACCAAGCTGGACGCGGAGCGCCTGGCCCTCCGGTACGCGGCGCGAGGCGAGATGGCGGTCATCTGCCTCAACCCCTCGCTCTTGCTCGGCCCGGGCGACGACCGCGGCTCGTCGACAGGCGACATCGCGCGCTTCCTCGCCAGACAGACACCCAGCACGCCCGCCGGCGGCCTCAGCCTCGTCGACGTCCGCGACGTCGCCCTCGCCTTCGTGTCGGCCGCGAGCCGCGGCGAGGCAGGCACCCGCTACCTGCTCGGCGCCCGCAACCTCACCGTCGCCGAGCTCTTCGCCGATCTCGCGCGCCTCTCAGGCGTCCCCGCCCCCAGGCTGCGCTTCCCCGCGGCCGTGGAACGTCTCGCGGGCTCGGCGATGGAGCGCGCGTTCAGGCTGGTGAACCGCACTCCGCCCATCGACCGCGCCTCCGTGGAGATGGCGCAGCACTACTGGTACATCGACTCGTCGAGGGCGGCCCGCGACCTCGGCTTCAGCCCGCGCCCCACCGACGAGACCCTGGCGGACACCATCGCTTGGATTCGGGACCGCTCGTGAGCGACTGGCTCTTCGCTGCCTGCGCCCTCGTCGCGGCCGGTCTAGTCCAGGGCCTCAGCGGCTTCGGCTCCGGCCTCGTGTCCATGAGCCTCCTCCCGCTCATCTGGCCGGTCAGCTTCTCGGTCGCCATCTCCGCGGTCTACAGCCTCTTCATCTCCTGCACGCTGGCGTGGCAGCTGCGCGCTCACCTTCGCCTGCGCGACATCCTGATCCCCATCGCCGCCGCGTTGTGCTGCGTGCCCATCGGCGCGCGCCTGCTCGCCTCGGTCGACTCCACCGTCGCCATGGGCGGACTCGGCGTCCTGCTCACGGTCTACTCCGTCTGGAACCTCGTGCGACCGAAGCGCCCCACCACCCACATGAGTCGCCGGTGGGGCGCCGGCGCCGGCGTGGCGAGCGGCCTGCTCACCGGCGCGCTCAACACGGGCGGCCCCCCCATCGTCGCCTGGATCGGCGCGCAGCCGTGGACCAAAGACGAGATGAAGGGCACGCTCCAGGTCTTCTTCATCCCCAGCAGCGTCGTCGCCATCACCACCTACGCGTTCTCGGGCGTGGTCTCCAGCGACACGTTGCGCTGGAACCTCCAGCTCGCCCCCGCGCTCGCCGGCGGCCTCTGGTTGGGCACCAAGCTCTACAGCCGCGTCCCCCAGGAGGGCTTCCGCCGCGTGCTGCTGATCGGCCTGCTCATCGTCGGCGTCCGCTACGTCGCCGGCGCTTGGCTCAAGCTCTAGCGCCCCTGCCGCGTCCGGAACGCCCGACGCGCCCGCGCTCAGCGCCCCCGAAACTCCGGGACACGCTTGTCGAGCAGGGCCTTCATCCCCTCGCGCGCGTCGTCCGTGTCGACGGTGACCGCCTGGGCAAACGCCTCGTCCATGGCCCCGCGTCGCACGTCCCAACCCAGGCCCGCGTAGAAGGTCCGCTTCATCATTCGCACCGCGATGGGCGCGCTGGCGGCGATGTCGGCGGCCATGGCCATCGCCGCCGACAGGACCGCGTCGCCACCGGCCGCGACATCATTGACCAGCCCGATCTCCAAGGCCTCCGCGCCGGTGATCCGGCGGCCCGTGAAGAGCAGCTCGGCCGCCTTGGCCGGCCCGATCAAGCGAGGCAGCACATAGCTGATCGCCATCCCAGGGTGCAGCCCCAGCTTGGCGAAGTTCGCGCCGTACAGCGACTTCGCCTCGGCGATCCGAAGGTCGCAGACCAGCGACAGCCCAAACCCGCCACCGATCGCGTGACCGTTGAGGGCGCCGATGACCGGCACCTCGATGTCCAGCACGCGGAGGAAGGGGCGGTACATCGCATATGAGCGCTCGTGGGCCTGAGGCGTGCGCCCCTCTGCCTCGCCGTCGGCCTGAATCTGCGAGCGGAAGTCAGCGCCCGCGCTAAAGCAGCGCCCTGTCCCGGTGATGACGACGACCCGCGCGGACCCGTCCGCGATGGCCTGGTCGGCCGCAGCCGCAAACCCCTCCAGCAGCTCAGGGGTCATGCTGTTGCGGTTGTCGGGGCGGTCGAGGGTGATGACGCCGATGTGGCCCTCGGAGTGGTAGCGGACGGCGGGCTGGCTCATGTCGGGCTCCATTCGGTGAAATCTCGCGGCACACACTACACGGCGAGCGGCGCATTGAGCACCGTCGACCGCCCCAGCCCCCCGAAACGAAAGCGAGGCCGGCTCCGTCAGGGCATGGCGAACTTGGCCTGCAGGATCGCGCGGGTGAATGACGCCCGCAGGTAGAACCCGCGTGGATTCGACAGCACCCAGTCGCCGCGCTCGTCAAGCCGCCACCGCGACACGCGGCTGTCCCGCGCCTTGGGCCGCAGCTGCAGCGCCTTGCCGCGGCGCGCGTCGAAGACCTCGTCGCTGCCGAGCCGCAGCAGCTCGCCAAGCTCATCCCAGTCCTCGCGCAGCGTCGCCTCCTGCGCCGCGTCGGGGCTCCATAGAAATGGCATCCCGAAGACCCGTTCGCCAGCGGCCGCGCCGGGCTCGACCCGCACGGGCACCCACAGCACCCGCGTGAGCTTGCGGCACACCGGCGAGGCCTCCCACGTCGCCGGCACCTCGGCTCCCGTGGGGGCGGCCGTGACCCAGGTCGACTCGCGCGGTCGCCCGTTGGGGTTGACCGGCAGGGTCTTCAGCTCGATGCCCAGCGCGGGGAAGTCGGGCACGCCGTGCCCCTGCCCCGAGGCGCAGGTCCACGCCTCGACAAGCTGGCCCACCATGCCCTTGTGCCGCGTCCGCAGCTGGCCGTCGCTGCCTTGACACGCGTCGCGCAGCCAGCGGACGCTCCGGCCTGCGATTCGCTGCGCCCGCGCTAGCAGGACCTCCTCGGCGTGGGGTGGCGTCGTCGGCAACATGCCGCGAAGTATAGCTCTCGGACGCCGGCGCGGTCTCGGGCACCTCGTAAGGGCCGCCCGCACGCCGGCACGGAGTGATCCCGTGACAATCCACGACGAGCGAACCACCGGCCTGGCCATCCGACACCACTGGCGCCTCGACGAGGACGTGGTCTTTTTGAACCACGGTTCATTCGGCGCCTGCCCCATCCCCGTCCTCGCCGAACAGGCCCGCTGGCGCGAGCGGATGGAGGCCGAGCCGGTCCGCTTCTTCATGCGCGAGTACGAGGACGCCCTTGAGCACGCGAAGCAGGCCCTCGCGAGCTTTGTCGGCGCCTCGTCGGCTGACCTGGCCTTCGTCTCCAACGCCACCGCCGGCGTGAACACGGTCTTGCGCTCGCTGCCGTGGCGAGCGGGCGATGAGCTGCTGACCACCGATCACGCATACGGCGCCTGCCGAAATGCGCTTGAGTTCGTGGCCGAACGCGCTGGGGCCACCGTGAAAGTGGCCCGCCTGCCCTTCCCCGTCGACTCCCCGGATGCCGCGCTGCAGGCCATCCTCGACTCGGTGACCGAGCGCACTCGGCTGGCCCTCATCGACCAGATCACCAGCCCCAGCGCCCTGGTCCTGCCGGTCGACGCCATCGTCCGCGCGCTGGCCGACCGCGGCGTCGATACCCTGGTGGACGCCGCCCACGCGCCGGGCATGGTGCCGCTGGCGCTCGATGCCACGGGCGCGGCCTACACGACCGGGAACTGCCACAAGTGGCTGTGCGCGCCAAAGGGCGCCGCGTTCCTTCACGTGCGCCCCGATCGGCAGTCGAAGATTCGCCCGCTCGCGATCAGCCACGGGGCGACCGCAACCACGCCAGGCCGCACTCGCTTTCAGCTGGAGCACGACTGGACGGGGACCGACGACCCGTCGGCGTGGTTGTCGGTGCCTGCGGCGATCGACTTCCTGGGCGGCCTGGTGCCGGGCGGCTGGCCTGCGCTGCTCCGCCGGAATCACGAGCTAGCCGTCTCGGCGCGCGAGCGCTTGCTGCTGGCGGTGGGTACGCCGCCCATCTGCCCGGCGTCCATGCTGGGTTCGATGGCCGCGGTCAGCCTGCCCGCCGCGGCCGACATCCCTGGCGGGCGCGGGCATGAGCACACGCGCGGCATAGACCCGCTGCAAGACCGGCTCTGGCAGGAGCACCGCATCGAAGTACCGGTCCAACCTGCCCCGAGCCGTCCAGAGCTCAGGCTTCTTCGCGTCTCGGCGGCGCCCTACTCCACGCTCGCCGACGTCGAACGCCTCGCTGAGGCGCTCACGGTCTGACCGACCGGGCAGGACGAGGAGCCATGGTCCTCGCCGCCCGCTGTCCCGCCACTTCCCTTGAGGAACTTGCGTGCGACCGGGACCGCCAGCGGCGGCCCGGCCACACACAAGGGCTCAGACTAGGGGCACTCGAGGTCGACGGAGATGGCGCCCGTGTTGCGGGTCGCGCAGCCGTTGGACTTGTAGTGGATGAACTCGAGCCCAGCCGACAGACCCATGGCCGCGTTCTTGTTGTTGGCCGCGTAGCCCATCTGCATGGGGAACACGCCGCCCGCGGGGAACATGGTGAAGAGCGCGTAGTCCGACGGGTCGTCGATGCGCGAGATGATCGCGTCGCCGTCGAACATGTCGAAGTACTCCCACGCCTGGGTCAGCGAGGCCGGCTGGCAGGCGGGCTCAAGCGCCAGGACCGGTCCGCCCGAGCCTTCGCCGACGACGCCGGACCCGCGGTAGTTCACGATGACCTCGACCCACCACACGCTTCCGACCTCGGCGGCGCCCTCGCCACCTGCGGAGGTGAGCGTCGCCGAGCCCGCGACGCGCGCCGTGAAGCCGTCGTCGCTCCACTCGAAGAGCGCGTCGTCGTTGAAGCTGAACAGCGCCTCGTCCTCGCCGACGCCCGTGAAGAAGCCGGGCAGCGAAATCGAGTGCATGTCCGTGCCGCCGTGGCACTCGTCGCTGTGCGCGCTGGCGACCGCGTAGACCAACCCGGGACCGGGCGCAGGGCACTCGCATCCGTTGTCCGGCTGACCGTCGCAGTCCTGGTCGATACCGTCCTCGCAGATCTCGTCCGTGGGCGCCTTGGGCTCACAGGTGTCGACCACCGCGCCGGCGACGCAGGCCGTCATGCCGCGGTTGTAGCATTCGCCCTCGCCGCAGATGGTGGGCTCGGAGCGGAAGGCCTCATCGGTGTCGCCGTCGCAGTCGTCGTCGATGCCGTTGCAGTTGCTGTCCGGTCGCGACGGACCGGCGGGCACGCAGCTGTCGTAAATCGCGCCGTCCGCGCAGTAGGTCACGCCGCGGGCGTGGCAGGCGCCCTCACCGCAGCTGGTCTTCTCGCCGACGAAGTCCTCGTCGATGCTGCCGTCGCAGTCATTGTCGGCCCCGTCGCAATTGGCGTCAGGCCGCCCGACGCCCGGCTCGCAGGAGTCGTAGACCGTGCCGCCAGAGCAGTAGGTGATGCCGCGCGCGTGGCACTCGCCCTCGCCGCAGCTCGTGGACTCGGACACGAAGGACTCGTCGGTCGAGCCGTCGCAATCGTCGTCGACGCCGTTGCAGTTGTCGTCGGTGCCGGTCGGCTGGACGGGGCCACACGTGTCGACGGTGGCACCATCAACGCAGACCACCTGGGAGGTCGTCGCGCAGGCGCCGGAGCCGCAGGGCAGGAACTCGCCGACGAAGGACTCGTCGGTCGAGCCGTCGCAGTCGTCATCGACACTGTCGCAGTTGCTGTCCGTCCCGATGGGCGCACCCGGCGTGCAGGTGTCCGACTGCACGCCAGCGACGCAGACCGTGATGCCGCGGTTGGCGCAGACGCCCAGGCCGCAGTTGGTCTCGACCCCCACGAAGGACTCGTCGGTGGAGCCGTCACAGTCATCGTCCTGCCCGTTGCACGTCGCGTCGCCGCCAGGAGTGGGGTTACCGGGCGCGCAGGAGTCGCCGATGACGCCCGCGGTGCAGGTCGTCGTGCCGGCGGAGGCGCAAACGCCTGTTCCGCAGGAGGTCGGCTCGGCCACGAAGGACTCGTCGGTCGAGCCGTCGCAGTCGTTGTCGGCCCCGTCGCAGTCCGCGTCATTGCCCGTCGGAGCTCCGGAGGTGCAGGTGTCGCCGACCACGCCGCCGGTGCACGTGGTGGCGCCGGTCGAGGCGCAGGCTCCAGTCCCGCAGCTGGTGGGCGAGCTGACGAACGACTCGTCGGTCGAGCCGTCGCAGTCATTGTCGGCCCCATCGCAGTCGGCGTCGCCGCCCGTCGGGGCCCCGGAGTTGCAGGTGTCGACGATGACGCCGGCGGTGCAGCTCGTGGTGCCGGTAGAGGCGCAGACGCCCGTACCGCACGACGTCGGCTCGCCCACGAAGGACTCATCGGTCGAGCCGTCGCAGTCGTTGTCGGTCCCGTCGCAGTCCGCGTCGCCGCCGGTGGGCAGACCGGGCACGCACGTGTCGATCGTGGTCCCGTCGATGCAGACGACCTGCGAGGTGTTCTGGCAGACGCCGACACCGCAGGGGAGGAAGACGCCGACGAAGGACTCGTCGGTCGAGCCGTCGCAGTCGTCGTCGATGGAGTCGCAGTTGTCGTCAGCGCCGATCGGGCCACCCGGCGCGCAGGTGTCGGTCACCTGGCCGTCGGTGCAGAGGGTCAGGCCGCGAGCCGCGCAGACGCCCTGCCCGCAGTTCGTCTCCTCGCTCACGAAGGACTCGTCGGTGGACCCGTCGCAGTCGTTGTCGGCGCCGTCGCAGTTGGCGTCGCCGCCCGTGGGCCGGCCCGCTTTGCACGTGTCGCCGACCACGCCAGCCGTGCAGGTCGTCATCCCCGTCGAGGCGCAGACGCCCACGCCGCAGGAGGTAGGCCCGCTCACGAAGGACTCGTCGGTCGACCCGTCGCAGTCGTCGTCCACGCCATTGCAGTCGGCGTCGTCCCCTGTGGGCCCACCGGGCGTGCAGCTGTCCGACACGACTCCGTTGTTGCAGCTCGTGGCGCCGCTGCCCGCGCACGCTCCGACCCCGCAGGTCGTCGGCTGATTGACGAACGACTCGTCCGTCGCCGAATCGCAGTCGTTGTCGACCAGATCGCAATCCGAGTCGTCGCCGCTCACCGGTCCCGGCGTGCAGGTGTCGATAACCTGGCCATTGACGCAGGAGATGATCCCCTCAGACGCGCAGACGCCGACTCCGCAGGTAGTCCCGATCCCGAGCCCGCCGAAGTCCTCGTCGGTCTGGCCGTCACAGTCCTCGTCGACGCCGTCACAGAAGGGGTCGCCCAGCCCCGGGGTCCCGGGAACGCAGGAGTCACCTACGATTCCGTTGACGCAGGTGGTGGCGCCCATCGCCGCACACACGGCCGTGCCGCACGAGGTGACCTCGGGCACGAAGTCCTCGTCCGTCGTCCCGTCGCAGTCGTTGTCGTTGCCGTCGCACACATCCACCGTGCCGGGCTGACCGGGCACGCAGGAGTCCAGCACCACACCGTTCTCACAGGTCTTCAGACCCGAACCGGCGCAGGCCCCGACTCCGCAAGTCGTCGGCTGGTCAACGAACGCCTCATCGGTCGCCCCATCGCAGTCGTTGTCCTTGCCGTCGCACTGGCTGTCGCGGCCGTTCGGAGTGCCCGCGGTGCAGCTGTCGCCGATCACACCGGCGGTGCAGATCGTGGTCCCGGTCGAAGCGCAGACGCCCGTGCCGCAGCTGGTGGGCGTGCCGACAAACGATTCGTCCGTCGCGCCATCGCAGTCGCCGTCGATGCCGTCGCAGTCCGCGTCGCCGCTCGTGGGCGATCCAGGCGCGCAGCTGTCACTGACGACTCCCGCGACGCAAACCGTGGTCCCGGAAGCCGCGCAGACTCCGACGCCGCAGCTGGTGGGCTTCGGGATGAACGCCTCATCCACAGAGCCGTCGCAGTCATCGTCCAGCCCGTTGCAGACCGAATCGCGCCCAGCCGGGTTTCCAGGCGCGCAGGTGTCGCCAATCACCCCGGCGCTACAGGTAGTGGTGCCGGTCGAGGCGCAGACCCCAACGCCGCACGCGGTCGGCGTGCCAGCGAAGGACTCGTCGGTCGAGCCGTCGCAGTCGTTGTCCGTCGCGTCACAGTCCGCGTCGCCGCCCGTCGGAGCACCCGCCGCGCAGGTGTCGCCGATGACGCCAGCCACACAGGTCGTCGTGCCGGTGGAAGCGCAGACGCCAGTCCCGCACGAGGTCGGAGCGCCCACGAAGTCCTCGTCCGTAGCGCCGTCGCAGTCGTTGTCCGCGCCGTCGCACGTATCGGCCGCGCCAGGCGTTCGGGGAGCCAGCCAAGCAGGTGTCGCCGATGACGCCAGCCGAGCAGGTCGTCATGCCGGTCGAGGCACACACGCCCACGCCGCAAGACGTCGGGTCACTGACAAAGGACTCGTCGGTCGAGCCGTCGCAGTCGTTGTCCGTCGAGTCGCAGTCCGCGTCGTCGCCCGTCGGAGCGCCCGCCGTGCAAGTGTCGCCGACCACGCCAGCCGTGCAGGTCGTCATCCCCGTCGAGGCGCAGACGCCCACGCCGCAGGAGGTAGGCCCGCTCACGAAGGACTCGTCGGTCGAACCGTCGCAGTCGTTGTCGGTCCCGTCGCAGTCCGCGTCGCCGCCCGTCGGGGAGCCAGCCAAGCAGGTGTCGCCGATGACGCCAGCCGAGCAGGTCGTCATGCCGGTCGAGGCACACACGCCCACGCCGCAAGACGTCGGGTCACTGACAAAGGACTCGTCGGTCGAGCCGTCGCAGTCGTTGTCCGTCGAGTCGCAGTCCGCGTCGTTGCCCGTCGGAGCGCCCGCCGTGCACGTGTCGCCGACCACGCCAGCCGTGCAGGTCGTCATCCCCGTCGAGGCGCAGACGCCCACGCCGCAGGAGGTCGGCACACCGACAAAGGACTCATCCGTCGCGCCATCGCAGTCGTCGTCCACGCCATTGCAGTCGGCGTCGTCCCCTGTGGGCCCACCGGGCGTGCAGCTGTCCGACACGACTCCGTTGTTGCAGCTCGTGGCGCCGCTGCCCGCGCACGCTCCGACCCCGCAGGTCGTCGGCTGATTGACGAACGACTCGTCCGTCGCCGAATCGCAGTCGTTGTCGACCAGATCGCAATCGAGTCGTCGCCGCTCACCGGTCCCGGCGTGCAGGTGTCGATAACCTGGCCATTGACGCAGGAGATGATCCTCAGACGCGCAGACGCCGACTCGCAGGTAGTCCCGATCCCGAGCCCGCCGAAGTCCTCGTCGGTCTGGCCGTCACAGTCCTCGTCGACGCCGTCACAGAAGGGGTCGCCCAGCCCCGGGGTCCCGGGAACGCAGGAGTCACCCACGATTCCGTTGACGCAGGTGGTGGCGCCCATCGCCGCACACACGGCCGTGCCGCACGAGGTGACCTCGGGCACGAAATCCTCGTCCGTCGTCCCGTCGCAGTCGTTGTCGTTGCCGTCGCACACATCCACCGTGCCGGGCTGACCGGGCACGCAGGAGTCCAGCACCACACCGTTCTCACAGGTCTTCAGACCCGAACCGGCGCAGGCCCCGACTCCGCAAGTCGTCGGCTGGTCAACGAACGCCTCATCGGTCGCCCCATCGCAGTCGTTGTCCTTGCCGTCGCACTGGCTGTCGCGGCCGTTCGGAGTGCCCGCGGTGCAGCTGTCGCCGATCACACCGGCGGTGCAGATCGTGGTCCCGGTCGAAGCGCAGACGCCCGTGCCGCAGCTGGTGGGCGTGCCGACAAACGATTCGTCCGTCGCGCCATCGCAGTCGCCGTCGATGCCGTCGCAGTCCGCGTCGCCGCTCGTGGGCGATCCAGGCGCGCAGCTGTCACTGACGACTCCCGCGACGCAAACCGTGGTCCCGGAAGCCGCGCGCAGACTCCGACGCCGCAGCTGGTGGGCTTCGGGATGAACGCCTCATCCACAGAGCCGTCGCAGTCATCGTCCAGCCCGTTGCAGACCGAATCGCGCCCAGCCGGGTTTCCAGGCGCGCAGGTGTCGCCAATCACCCCGGCGCTACAGGTAGTGGTGCCGGTCGAGGCGCAGACCCCAACGCCGCACGCGGTCGGCGTGCCAGCAAAGGACTCGTCGGTCGAGCCGTCGCAGTCGTTGTCCGTCGCGTCACAGTCCGCGTCGCCGCCCGTCGGAGCGCCGGCTGTGCAGGTGTCGCCGATGACGCCAGCCACACAGGTCGTCGTGCCGGTCGAGGCGCAGACGCCAGTCCCGCAGGAGGTCGGAGTGCCGACGAAGTCCTCGTCCGTCGCGCCGTCGCAGTCGTTGTCCGCGCCGTCGCACGTATCGGCCGCGCCAGGCGTTCCGGCCGTGCAGGTGTCGCCGATGACGCCGGCCGTGCAGGTCGTCAGGCCGGTCGAAGCGCAGGCGCCGGTGCCGCACGAGGTGGGATCGCTCACGAAGGACTCGTCGGTGGAGCCGTCGCAGTCGTTGTCCGTCGCGTCACAGTCCGCGTCGCCGCCCGTCGGGCTTCCCGCTGCGCAGGTGTCGCCGATGACGCCCGCGGTGCAGGTCGTCATGCCGGTCGAGGCGCAGACGCCCACGCCGCACGCGGTCGGCGTGCCAGCGAAGGACTCGTCGGTGGAGCCGTCGCAGTCGTTGTCCGTCGCGTCGCAGTCCGCGTCGCCGCCCGTCGGAGCGCCGGCTGTGCAGGTGTCGCCGATGACGCCAGCCACACAGGTCGTCGTGCCGGTCGAAGCGCAGACGCCAGTCCCGCACGAGGTCGGAGTGCCGACGAAGTCCTCGTCCGTAGCGCCGTCGCAGTCGTTGTCCGCGCCGTCGCACGTGTCGGCCGCGCCAGGCGTTCCGGCCGTGCAGGTGTCGCCGATGACGCCGGCCGTGCAGGTCGTCAGGCCGGTCGAAGCGCAGGCGCCGGTGCCGCACGAGGTGGGATCGCTCACGAAGGACTCGTCGGTGGAGCCGTCGCAGTCGTTGTCCGTCGCGTCACAGTCCGCGTCGCCGCCCGTCGGGCTTCCCGCCGCGCAGGTGTCGCCGATGACGCCCGCGGTGCAGGTCGTCATGCCGGTCGAGGCGCAGACGCCGGTGCCGCACGAGGTGGGATCGCTCACGAAGGACTCGTCGGTCGAGCCGTCGCAGTCGTTGTCCGTCGCGTCACAGTCCGCGTCGCCGCCCGTCGGAGCGCCGGCCGTGCAGGTGTCGCCGATGACGCCAGCCACACAGGTCGTCGTGCCGGTCGAAGCGCAGACGCCAGTCCCGCACGAGGTCGGAGTGCCGACGAAGTCCTCGTCCGTAGCGCCGTCGCAGTCGTTGTCCGCGCCGTCGCACGTGTCGGCCGCGCCGGGCGTTCCGGCGGTGCAGGTGTCGCCGATGACTCCGGCCGTGCAGGTCGTCATGCCGGTCGAAGCGCAGGCGCCGGTGCCGCACGAGGTGGGATCGCTCACGAAGGACTCGTCGGTGGAGCCGTCGCAGTCGTTGTCCGTCGCGTCACAGTCCGCGTCGCCGCCCGTCGGGCTTCCCGCTGCGCAGGTGTCGATGATCTGTGCGTTCGTGCAAACCATCTGGCCAGTGCCGGCGCACGCGCCGACACCGCAGGTGGTGGGGCCGCCGACGAAGGACTCGTCCGTCTCGCCATCGCAATCATTGTCGAGGCCGTCGCAGTCGGCATCCGTGCCGCCGTCGGGCTCGCAGCAGACGCCGGCGCAGATTTCAAAGGGCGCGCTCTGCGAATCCAGGGCCACACGCTGCCCACCGGGGCCACCCGTGAGGAGGTCGATGCCCCCGATGCCTCCGGCGGTGCCGGGGCTGATCGTGAAGCAAGGCGCGTTCCCGATGCCCTCGATGGCGACGCCGTCGGTGCAACACTGCGGCCACTTCCAGGAGTAGGCGCCGTTGGGGTTGCCAAACGCGTCGGGCGCGCCGCTGGGATCGTCCTGCACGACCACGGTTCCGCTGTTGAGGCCCGCGAGCGTCATGGCGAACTCGCCACCGCTGCCGTCCTCGACCGCGTCGTGGATGATGAAGAGGCTCAGGATGCCGGCGGGGTCGCGATAGAGACCGATCACGCTGCGGTTCGACTGCTCGAATCCGGTGTTGGAGCTCAGCTCGTTCGGCGCGTCGTAGCTGTAGAACGACTTCACGTCCGTCGTGCCCACGACCGGCGCAATCTGGAACGCCTGACCGCCCTGCGTCACCGTGTAGTAGACGCCGGTCGTTCCCTCGTCCACCTCACCATTGCAGTTGTCGTCGGCGCCGTTGCACACCTCGGGCTCGCCCGGGGTCACCTGGCACGTATCCACGATCGTCCCATTGTCGCAGACCAGGACCCCTGCGCCCGTGCAGGTGCCGCTGCCGCACGTCGTCGGCGTGCTGGCGAAGGACTCGTCGGTCGAGCCGTCGCAGTCATTGTCCGTCGCGTCGCAGTCCGCGTCGCCACCCGTCGGGCTGCCAGGCGAGCAGGAGTCGCCGATCACGCCCGCCGAGCAGGTCGTAGTGCCCGTCGCGGCGCAGGCGCCCGTGCCACACACCGTCGGCACACCCACGAAGGACTCGTCGGTCGAGCCGTCGCAGTCGTTATCCGTCGTGTCGCAGTCCGCGTCGCCGCCCGTGGGCGCACCGGCCGCGCAGGAGTCGCCGATGACGCCGGCCGTGCAAGTCGTCGCGCCGGTCGCCGCGCACACGCCGGTGCCGCAGGACGTCGGCTCGCTCACGAAGGACTCGTCGGTCGAGCCGTCGCAGTCGTTGTCCGTCGCGTCGCAGTCCGCGTCGCCACCCGTCGGGCTGCCAGGCGAGCAGGAGTCGCCGATCACGCCCGCCGAGCAGGTCGTAGTGCCCGTCGCGGCGCAGGCGCCCGTGCCACACACCGTCGGCACACCCACGAAGGACTCGTCGGTCGAGCCGTCGCAGTCGTTATCCGTCGCGTCGCAGTCCGCGTCGCCGCCCGTGGGCGCACCGGCTGCGCAGGAGTCGCCGATGACGCCGGCCGTGCAAGTCGTCGCGCCGGTCGCCGCGCACACGCCGGTGCCGCAGGACGTCGGCTCGCTC
This sequence comes from Myxococcota bacterium, assembly GCA_041389525.1. Taxonomy (GTDB): domain Bacteria; phylum Myxococcota_A; class UBA9042; order PHBI01; family JACKFB01; genus JACKFB01. The sequence continues at coordinate 69,952 of JAWKRR010000010.1, read as the reverse complement.
ACGAAGGACTCGTCGGTCGAGCCGTCGCAGTCATTGTCCGTCGCGTCGCAGTCCGCGTCGCCGCCCGTCGGGCTGCCAGGCGCGCAAGTGTTCCCGATGACGCCGGCCGTGCAAGTCGTCGCGCCGGTCGCGGCGCAGGCGCCGGTGCCGCAAGACGTCGGCTCGCTCACAAAGGACTCGTCGGTCGAGCCGTCGCAGTCATTGTCCGTCGCGTCGCAGTCCGCGTCGCCGCCGGTGGGCGTACCGGCTGCGCACGTGTCGGTGACCGCGCCAGCCACGCAGACCGTGGTACCGACCGCAGCGCACACTCCGGTGCCGCAGGAGGTCGGTGCGCCAACGAAGGACTCATCGGTCGCGCCGTCGCAGTCGTTGTCGACGCCGTCGCAGTCGTCGTCGGCCCCCGTCGGGGAGCCGGGCGTGCAGCTGTCCGAGATGACGCCCGCCGAGCAGCTCGTGATGCCGGTGCCCGCACACGCGCCGATCCCACACGCAGTCGGCTCACCCGCAAACGACTCATCGGTCGATGCGTCGCAATCGTTGTCGACCAAGTCGCAGTCGGAGTCGTCGCCCGTCACGGGACCCGGAACGCAGGTGTCGATCACCTGGCCGTTGATGCACTCGACGACGCCCTCTGACGCGCAGACACCGGAGCCGCAGGTGGTGCCATTTCCCAGCCCTCCGAAGTCCTCGTCGGTCGTGCCGTCGCAGTCTTCGTCGATGCCGTCGCAGATGGGGTCGCCAAGGCCGGGGGTACCGGGGACGCACGAATCACCGACGACGCCGCCGATGCAGGTCGTCATGCCCGTGGAAGCACAGCCGGACAGGCCGCAGGTCGTGGGCTCCGAGACGAAGTCCTCGTCGGTCGCGCCATCGCAGTCGTTGTCGGCACCGTCGCAGGAGTCCATGGCGCCGGGCTGCCCGATCGCGCAGGTGTCCACCAGGATTCCGCCGGTGCAGACCAGCTCGCCCGTCGAGGCGCAAGCGCCCGTACCGCAGGTCGTCGGCGTCGGCGCGATCCCGTCGTCGACGCTGCCGTTGCAATCATTGTCGGCGCCGTCACAGACCTCCGCCGAGGGGTTCCCCGGGGCGCAGGTGTCGACCAAGCTGCCGCCGGAGCAGGCCAGCTCGCCCGTCGAGGCGCACGCGCCAACGCCGCACGTCGTGGGCTCCGCGGGGATGCCCTCGTCGACCGAGCCGTTGCAGTTGTTGTCCACGCCGTCGCAGATCTCGGCCGACGGCGCGCCGGGGGCGCAACTGTCGATCAACGCGCCGCCGACGCAGGCCAGCTCGCCCGTCGATGCGCAAGCGCCGGTGCCGCAGGCGGTGGGCGTCGGGGCGATGCCCTCGTCGACCGTACCGTTGCAGTTGTTGTCCGCGCCGTCGCACACCTCGGCGGAAGGGGTTCCGGCGGTGCAGGTGTCCACCAAGGTACCGCCCGTGCACTCCAGCTGGCCCGAGGCCGCGCAGGACCCTACGCCGCAGCTGGTGGGCGTGGACGGGATGCCGTCGTCCACCGCGCCGTTGCAGTCGTTGTCGGCGCCATCGCAGATCTCCGCCGAGGGCGCGCCCGGTGCGCAGCTATCGACGAGTGTGCCGCCGACGCAGGCCAGCTCGCCCGTCGACGCGCAAGAGCCAGTGCCGCAAGCGGTGGGCGTCGGGGCGATGCCCTCGTCGACCGAGCCGTTGCAGTTGTTGTCCGCGCCGTCGCACACCTCCGCGGAGGGGCTCCCCGGCACGCACGTGTCGACCAATCCGCCGCCAGTGCAAACCAGCTGGCCGGCCGCGCCACAGGATCCGACACCGCAGGTGGTCGGGATGGGCGCGATGCCGTCGTCGGAGACGCCGTTGCAGTCGTTGTCCAGGCCGTCGCAGATCTCAGCCACACCGGTCGGCGGCGTGCACTCGCTGGTCACCTCGCCGTCCAAACAGCCGACGGTGCCAACCGTGGCGCACTCACCGACGCCGCAGGTGGGCGCCGGGGGGAGGCTCGGGTTGTCGTCGACGTCGCCGTTGCAGTCATTGTCGAGGCCGTCACAGATCTCGGGCACGCCGGCCGGCGGTACGCAGGTACCGACCTCCTGGCCGCCCACGCACGCGATGGTCCCAGTCGTCGCGCACTCTCCCAGGCCGCAGGTCGGCGGATTCGGCAGAACCGGCGCGTCGTCCGTGGTCCCGTTGCAGTTGTCGTCGAGGCCATTGCAGACCTCGAACTGAGCGGGCTCACCCGCGACGCAGGTGTCGGCCACCACGCCGGCGATGCAGGTCGTGAGCCCCTGTCGCTGGCACACGCCGACGCCGCAGGTGGTCACATCCGCCACGAAGCCTTCGTCGGTGGCGCCGTCGCAGTCGTCGTCGATGCCGTTGCAGCCGTCGATCGGGGCGGGCGTGCCAGGGGTGCACGTGTCGGTCACGCTGCCGGTCGCGCACGTGGTCGTGCCGGTCGCCGCGCAGGCGCCGACGCCGCAGGTGGTGGGCTGCGGGACGAAGACGCCGTTGTCACCGGGGACGCAGGTGTCGGTGACGGTGCCGTTGATGCAGGTCAGGAATCCGACCGCCTGGCAGGCCGGCTCGACGCCGCACGCCGTCGGGACGCCGGGACCGCCGAAGTCCTCGTCCAGCTTGCCGTCGCAATCCTCATCGACGAGGTCGCACAGCGGATCGCCGAGATTTCCGGGGCTCGCCCCCGGGTTCCCGTCGTCGCAGTCGCCGTCGCAGGTCGAGTAGCCGTCGCCGTCGGAGTCGAAGCAGATCTGGGCGGCCGTGTCGTTGCCGTTCGGGATCCGGTCTTCGCCGATGCCAGAGTCCTCGAGCGAGCCCATGAACACCTTGGCGCGGAAGGAGCCGACGGTGCCGTTGAATCCGGGGAGCTGCGAAAAGGACGAGATGCGGAACTCGATGTGCGGCGCGACGAAAGTCGCCGGACCCACGACGGGATTCGGCGGAATGAACTCGTCGCCGAGGGGGGCGCCGAACGCGAAGCCCGGCAAACTTGTCAAGCCGTCGAACTGAGCGACCGTATAGGTGGTCACGTCGCCGGTCGCGGGAACACCCGCGATCACGTCGAAGGTCCCGTTGTCGTCCGTATCGAGCATCAGCGCGAAGGACTCAGTGTCATCCCACACGGGCAGATCTGCCCCGAACACGCTCGCCAACCACGCGGAGGTGGTCCCTTCGTCGCCGTCGCCATCCGCGTCGCCGCCGATGCCGAAAGTCTGAATACCCACGTAGAGAACGTCGGTCGCGGGATCGTAGAAGAGCCGCAGCCACGACATGTCCCAGCCGCTCACGGTGCCCAAAGGCGCGTTTAGCGGAAGGCCCACGTCTCGGCCGATCGAGTCATCGGGGAGGCTGAAGGCCCCCGGGATCGCGAAGTCGACGTTCGCCCGACCGGTCAGGGTTGGCGCGGCGTGTGCCTCGCTCGCAGTGAATGCGAGCGCGAAGGTACACGCGGCGAACAGCCCGATGAGCGCGGACGCGTAGGTCATCCGACGACGGATATGCATTAGAACTCCCCCCCCCAACTTGAAGACGATGCCCTCTCGATTACGGCTTCGAAGAACGATGCACGTCTTGAGAGCGGCTCGACCCGCAGCGACGGCAGGATGATGGATCATTTCGCCTCGCATCAGCAAGGGGCAAGTCTCTTGGGGGCCTCGCTGCGGCCGGCGCAGGACGGAGGCGCCACGTCGATTTCGACGCCAAATACTGGATTTTTCGACTCTCGGCTCTGCGCGGCGCGGGCGCGTACGGCGGCTGCGATGCGCGGAGGTTGGGCATCGCAGACCTGCCGACCCCGTGGCATCCTCCCGCCGGGACCGTGCGCTCCGCTCGGGCTCTAGCGGGGAGAAGCGCGTGGAATCGTATGCGTTCCAGTATATCCTGGGTGGCCTGATCTTCGTGGTCGGGATGGTGTACGCGTGGCGGCAGGGGTACGTCGGGCTCGGCGGCCGAGGCCTCCGGAATCTGCTGATCTGCGTGGGCGGACTCTTCGCCTTCGCTGCACTGCAGGCCTATCTGCAGTTCGCGCCCATGGGGGAGGCCGCCGCCGTCCCGTTTCACGGTGAGTTCACCGAGTCTCGTCGGATCGGCACGCCGCTCGATTACGGCATCATGATCGGCTACTTCGTCGTGATCCTGCTCATCGGAACGCTCTACGGCCGTAAGCAGCAGACGACGAAGGACTTCTTCTTCGGCGGGCAGCGCTTCTCGTGGTGGCTCATCACGTTCAGCCTGATGGCGACGACGATCGGCTCCTACAGTTTCGTGAAGTACAGCAGCATCGCCTACACCTATGGCGTCGCCAGCAGCCAGACCTACTTCAATGACTGGTTCTGGTTGCCACTCTTCGCGTTCGGCTGGCTGCCGATCCTCTACTTCTCGCGCGTCACCTCGATCCCCGAGTACTTCGAGCGACGCTTCGGGTCCCGCGCTCGCAACCTCGTGACGGGCCTGCTGCTGGTCTACTTGGTCGGCTACGTGGGCGTGAACCTGTTCACGATGGGAAAGGCGCTCCACGCCCTGCTCGGCTGGGACATTCGGCTGTCAGCCACGTTGGTCGCGGCGATCTCGGCGGTCTATGTGACCTCCGGCGGCCAAACCAGCGTGATCATGACGGATCTTTTCCAGGGCATCATGCTTATCGCGACGGGGTTGGTCATCCTCTTCCTCGGCGCCGAGCAGCTGGGCGGGCTCAACGCGCTCTGGGAGCATCTGCCGCGCGGCCACCGCACGGCGTTTGCGAACTTCAACTCCGACCCGGCCTACAATAGCGGCGGGATCTTCTGGCAAGACGGCGTCGCCAACACCGCGATGTTCTTCTTTCTAAACCAGGGCTTCGCCATGCGCTTCATGGCCGCCCGCTCGGTCGATGACGCCCGCCGGGCGACCGTCGCGGTGATGCTGGTGCTGATGCCGCTGGCGGCGATCGTCGTCGCGTCGGGAGGCTGGGTCGGCAAAGCGCTGGTACACGCGGGCGTGCTGCCCGAGGGGATCCCGAGCGAGCGGATCTTCTTCGTCACCTCGGAGCTGCTGGCCCAGCCCGGCGTCTTCGGCCTCGTCATGGCTTCGCTAACCGCCGCCCTCATGTCCACCGTCGACACCCTCATCACCGCCATCGCCGCGATCGTCGTGAACGACATCTACCGCCCGCGTCGCCCGACGGCCTCCGACCGCGAGCTGCTGAGCGCAGCGCGCTGGTCTTCCGTTGGGGTCACGCTGCTCGGCGTCGCGCTGGTCCCAGCCTTCATGGTGTTTGGGTCCATCTACCAAGCGCACGGCGCGTTCACCGCCGCGGTCACACCGCCGCTGGTCGTCGCGCTGCTCCTTGGCGTCTTCTGGCGCCGTTACACGAACACCGCCGTGATCTGGACCTTGGCAGGGGGCGGCGCCGCCATGCTCGCCTCGATCATCTGGCCGTCTCTCGTGTCGCCCTTCTCCCTCGGCGTGCCCGCTGAACCGCTTGGCGAAGGCCTATTGGCTGGCGCCAAGGTCTACACGTTCACGCGCGCCTTCTACGGCATCGTGGTCTGTTCCGTGATCGCGGTCGCCGCGACGCTGCTGTCCCGTCCGTCGGCCGGGCGCGATCAGCGCGGGCTGGTGTGGGGGACGGTGAATGACGCGATCGCGCTCTATAAGGGCGGCGCGGGCAAAGAAGGCGCGGGCCCCTGGGTCGACGCCACCCCGACCCGCGGCACCGCGCGCGCGCGACGCGGCGCCGCCGAGGTGTTGCCGACGCGGGTCTCATCGGCGCTGGCGGCGACATTGGGCGGGGTTGGACCCGGCGATCTGCTCTATGTGACGGATCGCCGCGCTTGGCTGGGCGGACTCCGCTCGACTCACCTGATGATCGACGAGGTCAGCGCGGATCTTTCGGGTCACACCCTGGAACTGGCGCCTGACGCCTGGGAGGCTGTGATCGCGCCACACCGCAGCGACGCCCAACTTCGCGTGCGGCGACTGTACTGATGGGGACGCGCACCCCAGGCCGTCACGTCTGGAGATCACGCAGATCATGAGCGGGAATACGGTCCATGGGCGGGCGAGGCAGGTCATCGCGGCGCTGCGCGCGCTTGGGCGAGCCCTGGCTGAGGAGCGAGGGTTCAGCGAGCGGGAGCCGCTGGCTGTGGACGGGTTCGACGTCACGGTGCGCATCCCGATGGACCGCGCGAGCGGCGTGCAGTTGGACGCCGCGGCGAGCGTACTGGCCCAGGGGATCGACGCGCGTTTGGCGGAGGTGCTGCGGGCCGCGGGGGCGTTCGAGCAAGGCCGCGTCTACTGTTTCCTGTGCCAATCCAGCCGCTGCGAGCACGCGGATACCCCTGACACCATCTCGGTCTTCGCGGGCTACGCGGCGAACGGGCGGCCCGAGTGGGTGAGCTTCGCCAACCTCTGCCTGGCGCGTGGCGACGAGCGGGTGGACCGCCTCTACGCCGAGCCGCCGGAGGTGATCGGGATCGTCCAGGGGCCGTCGGAGCTGGCCTCGGAGCTGCTGCCCGGGTTTGGACATGGGCAGGACGCGTGGCGGCTGCTGGGCCAGGTCGCGATCGGGCTGCTACCGCGGGCGCTGGCCGGCCGAGGCACCCGGTCGGAGCGGGTGGCGCTGACGCTGCAGCTCGTGGAGACGGGCGCCCGAGACGGGAAACGGCGGCTGCGACTCAACGTGCTCGGCCTCTCGCCGGAGGCGATCGCCGAGGCCGCCGCCGCGGACGACGAGCGGGGCCAAGCCGAAGCGTTTCGCCGCACGCTCGGCGAGGCTCGCGCGCGCATCGACACCCTCGGCCTGCGGTTGTGGCGGGCGGCGAAGACCGACGAAGACCTCGACGAAGGCGCGCTGGCGCTGGCGCTGCTCACACAGCTTCGCAGCGATCTGGAGCGGGTCTTTCGCGCCGGCCTCAAACGGACGCGACACGCTCAGACGCGCCACCTCGAGGGCGACCGCCCCACAGACCGTGCTCGGGAAGATCTGGCCCAGGCGACGCCTAGCCAATGCTACCTCGACACCCGCCGCGACACCGTGGCGGTGCTGGGCCCTCAAGGACGCGCGCATATTTACGCTCGGGACGGTCGGCTGGTGACCAGCTTGCGCCTGAAGGACGGCGAGCTTGAGCGCAAAGTGAGTCACGGACGCTGGGAGCTGGCACCACCCGAGACCCTGGCGGGCGTTCAGGGCAAGCTCAGCTCCGGGTAGCGGTCGGGCGCTGCCCGCGATCGGCGGTCCGGATCAGCCGGGCGCGGGCTGGCAATTGGGGCACCAAAAGCTGGGCCTGCCGCCCAGGGCGCCGCGCACGAAGGGCGTGGCGCAGCGCGGGCAGGGGCCGGATTCGCGCCCGTAACAGAGGAACGGGTTGTGCGCGCCAGCGCTGCCCAGGTAGGCGATCTCGTCGCCGGTCTCGACGTCGAGCACATGCTCGATGTGCGCCGCGATGGCCTCGAGGAGCCGCCCGAGATCTGCCGCTCGTAACGAACTTACGGGCAGATGCGGATGCAGCCGCGCACGGTAGGCGACCTCGATGACCGCGATGTTACCGAGGCCCGCGATGACGGCCTGGTCCAACAACCGTGACTTGAGCGGAGTGGCGCGGCGGCCCAGCGCGTCTGCGAGCGCCGGCGGCGACATCGGCGAGAGCAGCGCGTCCGGGCCCAATCGGTCGAAGGCCGCGCTCCCCGCGGGGTCACCCGGAGCGAAGATGGTCGTTTGGCCGAAGCGTCGCGGATCGGCGAGGCCGACGTATCGCGGGCCGTCACCGTCTGCGAATTCGAGCAGCACCCGGACGCCGCGTCGCTCAGGTGAGGGATCGGCGAGCCACTGGCCGGTCATCCCGAGGTGGCTCTGAAAGGTGGCCCCGCCCTCCAGATCCCCTTGCAGCAGCTTGCCCCGGCGCCGCCAGACCACAAATCGTCGCCCCACCACATCGGCCGTCGCTCCCACGAAACGCACCGAGTCCGGCGTGCGCAGCGCCGTCACGCGCCGGCCACTGGTCCAACGCTGGAGATTGCGGCGGTTGATCTCGACTTCGGGCAGCTCGGGCATGACGGCTCGGGGTGTGGTCGCGGGATTTCCCGTCACCCGGGGCACCCCGGGCACGCGCAGCCTATAAATTGAGCGGCCATTCAGGAAGCGTTGGACCCACCGCACCACGGCTGACTATAGTGCGCCGGCCATATCTTTGGGTCATGGAGGCATCGTGATGCGGCTGACGCTTGGTACCGTGGTGGTGGGTCTTTCCCTCGCGATTTTCGCTTGCTCGGGCGACGACGACGGCGGGGCTGACCTCGCTCCCGATACCGTGGCGGACACGGCGGATTCGTCGACTGGCGACGCGGACACCACCGCACCGGATGCCACGCCGGACACCGACCCGACCGACCTGCCCGACGCCACGCCGGACGCCGACGCCGACGCCGACGCGGTCACCGACGCGGACACCGCGGGAGACGCCAGCTCCTGCAGCCAGCCCTGCCTCAACGAGTTCGGCAAGAACGACAAGAAGCTGTGCCCCGCCCCGCAGACCGATTGGCTCTGCAAAGTGGGATGCTGCGTGCCGGTCTTCAAGTGCAAGACCGACGCCGACTGCCTCGCCCAGGGCTTCGCAGAAGGCCAGTGCGCCGACGAGCGCTTCGACTGCCGCTGCGACGTCCCCAGCGGCGTGTGCGGCGTCTGGTACTGCGCGAGCGACGCGGACTGTGGCACTGGCGAGCTGTGCGCGGCGGGCGCCTGTCAGGCCGCGCCCGCGACCACCACGTGGGCCTTGCGAATCCCGGAGCGGGCCACGGTCCTGACCACCGGCGCCACGACCGCCCTGCACGCTGAGATGTGGGACGCGGCGAGCCCTGACATCGTGCTGGCGGCGACGGTCACGTGGAGCTCGAGCGCGACGGACGTGGCCGCGGTCGATTCCCTCGGCGTGGTCACCGGCGGCGCCAACGCGGGGATGGCCACGATCACCGCGAAGACGGCCGATGGGCGCTCCGTGGCGACGACGCTTCGTAACGTCGTGCCGGCCCCCGCCGACACCTACACGGTCATCGCTGTCGAGGAGGGCGACCTCGCCCCCATCGCGGGCACCTACGCCCTGGTAGATAACGCCAGCGGCGATCTCCTGGCCAGCGGCGCGATCCCCGCCGACGGCGTGGTCCGGTACGCAGGCGCCGAGGCGCTGGTGGACGTCCACATCTTCGGCACGCAGACCGACTGGGTAAGCTGGCTGCGCGCCGCGCCCGGGACGCTCTTCCTGCCCACTCCGCGCACCTTCTGGGGCGAGATCACGATGGACAAGGCTGGCGCGGTCGTCGAGGCCACCACACAGCTCATTGGCGCCAATATCGTCCGCGGGCTCGTCGGTCTCGACGACTACCCCAAGGACGGCGAGCTGGAGCTATCGCTCACCTCGTTCCCCTTCTCCGCGAGCCTCTTCGACTTCAACCTGCAGTCGATCATCGGCGCGAACGTGAAGCGCTACTTCGACCCCGAGGCCTCGGTTCCCGGCGTGGATCCCAACCAGGTCGCGGAGATCCCCGGCGGCGTCACCTTCGCGCTGGGCACGCCCGCCATTCGGGACTTCGTCCTCGCCGCGCCGCGCGGAACCCACCGGGTGTGGAGCCTGGGCGGTCGCGTGCGGGTCGACGAGGTCGTCTCGTTCATCGATGACATCATCAGCGCGGTGACCGGCGGCGACTTCGACTTCGCCCTCATCGTGCGGGCGCTGGTCCCGCTCTTCGGCGATTTCTGGTCCACGGCGACCCCCACCGGGACCTTCGCCGGCGACGGCGCGCCGACCTCGACCACGATCTCGCCGTCCCTGCGCATCCCCCTCGGCCTCGCCTCGACGCTCACCATCCCGACGCTGCCGGCGATGGGCGATCTCGGCTACGCGGACTCGCTCTTCATCATCGCGGGCGCGCTGACTCCCGATGGCCTCCTCTACCCGATCGGTCTGACCGCCGGAAACGACCAGGCCTCCAAGTCCGACGTCGCCGACGGCATCGTGGATTCCGACACGAGCACGCCCGAGGTCGACCCCTTCACGCTCCCCTCCGCGCCGCTGAACAGCGGCCTGGGCGGTCCCAACTCGCGGTACGCCACGGCGGCAGTCGCCGTGAACCTGTCGGCGGGGCCCGGCGAGGCCCGGCCCGAGGGCGGCAGCGCCGTGATCTCCCTGGCCACACCCGGCGCCCCGCTTCCGACCGCGCAGTCCGTCGAGGCCTTCTTGGGCTTCCCCATGGCCAGCTCGTGGGACGCCACGACCCGGACCGTCACCGTGGAGCCGCTCGCCGGCGCCGACGTGCAGCGCGTCCTCTTCAAGGGGGAAGAGGGGCAGAACTGGACCATCTGGATGAACGGCAGCGCGTCCTACGTGGTGCCGGACCCGACCACCGTGGAGCCGACCCTCGTCGACCGCGCCGTCGGGTTCGCCCTCTTGCTCGTGAGCAGCCTGGATTTCGTGTCTGATGTCACGGCCGAGGCGGTCGCGGCGCCGGGCGGTGACACCCTCGACACCCTGCTCCTCTCGGTGAAGCGGGCGTCCTTCATCGACATTCAGAAGTTCGTCCCGAACCCGTAACCGCCTCGCATACACGAGGGTTTCGGCGGGACCGGGGCTCCGACGGAGCGCTGACATGCTGCACTCGCGAAGAGAGACAGAGACTGGATTCGGGCGGCTAGGACTGCATGGCGCGGTCGTGGTCGCCACCATCAGCCTCCTCGCGAGTGTGGCCGGTTGCTACGGCGCGGTTCCCAGCGCGGCGGACGCGCCGCTCGCCGACGCGGTCGATGCGATCGACCCGGGCCCAGACGGGTTGGACACGGCACTCGACGCCCCCAACGACGTCGCGGATGCGGCGCCGGAGATCGACGGGGCGGACGTCGACGTGACGGACGCGGACGCAGGCCCGGATGGGCTCGAGAACGACGTCGTCCCCGATGTTCCGGTCGTCAGCCCCTGCGACAAAGACCAGGTCGGAATCACCGCCACCGTGGTGGTCCCGGTCGGCGAGACGCTCTTCTTCGACGGGGACGACTACCTAGCCTTCTGGGGCGCCAACCACCCGTGCACCGTGGCGCTGGGCCCAAAACCGTCAGACGCCCTCACGCTGATCGAGGGGACCCACCCCCGGCAGCGCTTGACCCTGGACCGGCCTGGGCTGTGGGAGATCTATCGCGGCCCCGACACGGTGACCCTCGACGTGCGGGCGGACGCGCTCAACCCCGACACGTTCCTGAACTACAACTACTCGCCGACCGCCCCACTTGCGCTGACGAAAGGCTACCTGTGGGTCGCCAGCCCGGTATCGAACGCCCTTCACCGGGCGCGCGTGTCGGGCAAGAAGGCTGTGCCCGACGCGGACTTGATACACACCGGCTCGTGGCCGACCGCCCTCGCCTACGCGGACGACCTCGACTATCTGATCGTGGCCCAGACAGGGCGGGACACGCTGGGCTTTGTGGACCTGGGGACCCTGCGGGTTCGCGACGGGTTTCGGGTGGGCAACGAGCCGACAGGGCTGGCGTTGGACACCTCGCCCGCCGGCACGCGCGTGGTCTGGGTGGCGTTGAGCGGCGAGGACCGCGTCGTGCGCGTCGAGCTTGAGGACGAGGGCGCCATCTCGGCGTCCGTCGACGTCGGGCGCGACCCGCGCGCGATGGTGCTGGACGACGCGAACAGGAAGCTCTACGTCGCGTCGCTGATCTCGAGCAACGCGCACCCGCTGGGGCCGCTGCAGGGGGACCTGCCGGCCGCTGAGGCCTCGAAGGATGTCGCGGTCATCGACGCCGACGCCGGAGAGCTGGTCGCCTACGTCCCCGACGTCGGGACGATCATCCGCGGGATGGCGCTGGACCCGGTGCACCCGAATCGGCTCATCGTCTCCGTGAGCCACAGCGACAACACCCTCGCTTCGGTGGACGCCTCGAAACACCCCATCACGCACGGCCTGGCCATCGTCGATATCGACGCCACCTCGCCCACGGCCTGGACGGTCATCCAGCACATCGATCTGGACCACCAGGAGAGCAGCTCGGGCCCGGCCGCGAGCCCCTTCTCCATCGCGGCCACGCCGGACAAGAGCGTGCTGCTGATCACGCTGTCCGCTGGCGGCGCCTTGCTGATGCTGGACCCAGACACTTACGAAGAGCTGGGCCGCATCCCCACGGGCAGCGATCCCCGCGGCCTCGTCTTCTCCGGCGGGCGCGTCTACACCTACTCCTGGTTGGACAACCTGCTCGAGTCCTGGGATCTCCCGACCTCAACGCCCGCGGCCGATCTCGGCCACGCCACCTACGCGATCGGCTCGGACCCGACGCCCCTGGAGGTCAAGCAAGGCCAGCGCATCTTCAACGACGCGTCGTTCTCGTCCCGGGGCGAATTCTCCTGCAACAACTGCCACATTGACGGGCTCACCGACGGCCTCGTCTGGGACATCCTGGCGGACGGCCCGGTGAACACGCTCGCCTTCAGAAACATTGGCGGGACCTCGCCGTTTCTGTGGGGCGGGCAGCTTCCGACCCTCTTCGATTTCAGCCGCGAGGTGCTCAAGCTGGTCGGGGCCGAGGCGTCCGGCGCGCAGATGAGTCTGCTGACGTTGTATATGCAGTCCGTGACCGCGCCGCCCAACCCGTACACCCTGCCCGGCGGACGGCTGGACGAGGCCGGTCTGGCCGGACGTGACGTGTTCCAGAAGCCCGTTGCGGACGGCGGCGCGGGCTGCGCGGAGTGCCACTCAGGTCCGCTGCTGACCGATCGCTTGGTGCACGAGGGGAAGACCGCCGGCAAGATGACCGATGTGCCGTCGCTCTACGGCGCTTACGACACCGGGCCCTGGGGCCGCGAGGGGCAGTGGCTGACGCTCGAGGCCATGGTCGAGTTCGCCGCGCAGTTCACCGAGTCGACGCTGGACGAGGCGCAGTTGAGCGCGCTGACTGAGTACGTGCGTCAGCAGCCCTCCGAGACCTTGTATCTGACGTCGAGCACGCCGCTGGCAGACAGCGCCCACGTCTGGTTCGAGAGCCCTGTCGAGTTGGGCTTCTCCGACGTCCTGGCCACGGGGCAAGAGAGCGCGTTCCTCCTGTACACGCGCACCGACGCGGAGGATCCGGACACGGAGTCGGTCGTCGACGGTGTGTGGACGGTGTCTGGCCGCTTCGCACGGTTTGCACCGGCGGCACCGCTGGCGCTCGACACGCACTACGGGATCCGCGTCGAGGGCACGCTGACGGCGCGTTTCGGCAGCACCCTGGCCCTCCCGCTTGAGATCGCGTTCGAGACGGGCGGGCTGCCTAGCCTCGATGTCTCGGGCCAGTGGGACCTGACCATCTCCGTGAAGGCGTTCAACGCAGGGATCACCGTCACCCTCTCGCTCATCCAGTCGGCCGGCGGGCAGGTGACCGCGGTGGTCGTGGAGAACTTCGACGGGGTGACCATCGACCACCTCGAGGGCGTCGTGGACGGTGACATCTTCGCCATCGACCCGTTCATCGTCTTGTGGGGCGCGATCCCCATCCCCGTCGCGGATGGCGTCATCGTGCAGATGGCCGACACGGATGGCGATGGCTACGGCGACGAGGGGACCGGGAAGACAGCGGCGACGGTGAATGGCACCACCTACAACGCCGACTTCACCTTCAAGCGCAAGGCGCTGCCGCAGGGCGCGGGCCGCTGACGAGCTTGGGCGTGGCGCGGTGCGCCGAGCGCGGGGAAACGTCGCGAGCGTGACGGGCTCGCGCGGACGGCTGACCGAGGTGCGACGCGCGGGCGAAGGGCTCGTGCGCGCGACAGCGTCTGCTATTCGGCGGCCTCAAGCGGCACGTACTTGGTCCCGCGCGCGCGCCCGACCTGGGCCAGACGCCCCTCGTCGACGAGCCACTGCAGGTAGCGCCGCGCCTCCAGTACGCTGATCCCCAACGCGTCCGCAACGAACGACGAGGTCAGGGATCCGTGCTGATAGGCCGCCGCGACCAGGACGTCGTCCAGGGAGTCGGCAGAAGTCGGGTTGGGTGCGTCGGGCACGTCGTCCTCCGTTACCTGTTCGACAAGCTCTTCAACCCGCCTGCGCCCCATGCGCACGATGGGGGCAAGCACGTCTGCTATCTCATCTGGTGAAGTCTCGCCGGGACCCGGCCCGAGCGCTCGGATGACCGGAAGCGCCTCGCCATCCGCGAGATCGCCCGCGGAGAGGCGAAACGCTAGGTGCGGAATGATACCAGCCTTCCAGTAGGTATCGACTAGCGAATCGGCGCTCTCGGTCTCATCGCTCTCCGCGACGCCGACACCCGGGTCGTCGATGACCGTCGTTCGCGCGCCACGCAACGCCTCCATGAGATCGGAGCGCACGCGACCACGGAACTCGAAAAGCAGCAGCGGGTCCGCGTTGAGCACGTCCGCCACGGCGTAATGCACGGCGACGGCGTGAATGCAGATCGCAGAGTCGTCGCGGCAGGTGCAGAAGTAGGTCAGGTCGTGCTGGTCGAAGGGGAAGAGCTCGGAGCCCTCTTCCTCAAAAAACACAACCATCTGCTCGGTAATTCGGCCCTGGAGCAGCTGGCTCGCCTGACCTGCGGAGCGCGCGATTCGTTCGACCACGCGGCTCCAGACCGCCTCCTGAATCACGGGCTGCCGCAGCCGCACGCTGCTCGGAACGCCTGTGTCTTCGGCGACCATGGCCGTCACGAGGCCGGGGCGCACGGTCAGCTCGGAGACCCGACCGCGGCGGGTGAGGACGCGACCTTTGCGCACCTTCTGACGGAGGTCGCGCGACTCCTCGAGAGGGTCCGCCCAGCGCTGCGTCCACCAGGACATCACGGGTTCGATGCTGTTCACGGATCTTCCTCCGCGACGGCGTCTTGGCCAAGGCTGACCAGGTCGTGGAGCGTGGCGTCGTCCAGCTCGGACAGCCAGGTCTCACCGGCGCCCACGACGCGGTCGGCGAGACTGCGCTTGTCCTCGAGGATCTGGTGGATCTGCTCCTCCAAGGTGCCTTGGCTGACCAAGCGATGGACCGTCACGTCGCGCGTCTGCCCGATGCGGAAGGCGCGGTCGGTGGCCTGGTCTTCCACCGCGGGGTTCCACCAGCGATCGTAGTGAAACACGTGGTTGGCGCGGGTCAGGTTGAGGCCGGTGCCGCCGGCCTTCAGCGACACGATGAGCACCGGAGGGCCGTGCGGGTCCTGGAAGCTCGCCACGATGCGGTCACGGGCCACCCGCGGGAGACCGCCGTGGTAGAACGGGATGCGAGTGCCGAGGCGGCGGCTCAGCACCCGCTCGAGGATCTCGCCCATCTCGCGGTATTGGGTGAAGACCAGCGGATGGCCGCCGGCCTCGACGACCTCGTCGAGCAGCTCGAGGAAGCGCGTGAGCTTGCCAGAGCGGCGCGGGGTGGGGTCCTCGTCGCGGAGATAGTGCGCGGGGTGATTGCAGATCTGCTTGAGCGCCGTGAGCATCGCGAGGATGCGCCCGCGACGCTCCATTCCCGGCGACAGGCCCGCGATCTCGCTCATGGCGTCGTCGAGCGCCGCTTGGTAGAGCGCCGCCTGCTCGCGGGTCAGCGGGCAGAAGCGCACGGTCTCGACCTTGTCGGGCAGGTCGGGCGCGATGGCCGGGTCGGTCTTGAGGCGGCGCAAGATGAAGGGCGCGGTCACGCGACGCAGCTTCTCGGCGGCGTCGGAGTCGCCGTAGCGCTCGACCGGCACCGCGAAGGTCTTCTTGAAGCCGGTGCGCGTTCCGAGCAGGCCCGGGTTGAGGAAATCCATGATCGACCACAGCTCGGTGAGGCGATTCTCGACCGGGGTGCCGGTGAGCGCGAGGCGGCGCTTGGCCACGAGCTGACGCACCGCGCGGCTCTGGGCGGCCTCTGGGTTCTTGATGTTCTGAGCTTCGTCCAGGGCCAGCGCGTCGAACTCGATCTCGGAGAACATCTCCACGTCACGACGTGCCAGCGCGTAGCTGGTGATGACGATCATCCCGTCGGCCCCAGCCATCCGGGTCCGCATCTGGCTTCGGAGCGCGCGGACGTCTCCCGCCCGGCCCGCGCCGTGATGAACCAGGGTGGCGATTCCGGGCACGAATCGCTGCACCTCGCGGCGCCAGTTCCCGAGCACGCTCGTGGGGCAGACCACCAGGAAGGTGTTGCCGCGGCGGGACTCGCACAGGCTCTGAAAGAGGGCTAGCAGCTCGACGGTCTTGCCCAGGCCCATGTCGTCGGCGAGGCAGGCGCCAAAGCCGATGTTGGTGACGCCGAGCATCCAGTCGAGGCCGCGCTTCTGGTAGGGGCGCAGATCGCCGTGCAACCCGTCGGGGGTGCCGATCTCACTGAGCCGGCCCTCGACGCCGCTGCTGAGGATCTCGAGCGCTCGCGCCACCGCGCCGTCACAGACCACGTCGGCCAGCGTCTCGCCCGCGCCGGGAACCGCCACCTCGCTGGCCAGCGCGAGGCGCAGGGCCTCCGCGGCGGGTAGCTGCCCACCGCCAGCGTCCATGAGGTGCTTGAGGCGCTCGACCTCTTCGGGATCGACCGCCACCCACTGGCCGCGGTGCAGCACGAGCGCGGACTTCGCCTCGGTGAGGCGCTTGAACTCCGACGGGGTCAGGGCGTCGTCGCCCAGGCTGGCTTCCCAGCGGAAATCCACGAGCCCGCCCAGGAGGCCGCCGCCATTGCTGGTGCCTCCTTCGCTCGGACCCTCGGTGCCGATGCGCATGCGCGCGCGGAGTCGGCGACGGCCCACCCGAGAGAGCGCCGCCGGGACGTCGACCCAGTAGCCCGCGCGCTGGAGGCTCACGGCAGACTTCGTGAGGAAGAGCCAAGCCTCGGCGGCGTCGACGTGGACCACCGCGGGCAGCTCTTGTTGGAGGCTGCGCTCGATGGCTGGAAACACGCGCGCGCAGCGGCCCAGCGCGTCCAGCAGCGTGTCCGCCGGGTTGGACATTCGCGAGGCGGCCTCGACGGCTTTGGGGCGTCCGTCGCGCAGGTCGGCGACGGACACGCGGGTCTGCCCGCCCGCGTCGAGGAGGTGGTAGGTGATGCGCCAGGTCGAGTCGCGGCCGCCCGGCTCCTCCAGCCGAAAGCCGACCAGCGGACGCGCGCCGCCGACCGCTGTCGCGGGCGCGATCCAGCGGCTGAGCGCGTCGGGGACGTGGCGGTCGCTGAGGCCCTGGACCTGGAAACGGTCCTGCGGTCCCGAGAGCGCGCGCCCGACGCGCATGGCCCAGTTCGGCCCGGGCCCGGGATGCGGGGCCGTCTCGGGGGTGGCGGCCCGGAGCAAGCCGTCGGTCGCCGCGTCGATGAACTCCAGCAGGGCGGCGTCGGCCGTCATGACGCGGTCGGCACCCTCAGCGGGCCAGGCGCGCGCCACGCCGGGCATCGCGTCGGCGAGGCCGGCCAGCCGCGCGCGGTCCTCGGGGCGCACCGGAGCCGCCCGCCAGCGCGCGACCCAGACGTCTGCGTCCGGGGTCGCCGTGAGGGACGGGACCACCTGCTCGCGGGCGATGGCCTCCACGACCCACTTCGACGCCAGCGCCCACACCGCGATGGAGGGCGGCAGGCGGTCTACCGCGTTCAGGGAGAGCGGCGCGAGTGCCGAGGCGGCGCGCGCTGCGTCGAGGTACCAGCCCGAGACGGGCTCGCGGGCCATGCGGCGCTCCGTGTTCGGCACGAACACGGGGATATTCGACTGCCAGCGGCCGCGCATGAAGGGCGTGCGCACGGCTGGCGGGAAATGGGCGTCATCGGTGGCCCACAGCAGCAGGCCCGAGTCCGTGCCGTCCCGGTACAAGGTCAATGAGGCGACGTCGCGATCCATACTCTCGGTTAGTCCATGAAGTTGAAGGTCTGGGGACTCATGCGCATCCCGTGCGAGCCGCGTGATGCGGGCGCGGCAGTTCGCGAGCCGGGGTCAAAATGCGTACCCGATCGCGAGCACGAGCCCGCCATGGGAGAGGTTGTAGGCCCTGGCGTCCAGGGAGCCGTAGAGGCCGTCGTTCGCGCCGTAGCGCAGGCCGAGGCCGGCCATGATCACCGGGCGCGCGCGGTCGGGCGTCCACCGCACGGCGTCGAATCCGTCGAAATCGCGCGCTTCGGCACCGTCCGCGGTGGCGACGCCGGCGCCGACGAGCAAGAAGGGCGACAGGGGCACATCCCGGGCCAGCAGTCGCTCCATGAACGGGTGCCAACGCCCCTCGGCCCAGATCGAGGCGAACCGCGCCTGCACGCGACCGGCAGGCATCACGCCCGCGAGCGCGAGCGCCACGTCGAAGGAGCCGACTCGGACGCCGGCCCGCAGCCCGAACGCGTTTCCGGCTTCGCCAAACGCGTCCCACTCGGCCATGGTCCCGCCCATGATCCCGATGTCGACGCGCACACCCGCGGCGTCGGCTGCGGACGTGCTCCACGCGGTGAGGGTCGCGGCCACAACCACAGACACAGCGATGGCGCGGGCACCACGGACTGCCGGGAGCGTTCGCATCAGCACTCCCCCGCCGGCCGAGCGCTCTCATCGCTCGGCCAAGCGTCGGGTCGGGCATCCGCACGCCACATCTGCGGCGCGATGTCAGCGCAACGCGCGTGGAGCGAATCACGCCGAGAATGGGCGCTTCTCGCGGCGAGACCGCCGCGATCTCGGCGGCGGCACTGTGAGGGACGCGCGCTCACCTGTCGCCCCCGAGCACGCCTACGCCGTCGTCTCGATACGACTTCGCGATGCTTTGATAGTGAGTGGCACTTTCCGAAAGGAAGCGCAGTTCTTCAGCGTTCAGGGCGCGTTTGACACGCGCGGGTGAACCGATCGCCAAGCTTCGAGGGGGGATAATGGTGCCTGGAGTCACCAGCGCGCCCGCCCCGATCATCGATTCCTCACCGATTACCGCGCCGTCCATAACGACGGCCGACATGCCGATCAAACAACGCGCCTCCACCACGCACCCGTGGAGGATGGCGCGGTGGCCGATGGTGACGTCGTCCGCGACGAGCGTGGCGTGGCGACCCGTGGTCACGTGCAGCACGCTGAGGTCTTGGATATTCACGCGCTTGCCGATTCGAATATGAAACACGTCACCGCGCACTACCGTCCCAAACCAGACGCTGCTGCCCGCCCCGATTTGGACGTCACCGATGATCCGGGCGGTGTCCGCGACGAACACGTCCCGCGCCACCTGCGGCGCTACGCCGTGGTGGTTGACGAGACGCGGGTCTCCGTCCGGTGTGGCTAGTGACATCGGCGTCCTGCACTCGTCTAGCGTCGGTGTAACGGGGACGAGGCCACGCCAACATAACCCAACCGTTGAGTCTAGCCAACAGGAGACCGCGTGCGCCCGTTACGCAAGTCGCCAAGCCTGGGCACCGCTGCTACACTTCCGCGGCTGGCGAGCGGATGTCGCCGCGCCTTTCGTCCCCCCAGGAGCGCGTGCCCATGGCGGCCCATTGTTTCGCATCGAGGTCCACCGGCTGGTTGTTGCTGGCTGCTCTCGCACTCACGTCGACCGCCGCGCGCGCCGACGAGGTGGGTGTGCGGCGTGCCGCCATCATCGACATCTCGGAGAGCAGCGCGGGCGGCGCCAAGGTGGCGCGCGAAGTGGAGCGCGCGCTCTCGAGCAACCCGGACTTCGCGGTTCAGGACATTCACGCGACGCTGAACGCGGGCAGCGAGGGCGACAACGCCACCAACATCAAGAGCGCGCAGGCCTTCCGTACCGCGGGCCTGGCCGCGCTGGCAGAGGGCCAGACCGACGACGCGGCCGAGCAGCTTCAGTCCGCGCTAGGGCTGATGTCGCGAAGCTTCGCGCACCTCCGCGACACCGATGAGTTCCGCCAATTGCTCGTGGAGTTGGGGGCGGTGCAGCTTCGGAGCGGCGCGAAGAGCTCCGCGCGGGCGACCTTTCTTCAGGCCGCGGTCTTTGGCGCCGAGACCGCGAGCATCCCGCTGGAGCCGGCCGAGCTCGCGATGCTCGCCGCCGCCCGCGAGGAGAGCAAGGCGGCGCCGCGCGGGGCCATCCAGATCTCCAGCACGCCCGCCGCGGCTGAGGCCTGGGTGGACGGCCGCTTCGTCGGTGTGACACCCTGCCCCGCCGCAGGGCTCACCGCCGGCACGCACATCATCGCGCTCTACAAGGCTGGGTATGCCCCGGTGACGGCGACCGCGACGGCCAACGCCGAGGCCTTCGAGCAGGCCAGCGTTCAGCTGGAGCCCGCGCGCCGGAAGCTCATTTACGACGACGTCGTCGGGAAGCTGCGAGGCGAAGTCGACGCGCTCGAGAGCGACCACCCGCAAGGCGGCGATGGCGTGAAACAGGCCGGCTCGCTGTTTCTGAGCGAGGTCGCCCTTGTGGTGCGCACGCGCGGAAAAGGCAGCGATACGCAGGTCGAGCTGTTTCTTTTCGATACGCAGAGTCAGAAATTGCTACGAAAAGAGGCGGGGACTGTTGACCCCACTTCCCGCGGACTTCGCGAAGCGATCGCGCCGATGGTAGCGCGAGTTTCGGATATCCAGTGGGCCGTGGCGCTCGGCGGCGAGGTCGACGATCCCACCAAGCGGGCGAAGAAAGATCGCCTCGTTCGAAAGTGGTGGTTTTGGACGATTATCGGCGCGGTGGTCGCCGGTGGTGTGACCGCGGCGGTCGTACTCTCGAAGTCTGACAAGAGCGAGCCGGCACCCGCGACGACGGGCTCCGTGGTCCTGAGCTTCTAGCGAGCGTGGCGTCAGCAGGCGGGCTCGAGGATCATGACACCGCCCGCAGCCCCGAATCCCTGACCGCTGTCCCACGTGTGAGCGCCGGTGCGAATCGGGGGGCGCTCCAAGTGCGGCAGCAGCGCGTCGATGGGCGCCATGCCGAGGTGGCAGCGCGCGTTGTCGTAGTGCACCGGCAGCGCCAGCTTGGGGGAGAGCGCGGCGAGGAGGCCTGGCGCGTCCTCCGGCCCCAGGGTGTAGATGCCGCCGACGGGCATCACGAGGAGGTCCACCGCTCCGATGGCCTGGACGTCCTCCGGGGTGAGCGGGCAGCCGATATCGCCCAGATGCGCGACGCGCAGGCCGTCAAACTCGAAGGAGATCATCGCGTTCATCCCCATCCGCGTGCCGTGGCAGCGGTCGTGGTAGGTGAACCGCGAGTGGAACGCGATGCCGGCGACCTCGGCGCTGTGGTCGACCACGGGGGGGAGAGCGCCCTGCGCGCAGGCCAAGTCCGCGGTGACGTGGGCGTGGTCGACGTGGTGATGACTCACCGTGACCACGTCGGCGGCGACCCGGACCGGGCCATGGGCCAAGCGACCACCGAAGGCGCCGGGCCGGTACGGGTCCATCACCACCGTGCGCCCCGAGGCGCTCCGCAGCGACACACAGGCGTGGCCGTGAAAGCAGATCTCCAACGTCGCCTACCTGAGTCGGTGGTGTCCGGATCTCGCGCGAGGGACTCGGGGGGAGCGCAGGCTAGCCGACCTTGTGGCCGATGTAGGGGAGATTCCGCAGCTTCTGGCAGTAGTCGAGGCCGTACCCGATGACGAATCGGTCGTCGATGGTGAAGCCCTTGTAGTCGATGGGGATCTCGATCTCATTGCGCGCGGGCTTGTGGAGCAGCGTGCAGATGCGGAGGCTCGCCGGGTGCCGCGTGCTCAGGTTCTCGAGCAGGTACTTCATCGTGAGGCCCGTATCGATAATGTCCTCGACGAGGAGCACATCGCGTCCCTCGATGGGCGCCGTCAGATCGAGGGCGAGCCTGACGATACCGCTTGATTCGGTCTCGTTGCCGTAGCTCGACGTGGCGAGGAAGTCGACCGTGCAGTCGATGTCGATGGCGCGGACCAGATCGGCCAAGAACACGAAAGAACCTTTGAGGACGGCCACGATCGCGAGGTCCTTGCCTGCGTAATCGCGGGTCAGCTCGCGGCCGAGTTCAGCAACACGCTCAGCCAGCGCCTCCGCCGAGATGAGAACCTCAATCTTCTGCCCCTCACCGACCATGAGCTCTCCCCTCCCTATACGAAGACGTTGTTGATGACCTCGCCCAGACCACCCGCGCCTGGGACGATGTATTGGCTGTCGTCGAGTCCGCGCTCGCGCTCGCCGTGGGTCCCCGGAATCGACTCCAGGACCTCGCCGGGGCTGAGGCCGCGGTCGAGCCGAAACGCGTAGATCGTGACCTCCGGGCATGTCGTCGACAGGTTGCGGACGAACTCGGGGGTGACGATCAGGTTCATAGTAATGATGCGCCGCGGGTTGCCGCCCGCGTGCTCCCGGTAGTAGCGGATCGCTTTGATGACCGAGGTGCCCGTCGCGCCCATGGGGTCTGGGAAGAGCAGGAAGCGCCCCTCGACGTCTCCGCCAGTCTTCTCGCCGAAGATGCGGGCCCCGACCACGTGCCCGGCGTCGTCGGTGACGCGGTTCATCACGAGGTGGTCTTGGCGCACGCCGACCGGGTCCAGCACGTGGTTGAGGGCGTCGAAGCAGACCTGCGCGGGCAGCATGCCAGCTCGCGCGATGTCGACGCAGACGACCTGGGTGCGCGAGTCGATGACCTCGCCGCGAAAGACGCCAGCGGGCGTGTGCTCGACCATGCGGGTCGGCGTCTCGATGGGCGCGGTGGGCAGCTCGCGGGCGACCACGGCGGCGATCAGATCGCGGTACAGCGTGGTGACCAGGTGGTTCACGGTGGGCTGGTAGGTGTGCTGCGCGCTCAGGCGAGCCAGCAGCGCCAAGTGGTACGGGTCCGAGAGCAGGTGCACGTGCGCGCCGTACTCGTGACGGAGCTCGCCGTGGAGGAGGTTCTCACTGCGATACGCCGCGTCCTGAACAACCCCCGCCATGGGCGCCCCTCCCGTCGGGGCCGACCGTAGCCCCTCGCTCAAAGCGCGGTCAAGGCGCCGCTGGCCGCTTCGAGGGTGTGGAGGGATTCGGACCGAGTATCGCGCCAGCGACGTCTGCTCAGGGGTTTACGCGCGGAGGGCGCTTGCCCGGCGCAAGCGGCCGACGCGCGTAGACCCCTGAAAGGATGCGAGCCAGCGAGGCGACCGGAGAACTGTTCAACGCCGTCTTAGGAGACGAGCACGCGCGCGGGGTCGAGGCTGGCCGCGCGCTGGGCGGGGACAAACGCGCCCAGCAGGCAGAAGACCAGCGCGAAGAGCAGCGCGCCGACCATCACGCGCCAATCGTAGTGGAAGAAGTCGTCAGGTTTGAACGGGATCCCCTGGAGATAGCGGGCCGCGGCGGCGTTGACGGCGCGGGAGAAGCCGAAGCTGGTCAGGGTTCCGAGGACGGCGCCGAACACGCCGATGAGGGCGGCCTCGACGAGGATAATCCGCCGCACATCCGCCCGGGTGGCCCCGATGGCGCGCATGATGCCGATCTCGAAGCGGCGCTCGGTGATGATCGTCAAGAAGGTGTGCGTGATGTTCACCGCGGCCACCCCCATGATCACGACGCTGATGAAGCTGAAGATGACCGTCAGGATAAAGAGCAGGTCGGCCGCCTTTCGCGCGTCCTGACTGCGGCTCGACAGGGCGAGGCCGCGCTCCTCGAGCTCACCGATGAGCGCGCTGACGTCCTCGTTCCCCTCGGTCTCCAAGATGAAGGTGTCGAAGGTGCGCGCCGAGTCGCGGCCCTTGTAGCGCGTGTTCAGCGCGCGGACGCTGTCGATGGGCAGGGTGACGCCGAACTCGAGGGCCTTCTGCGAGAAGCCCACGACCTGCGCCAGCTTCACGGCCTGCACGTTCTTGGCCAGGTCGCCCGTGAAGTAGCTGCCACCGAAGTGCATGCGAAACGTGATGCCCACGATGGCCTCGACCCCGTCGAGGGGCTGAAGACCCAGGGAGCTGGCGACGGACGAGTTGAACACCTCGATGAGGAAGGGGTTGAGCAGCACGGGCAGCGGCGCCTCGCAGTGCCCCTCCGCCACGGTGGTGTCGCGCACCGCGCAGTACGTGTGCTCCGGGCAGGCCAAGGGCTCGCAGGTCGGGCTGCCGTACTCGACGCCGTTCGCGCAGCGGCCGGTCACCGTCCCGCTCAGGTCGCGCGGGCTGTCTGAGTACTGCCGGTCCTTCTGCCCGACGGTGCACGCGAGCCGAACGCAGGCGGTCCCACCCGCGGGCATGGCGTTGCACGTGCTGGCCACCGAGCAGTCCGCGTCGGTCTTGCACGCCGGCAGACACACGTTCGCGCAGGTGTCGCCCACGCATCCGGGCGAGGCCGCGCACACGCCCCCGTCAGCGCAGGTCGCGTCGTCGGCGCAGGGCACCTGGCACAGCCCCGCGAGGCACTTCTCGCCTTCGGGGCATTGGTCCTCCGCTCCCTCGACCTCGCAGGGCAGCGTCAGGTCCGGCGCGGAAAACCGGCGCCAATACTCGATGCGCCCGCACAGCCCGTCCGCCCCGCACTCCTGCGCCAGCGGACACTCCTCGTCCTTCTTGCACGCGCCGCGCTTTCGCAGCTCCGCCCGCCGTCTCTTCTCCTCGACCCGCTCGGTGCGCTGCAGCTCTTCGGCCAGAAGTTCAGGCGCCAACCCGTCGAAGAAGGCCTCCGTCCGCATGTTGTAGCCGAACATGGTCTTGCCGCCCCACAGCCGCGCCTGCAGCCGCGAGCGCATCTTCGGGTAGACCGCGGTGACGTCCGGCAGCGCGCGCAGCGTGTCGACCATCCGCGGCCCCAGCAGCGCCGAATCCACCACCGCCTCGCGCAGCCCGACCACGCCCACGGTCGCGGGCTCGACCTCCACCTGGTTGACCGGGTAGATGCGGTTGAGCACGCCCGCCTGGATGCCCATCCCCAGCGCGACGAAAAAGGTCAGCGTGGCCACGCCGACGATGATCCCGACGCTCGACAGGATGAACGCGCGCTTATTGCGGCGGATGTTGCCCCAGACGACGGAGAGGACGCGGCGAAGTTCCATCAGTCGCCCTCCCCGCCCGCGCTCGGGGCCGCGGCGCCGGCATCCCCGACGATGATCCCGTCGCGTATATGAATGATGCGGTCGCAGCTGCGCGCCACCTCGGGGTCGTGGGTGACGATGACGATGGTCAGCCCGTCGGCGCGGTTGGTCTCGCGGAAGAGCTCCAGCACCAGCCGGCCGCTCTCGCTGTCCAGCGCCCCGGTCGGCTCGTCGGCGAGCAGCAGCGCCGGGCGGTTGAAGAGCGCGCGCGCGATGGCCACCCGCTGCTTCTCACCACCGGAGAGCAATCTCGGGCTGGCTTCTATCTTGGCGCCAAGACCCACCCGCTCGAGCAGCGTCACGGCCCGCGCGCGCTGGTCGGCCCCGCGCTGGTCGCGGTCAAACCACGCCGGCAGCGCCACGTTGTCCGCCACGGACAGGTGCGGCAGCAGATGAAACTGCTGAAACACAAAGGAGACCGTGCGATTTCGGAAGCGGCTCCGCGCCTTGTCGCTGAGGCCCCGCAGCGCCTTCCCGCCGACGATGACCTCGCCTTCGTAGTCGCCGTCGAGGGCGCCGACGATGTTCAGCAGCGTCGACTTCCCGCTGCCCGACTGACCCATCAGCGCGACCAGCTCGCCGGCCTCGACCGTGACGTCCACGCCGCGCAGCACGTGATTGTCGGCGCCGTCGTCTCGGTAGTGCTTGTGGAGGCCCGTGATGCGAATCACAGCGTGACCTCCAGCCCGAGATCCACGCCGTCGCCGCGCACGCCAAGCGAGATCCCCAGCGCGCGGATGTCGTTGATAAGCTTCAGGAAGTACGGTGGCAGCCCCTTGTCGGCCAGCTCGCGCGTCACCCGAGGGAAGGTGGTCAGCAGCCCCACGCTGGGGCCGTCGGCGGCGAGCAGCTGCGGGCCAAGCGTCTCGGCGGCGGCCGTGGCGACGTTGACCCCGCGGCCGTCGGCGACGTCGAGGAAGCGCTCGGCCTCCCCCTCGCCCGAGAGCATCACCAGCGCGTCCCCCTTCAGCAGCAGGCTCCACACCTCGCGGGCGGGCTTGTCGCGTCGCACGCCGTAGCCCGCGAAGCCGGCGCGAGCGATGGGATCGACCGCGAAGCCGTCCTCGCGCAAGCCCTCGGCGGCGCGGTCGAGCAGCGCCTTCGCCGCCGCCGGGTCGCGGACGCGGAGTCCGGCCGCCGAGTGAAGCTGCTGCAAGAAGGTCTCGGGGCGACGCGCGGCCTGCACCATCTGCTCGACCGAGGTGTCGGGATCGAGCCCCAGCACGGCCACGGCAAGCTCGCCGGTGGCCAGGTCCAGGAGCTCCGGCGGGGTCGGCAGGCGCGCGCCCACAGCCCCCGGAAACACCGACGGGATCACGGCGTTTCGCAGGAAGCCGGGGAGGCCGCGGACCCGACCGGCGTCGAAGCGGACCCGCGCGAAGGCGGTCAAGGCCTTGGGGAAGATGTCGGCGAGCGGCAAGGGCGAGTCCGGGGCCACAAGCCAGCCGGCCGGGAGCTCGCCCTCCCCCTCCCAGGCGCCGTGGACGCGCAGGCTCAGCCGATCGTCGGTCAGCGTCAACGCGCCAGTCCACAGGGAGAGCTTCGAGAGCACGGGCTTCACGAAGGCGCCCGCGGTGCCGAGCCCGTCGGGGATGGGTGGGGCGCCGCGCACGACAGCGTACGCGCCGGCGCCGTCGGCCAACGCGCCCTTCGCGGTCGCGGCCGGGGCGCTAACCGCGAAGTCGCCGCTGCCGGCCGCGATGGCTCGCCACGCGCTCTCGGTGTCGGACTCGCCGTCGGTGATGACGACCAGACCGATCCCGTCGCGTGCGGCCCCGAAGGCCAGGCGCCAAGCCGGGCCCGCGTCCTTCGCGACGCCCGCTGGAGGGCCGTCCGCGATCCCCGCGAGTCCTGCGGCGTCCTCGACGCGGCGCACGCTGGCTCCCGCCGCTTTCTCCGCGCGGTTGGCGACCAGATCGGCGAACCGCGTGGCGCTGACCACCGACGCGGCGAGGGCCACCGCGCCCTCGCGCTCGAAAAACACCAGCCCGCCGTCGGGATCGAGGCCTACTTGGCGCAGGCCGTCAGCCGTCGAGAGGTCCACGCCGAAGCGGGCGTCGACGAGCTCGACCAGCCCGCTGGCGCCCTCGACGCCGGCCAAGAACGCCACCAGCCGTTGGCGCAGCGGCTCGATCCGCTCGAACACGACGACGGCGCGGCTGTCTGCGGGGACCACGCTGAGCGCGTCGCCCCCCTGGCCGTCACAACCGCCCGCGCAGCCGGCCAGCGTCCCACCCGCGAAGGCGCAGAGGGCCAGCAGGGCGAGGATCACGTGCGAGATGGCGAGCCGGGTGGCAGAGATGTCGGGCTCCTGGCGAGGGCGGCGACGGGTCCGCGGGGCGGTGTAGAACGGGCGCCGAGGCGGTGTCAACCGAGGGTTTCGCGCGACCACGGCGGCCCCTGGCGGTCGGCGACACGGGATCTGGGCCCGGCGACGCGCCTGGGCGGGACCGACATTGACCGCTCAGCACACCCCGCGCTACGGGTGCTCATCCTACCCGTCCTGGAGCCTCCCGTGGCAGAGCAGCGAACCCCCGGACTCGGCACCCTCGCCATTCACGCCGGCCAGCAGCCCGACCCGACCACCGGCGCGATCATGACGCCGGTTTTCCTCAGCAGCACCTACGTGCAGGCCTCCCCGGGCGAGCACCGCGGCTACGAGTACAGCCGCACCGGCAACCCGACCCGGACGGCACTTCAGGACTGCGTGGCGGCGCTCGAGGGCGGCGCCCACGGCCTCGCCTTCGCCAGCGGCTGCGCTGCGGCGAGCACGCTGATCCACAGCTTCGAAGCGGGCACGCACATCATCTGCGGCGACGACGTCTACGGCGGCACCTTCCGCCTCTTCCAGAACGTATGGACTCGACACGGCCTCAGCGTGGACTTCGTCGATCTGGACGACCCCGACGCCGTGCTGCGCGCCAAGCGCCCCGAGACGCGCATGGTGTGGCTGGAGACCCCGACCAACCCCATGCTCAAGATGGTCGACATCCGCGCCATCGCCGACCGCTGCAAGAGCGCCGGCATCAAGCTCGCGGTCGACAACACCTTCATGTCGCCGATCTTTCAGCGCCCGCTCGATCTCGGCGCCGACGTGGTCGTGCACTCGGCGACGAAGTACCTCAACGGCCACTCCGACGTGGTCGGCGGCGTCCTGGTCACCAGCGACGCCGCCTGGGCCGAGCAGCTCGCCTATCTTCAGAACGCGGTGGGCGGCGTCCCCGGGGCGATGGACTCCTTCCTCATCCTGCGCGGGCTTAAGACGCTGCACGTCCGGATGGAGCGCCACGCCCAGAGCGCTGGCCGCATCGCCCGCTGGCTCGAAGACCACCCGGCGGTCGAGCGCGTCGTGTACCCCGGCCTCGAGAGCCACCCGCAGCATGAGCTGGCGAAGCGTCAGATGACCGGCTTCGGCGGGATGATCACCTTCTTCGTGCGCGGCGGCCTCGAGGGCGCGCGCCGGATGCTCACCCGCACGAAGCTCTTCCAGCTCGCGGAGAGCCTGGGCGGCGTCGAGAGCCTCGTCGAACACCCCGCCATCATGACCCACGCGTCGATTCCGGCGGCGCAGCGGGCCGAGCTGGGGATCAGCGACTCGCTGGTGCGCCTGTCCGTCGGGATCGAAGATGTGGAGGACCTCATCGCCGATCTCGCCTTCGCCCTGGACTGAGGCGCGCCGCGACCGCGGGCTCGCTACTCGCCTCGGAAGACCGGTTTGCGCTTCTCGGCGAAGGCGGTCCCGCCCTCACGCGCGTCCTTGGTCTTCAAGATGGGCCACCCGATCTCGAGCTCTCGCGAGAGGCCGTCCACCTCGTTCATGCCCGCGGTCTCTTTGACTGAACGCAGGATCGCCTGCACCGCGAGCGGGCCGTTGTCGGCGATGCGCTGGGCGATGCGGGTGGCCTCAGCCAGGGCCTGCCCCTCCGGGACGACGCGGCCTACCAGCCCGATGCGCAGCGCCTCCGCGGCGTCGATCATCTCACCGGTCAGCAGCATCTCCAGCGCTTTGGTGTGCGGGATCTGCCGGCGCAGCCGCACCGTCGAGCCGCCGAGCGGGAAGAGCCCCATCTTCGCCTCGGTCACCCCGAAGCGCGCGGTCTCGGCGGCGACGCGGATGTCGGTGGCCTGCAGGATCTCGGTCCCGCCGCCCAAGGCATAGCCCTCGACCGCGGCGATGAGCGGCTTCTTCAGGGTGTAGTGCCGCAGAAAGCAGCGCCAGTGCAGGTCAGGGTCGGCGTCGAAGCGCGATTGCCAAGGGTTTTGCTGGCGATCCAGGTGGGTCTTGAGGTCCGCCCCCGACGAGAAGGTCCCGCCCGCGCCGGTTAGGATCGCCACACGGATCTCGGGGTCCTCGTCCACCATCACCCAGGCGTCCGCGAGCCGCGCCATCATCTCGAGACCGAAGGCGTTGCGCGCGTCGGGCCGGTTGAGGGTCAGCGTGCAGATGTGGCCGTCGCGGTCGATGAGGAGGTGAGGTTCGCTCATGGGGACTCCGGTTGCGGTGAGCGGGGTTGGAGGGGGGTCAGCGCACTCGGAAGCGGGCGTGGCCCGTGGTGTCGCCGAGGGCGTAGGCGAGATCGGCGTCGAGGGAGCGGCGGTCGTCGCTGGAGGGAGCGGCGCGGAACTCGACGGTGAGCGGGGAGCCGTCGAGGAGCGGGCCCTCGGCGATGGGGAAGTAGACCTGGCGCCAGTGGGTCATCGGGTCGGCGGGGCCCGTGGGCAGGTGCACGGAGTCGGTCAGCTCGAGGACGAACCAGCCCGCGAAGCCGGTCAGCCGGTCGCGGCCCGCGGCGGGTGCGAGGGGGCCGAAATCCAGGCGCGAGGCGGGCTGTGGCGTGTTGGGGTAGTCGAGTCGCGCGATCTGGAGGCCCGGGTGCAGCAGCGACGAGGCTGGGATCTCGCGCGAGATGCCGCGGCCGCGCGCCATGTCTGCGAGCGGGCTGAAGTCCACGCCGCGGGCGGGCGCGAAGGGTGCGAAGGCCTCGTCGAGGAGGCCACGGTCGCTCATGGGCGCGAGCCAGAGCTGAACCGCGGATGGGATCACGCGCCCGCCGGGGGCCAGGCAGCGCGAGGCGAAGGCGGCCACGTCGTCGGGCGAGCCCTCCGCCAGCGCCATGGCGCCGAAGGTCTCGGTGACGATGACGTCGACGGGCTCCGGAAGCGCGACGTCGCGGAGGTCGCCGCGAACCAACGTCACCTGCGATTGAAGGCCCGAGCGCTTCACGATCTGTGAGGCGACATCGAGCAGATCGGAGCGATCCACGCCGTACACGACCCTCGCCCCCGCCCGCGCGGCGAGACACGCCAGCACGCCGCTGCCCGTCCCCGCGTCGGCGACCGCGCTGTCAGGCCCGACCGACGCGCGGATGGCCGCCTCGTAAGCGTCAAGACGCGCCGTGTCCGCGAGCATCCGCCGGTGAACGTCCACCGCCCCGAAGTTCTCGAAGAAGAGCGGCGTGTCATCCGCCTCAGCAGGCGACACCAGAAAGCCCGCCCGCGCGAGGCCCTGATAGATCTGGCGCCCGGCCTCGCCAAGCTCCGCGGCGACGTCCTCCTCACTCCGAGGCTCCCCGCAGGCCGCCAGCACAGCCACCGCGAACGCCGGAACGCGAGCCGCCTTCCCCCGCGAGGTCGCCCGCAAGATCACGCTCTGGCCATCGCCGAAAGCCACGCTGAGATCGGGGCAGCGAACGCGCTTCATCACCGAACCCTCCAGGATGGGAAGCCTAACCCGTGTCAGGACGCCACGCGACCGGGCCGTTGCGCCTTGAGATTCCCCATGGAGGGCAAACCACGGAGGCACCGAGACACGCAGCCGGCAGCCATCCCAACCGACCAGCCCCGGGCTCTCCGTGCCTCCGTGGCCCTCATGCAAACGCCCCCGGCCACCTCTCAAGAGGCGGAAGCGCAGGGGAATCGAACCCTCCTCGGCTGCGCCTCGGCCGTTCGCCCGATGGGCTCACTGAGTGCCCTTGGCCGTTCGCCCGATGGGCTCACTGAGTGCCCCTTGGCCGTTCACCCGATGGGCTCACTGAGTGCTCCTTGGCCGTTCACCCGATGGGCTCACTGCTTGGGTAACGATTCCCCGAAAACCACCGGCGGAAGTGCAGGGGAACCGAACCCACCTCGGCTGCGCCCGGCCGCTCGCCCTTCGGGCTCACTGCTTCGAATCGATCCCCTGAAACCACCGGCGGAGTGCAGGGGAATCGAACCCTCCTCGGCTGCGCCTCGGCCGTTCGCCCGATGGGCTCACTGCTTCGGGGGGGTAATCGATTCCCCCTGAAAAACCACCGGCGGAAGTGCAGGGGAATCGAACCCTCCTCGGCTGCGCCTCGGCCGCTCGCCCTTCGGGCTCACTGCTTCGGGGGGGTAATCGATTCCCCCTGAAAAACCACCGGCGGAAGTGCAGGGGAATCGAACCCCCCCGGGGGTATTCGTCTTCCGACGCCCCGCTACGGTTTTGAAGACCGCGCGGCCCACCAGGACCGGAGCACTTCCGCGGGTGACGCTAGCACTGGAGGTGCGGTCGGGGTAGCGCGTGGGGGCGTTCGATTTATTGAACCTGCGTGCCGAACGCCGCGCAGGGCCTGGAATCGGGGCCGGCGGCGTCAGAGAGGCTGGAAGGACGCCACCGGCGCGCGCCCGCGCCTTGACCGCGGATACGCTGCTTCCCTAGGCTTCTGCGGCCGAGCGGCTCAGAGTGCCTCGCCGCTGTTGCGCGGTGTTCACCGGTCGAGCGTCTATCCGAGGGAGTCCCCATGAAGCTTGCTGTCTTTTCCGTCGCCGCGCTGGCGATGATTCATGTGGCTTGCGAGACGCCGCCCCCGGTGAGCGCCGACCTGCCGTCGCAAGCTGGGCCGACCGTCACCGCGAACGCCGAGGCGGCACCGGTCGACATCCGCATTCGCAAGACCGCGGGCGTGGACTGGATCTACTACCCCGACGACGCCATCAAGCCGGCGCATCGGGACTTCGACTTCACGAAGACCGCGCTCAAGGGCGATGCCTCCGATGACATCCGCTACAAGGCGCCGGAGCACTACGCGATCACCGTCCCGCCGCCCGCCGGCATCCGCCCGATGACCGAGTGGGAGCCGATGACCGCCATCGTCATGGGCGTGCCGGCTTACATGCTCAACGGCGGCAACGCCCACCAGACCATCGTCGACATCGGCTTCCACTCCGCAGCGGTCGCCGAGGTCTGGTACATCGTCAACACCCCGGGGGCGAAGAACCTGCTGGTAGCCGGCCTCACCGATCGCGGCATGGAACAGACCATGCTCGACGAGAAGGTGAAGTTCATCATCCAGCCCCTCGACAGCATCTGGTTCATCGACTCCGGACCGCTGCCGATCATCGCCGCGGACGGCGAGAGCTTCGCGTTCGCCGATTTTCGCTACTACCAGCCCCGTCCGCTCGACGACGGCATCCCGACCTGGTTGGGCCGCAACCTGCCTGGCTTCGGCGTCGACGGTCAGGCGACGACCTACCGGATGCCGCTGAACGTCGAGGGCGGCACCTTCCAGTCGACCAGCGACGGCATCTGCATCACCGGCAATCGGCAACTCTATTACATGAGCTGCGACAACGGCGGCTGCAAGAACGCGCTGAACATCATGGGCCTCGACGCGGTGCAGAAGGATCCGCTGGCGGCTGAGATGCGGTCCACCTGGGGCGCCTACGCCGGCTGCAAAGACCTCATCGTGACGAACAGCATCTCGGACGACGGCACCGGCCACATCGATATGTACCTGAAGATCCTCGACGACAACCGCATCCTGGTTGGCCAGTACTTGCCGCCCTTCGACCCGAAGACGCCCCAAGCAGCGAACGCTGCGCGAATGGACGCCAACGCGGCGCTCCTCGAAGCGTACGTCAAGCCGGACGGCTCGAAGTTCACGGTCGAGCGGTTGGTCATGCCAGGCCACCGCACGACCAACGAGGGTCCGATCCCCTTCACCTACATCAACTCGACCTTCATCAACGGCGTGAATCTGTGGCCCGCCTTCACGTTCCCGGAGTGGGAGGCCAGCCGTGGCGTCGCCGAGGCGAAGTGGAAAGAGGTGCTCCCCGACTACGAGCACATCTGGATCGACTCCGAGGAGCTCTCGTTCTACTCGGGCGCCATTCACTGCATCACGCGCACCGTGCCGGCGCTGTCGGCGAAGCTGTGGGTAGACGACGGCGCCTGCGAGAGCGGCAAGTGCGCCGCGCCCGCGGGCGGCTACGACGGCGAGTGCAAGCCGAACGACATCACCCACGACGTCTGCTGGGGACCCGCTTGGGAGTGCGCGTGCAACGACTGTGAGAGTGGCTGCACCTACGTCCCGGGCAGCACGGGCGCCTGCGGCAACGTGACCTTCGAGGGCTGCTGCACCGGAGCGCAGGTCAGCTACTGCGAGAACGGACAGGTCGGCGGCGGGACCTGCCCTGACAGCTGTGGCTGGGACAGCCAGAACGGCTGGTACGACTGCGGATTCACTGGCTCCGACCCCAGCGGCGCGAACCCGCGCTCTTGCGCCGGCTGCACCCCGGAGTGCACCGGCAAGACCTGCGGTGACGATGGCTGCGGCGGCTCGTGCGGCACCTGCGCGGCCGGCACGAGCTGCAACGCCGCGGGCGCCTGCGAGGCGCCCTGCACCGACGCCTGCACCGACGGCGAGTTCGGCTGCGACGGGACGGTCGCGTGGATTTGCGCCAAGGGAGCCAACGGCTGCACGGCGCGCATCGACGACGACTGCGCGCTGAAGTCGAAGATCTGCGACGCCGGCACCTGCGCGGAGCCGACGACGCCCGGCGGCGACACGTCGACCGGTGCAGACACCAGCACCGGCGGCGACACTGCCCCCGGCGGCGACACTGCCACCGGCGGCGACACCAGCGAGCCCGACGCGGGCGGCGGCGGCGACTCCGGACCCGACGCGACGGGCGGGGGCGACAACACCACGGGTGGAGACTCCGGCTCTGCCCCCGACGTGAACTCCGTGACGCCGGGCGGCGGGTCGTCCAGCAGCGGGTGCGCAGGCGGCTCCTCGCCGGCCGACTCGGCCCCCCTCGCCTTCGCGGTGCTCGCGATGCTCGCCTTCGTGTTGCGCCGGCGCACCCTGAGCGTCTGATCATCCCGGCGCGGGCGCGTTAGGGGAATGTCCCTGCGCGCCCGCGGCTTTTGGCACGCGGCGCCACGCTTGTTCCGGCCGATGCGCACGGATACGCTGGAGGCGCACGGCCAGACGGCCGAAGATCCACAGACGGCGTGCCGGATCGCCCGCCGCTCGGGTAGGGAATGCGACGAAGGCGAATCAGGCAACAGCAGGGATCGCGGTGGATTGGCGCACTCCTCGTGGCCATCGCCTTGCAGGTCCCCGTGTTCTGGTTGCTCACGCGCACCATGGACTCCGATGGCAAGCCGGTGGAGCGGCCCATCGCGCTTCGACTCGTCGGCTACAAGCCCCCGCCTCCGAAGCCTGAGCAGGAGCTCGAGGAAGAGCCGATCCCGCCCGACGCCCGCATCGTCGAGCTGCCCGACGTCGAACCGCCCGAGATCCCGCCCGAGCCCATGGACACCCGCAACCTCGCCTCGCGCGACGCTCGGGTGAAGAAGGAGCAGCGCTCGGAGACGATCGCGCCGCCGGATCGGTCGCAGCAGCAAGGCAAAGTGCGTGCGCGTGACCCGTCGCCCGTCCGCTCACCGGACTCCGAGAGCCCCGACCCGACGGTCACCAGCGAGTCCGAAGAGCGCCTCGCCCTCGCCGCGCCGGACCGGGAGCGCCCGGAGGCCGACCGGGGAACGCAGCGGCCGAAGTCCGTGCTCTTCGACGGCGCCGAAGACAAGATCCTGATGCCAGCGACCACCGAGCGGGCGCGAATCGCGAGCCTGCAGGGGCTGTCCGACGAGTTCGCCAGCGATGACCACCTGCCGGACGTCGAGGAGCGGGGCCAGAGCACGCTGCTCAACGCGAATCGCTACAAGTACTCGGACTTCTTCTACCGAGTGAAGGACGCGCTGCGGCGCCATTGGCACCCGAATCGCATCTACCAGATGCGCGACCCGCTCGGCCGGGTATACGGCGTGAAGGACCGGTACACCGAGCTCAAGGTGACGTTGGACGACGAGGGGCGGCTGCTGAAGATGGTCACGACGACTCACTCCGGCCTCGACTTCATGGATGACGAGGCGCGCTCGGCGTTCCAGCGAGCCCAGCCCTTCCCCAATCCGCCCCGCGGGCTCGTGCGCGACGGAGAGATCAACTTCCAGTTCGGCTTTTACTTCGAGATCTCCTCCGGCAAGCAGCGGTTCAACTGGCGTCGTCTGTAGCGGGCTGAGCGAAGCTGCCGTCGCGCTCCTTGACGGCCGTGGCGGCGTGCACATCGTTTGGCGATGCTCCGATTCGCGCATCGCTGGCTCGCACTCGCCGTCCTGCTTCTGCTCTCGCTGGGTCCGACGCCGCACGCCCGCGCAGCGATCGACACGGCCGCAGCGACGCCCCTGGTCAGCACGACCCACTTTCGATTTCACGCCGTGGACGGCACCGAGAACGGCACGCGACGGCTCGCCGCCTCGGCCGAGGCTCGGTACCGCGCGCTCTGTGCGATGCTGGACGCCTGCGACCTCGACGCGGCGCTGCTCGGCCCCGACAACCCGGTCGAGGCGTGGCTGGCAGAGGACGCCGAGGGCTTCGCCGCGGTGTTTCCTGACGGATCACCGATGGGCGAGTGGGCCATCGGGGTCGCGTTCCCGGCGCAGCGGCGCATGGTGCTGCGGGCCCATGGCTCGGCCCTCTTCACCTTGGCCGAGACCTTCGATCACGAGCTGAGCCACATCCTGCTGCACGAGGCGGTGGGCGGGCGCCCCGTCCCACGTTGGTTCACCGAGGGGGTGGCCATCTGGCAGGCGGGCGAGGACGTGCTGAACCGGCTCACGGCAGCCCGCCGCGCGGCCCTCACCCACAGCCTCATCCCGATGCAGGATCTCACGCGCGGCTTCCCCGCCCAAGGCGCCGCGCTCGAGCTGGCCTACGCGCAATCCGCGCTCTTCGTTCACTGGCTGGAGCGCGAGTACGGGGTCGGCGCGTTGCCGCGACTGGTGCGAGCGATGCGCGAGGGCGCCGACTTCGACTCGGCGTTCGCTGCGGCGTTCGGGGCAGCGCCGGAGACCCTGGAGACCCTGTGGCGCGAGGGGCTCGAGTCGAATTCGCCGGCCTTCGGCCTCATCGCCGACCCGGACTTCCTGTGGGGCCTCACCTCGCTGCTCTTCCTCTGGGCTGCCGGCGCGCGCATGTGGCGACGGCGCCGCGAGCTAGCCGAGATGAGCGACGGCGAGCCCGCGAACATCCCGACCTGGGCCGAAGCCGACGAGGGCGCGACCTTCCACTGACCGACCGAGGGCGGCGCCGTCCCCCCGGGGCCAGTTCCGGGTTGCGCATGGCCGCAGCCGCGTGCTACCCGCCCCGCGTGTGACGGCGGCCGACAGGGAGGTCCCGATGGGCGAGATCATCGACGGCAAAGCGGTGGCCGCGCGGGTCACCACCGAGGTTTCGCGTCGTGTTGAGGCGATGCTCGCGCGGGACGTGCAGCCGGGCCTCGCGGTCGTCGTCGTCGGCGACCACGAACCGAGCCGCATCTACGTGCGGCACAAGGTCAAGGCGTGCGAGCGCGCTGGCATCCGCTCGGCGGTTCATCACCTGCCGGCGTCCGTCACTCAGGACGACGCGCTGGCCTTGGTCGAGCGCCTCAACGCCGACCCCGCCGTCCACGGCATCCTTGTGCAGCTCCCGCTCCCGCCGGGCCTCGGGACGCGGACGATCTTGCACGCCATCGACCCACGAAAAGACGTCGACGGCTTCCACCCGGTGAACATGGGCCAGGTCGCCACGGGCCGCCCGCCGCTGGCCCCCTGCACGCCCAAAGGCGTGATGCGTCTGCTCCGCGAGTACGACGTCCCGATCCGGGGCGCTCACGCCGTCGTGGTCGGGCGCAGCCGCGTCGTCGGGCGCCCCATGGCCGCGCTCCTGCTGGCCGCCGACGCGACGGTCACGACCTGCCATCGGCACACGCGCGACACCTCCGAACACACCGCCCGCGCCGACATCGTCGTGGTCGCGGTCGGCGTCCCGGAGCTGGTGCGGGGACACTGGATCCGCGAAGGCGCCGTAGTCATCGACGTCGGCATCTCGCGCACCGTCGACGGCCGGCTGGTCGGCGACGTGTGCTTCTCCGAGGTCATGCCGCGCGCTCGCCTGCTCACCCCCGTGCCCGGCGGCGTGGGCCCCATGACGATCGCGATGCTGCTAGAGAACACCTGCGTGCTCGCCGAGCGCCTCTCGGGCCTCCCCGCGTGGCCCACGGACGCGTCCGCGAATCCGATTTGATCGCCCCCGACCTCGGTCTATAGTTCCGCGGCTCGCCCCGCCGCGCGCCCGGTCCATGGAGCCCTCGTGTCCGACCTGCTTCGCACGCCCCTCTTCGATATCCACCGCCGTCTCGGCGCGCGCATGGTGCCCTTCGCCGGGTTCGAGATGCCCGTCCAGTACGACGGGCTGGTCGCCGAGCACACGCGCACGCGCACCTCGGTCGGGCTCTTCGACGTCAGCCACATGGGCGAGGTGCGCGTCGCCGGCCCGGACGCCCTCGATGTGGTCAATCGCCTCATCACGAACGACCTCAACCGCATCGCGGACGGCCGCGCGCTCTACACCTGTCTGTGCGCGGAAGACGGGACCATCGTCGACGACCTCATCGTCTATCGCCTGTCGCCGCAGGAGATCTTCATCTGCGTCAACGCAGGCAACCGCGCGGGCGACTTTGCGCACATGAAGGCGCACGCTCGTGGCGAGGCGACCCTGACCGACGAGGGTGACGCCTGGGGTCAGATCGCCGTGCAGGGGCCCAAGGCGCCCGAGCTGATCACCCGCCTCTTCGGCGCCGAGGTGGCCGCGCAGAAGCCCTTCCGCATCCAACCCGTCGCGTTTCGCGGCACCACCGTGCTCTTCGCGAGCACGGGCTACACCGGCGAGCCGGGCGGCGAGATCTACGCGCCGGCTGACTCGACGCCGGCCGTGTGGGAGGCCCTCGAGGAGGCCGGACAGGACCTCGGCGTGGGGCCCGTCGGCCTCGGCGCGCGCGACACCCTGCGGCTCGAGATGGGCTACTGCCTGTACGGCAACGACATCGACCGTGCGACCTCCCCGCTGGAGGCCGGCCTGGGCTGGGTCGTCCGCCTCGACAAACCTGAGTTCGTGGGTCGCGACGCGCTGATCGCCCAGCGAGACGCCGGGATCCCACGCAAACTGGTCGGCATCGAGGTCACCGAGCGCGGCATCCCGCGCCACGGCTACCCAGTGCTCCACGCGGGCAAAGAGGTCGGCGTCGTCACCTCGGGCACCAGCTCGCCGACCACCGGCCGGTCCATCGGGCTGGCGCTCATCCCCACCTCGCTGTCCGAACTAGGAACGCCGCTCGCCGTGGATTGCCGAGGCAAGCTGCGAGCCGCGACGGTCGTCTCGACCCCGTTTTACACCCGAGCTTGATGAGGTCCTGTCATGTCCAGCGTCGATCCTGATCGCTTCTACAGCAAAGAGCACGAGTGGGCGCTGCCCGACCCCGACGAGGACGGCGTCGTCATCATCGGCGTGTCGGAGTACGCGGCCGAGCAGCTTGGCGACATCGTGATGGTCGAGCTGCCGGCCGTCGGCGACGCCTTCGAGCAGGACGAGCCCTTCGGCACCGTCGAGTCGCCGAAGAGCGTCTCCGAGGTCTTTTCGCCCGTCGCGGGCGAGGTGATCGCCGTCAACGACGCGCTGGAAGACGCGCCTGAGCTGGTGAACGACTCGCCGTACACCGACGGATGGATGGTCAAGATCCGCTTGTCGGACGACGGCGGTCTCGACTCGCTGATGAGCGCCGCGGACTACGAGGCGTTCCTGGAAGACCTCGAGGGCTGAAAGACGGTCAGGCCGTGCGGGCCGCTCGTGGACGGCGGCCGGTGCGCGCACTATGGTCTGAGCATCGAAACACCCTCGGAGCCCCTCCCATGCGACTGACGCGCCAGTTCCTCACTGTTTTGCTCGCCCTCCTGTTCGCGGCGCCCGCGCTCGGCGGCTGCGAGGCCGTTCGCAAGAAGCTGGGTTGCAACTGGACCGACACCATCACGGTCGCCGAGCCAGGCACCCCGGCGTGGCCGATTCAGCAGGTGATCAAAGGCGCGCTGAACCCCGACGAGGAGGCTGGCTGGGAGCAGTTCCGCAGCGCGTTTCACCACGCCGAGATCGAGAGCCGCGGCGCCGAGACCATGCTGCGCTCGCTGAACTACCCGAAGACGCGCCGGCTGGTGCCGCTCTACCTGCGCGACGACACCGTCCCCACCTTCGAGATCTGCTACACCGAGATGGTGGCCGGTGACGTGCTCGTCGTCTTCGTCAAGAACGAGCGCGCCGAGATCCCGACCCCGTGCCGCCTCAAGCGCGACGAGAAGGCGGACGGGGCGTGGCGCGCGTACCTCTGCTCGCTCTGATCGGGCTAGGCTCGGACCGCGCGCGCGACCACTTCCTGGTGCCCCGTGTGCGGGAACATGTTGTGGCCGATGACGTCGGTGACTCGGTAGCCGCCCTCGATCAAGAGCGCCAGGTCGCGCATAGCGGTTGAGACGTCGCAGCTCACCAGGAGCACCGTCGCGGCGCCCGACGCCCGTACCCAGGGCATGATCTCGGCCGCGCCGGTCCTCGGCGGGTCGAGCAGGACGAGGTCCGGCGGGTCGGGCGCGGGCCACGGGACGCCGGTGGCGTGGAGGTCGGCGAGGTGCCAGGTGGCCTCGCCCTTCCCTGCCACGTTCAGCTCAAACCAGCGGCGTGCGCCTGCCGCGCTCTCGTAGGCGGCGACGCGGTAGCCGGCGCGCAGCAAGGGCTGGGTCAGGGTGCCAGCGCCCGCGAAGAGCTCGACGGCGTGGCGGCCGCCGGCCTCGCGCGCCATGCCCTCGATTTGCTCGGCGATGGCTCGCGAGACGAAGGGGTTGGCTTGCACAAAGGTGTCGGCGTCCGCGGCGACAATGAATGGCGGTTCACCCAGGGTGAGTGCGTCGGGCCCGAAGGCTGTGGAGGCCGCCCCCGCCTGGCGAATCCGCCCCGCGACGCCCTCATGTCCCGCGAGGAGCGCGACCTCACCGCGGCCCGGGCCCCGCTCCGCCAGCGCCGCGCGCACGCCCGGCAGACTCGCCTCGATCTCGGGCGAGGCGACGGGGCAGCCGGGCACGTCCACGAGCCGGTGGCTCGAGGCCGCTCGGTAGCCAAGCCGCACGCCTCCGCGCCCGTCGACCTCGTAGGCCATCCGCACCCGCGATCGGTAGCCCTCCGCCGGTCCGGCCTCCGGCGCCAACCGGACCAGCGCCCTGTCCAGCCCGAGGCGCTTCTCCGCCTCCCCCGCCAAGATCGCCAAGCGCGAAGCCGCCTGCGCCGCGGCGTCGCCCGCCATCCATGGGCACCCGCCGCACGCCGCCTGCACCGCGCAGGGCGGCTCGCGCCTGTGTCGCGACGGCTCCTCCACCGCCACGAGCTCCGCGCGGGCCCAGCGCTTCTTCCGCACCACGACGCGGCACCGCACCACGTCGCCGGGGACCGCGCGCGGCACGAAGACGACAGCCCCCGCGAGCTCGCCGGCCTCCGGGATCGCCACCCCGTCGCCCCCGTGGGCCCAGCGCTGAATGAGAAGACCCGACAGTTCCACCTGAGGCTCCGGACCGGTTTGGATGGCGCCGAGCATACAGCGGCGTTCGACCAAGCCGATTCACAAAGGGCACCGAGCCCGCCGTCGCTGGCGATAAGGGAACCGCAAGCGACGCCAACCATCGCCGAGGAGTTCCAACGCGGTCCAGCGGCGTCGCCATCGGGCGCGGCTCAATCAGGCTGGTCGGTCGCTGGGATACACGCCGGGTTGCGCCGGCACCCTTCCTATGATTGCGTCAGCCTCCCCTTTCGAGCCTCCACACACGGGCCTATGACGGTGACCGCGCCCGACATCCGCCGCGTCCTGGTCGTGTTCAAGACCAGCCCCTACGCGCGCTATCTGCGACTCGGCGCCCTCGCGGAGCCCACTCCCAGCGACGCCGACACCCGCGAGGTGCTCGAGCGGCTGCGTGACGCCGACGAGGAGAACCGGCACGCCGCCGACCGCGTCCGCACCGTGCTCGACCGCTGCGGCCTTGAGGTCCGGCAGGACGCGCTGCCCACCAAGCGCGAGGCGGCGTGGGCCGATCTCGTCGTGACCGTGGGCGGCGACGGGACCTTCCTGCGCTCCAGCCACCACGTGGACGACACCCCGATGCTGGGGGTGAACTCCGCGCCCGCCAGCTCCGTTGGGCACTACTGCGGAACGAACGCGGACGCCTTCGAGGCGATGCTGGACCGCGTGCGAAGCGGCGAGCAGGGCGTCTCGGAGCTGACCCGCATCGAGGTGCACATCGGGCAGCGGCGCCTGCCCCACCTCGCGCTCAACGACGTGCTCTTCTGCCATCGCCTGCCTGCGGCCTCGACGCGCTACATCCTCCGCGTGGGCGATCAGGCCGAGCGACAGACCTCGTCGGGCGTCTGGCTGTCCACGGCGTCCGGCTCGACGGGCGCGCTGCGATCGGCCGGTGGCCGCCCGATGACGCCAGGCGATACGCGCCTCCAGTTTCGCGTCCGCGAGCCCTACGCGGGCGGCGGCGAGTCCGAGCAATCCCTCCACGACGGCGTCATCGAAGGCCCGCTCGAGCTCGTCGCGCGCAGCCCGCATCTGGGCGTCTACCTGGACGGCCACGAGCCCTGCTACCGCGTCGGCCTGGCCGAGCGCGTCGTCCTCTCCGTGGCCTCGCGACCGCTCCGCGTCTACGGCTACCGTCCCAGGTAGGCGCAAGCCTCGCGGCTCCCCACGATTCTCGGTCTGCCGGTGCGTCTTCAGCTACCGCGGCGGCCTGCCTCCGTGGTAACGAACCCCCGCCTCATCGACCGACCCACCGGCCGGCCGTTGACGCGCTGCACCGTACACGCTCCGGAGTCCTCATGTCCGAACCGACCCTCCAAGCGACCGATCCCGAGATCTTTCGTCTGATCGCGGCTGAAGAGACCCGCCAACGCGACCAGATTCGGCTCATCGCCAGCGAGAACTACGTCAGCCGCGCGGTCCTGGAGACCACCGGGACCGTGCTGACGAACAAGTACTCCGAAGGCTACGCCGGGCGTCGCTACTACGAGGGCCAGGTCAATATCGACGGCATCGAGCGGCTCGCGGTCGAGCGGGCCTGCTCGCTCTTCGGGGCCGACCACGCCAACGTCCAGCCCTACTCAGGAAGCCCCGCCAACCTCGCGGTCTACACCGCGCTGCTGGAGCCCGGCGACACCATCCTCGGCATGTCTCTGACGGCGGGCGGGCACCTCACCCACGGCTGGAAGGTCTCGGCCACCGGCCGCTTCTGGAACCCAGTGCAGTACGGCGTCTGCCGCGACACCGGGCTCATCGACTACGACGAGGTCGAGCGCCTCGCGCGCGAGCACCGCCCGCGCATCATCGTCTGCGGCGCCACCGCGTATCCGCGCATCATCGACTTCGCCCGGTTCCGCGCCATCGCGGACGACGTCGGCGCCTACCTGCTCGCCGACATGGCGCACATCGCCGGGTTGGTCGCCGGCGGCGCGCACCCCAGCCCCGTGCCCCTGGCCGACGTCGTCTCGACGACCACGCACAAGACCCTCCGCGGCCCTCGCGGCGGCATGCTGCTCTGCAAAGACGCGCACAAGAAGGCCATCGACCGCGCCGTGTTCCCCGGGCTGCAGGGCGGGCCTCACAACCACACGACCGCCGCGCTCGCCGTCGCGCTGACCGAGGCCGCCCGCCCGTCCTTCCGCGACTACTCCGCGCAAATCGTAAAGAACTCGCGGGCTTTCGCGACCGCGCTCGAGGCGGAGGGCTTCGGGGTCGTCACCGGCGGCTCCGACAACCACCTGGTCCTCATCGACGTCACGCCCCGCGGCACCACCGGCAAGCCCCTGGCTCAGGCGATGGCGCGCGCCGGCCTCGTCGCCAACTACAACAACATCCCCTTCGACCCGCGCCCGCCGATGGATCCCAGCGGGATTCGGCTGGGGACCGCCGCGGTGACCAGCCGCGGCTTCGCAGAGGGCGAGATGGGGCAGATCGCGCGCTGGATGGGCGCGGTGGCCTCAGCCCCCGACGACGGCGCAGCGCTGGACCGCATCGCCGACGCCGTCCGCGATCTCTGCGCCGGCTTCCCCG
Organism: Myxococcota bacterium; assembly: GCA_041389525.1. Taxonomy (GTDB): domain Bacteria; phylum Myxococcota_A; class UBA9042; order PHBI01; family JACKFB01; genus JACKFB01. Next base: position 26,801 of record JAWKRR010000010.1, on the reverse strand, counting down.
CGCCGGGCCTGCATCTGTCCTGAATTCCTGGCACTTGACGCTCCCCCACGCGCGGGGCAGCGTGCGAATCGCTTCGACCTGAGGAAATCGCCATGCCTGAGACCGCCCACGCTCACGAAGGCTGCTGCCCCCGGTGCGACGGGGATGACATCGAGCGCGAGGTCATCTTCCAGACCACGATGCGCGTGCCGAGCGGCGTCGTGTTCTTCTGCGAGACCTGCGGGCTCACGACCAAGGCGCTCAGCTCGGATCGCGAGGCGTGGTTCGACGCTCACAAGTCCTGGAAGTCCCCAGCCGTGGGCGCCGAGACGTACGAAGACTTCAAGAAGCTGTGGCCCAAGAGCGTCGGCCGGCAGCCCTACGGCGACCCCGAGCCGCTGGGCCCGATCCTCCCGCGTGTGACCCGCTAAAACGGTCGCCCAGACCGGTCCGGCGCGTCTGGGTACCAACGCGGCGTCGGCCGTCGTAGCCAGAGCAGAACGCGCGGTTTAGTGTGCCGGCATGGGTGGCCCGGACCAACGCAGCATCGAACTCGACGGGCCGCCCGGCACCCCCGACCCCGCGTCGATGGCGGTCACCGCGGTGCGGCACGGGCGCCCGGCGGGTCGCGCCACGCCCGAGCCCAGAGCGCCCGACGAACGCCGCGCGGACCACCCCACGCCGCGGGTGACCGTCCCGCGCTCGTCGCCCCCGTCGGACCCACCCGCAGCCCGGGCGCCCTCACCCAGCGCCGTCGGCCTCGACGCCTCCGTCGCGCCGCCCCAGCTCCCCGGAGAGCACCACTTCGACACGCGACTGGCCCGCCGCGACGGCCACCTGCTGCTCGGCGCCCAGCTTGGCGAGGGCGGTATGGGCGTGGTCCTCGCAGCCAAAGACATCGATCTCGGCCGCGTGGTGGCGCTCAAGACCCTTCGCCCCGACTGCGCCGACGACGAGACCATGGTCCAGGCGCTGCTCTTTGAGGCGCGCATCACCGGCCAGCTCGAGCACCCGCACATCGTGCCGGTCCACAGCATCGGCACCCTTGAAGACGGGCGCCCCTACTACACCATGCGGCTGCTCAGCGATCTCTCCCTGGCAGACGTCCTCGAGCAGCTACGCCTGGGCCGCGACTTCTCCGTCCGCAACTACACCCTGAGCCAACTGCTGCACTACTTCCGCGGCATCTGCCTCGCCGTCGAGTACGCCCACGACCGCGGCGTGATCCACCGCGACCTGAAGCCCGACAACATCCTGATCGGCGCGTACGGCGAGGTGCAGATCATGGACTGGGGCGTCGCGCGGGTGCTGCCCACCAGCAAGGACGACCCGGGCCTCTTCGCCGGCGCGCCCGAGGTGCCAGGGACGGTCGCGGGCACGCCGCACTTCATGTCGCCGGAGCAAGCGCGCGGCGAGACTGCGCTCTTGGACCGCCGCAGCGACGTGTACTCACTCGGCGTCTTGCTCTATCAAATCCTGACCCTGCGCCTCCCCTTCGACGTCCCGGCCGATGACGCCGCGCTCGAGTCTGCTCGCGCGCGGCCGATCCCCAAGCCGCGGCAACGCGCGCCTGAACGCGAGATCGCGCCTGAGCTCGAGCGCATCTGCATGTGGGCGCTGGAGCGAGACCGTGAGGCGCGCTGCCCCAGCGCCGTCGAGCTTTGGAACCAGATCGAGGCGTGGCTCGAGGGTCGCAAAGAGCACGAGCGGATCGCCGAGTTGGCCCGGGCCAAGACCCGGCTCGCCGAGGCGACAGCCGAGCGCTACTACCGGCTCCGCGAGGAGGTGCGCGCCATCGAGGAGCGCGTGCGCGTGGACAGCCGCACCTCGACGCCCTTCGACTCCTTGCCCGTGCGGCGTGCCGCGTGGGAGCGGCGCCTGGAGATGGAGCGGCTCGAGCTGGCCGAGGCGCGCGCTTTCGCTGAGGCGGTGGCTCGGTTTCAGAAGGCCCTCGCCCACGCGCCGTCGGACCACCTGAGCACCAGCGGCCTCGCCCGTCTCTACGCCAGCCAAGCCGAGGACGCGCGGCGCCGCGGCGACGGCGCCACCATGGTGCTCTACGGAGACCTCGCCCGCGGGACATGGCGCCGCCTGGGCATCGAGACGCCGGCAAACCTCGCCGTGCGCAGCTACCCCGAGGGCGCCAGCATCCGCATCATGGAGGTCGAGGCCCTCGACCCCGACGGCCAGCAGGTGGGCCAGACCTCGCTCGAGGCGGGGATGGCGCCCTGCGAGGCCGTGGTGCTGCGCCCGGGAAGCTACCTCGTCAGCGGCGTGCTGCCCGGCTTCCGCGAGGCGCGCTTCCCCGTGGTCCTCAGCCCGGGCGAGAGCCGCCAGATCCTCGTCACCCTCGAACCCTGGTCCGCGTCGATCCCCCTGGTCGGCCACGCCGACGCGCTGCTCGCCATCGAGCAAGCCTTCTACTCGACGGTCAACGAGCGGCGCCTCCACGGCATCCTCGTCTCCGGCGAGGCGGGGATCGGCAAGGGCCGGCTCGTCGTCGAGCTGGATCGCTTCTTCAACGGCCTGCCCGAAGGGATCTTTTTCTCCTTCACCCGCGTGTCGGCGCTGCACCGCGACGTGCCCTTCTTCGCCATCAGCAGCGCCATCCGCCACCGGTTCGGCGTGCGCGCCGACCTGCCGACCGAGCAGGTCCGCGACGCCGTCCGCACCGCGGTCTTCGACGCCCTCACCGAGCAAGGCCCGCTCGCAAATGATCAGGCGCGGGCTGCTCATTTGGCGACACTCGTCACCGCCCTCCCCGGCCTCGGCGGCGACTTCGACGAGGGCCCGCCGCCGCCGCTGGACGCGGTCGCCGAAGCGCTCGCGGAGATCCTCGCGACCTCGGCCCGCGAACGCCCGCTGGTGCTCAGCATCCGCGGCGCCGACCACGTCGACCGCCTCAGCGCCCACCTCTTCCGCCACCTCGCCCGGATGCTGGTCCACCTGCCCGTCTTCACCGTCGCCTTCGCCCGCGGCACCTCCAACGCGATGGGGTTCAACCAGCTGCTCAGTCTGCGCCCCCTCGACCTCGAGGGCGTCCGACACCACCTCTCGATTCTCCTGCGCGGCCCGGTCGCCCCGGCGCTTGTGGAGCTGATCCATCGCAAGGCCGCGGGAAACCCGTTTCACGTCGTCGAGCTCACGCGCCTGCTCATGACGACCGGGCGCGCGCTGTGGGAGGACCATCAGTGGAGCCTCGCGACGAAAAACCTGGGCGGCTCCGCGTCGGGTGACGTGCCCAGCCTCGAGTCGCTCAGCCCCGCCGACGCCGTCCTCGCCGGCCTCGACGGCCTCGACCCGGAGGCCGCCCGCGTCGCCGGCCTCGCCGCCCTCTGCGGCCGCCACTTCTGGACCGACCAACTCGCGGCCATCGTCGGCTCGCCCTGCGCCGAGGCCCTCAGCGTCTTGGCCGACCGTGAGGTGGTCGTCCCCCAGCCCGCCAGCCGCGTCCGCGGGCACGCCGAGTTCGCGTTCCGGCACAACGAGCTGCAAGACGCGCTCTACCGCCGCGCCGCGCCCGAAGCCCGCCAGCGCGCCCACGCCCAGACCGCCGCCTGGTTGGGCGACCACGCCCCGAACGCGCTGGACACCGTCGCCCTTCGCGCGCACCACCTGTCCTTGGCCGGCCTGCACGCTGAAGCCGCCCCGCTGCGGGCCGCCCTGGCGCGCATCGCGGCGTCCTGGCAACGCCCAGGCGCGCCCCCGTGGTTCGACGGCACCGAGGCGCCAACGGTCTAGGAGCGTCTAGCGGATCGATGATCCGTCGGCGCCGCCCGCCACGCCAACTCAGCGCGCGCCGCGGCCACGATGTCCTCGACCCCCATGCCGTGGAAGCGGTCGAGGCTGTCGAGATCGCCCGCCATCCCGTTGGCGCGCGGCCCTAGGAATCGATGCCCGCGCACCCGCTGAAGGGCGCCGGGCAGCCACTCGGCGACGCTGGCCACATGGTCGCCCACGATGATCAGCGGCAGGTTTAGCGAGGCGTCATCGAAGAGATCGGCCAGCGCGTAGCTGCGCTCCGGGTCATCCCAGGCGTCGGGATCCCGCGAGAAGGCGTCCCAGTCGCGCCACAGCCGCTCGTAGCTGGTCACGTTGAGGATCCGGCTGCCGATGCCGTGGCCGTCGTCGAGCTGCGCCGCGGCCATACGCACCTCGCGCAGCTTTCGCCCGCTCGCGATGAAGAGCACGTTGGGGCCCTCGCGCCGGCGGCGGTCGTCTTGCCCGACCAGCCACCAGGCCCCCCGGATCGCCGCGGCCGCGTGGTCGGGCGGCAGCTCATCAGGCTGCTCGAGCGGCTGCGTGGACAAGCGCAGGTAGACCGCCTCGCCCGCCTCGTCCCAGAGCTGCCCCAGCGCATGCAGATACACCGCCTCGACGTCGGCCGCGAAGGCCGGCTCGAAGGCCACGATCCCCGGTAGATCCATCATCATCCGCGGCGTCTGGAGGCTCTGGTGGGTGGCGGTCTCCCGCGACAACCCGCTGCCGCTGGGGACACCGACCGCGACGAAGCGCGCGCCGGCGTAGACCGCGTAATCCAGCTGGTTGAACGCCCGCTCGAAGAACTTGTCATAGACCGTCACGACAGGCAGCAGCGGCGTTCGCGCCTCGCCCCGCAGGCGGCGCCGGCCGAAGGCGTAAGCCCAGAGCATCGCGTTCCCCTCGGCGATGCCGAGCGCGTGAAACTGCCCGGTCGGGCTGGGGTGAAAGTCAAAGCTGGTCTGCTGCGCCTCCCGCAAGAACGCGTACACGTCGGGCAGGTCGCGCGGCGCGAAGACGCCGGTCTGGCGAATCACCGGCCCCAGGTGGGTCGTGTGTCCGACGTCGGGCGCGCAGAACTGCATCCACGGCGCCACGTCCGAGCGCAGCAACGCCAAGTTGAGGCTCTGAAAGGCCTCTCCCGACGAGGTCACCCGACGGCCGGGGACCTTCACCTCGGCCAGCGCCGCCCGCGCGGCCTCCGCCGGCGCCTCCGCCCACAGCGGCTCGGCGGCCGTCACGAAGCGCTCCCGCACGCGCGCCAGGTGCAGCGCCTCCGCCGAACCCGCCGCGGGCCGCGGATAGCGCGCCCCCGCCGCCACTCCGCGCGACGCACCCCAGCCCGCCACCTCGTCCTCAGGCAGCAGGGCCCCGTGGTTCTCGGGGTGCGCCGCTTGGGAGGTCTGATAGCCCTTCACCGTGTGCGCGACGATGACCGCCGGGCGTCCCCGGACCGCCCTCGCCGCGCAAAACGCCTCGATGAGAGCTGGTAAATCGTGACCGCCCAGGTGGCCGACCGCCGCCTCGAGCCAGGCGTCGTCTCGGGTCGCGAGCGCGCGCGTCAGCGCCTTTCGCGCCCGCGCGCTGATGCCCAAGGCCCCGCGAATCGCCGCCGCCAGCTCGCCGAGCGCCCCCTCGGGCCGCGGGCCGTCCGCGCCGAGGGCGAAGCGAAGTGCAGCCCCCCGAAGCAGCAAGAGCGGGTGCCAGAGCACGTCGTCGAGGCGCTCAAAACCCTCGCGCAGCCCCTCGCAGCCCGGCAACGCGAAGAGCTCGAGGGCCCGCGCGCCGAAGGGCACCGAGATGACCTCCCAGTCTTGAGCGCGGAACTTCGCCTCCACCCAGCGGTCCAGGCGCCCCGAGTCGTCCATCACCCGGTCGAGGCTCTGCCGGTTCATGTCGACGATCCACACGAGGTTGTCCAGGCGCCAACGCCCGGCGTCGTACAGGCTCTCGTCGATCTGCCCCTCGGTGAGCTCGCCGTCGCCGAGGTGCGCGTAGAAGACCGGCGCCGCCGCGTCGGGCCGCCCGAGGGCGCGGTGCTCGTGGATCGCCCCGTAGGCGTCGTAGATCGTCGCGGCGGGGCCCAACGCCTCGCTGGACGAGGTGTAGTCGACCCAGCGCGGGTTCTTCGAGCTGGTCGGGTAGGGTTGAAGGCCTCCGAACTCGCGCAGCGTGTCCAGGGCGTCGGTTTCCACCACGTCGCACAGATGAGCCAGCGCATAGAGCACGGGCGCCGCGTGGGGCTTGACGCACACGCGGTCCGCCGGCCGCAGCACGTGCAGGTAGAGCGCGCAGAGCAGGTCCACCGACGACATGCACGAGGCCTGATGGCCGCCCACCTTGGGCTTCTGCGCGCGGTTGGCCGGCTTGTGGTTGGCGAAGTCGATCATCGACAACGCGGCCTGCGCCACCAGGTCGCGGATGCGCTGGTAGGCGGTCAACTCGGCGGCGGTAAGGGTCGCGCGGGGGGCGTCGCTCATGGCGCCTATCAGGCCAGACGACCGCAATGCCGGCAACGCCACGCGATGGCGGTCCGCGTACCGCTGCCGCTGGGCGGCCGAATCTCGCCGGGCCGCGTGTGCACCATCGGGTGGTCGCAGGTGCGGCAGTGATTGGGCGTCAAGGTGCCCGCGCGGTGGGCGCGCCACGCGAGGTGCAGCAGCGCCGCGTCCGTCACCAGCGCCCCGGCGAAGAGGACCATCGCCCGCCCGCCCGCCGCGATCGGCATCGTGAGCCCCACCCAAACCAGGGGCAGAATCGACGCGACCGTGAGAAACCAGATGCCGAAATTGCGTTTCATGAGCCGCCGCCGCCCTCATCCTCACGGTGAACTTGCTGGGTCTGCAAGTCTGCAACGCGGACCTCGGCCCACGCCATCCCGTCGGTGGGTTCGGGCGTAAAAGTCAGGTCGATCTGACCGTCCGCGCCGCGCACCGCGATGAGCGACCGGCCCGTGAGCCGAGCGCCCAGACGTCCGCTGAGACATGAGCGCACCAGCACGCTCGCCTCCCCTCGGAGGCGCCGGCTCGGCCTCGATTCCCACGGCACCGCCTGGTCCGCAGACACGCTCGCCCAGGCGCGGGGTGCCCAGATCACCGGCCCCTGGGGGGCGCTGTCGCGGCGGTCATCCCAGTGCACTGAGAAGGCGCCGAGGTCGGTGTGCAGCGGCTCCGAGGCGGCCTCCACGGTGGGGTCCACGGGCACGTCGCGCAGCACGTCCCAGCCTGGCCGCGGATGGCGCACCACGCAGCGCGGCTCGCCATCAGGCCCCAGCACCCAGGCCGCGTGAAAGAGCGAGCGCGAGTCGGGCCAGTCCTCCCAGTGGACGCGCGGGTGGGCGAGGACGGCGGTGCCGGCGACCACCGTGGCCCCGAGGCGCGAGGCCAGCGTCGCCGGCGCGTCCCGGAGCGCGCGGTGGGTGCGGTCGTGGAGGGCCAACCAGTCGAGTCGGCGGCCGTGGACGCCGGGGTAGGCCAAGCGCACAAGCGCCGCGCGCCCCGGTCTGTGCCAGGAGGCCGCGCGCGCCGACCCAGACAACCCGCGCCCCGTGCCCCGCGGACCCAGCGCCGCCATCGTGGCCGCCAGAGGTGGCAGGAACACCACGCGCGGCTCGTCCGTCGGGGCAAGCTCGCGCGCCAGCCGATCGAGGAGCGGGCTGAGGCCGCGCCGCGCGGCGTCTGCGTCCAGGGCGATGTTCACGATGCGCATAACGGGCTGGCGCAGCTTCGTTGACCGCCTCGCGCGGCGGCCGTTACACTACCGCCCTTCGCGCAACGCGCCAAGCCCGCGCGTTCCCGGCACTCCGCAAGGTCCGCCGCCCCGCGCGTGCCGAGAGGCGATCGAGAAGCCATGCTCCCCGCTGTTCTAGTCGCACTCGTGCTTGCCGCGGCGTTGGCCGCGGTCGCGGCCGTGATTTGGCGGCGCCGAGCCAACGCCAACGCGGGGGGCGAGCGCGCGCTGCTCACGCACATCGCCACGGGGCGCTACGACCTGGCCGTGCCCGCCCTGTTGGAGCAGGGGCGCGTGGCCGAGGCGGCGCGGCTCGAGGCGTGGCGCGGCAACACCGATCAGGCGGCCAAGCTCTACGAGCGGGCGGGCGATATGCGAGGCGCCGCCTCGGTATATTTGACCCTCGGCGACCTGCCGATGGCCGCGCTGGTGCTCAAGGACGCCGGGCTGGCGTCCGAAGCCGCCGAGGCCTTCTTGGCCGCCGACCGCGCTGAGTCCGCCGCGCCGCTCTTCGAAGAGGCGGGGATCTCGAGCGGGCGCTTGATTGCTGGCAGAGCCTAGACCGAATGGACCGGGTCATCGCGCTGCTCGGGCGCATGGGCCGCACCGAAGACGCGGCGCGCGCCAGAGCCCGCCTGTGCGCCGCGGACGGGCGCTGGTCGGAGGCGGCGACGCTGCTTGAGGGGCTTGGGGATTGCGAGGCCGCAGCCGACGCCTGGACGCGCGCCGGTGAGCCCGGCCACGCGGGGCGACTGCTCATCGCCCTGGGCCAGCTGGAGACCGGCGCGGCGCTGCTTGGTCAAGCCGGCCAGTTCGACGACGCGGCCGACGCGCTGGCGCGCCTGGGGCGACACAGCGAGGCGGCGCACGCGTTCTACCGGGCGGGGAAGGTCGATCAGGCCGTGGCTCTGCTGACCGCGGGCAAGGACTGGGTCACCCTGGCGCGGATCCACCTGCAGAGCGGTGCGCCCGACCGCGCCAGCGAGCTGCTCTTGCGCGTCCCGCCGACGGACGCGCGCTACGACGAGGCGCGCCTGCTCCTCTTCGAGCTCTACGGCCGCGCCGGCAAGAGCGCCGAGGCTCTGCCGATCTTGGCCGAGATCGTCGACCGCCGCAGCAAGAGCGGCCCCATCGACGCGGAGCTGCGGCTGTGGACCGTGCGATTGGCGGACGCCCTCATCAAGCGCGGGCGCCAGGCTGAGGCCCAGAACCGGCTCGCCAGCCTGGAGCACCTGGGGTTGATGACCCCGGAGCTCCTCGAGCGCCTGCAGGCCATGGAGCGCCCCCAAGCCCCGGGTCGCCCGCCCGCTCCCGGCCTGGACGAAAGCCTGACGCCCTTGCTCGGCCTCCCCAGCCACCAGCGCTACGAGTTCATCGCCCGCATCGGCGAAGGCGGGAACGGGGTCATCTACCGCGCCGTCGACCGGATGCTGGGGCGCAAGCTCGCCATCAAGATGATCGGCCAGACCGCGCTGTCGAGCGAGATGGCTGTGAAGTTCTTCATGCGCGAGGCCCAGACGGCGGCCCAGCTGACCCACCCCAACATCGTCACGATCTACGACATGGGGATCATCGACGGGCGCCCCTACATCGCGATGGAGCTCATCGAGGGCGAGAGCCTCGCCGACCGCCTCGCGCGCGACGCAAGCTCGCTCACGGTCAAGGAGCTGCTGCCCATCGTCGACGGCCTGTCCCGGGCGCTCGATTTCGCGCACGAACGCGGCGTCATCCACCGCGACGTGAAGCTCGAGAACGTCATGATCAACTCGCTGGATCAGGTGAAGTTGATGGACTTCGGCTTGGCGCGCGCCATGCAGGGCTCACCCGACCGCACGCTGGTCGTGACCGGGACGCCGCTCTACATGTCGCCCGAGCAGATCGAGGGCGCCTCCATCGACCACCGCACCGACATCTACGCGCTGGGCGTCATGGTCTACCGCATCGTCGTGGGGAGCTGGCCTTACTGGGACGGCGATATCCTCAACAAGCACCGCTTCGGCGCGATCCCCGACCCCCTCGCGGTCGCCCCCGGCCTGCCCCGAGGCTTCCGCGACATCGTCAATCGCGCGCTGGCGAAGCTGCCGGCCGACCGCTTCGAGAAGGCCAGCGACATCGCCCGCGCCCTGCACCTGGTCTTCGACTGACGCAGCGCAGCGCGGGCGACGCCTCAGGCCCTCAGAGGCGTCTCGGCCCAGTGCTTGAGCGCCATGACTCCGCTGGAGATGACCGCGCCGATCATCGCGGCCGCGCCGAGCAGAACGAAGACCGGCGACAGCCCGAGATAGACCTCGCCCAGGATGCCGAGCGGCATCAGCAAGCCCGCCAAGCCCATCCACGCCGTGGCGCTGCGCCAGCCGTCGGAGGCACCCGCCAATCGCGCGAGCACGAAGCCCAGCACCAAGTTCAGCAGCGCGAACAGGTTGCCGTGCACGTGGGCCAGCCGTGACTCGAAGTGCGCGCCGACGCTGTAGCTGGCGATCCACGCCTCCTTGTCCGGCGCGAAGTCGCGCAGGTAGATGAGCAAGAACCCGTAGAACATGAAGCCCGCCATCACGATCAGGCCCACGCCCACGTTGTAGCGGCCGGTCTTCATTCGTGTTCCCCGTGCGCGCGGCCCAGGTGGTGCACGAGGAGGACGAGATCGGTGCCTGGGTCGGGTTCGACCGAGTGAGGCGCGCCCGGGGCGAGGAGCACCGCGTGGCCGGCGTCGATTCGCAGGCGCTGGGTGCCGCTGACGACGGTCCCGGAGCCCGACAGCGCGACGATGGTGGCGGCGACGGGCGAGTGGTGCTCGGGCATCAACGTGCCCTTGCGCAACACGACCGTCGCGATCTTGGCCGCCGGGGCGTCCACGACGACCTTCGCCTCCAGCGGCTTGTCGGAGTCGCTCACCGCGGGCAGGGCAAATTCCATCGTGGTCGCCGCGGCTGGTGCATTGTCGCTCCCGACCGCCGACCCGGTGGTCCCACAGGCCGCAGACGCCAGCGCCAGGGCCAGCGCGGCCACCCCGTACACGACACGAGTTCCGTTGATCACGATATCACCTCACCTTTCGCGCGTGCCGGCCGCCGCTGGGGCCGCCGGAGCGCTCAGCAGCGCGAACAGCCCCGCCCGAACTCTTCGGGAGTCAGCCTCGCGCTCGTCTCCGCTGGCTTTCGAGAACGCCAGCATCTGAATGGTCCCCATGACGATGGCTGCCAGGGCCCCGGCGTCGACGTCGTCACGGAACTCGCCGGCGCCCTGCCCTTCTCGGAGGCAGGCCTCGATGAAGGCCCGGGACTTGCGCACGCACGCCGCGAGGCGCTCGCGACCCGCGTCCGGCAGCGCCAGGATGAACTGCTCCGACAGCACCAGCCGCAGGATCCCAAGCTGCGCGCCCACCGCCGTGCTTCGCGCGTCGACGAAGTGCGTCAGCCCCGCGCGGCCGCGGAGCCCCGGTGGCGGATAGCTGGCCTCCAGCACGCCCTCGACCCGCCCCACGACGGCCCCGAGCAGCGCGTCGATGGAGGCGAAGTGCCGGAAAATCGCGCCGCTGCTCAGCCCGACCGCCTCAGCCAAGCTGCGCGTGCTCAGCGCGGTGATCCCGCGGGTGGCGATAATGTGCAGCGCCGCGTCGGTCAACTCGGCTTGGCGGGACTCGGTGCTGCGGCGCTGCTCAGGCATGGGTCGAGAGTAAGCACTTACTTACAACCGACCAAGGAAAAACCGCCCGCTCCCGTGATTTGCCCCGGAAAGCTCCCGTAAAAAGGGTGCAGTGGTCGCCAACTCGCGCGGCCGGGAGCCGGCGTGCATCTCCACCGATTCCTGTTCATGGCGGTCGCCTTCGGTCTCGCGGCCCCCGACGTCGCACGGGCGACTCCACGCGTGGCCGGCGTCCACCTGCACTTCCCGGCCTCCACGGCCCTCTCCTCGCCCCCCTTGGCGGGCGAGGTCGCGTGGGTGGCGCGCCGCGGGTGCCGCCTCGCCCCAGCCGACCCCACCGAGCGCGCCCGCCTGGAGGACGCCGCCGCCCTGGCCTCGCGCGCCCTCGACTCACCGGAGTTCGCGCGCCACGTCCTCGAACCCCGGGATTGGGTCCGGCGCAGCGCGGACGCCTGGGTGCGCGACCCCGCCGCCGGCTCCGAGGCCCTCGTCCAGCTGGTCACCAGCCGCCGCCAGGTCGCCGTCCTGGTCCTCGACGACGGCCACGGCGACACCTGCCGCGCTCTGAGCGCGCTCGACGGCTTGCGCGCCTACGCGCCCGAAGGCGCAGACGTCGTCGTGTTTCAGCGGACCTATCTGCGCAGCGAAGCGTCTGCGCGCGAGCTCGCGGCCACGTTGGTCCACGAGACCCTGCACGTCCTGGGCTTCTCTCATCCGGTCGGCGCTCTCGACCATGGCGACCCGGCGTACCGGCGCAGCGTGCCCGTCCGCCTCGCGGCGTTGCTCCTCGCCGCCGACCTCGCGGCCGGCGCTCCAAACGGCGCGCGCCCGCCCACCGCGAGTCGCGGTGGCGAGCGCCCCATCGAAGACGCCGCCCCCCCGGACGCGACCTCGACACGCGCCGCTGCGAGTGAGGTCAACGCCCGGAGGGTCGACGTATCGGTGCCTTACTCGCCCTGAATCACCAGGGGAGTCAGCACGATCTCCACGCGGCGGTTGTTCGCCCGGCCCTCGACCGAGTCGTTGCTGGCGACCGGTCGCTCCTCGCCGAACCCGACCGCCGAGATGCGTGACGGCTCGACGCTGCGGCTGACCAGATACGCGCGGACCGCCTCGGCCCGGGCCAAGCTCAGGGTGCGATTGGTGCTGTCGGAGCCTCGGGAATCGGTGAATCCCTCGACGCGCACGTTTCGCTCCGGGCTCTGGTTGAGCAGCGCAGCGACCTCGTCCAGCCGCGCCAATGACGCGGCCCGAAGCTCGGACTTGTTGGTCTCAAACAGGATCCCCGACGACAGCGTGATCACCAGGCCGCGCTCGTCCTCGATGACCTGCGCCCACTTCTTCAGCGCGTCGGTCGCTCGCTTCGCCTCGGCCTCGGCCTGCAGCCGCTTCGCGCGCTCGGCGTCCGCCTCCGTCCGCGCCTCGCTCAACGCCGTCGACTGCTCGGCGAGCTGTCCCCGAGTCTGCCCCAGCTTCCCGGCGGCGCGCTTGCCGACCTCAAGCTGGGCCTGGGTGGCCTCCGCGACGCGCTTCTCCTCCTGCAGTCGCTCCGCGATGAGCGTCGCCTTCTCGGCCTTGCGCTTCGCCACGTACGACGTGTCCTTGGTCACCAGCCCGGCGCCCTTGTCGGCGAACGCCTTCTCGGCCTCCTGCAGCGCCTGCTTCGCGACCAAGAGGTCGTCGGGGGCGTAGGTCGCCGCCGGCCCGGCCTCCGCTTGCATGTACGCCGCTCGCGCCTCGGTCAGCTCGTGGGGGGCTGTCGCCGCGCAGGCGAGCAATGATGCAGCCGCGGCCATTCCGGCCAAGCTGCCAAACAATGTGATTGTCGATTTCATGCTGTGTCCTCCTCCTCAGATTGCGCGGGGTCTAGGGCTTCGTGGTGGGCTGGGTCTGGCTCTCAAGCTCCTTGACCTCGCGCCACGCTTCCTTGGCGTGGGCTCGCGTGGACTCCAGTCGGGCCAACTCGAGGGCCAGCTCGGCGTCGGCCGTCGCGCGCTCCAGCAATCGCTTCGCCTTGTCCGACTTGCCCTTGCTGAGGGCCTGCTCGGCGCTAGCGATCTGGTCCTTGGCCATCTTCAGGTGAAGCCGCGCGTCCGGAATCTCTTCAGCGCCGGCCTCTTCAGCGGCGGAGATCGCCGCCCGTGGCGCTGCGGAGCGCTCCGAAGACACCGCCGTGGTGGCGCATGCCCCCATCGACGCTCCGGCGAGCAGCAGCGTGGCTACAATCGTAGTTCTCATGGTCGTTCCCTCCTGGGCACACACCGGACGGATCGGCCCGGTGCGGCTCATGCGGTTAGAGTCGCGCTGGCTGCGATTGCACCGGCCGTGCCAGCGCAGCCCGACACGGGATTCACCCAGGTGGTATCAGGCGAATCGCGAGACAGGGTGCGCGGCGTGGGGGGCGATGCGCGAGGCAGTCTGCCCCGCGGAGCCCGCCGCCGCGTCCCCCGATGCCCCACCCTCTCGCCGCGCCGCGCCCGTCACCCCGCGCGGCGCCCCCGATCCCCTAATCCTGCTCGTCGTCCGGCGCGGCGACCACGGCCACCTCGTCCGTCGGCGGCAGCACGGGCCGGTGCTCGACCAGGGCCACCAGCGCCCCGTCCTTGAGGTTCACCATCGTCCACGCGTTGCCGTCGCGCCGCGTGATCGGAATCCGAATCGCGTCCACCGGGTGCTCCAGCCCCTGGGTGTCGACCACCTCGAAGCTGTCCTCGGTCACGCACACGTGGATCGACGAGCACCGATGCGGCGCCTTCGACCGCGCCACGATGACGCGCACGCCCTTGCCGCCGCGTTTCTGCTTCGGGAAATCCGACAGCGGCGTCAGCTTCGCCTTCCCGGACTCGGTGAACACCGCGCAGAGCAGCTCATCGCTGGGCTCGGGCACCAGCACGACGTCCTGCACCGCGTCGTCCTTGTCGGTGCGCATCCCCGCGACGCCGCGCGCCGAACGCCCCTGCACGCTGACCTCATCGACGCCAAATCGAATCCCGCGACCATAGGTGGTCATCAGGATCAGTTCGCCCGCTCCGTCGGTCTCCATCACCCGCGACAGCCTGTCGCCGTCGGCCAGCTTGATGGCCACCAGCCCCGTCGAGCGCGAGCTCGCGAACTCGCTCATCGGCGTCGCTTTCACCGACCCGCTCTCCGTCACCATCAGGAAATACCGGTCTTCCGGGAAGTCCGACCGCGAGATGACGCCGACCACCGGGTCGTCCTTGTCGATGCCGCAGATGTTCACCAGCGCCGTGCCGACATCCGCCCACTTCTGCTCGGGGATCTGGTGCACCGGCAACGGGTAACACTGCCCGCTAGCGCTCAGCACCAGCACCGTGTGCGTCGTGTTCGTCAGCACCACCTCGTGCATCCGGTCGCCCGGCCGCACCCCGCTCTTCTTGCGGTCGCCGCCCGACGCCTGAAACGACGCCAGCGACGCCCGCTTCACGTAGCCCTGGTCGGTCACCCCGACGACCACGTCCTGGGGCTTCACGACCACCTCGAGGGCCACCTCCAGCCGCTCGACCTCGTCCTGAATCGTCGTCCGCCGCGCGTCGGCGTACCGGTCGCGCACCGACTTCAGCTCGTCGGCGACCACCTTGTCGCACACGGCCGGGTCCGCCAGGATCGCCTCCAGCGTGCTGATGAGCCCCAGCAGCTGGTCCCGCTCGTCGGTCAGCAACACCAGCTGCAGATTCGTCAGCCGCGCCAGCCGCAGCTCGAGGATCGCCTCGGCCTGCTCGACCGTGAACCCCAGGTCGCAGATGGCCTCCCGCGCCTCCGGCCGGTCGTTGGAGGCCCGAATCCGCCGGATGATCTCGTCGAGCATGTCGACGGCGCGGATGAGCCCCTCGACCTCGTGCAACCGCACATCGGCCCGGTCCAGGTCGAAGCGACTGCGGCGCCGCACCACCTCCCGGCGATGCTCGACAAAGGCCCGCAAAATCGGCAGCAACCCCACCTGCCGCGGCGTGTTCCGCGCGATGGTCACCATGTTGAAGTGGTAGTTGATCTGGAGGTCCGTCTTCTTCAGCAGGTACGCGAGCACCCCGTCGGTGTCCGCCTGCCTCGACAGCTCCACCACGATGCGCAACCCCTCGCGGTCGCTCTCATCGCGGACGTCCAGCACCCCCTGCACTTCCTTGTCGAGCCGCAGCGAATCGAGCTGCCGCACAAGCTCGCTCTTGATGACGTTGTAGGGGATCTCGCCGAAGACCAGCAGATCCTTGCCGTCCCGCTGCCGCTCCACCGTGTGGCGCGCCCGCAGCACGACCTTCCCGCGCCCCGTCTCGTACGCGTCCTCGAGCCCCGCCGCCCCCATCAGGATGCCGCCGGTCGGGAAGTCCGGGCCCTTCACGTAGCCCATCAGCTTCTTCGTCGTCAGCGTCGGGTCACGCAGCAGCGCCAGCGCCGCGTCCATCACCTCGCCCAGGTTGTGGCTCGGGATATCCGTCGCGAAGCCGGCCGACACGCCGCTGGTGCCATTGACCAGCAGGTTCAGAAACCCGCTGGGCAGCACCACGGGCTCGAGGGTCTTCTCGTCGAAGTTCGGCTTCCACGCGACCGTGTCCTTGCCGAGGTCCCGCATGAACTCTTCGGCGATGGGGCTCAGCCGCGCCTCGGTGTAACGCATGGCGGCGGGCGGGTCGTCGTCCATGGACCCGAAGTTCCCGTGCCCATCGATGAGCGGGTAGCGCATCTTCCAGGGCTGCGCCATGCGCACCAGGGCCTCGTAGATCGCCGAGTCGCCGTGCGGGTGGTAGTTGCCCATCACGTCGCCGACGGTCTTCGCGGCCTTGCGGTACGGCTTGTCCGCCGTGTTCCCCGCGTCGAACATCGCGTACACGATGCGCCGCTGCACCGGCTTCAGCCCGTCGCGGATGTCGGGGATCGCGCGGTCGAGGATCACCTTCTCGGCGTAGCGCCCGAAGGCCGAGCCCAGCTCCGTCGCGAACCCGATGTGCTGCACACGCTTGGCGCTCTTGGTCGAGCCGCCCTTGTCGTCACTCACGGCGACGCCTCCTGAAGTTCCGCGTCATCCCCGGACGCCATCGCGTCGTCCGCCATATCTTCATCGTCTTCTTCTAGACCCGGCCCGTCGCCGTCCTCGCCGAAGCGCACGTTCGCGGCGATCCACGTCTTGCGAAGCTCCGGCCGGCTCCCCATCAGCACGGTCACCTGCCGCTCCGCGATGGCCGCGTCCTCGAGATCCACGCGCACAAGCGTCCGCGTCTCCGGGTTCATCGTCGTGTCCCAGAGCTGGTCAGGGTCCATCTCGCCCAGACCTTTGAAGCGCTGCACCACCGCCCCGCGCCCCCACTTCTCCGTCGTCGCGGTCATCTCCTCGAGCGACCAGCAGTACTTCACCTCGATCCGCTTCTTCACCTTCCGCTCGACCTTGAAGAGCGGCGGCTGCGCGATGAAGACCCGCCCCGAGATGATGAGATCCTTCATGAACCGGTAGAAGAAGGTCAGCAGCAAACACCGGATGTGCGCCCCGTCATCGTCGGCGTCGGCCAGGATGATGACCCGCCCGTAGTTCGCCTCGGCCAGGTCGAACTCGCCGCCGATCCCGGCGCCGATGGTCTGCACAATCGCCAGGATCTCCTTATTCGCCAGCACCTTCGCGAGCGTCGCCTTCTCGGTGTTCAGCGGCTTGCCCTTCAGCGGCAAGATCGCCTGATGAATCCGGTCCCGCGCCTGCTTCGCGCTGCCACCGGCCGAGTCGCCCTCGACGATGAAGACCTCGTTGTCCTCGGCGATGCGGCTGGCACACCGCGTGAGCTTCCCGTCCAGCGAGGTCCGCGTCTTCGACGACTTCCCGGTGCGGACGGCCGCCCGCGCCTTCCGCGCCGCGTCACGGGCCGACGACGCCCGCGCCGCCGTCTCCAGCAGCAGCTTCGCGACCTTCGGGTTCTCCTCCAGAAACGCAGCCAGATGCTTGCTGGTGACCTCCTCGACCGCCGCCCGCGCCTCGGGATTGCCAAGCTTCGACTTGGTCTGCCCCTCGAACTCCACGTTGGTCATCCGCAGGTTGATGACCCCGACCATCCCCTCGCGCACGTCGTCGCCGGTGAGGTTCTCCTTCTTCTTCCAAATCCCGAGCTTCCGCGCGTACTCGTTCATCACCCGGGTGTGCGCGGTCTTGAAGCCCGTCTCGTGCTGCCCACCTTCGATGGTGTTGATGCAGTTGACGTAGCTCGCGATGCTCTCGGAGTAGCCGTCGTTGTACTGCAGCCCGATCTCCACCTCGATGTCGCCGGCGACGTCCCGGAACACGATGGGGTCGTGGATGGCCGCCCGGTTCTCGTTGAGGTACTGGACGAAATCCCCCACGCCGCCTGGGTACGCGAAGGTCGTGTCGAAGCGCTCCGCCGCCTCCTCGCCCTCGGCCAGCACCTCGTCGGGCATCGGCCGCTGGTCCTCCAGCCGAATCGCCAGCCCGGGGTTGAGAAAAGCCAGCTCGCGCAGGCGGTTCCCGAGGATCTCGATCGAGAAGCGCGTCGCCTGGAAGATCTGCGAGTCGGGCCGAAACCGCACCTGGGTCCCGCGCTTGCGCGTCCCGCCGGTCTCGGTCAGGTCGCTCAGGGGCACGCCGCGCGAGTAGCGCTGCGCAAACGCCTTCCCGTCGCGCCAGATCTCGACCTCGAGCGACGAGCTCAGGGCGTTGACCACCGACGCGCCGACGCCGTGCAGACCGCCCGAGACCTTGTAGCCGCTGCCGCCGAACTTGCCGCCGGCGTGGAGCTTCGTGAACACCACCTCCGCGGTCGGTCGCCCGGTCTCCGCGTTGATGCCGGTCGGGATGCCGCGCCCGTCGTCGCGAACGACCACGGTGTCGTCGGGCTCCAGCCGCACCTCGATGAGCTTGGCGTGCCCAGCCAGCGCCTCGTCGACGGCGTTGTCGACGATCTCGTAGACGAGGTGATGCAGCCCGCGCGTCCCCGTCGAGCCGATGTACATGCCCGGCCGCAGCCGAACCGCCTCTAACCCCTCGAGAACACGGATGTCCTCGTCGCCGTAGCCATCCACCCCCAAGCGTTCCTCCGGCTGCCCGAGCCGCCGCGGGTCATAGCACAGCCCGCCCTACCCGGCATTTTCCAAGCGCCGCCACCCGATCTCGGGCGGTGGTTTGACGGGCCGACCTCGAGCCGCCGGAGTCGCGAAGGAGCCGCGAAGGAGTCGCGCGCCAGTTCACGCGTCGCGGAGTGGATACACCCGCGCCACGCGCTCGAATCGCGCGAAGTCGCTGTCATGGGTGTACACAGTGCCCTGAACGCACAGCGCGTGGGCCGCGATCTGAACGTCAGTCGTGAGGTTTCCAGCGGCGCCGACCTCTCGCACCAGGGCAAGCGCTACCTGAAGCTGCCGCGGCCCGCCCGCGAGGTATTCGACGTTTGGCCTCGCGAGCCAAGACTCGACGTGCCCGACGGCCGCGTCGACGCTCATGGGCGCGTCAAACACGCGGCGACTCGTCGCCAGCCGCAAGAAGCCAAATACCACCGGCGCGACCAGCCCCACGGGCGCGTCCCCTGAGAGCGTGGTCTCCCACCAACTGCGCGCGCGCTCATGCCGCGCGGACGCCGAAATCGTCGCGTAGAGCAGGATGTTCAGGTCGGGGATAATCACCGACCCATCCGCGCGAGGAACTCGTCGTCCTCTAGCTCATCGGCGAGCTGGTTCAAGCGTTCCGGGTCGATTCCGGGCATGAAGCGAGCGTGATGCACCTCGACCCGATACGGCCTCGATGACCGTCGACCCACGAGCGCTTCGCGAAGCGCATCATTGACGACCTCCCGGACCGACCGACGCTCCATCCGCGCTCGCTGCTCAAGCAGGGCGTGCAAATCGTCGTCGATCGTCAAAGTGGTACGCATGCTTGCATCATGATGCCGCATCCTGCCGACGTCAAGATGCAACGCAAGCCATCCAGTCGTGGGCCCGCCACTAGAACAAGGCCCCGCCACGAGCCGCGTCGACGTCGTGGCAAGACCCGGCCCCGAACGGCCTACGGCGCCCCGACCGCGGCGCGACCTCGCCCGGCCCGACCAACCCCACATCCCCCGGAAACGCTCGGTCCGCTCTCTAGGGCGCAGCGTCCCCGACCGGCCGGCGGCCCCAGAGCCAGCAGAGCTCGAGCGGGACAGCGCCGAATGGCTCGGCCGCCACGACGTCATCGCCACCGTACATGCCGGCCACCACCCAACGCTCGCCTTCCAGCGCGTAGACCTCGAGGGTCTCGCCGAGCGGGTCGATGAACCAGAGGTGCTGCACCGTGGCGCGGGCGTAGAACGGGAGCTTCAGCGTGCGGTCGCGAAGCTGCGTGCTCGGCGACAGCACCTCGCAGACCCACTGCGGCGCGATGTGAAATTGGGCCGTCTGTATCCGGTCCGGCATCACCTCGATCCGCCACCCGGCCAGGTCGGGCACGACCGGGTCGAAGCGCGGATCCACATCCAGACTCAACTCCGGCTCGTGGAGGATCTGCCAACCTCCCGGCCCCCCTTTTCCAAGCGCAAAGGGCGTTCCAAGCAAAGCGCCCAGCGCGGAGCAGGTCACCGCGCGCGGCGCCGCCGGCCGCGGACTCACCACCGGCTCGCCGGCCAGGATCTCCCCCACCACGTGTGGCGGCAGCGCCTCGATGTCGGCGTAGGTCGGTATGCGCTGGCTTCCGACGGCTTGGCTCACGTCCCCAGCGCGGCCGCGGGCCTCGGCCGGGTCGAGCTTGAGTCAGCGGCTCTTGTCAGCCCTCCCCCACGCTCCGCACTTGGCGCGCGAAGTGTGGAGTGTGGGGGTCTGACACTACAGCCCCTCGAAATAGGCCCGCAGCTTGTCGAGGCCGCCGATCCGCCGACCGTCGATGAAGGTCTGGGGCGTGGTCTCGACCTCGTGGCGTGCCTGAAACGCGTCGGTCTCGGCGCGCGACCTCAGGTGCTGGTCGTCGACCTCAAAGCCCTGGCGTTTAAGGAGGTAGAGGCTCTTCAGGCCGTAAGGGCAGATGTGGTCCGGCGTGACCATCCTGTAGAGCGTGGCCGATTTGGCTGGGGTGGCGAGCGTCGCCATCGTCTGGGCTCCCTGCGCGCCGTGATGGCGCAGGGGAGTCGCCTAAGGCTGCGACCGCCCCCTGCGCCGAACACAGCCCGCGCCGTGCTTACGCGACCGCGTCGCGCAGCGCCTTCACCTGGTCGTGCTGGCCCTTCACGTTCCGGTGCTGCCGCTGCAACACCGCGTTCACCGGCGAGCCCGCCGTCTTCTTGAGCACGTCCTCGTAGAGGTCGCGGATGTGGTCCTCCATGCGCTCGGCCTCGATGAGCACCACGTGGGCGTCGCCGCCGTTGAGCGTGCTGCGGAACTTGAGCCACTTGGCGCGCATGGTGCCGCCGAAGCTGCCCTCGTCCTCGGGCTGCTCGCGGTTGAACTCGACGTACTGCTGAAGCTCGGAGGCCTGCATGAGCCGGTCCGCGGAGATGCGGCGGAGGATGTTGCCCGTGCGCGCGTTCTCGATGCTGTCGGCGGCCTGGGCCAGCCCCTTGGCGCTGTCGAAGTTCTCCTGAATCAGGTCCTGGAGCTTCTCGATCGTCTTGGAATCCATCGTCGTGACAGTCTGAAGAGCCATGATTTTCCTCTCGGTTTTGGGGATCGGGGCCGGTCGGCCATCCGTCCGTGTTGCTCAGAGGTTGCGACAGGGTTGCAATCGCAGTGCCAGCCAGCGCGGCGGGCCCGCATTCGCCGTAGTGACGGGGCTCGGGGCGTGAAACATCGCGCCGGGAAGGCGCGGCCGCGAGCTGCCCCCCGCCCGGCAGCGAGGGGCACCCTGCCCCGGCCGTGACGCAACGCCCCAGGCCAGTCCCGGGCGCGAGCGGGCGCATCGGCCCCAGACATCGTCGCCGCCGCCCTCCGGGGCGCGGCGGTCCGCTACGGCTGCCGCGGCGCGCTACCGTCCGGCGGTGCGCTCCGGCAGCGGCAAGAAGGTCACGCCCTCGACCAGCCCCATCCACGAGCCCTCAGAGCGCCGACCCGCGCGCATCGACACGAAGGGGTGCCGGCGGCTGCCGTCGCCGAGCAGGACCTTCATGGCCTCCAGGCTCCACACGGGTTGCGCGTCGACGTTTAGGATGACGTCGCCGACGTCGAGGCTGGCGCGACCGGCCGGCCCCATGGCGCTGCGGGCGACCACCAGCAGCCCGCGGCCCCATCCGTTGCCGCCGAAGGCCGCGATGGCCATCGCGCGGCGGTTGTCGATGGCGTCGATGCGCGCGCGGTTCGGCAGGGTCTCGGGCCCCTCCGCCTGAGCGTCCACCAGCGCGCGGACGGGCTCGGTCCACAGCCAGCGCTCGGCCAGGTCGATGGCCCGGCTCAGCCCGTCGATGTTCTCGGCGGCGCAGCGCATGCGGCCGACCTCGCGCAGCAGGCCGCCGGCCTCCTCGTCCGCGCCGCTGAACCAGCGGCACATCGCTTGGGCCTGCAGCACGTCGACCATCGCCTCGCACGACGAGCCCTTCTTCGCGTCCAGCGCGCGGCGAACCACCGGCAGGTAGCGGCCGCAGAAGGCCCGCGCCCCGGGATCCACAGCGCCCGGCGGGGCCATCAGCCGCTCGCGAAAGAGCTTCGCCGTCGCCGGCGCGCCCTTGTCGGTCGCGGGGCCGAGGGCCAAGACGGCCTGCTGGAAGGTCTCGGTCTCGCCCTCCCCTTCGGCCCAAGCGCGGCTGGGAACGCAGAGCAGCGCGACCAAGCACGCCAGCCCGGCCCGCGCTCTCCAGTTCGCAGTGTTCGTCAGCGTCATGGCGTGAAGAGTCCTTTCCACAGTGTTCCTCCGATTCGCTCGGTACCGTCGCGCTCAAAGAGGCCGCCGGTGACGAGGCGGCGCACGTCGTCGGCGCCCGCGTTGAGTTGGTTGAGGTGGTCGCAGACCGGCTCGCCGGTGGGGCAAGGGCACGCCGCGGCGGCCGCCCCGTCCAGCAGGTCTTGCAGTGGATGCCACACGACGAAGGCCATGTCGTGGCTGACCGCCGTCGACAGCACCTGGTCGAGCCAGCCGCGCTGCAGCACGTCGCTGGAGACGAGGATGGGCTGGCAGGTCCCCTTTCGGGTGAAGAGATCGACGGCCGGCAGCGAGGTGCCGGTGACGACCGCGGGAAGGTCCGCACGCGCGCTAGCGACGCGGTCCAGCCAGTCCTGGGGCAAGGCGCCCACGGTGGGCACCGCGATGGCCGGGTAGCTGTCCAGGCCCAGGATATCGGCGTCGACCTCGCTCAGCAGGACCGAGCGCTGCGCGAAGCAATCGGCGGCAGACTTCGCGTCGCAGGGCCCGCCGGGCTTCGGGAAGCCATACAGATCCTCGACGTCCACGGTCACGATGGTCTCCGCCGTGATCGTCCCCGCGGGCAGCGCGGCCAGTCGCCGCCTCGCCTCGCCCGCGTAGTCCGCCACGGCGTCGTAGGCCGGGCGCCCGCAGGTCTCGTAGCGGTTGATGCGCTGCGCCAAGATCACCCAGCGCGGCTGAAAGCGCTGAACGATCCACGTCACGTAGCCCGCGTAGCGGTCGCGATAGCGATGGGGCTCCGGGTCCTTGGAGGGGTCATAGCAGCGCTGGGTCCACTGGCTGTTCAGCACCAAGAGCCCCGACTCCTCACGAGCCGCAGGCGCCAGCGTGTCGAAATCAGGTGCCAGCGGGCTAAGCGAGAGCACCATCGGCTTCCCAGTCGCCAACGCCGCGGTCTTCATCGCGTCGAGGGCAGCCACCCAAGCGCCAGGAAGCTCCGAAGGCGTATTGCCCGGCCCCACAAACGCGTCCCAAGGCAGCCCCAACTGGTCCACCGGGACGACGACGACCTCGTAATTCGCCGGGTCGCCGGCCGCCTCCACCGACATCACCCGCCGACGCGCGGCCGCAATGTCGTAGCCCTCCAGCCGAGCGCCCACGAAGTAGTCCCGTCCGCCCCCAGGCACATCCGCCGCGTCACCGCTGGCGTCGGCGTCCGAAGCGTCCCCGCCCTCGCCGCCGCCAGGGCAAGCCACCAGCGCGCAAGCCACGACCACCGCCGCAACCGCCCGCCCGAACTTCGCTAGCATCGTCATCTTCAGCAGAGCCCCGCCATCTCAAGTGCCCGCCGATTCATACCGGAATCCCCCCGCGGTTTCCACGGAGGCCCCCCAGCGAGGTCCCACGCCCTGCTTGAGTCGAGCAATCCGCCGAACCTCTGTCCTGTGGAAGCGGCGAAGTGAGCTGTCTTGCGCCCTGTCCAGTCCCCGCAGGTGCGTCCTGAGGCAGAGATGGTCACGGAGCGGACGGCACTCTCGCGGTCAGCTCGATTCCCAGTGCTTTCATGACGACGAGGGTGGTTTTCAACGTGGGGTTGCCGCTGTCGCTGAACGAGCGGTAAAGCTGCTCGCGAGAGAGGCCAGTTTGGGCCGCGATCTGGGCCATGCCCTTGGCGCGAGCCACGACACCCAGCGCATGCGCGACGTAAGCGGCGTCGTTGGTTTGAAGCGCTTCGGCCATGAAGGTAGCGATCGCTTCGTCGGTGGCCAAGTCCTCGGCGGGATCATAGGTGGTCAGCTTCTCGGCCATTTCATTCGCTCCATTCGTCAGCCAGTCGTTTCGCTTTCTGGATGTCCCTCGTCTGGGTGCCTTTGTCGCCGCCGCACAGCAAAACGATGAGCGTCGCCCCTCGCTTCTGGAAGTAGATGCGGTATCCGGGCCCGTGATGGATGCGCAGCTCGCTGATCCCATCTCCTACCGGCTGTACATCTCCGGCGTGCCCGGAAGCCAAGCGGTCGAGGCGCGACGCCATCAACGCCCGCGCCCGCTCATCCTTGAGCCGCGTCCGTCACCGCCTGAACGTCTCTGTCTGCTTCAACTCAAGCATGATGCGCCTGTTGTAGTTTATAAACTACTCGTCGTCAACCGCCCGCGTCCGCAGGACCCCGCCGAGACCCACTCGCCAGCGCGGGTGGGGCCACTGGTCTATCAGGTGCGGTGGGGCAGGGCAGGTGCGGCCAGCCTTCCGCGAAGTGCGAAGCTCCACACCCCTCCCGGCGCAAGCCAATGGTAGCGAATGGTCAAGATACGAGTAAGCAGTTTTGACCCCTAGCCCCTTCCACTGGCCTCCCCCTTTGCTTCGAAGGCAGCGCGTGATTGCGCCGGCATCATGGCAGGTATGGGATCTCCCACGGGACGTAGGTCCCGACCTTGTCGTAGCCGGTGTCCGTGAAGGGTTGGCCCCAGCAGCGCACTCGCCCATCGGCGATGACGGCGCAGCCGCCGCTCGTCATGACCGCGACGGCGGTGGCCGAGTCGATGAGTTCGACCTCAAGAATGTGGGCGAACTTGTCTGGGTCCGTCGCTCCGAACCAAGTGGACGCCGCGGGATCGGAGGTCCCAAGCTGATGCCCGTTCCCAACTCGCCCCCACGTCTGGATTCGACCATTGGCACGAACCCCTGCGATCAACCACCAGCCGGCGCCCGAAAGGCGTGCGACGTCAGCGAAGCCGGTGAGTGCGGTTGGGCTGAGGATCCAATACTCGGGCGTGGGGTTGAAGAGGGACGCATCCCACATCCACACTCCACCATCACCGCGAATGCTCATTGTAACTCCGGTGAGTTCGAGCGCTAGGACGCGGTCGATGCCGGCTTGGAGCGTGGGCTCGCCAGTGGGCGTCGTCCACCGGCGCAGCAACCCATCCGCCGAGAGGAAGTAGCGGGTGCCCGTCGCGCCGATGACGTACGACGCGACCCCAATCACGAGCGGCACCCCCGACATGCCTGTGTCGACGAACGGGACGATGGTGCTGCCCCAGCAGAACAGCGTCCCATCACTCCGCCCCACGCATGGGCCCGCTGCGGCAGATGCTCCTTCACCCACGAACACGCCGAAGTCCACACCGAGCACGTGGATTGGAGTGTACGGAGGGCCGCTTGGCAGGGCACCGGGTCCGCCCCCGAGAGAGCCAGCAACATTCGAGCCGAAAGAACGCAAGCCGCCATCGGCCTCCACCGCAACCGCGGTGCCGTACGTGCCGACGACTGAGATAGCCGAACTTATGTCCGCGATTGCCACGGGTATTGTGTCGAACAGCGGGTACTTGCCGCTCGGTGGCGGAGGCCCCCCAAGCAGGTGCCAGTGATTCCTGCCCCAACATCGCAGGGTGCCGTCTGAAATCAGCGCGCAGTAGAAACTCGCACCTGACGTGATGTCGATGACCCCTGCGGTCCCAACCAGTCCCTCGATCTCATGCGCCGCTTGGTCCGAATCCCCATCCGTGTCGAGACTCCAGCATTCGACCCGGCCATGGCCCGTCCGGGCACAACTCGTCGAAGATCCCGACTCAACGGCAGCGGCGAGTGAGAGTCCGACGACGGCCGTCGGCTCGCTTGAACCTCCACCCCAGCAGCGTACGGTCCCGTCACCGATACGGCCGCAGGTGTGTGCCCCGCCAGCATCGATTTGAGAGACGTGTTCGACGCCAGGAGCCAGAACCGGCAGCGGCACGGAGCCCAGAGCTCCGCTGCCAAGCTGCCCCTCGTCGTTAGCCCCCCAGCAGGCGACGGTCCCATCCCCGATGCGCGCGCACGAATGCGCGCTGCCGGCCGCGACGTTCGTCACAAGCTGCAACGCCTCGACCTCGGTCCAGGAGTTCTTGTCCTCGGAGTCTCCGTGACCGAGCTGCCCCGAGTCGCCCCGGCCCCAGCAGGCGACGAGGCCGTCAGCGGCGACCGCGCAGGTGTGCTCGTTGCCGCATGCAAGGTCTTTTACGAAGGCGGCGCCTGACACTTCGACTGGCATGAGGCTATCCTCGAAGGTCCCGTCGCCAAGCTGCCCGCGGTCGTTGGCCCCCCAGCAGCGCATCGTGCCGTCGCCGAGAATCGCGCACGTGTGGCTGTCGCCGGCCGACAGCGCCTTCACGAAACCGAGCCCCGACACGACCATGGGCAGTGCCGAGTCCTCGGTCGTGCCGTCACCAAGCTGGCCGCGGTCATTGCGGCCCCAGCAGCGCACCGTGCCATCGGCGATGGCGGCGCACGTGTGGTGCGCGCCCGCGGAGATGACCTTCACCAGCTCGAGCCCCACGACCGGAGCAGCCACATCTCGCGACGCGTTCGTCCCATCGCCGAGCTGGCCGAAGTCGTTGCCGCCCCAACACCGCACCGTTCCCCCAGCGAGAAGCGCGCAAGCATGGCCGCCGCCGACGGTGACGGCCTTCGCCGCCTGGTCGCCCGGAGTCAGCGCGGAGGCCTCGACCAGGTTCAAGTCGACGTTCCCCGCCTCATCGCGAGCCCGCACGACGAAGAAGTACCGCGTATTCGGTAGCAATCCCGTCACGACATGCTCGACAAAGCCAGGCCCCGTCTCATCGCCGATGACCCAAGGCTGACACCCACCGCGCCCGACACGCACCACGGAGACGCACACCTCGTAAACGATCGCATCCACCGGCGACACGTCATCCGCAGCGGCTGCCCAGAGCAGGCGCGCCTCGGACATGCCCAGCGCCTCGGCGCTGACCACTCCGCCAAACGCCGGAGGACTGGTATCGCCGTCGCTAACCTCTGACCCCGCTTCGACCTCGGAACCGGACTCCGCGCCTGCCTCCGCGTCCGCGTCCGAGACTGTATCGGGGTCCGCGTCCGAGTCAGGGGCCGAGTCCGCGTCCGAGACCGCGTCCACGTCCGGGTCCGAGTCCAGATCTGCGG
>JAWKRR010000009.1:0-155886 GCA_041389525.1 Myxococcota bacterium | reverse complement strand
CCGACGGCGCGCTGCCGCTGCAGCAGAACCAGCTCAACGGCGCGGCGGGCGCCGGCGGCTCCGTGCGACTGGACCTCGGCACCTTGAGCGGCGGCGGCAGCGTCAGCGCGCGCGGTGGCGAGGGCCGGGGCGGCGCGGGCGGCGGCGGCGGGCGCGTGGCGATGCGCTGGGACGTGATGGACTCCGCAGTCCCCTTCGACCTCGGGGCCATAGCGGCGTCCGGCGGGACCAGCGACGTCGCGCCGGGCGGCCCGGGGACCGTCTGGCTAGCGGCCAAGGGCCAGCAGGCCGCGCTGCGTGTCGACAACGAGGGCGTCGCCCACACGGTCGAGGGGCCGCCGTGGCGCGAGCTTGGGCACCCCAAGGTCGTCTCGGCTGCCGGCCAGACCATCGAGCTGGCCGCGGGCAGCATGGTCGCGGGGAGCCTCGTGGGCCTGGAGGTCGGCGCGGCCGGCGGGGTCAAGACCTACACGGTCACCGCGAACGGCACGGACACCTTGACCACCGACGCCGCCGACGGAGACGTGGCGTCGACCCTCGCCGCGGACAGCGTCCTCAGCGCGCGCCGAAGCATCGCCGCGCGCGTGGTCCTTGCCGGCGCCTCGCGGGTCGCGCTGGTCGACGCGCTGGCCGCCCCCGACCTGGACATCGACGCGGGCGCGGTCCTGACGCACCCCCGCACCCTGGCAAACGCCGAGGCGCCATCTGTGAATTTGGCGATCTCGGGGCGCCTGGCCATCGGCGCGGGCGGCGCCGTCGACCTGACCGGGCGCGGATACCTTGGCGACTGCTCTGCGCAAGCGCCTGGGTGCGGCGCCAACGCGCACGGCAACGGCAACCAACAGAACGGCGCAGGCCAGCTCAGCGGCGGCAGCCACGGCGGCGTCGGCTCCGGTCCCAGCGCGACGGCGGTCTACGACGATCCCTTCGCGCCTTCGCTGCCCGGCGGCGGCGGTGGCTACGGGGCTGGCGGCGGAGAGCCGGGGGGGGACGGCGGCGGCCGCGTGCGCATCGTGGCCGGCGAGCTTCGGGTGGACGGCGCGTTGCGAGCGGACGGCGCGCCGGGCTCTTCCGCGAGCCAAGGCAACGGCGCGGGCGGAGCGGGCGGGGGCATCTGGATCGACGCGGACTCCTGGTCGGGCGCGGGCCTCATCTCGGCCGCGGGCGGCGACGGGGGCGGTGGCGCTGTGGGCAACAGCGCGGGCGGCGGCGGCGGTCGCGTGGCCATCACCTATGGCGCGCTCGCCGGCTTCGACGCGGCGAAGGTCGTGGCCCCGGGCGGTGTCGGGACGGCGTCGCAGGCTGGCCCCGGGACCGTGGTGCTGACGCCGCTTGGCGGCTCGCCGACCCTGGTGCTGGACGACGGCGGGAAGAGCGGCGGCGTCGACAACCCAGCCTTCGGGCAGATCCCCAGCGCGACGCCCTTGGCCTTCGGGGGTCACCTGGTCCTCCGGGGGACCACCCGGCTCGTGCTGGCGGCCCCGCTCGAGGTCGCCACCCTCGAGCTACAGGACAGCGCGGTCCTGACGCACCTACGGAGCAGCTCGGGCTACGAGGGCAACCTGGTCATCGCGGCCGACTCGGTCACCGTCGGTCCGGCAGCGGCCATCGACGTGAGCGGGCGGGGCTATTTCGGCGGCTGCTTCCCCGGTGTGCCCGGCTGCGGGGGGCCTGCGTACACCTTGGGGAACACCACGTCTGGCGGCGCGGCGCAGCGCACGGCCGGCTCCCACGGCGGTCGCGGGGCGGGCCCTGGACCGAACGGCATCTACGGGGACCCCTGGCAGCCCGCCGACCTTGGCGCGGGCGGGAACTACGGCAACGGCGGGTCGGAGTGGGGCGGCAACGGCGGCGGCCGGGTGCGCATCGTCACCCAGATGCTCCGGGTGGATGGGGCGATCCGCGCCGACGGTGGCCGTCCCGCCGCTGTAGCTCAGCAGGACGGGGGCGGCGGCGCGGGCGGGTCGATCTGGATCGAGACCGTCGCGTTCGAGGGGGCGGGCACGATCTCGGCCGACGGGGGGGCAGCGCAGCCGGGCGCGGCGGCGGGCGCTGGTGGCGGGGGAGGGCGCGTGGCGGCCTACTTCGCGGGCGCATCGAGCTTCGACCTCGACCGCGTCACCGCGTACGGCGGCGCTGCACTCAGCCTCGGCGGAGGGCCCGGCACGGTCTATCTCGCGCAAGCCGGCGCACCGCCGCGCTTCATCGTGGACGACGGCGGCGTCGGCGGGGGCATCGACGACCCGGTCTTCGGCGACGTGCCCAGCGCGACCCCGCTGGCGCTGGGCGCAGACCTCGTGGTGCGCGGCGGGACCACCCTCGTCGCCCACCGTCCGCTGGAGACCCTGGCGCTGACCCTGGAAGGCACCAGCGTGCTCGCCAGCCCGCAGTCCACGGTCACCGACGAGTCGGACTTGGTCCTCAGCGCGACGGAGGTCTTCATCGGCAGCGACGCGTCGCTGGACGTGACGGCGCGCGGCTATCCGGCCGCGTGCAAGCCGGGCGCTGGCTGCGGCAGCGGCTACACCTTCGGCGCCTCCCAGGTCGGCGGCGCCGCACAGCACGCTGGCGGCTCCCATGGCGGGCGCGGCGCGAACTCGGCGCCGACGGCCACCTATGGCGCGCCGGAGTCGCCGCGAACGCTCGGGGCCGGCGGCGGCTACGGGGCGGGCGGGGGCGAGCCCGGTGGCGACGGCGGCGGCAGGATCTGGCTGGTGGCGGACTCGCTGACCCTGCACGGGGCCATCCGCGCCGACGGCGAGGGGGCGGCCGAGCTCTTCCAGAAGGACGGCGGCGGCGGCGCAGGTGGGTCCGTGTTGGTCGACGTCGGCGTCCTCGGCGGCGAAGGCGAGATCACCGCCGACGGCGGACCCAGCCTCGCGGGCACCGGTGGCGGCGGCGGTCGCGTCGCCGTGCGCTTCGAATCCCTCGACGGCGCCTCGCTGTTCGACACCGATCGGGTCACCGCGTTCGGCGGGGTGGCGCCGCTGTCCGGAGGCCCCGGCACCGTGGTGCTGGCGCCCGCCGGCGGACCCGCGACCATGCGCATCTCCAACGGTGGCGTCGCCCACCTCACCGAGGCTCAGCCCTGGCCGGCGCTAGGCCCGCGCGTGGCGACCTTGACCGACGCGACCACCCTGGCGATCGCCGGCGCCCCGTTCATCCCCGGCCAGCTCGCGGGCGCCTCGCTGGTCTTCGAGGGGATCGCCGAGCCCATCGCCATCATCGACAACACGGCTGCGACGCTCCT
Organism: Myxococcota bacterium; assembly: GCA_041389525.1. GTDB lineage: Bacteria > Myxococcota_A > UBA9042 > PHBI01 > JACKFB01 > JACKFB01. The sequence continues at coordinate 152,636 of JAWKRR010000009.1, read as the reverse complement.
GCTCGCCACCCCGCTGGCTGCCCTGCCACCCGACGGCCGGGTCCTGGCGCGCTGGACTTTCCCCGGCCTGCTCACAATCGAGGCCGCCGCCCGCGTCGCCCTCGCCGACGAGGCCCAGGTCGACGCGCTGTCGGTCGACGGCGCCGTGCTGACCCATCCCCCGACCCCGGTCGGCGCCCTCGACTCGGGGCTGCGGGTCGACATCGCCGGCCCACTGACCGTCGGTGCCACAGGCGCCATCGACGTCACCGGCCGCGGCTACTTCGGCGACTGCCAAACCGGCACCAGCTGCAGCGCCGGGGGCGTGACCTTCGGCAACGTCCAGACCGCAGGCGCGGGCCGCTACACCGGCGGTTCCCACGGAGGGCAGGGTGGCGGCGACTTCCCGGCCGCGCTCTTCGGCGATCCCCTCGCGCCCATCACGCTGGGGGGCGGCGGCGGCTACGGAAACGGCAGCAGCGAGCAAGGCGGCGCGGGCGGAGGGCGTGTCCACATCGTCGCCGACACGGCCTCCATCCTCGGGCAAATCTTGGCCGACGGCGCGGCCGCCACGGCCAACGGCTCGGGCGATGGCGGTGGCGGCTCGGGCGGCTCGATCTGGCTGGATCTGCTCGGCGCGCTCAGCGGTTCGGGCACGATCCGCGCGGCGGGCGGGACCAGCCCGAACGGCGGCGGCGGCGGTGGCGGTCGCGTCGCCATCGATGCGTCGGCGGCCTCCGGGGTCACGGCGGAGGCCCCGGGCGGCGTGGCCAAGACGCCCGCGCTTGGCGGTGGCGCCGGCAGCACCTCGCTGCCATGACGCGCCTATGACGCGCCTATGACGCGCTCATGACGCGGCGGTGACTCGCGAAACGACACGGTGAATGCTCGCGCTTCGTAGTCCCCTGCGCGACGCGCCGCGATGTGCCGAATCGCACGAAATCACTGCGTCTCGCCCCGCACCGATGATAGCCTCCGCGCACGCTGCACGGAGGCCCTCGAGCCCATGGTCATCTCTCGACACCTCGTCGCGTCCCTCGCGCTGGGCGCGCTGGCCGCGCTGACCGGCTGCTACGGCAGCATCCCCGGGGCGCCCGCGGCCGGGTCCGAGCCCGTCGAGTCGATGCCGAGCGCCGCCACCAGCCAGGTCGCCGCCCCCCGAGACCCCGGCCGCGTCACCCTGCACCGCCTCAACCGCCTCGAGTACGACCGCACCGTGGCCGACCTGCTCGGCACCCGCCTCCGCCCAGGCGACGACTTCCCGCCCGACGACTCCGGCTTCGGCTTCGACAACAACGCCGACGCCCTGGCGATGTCACCGCTCGCGATGGAGCTATACGAGCGCGCAGCCGAGCGCCTCATCGCCGTTGCCTTGCTCCCCCAACTCACCGAGCCCTTCGTCTTCAGGGTCGCCGGCGACGCGGCCGCTGAGATCGAGGGCATCGCGACCCCAGGCGAGGGCGTCGTCCTCTTCGCGCCGACCAGCCGCGTGGCGCACCAGGTACACGTGCCCGTCCCCGGCACCTACCGCTTCGTCGTCGACGCCTTCGCCAGCGACCCCAACTTCGCGCCCGGCACCCTGCGCCTCCGCGTGGGTCAGAGCGAGGTCGCCACCGTCACCGTCGACACGCTCGCAGCCGCCCCGGGGGCGTACGCCGTGGACGTCCCGCTCGAGATCGGCCCCGCCGCCCTCTCGGTCGAGCTGCTCTCTGGCGAGCTCAGCGGCACCACCGGCCTGCGCCCCGTCACCGTGCTCTCCCTCGGCCTCGAAGGCCCGGCCGACTTCGAGCCGCCCGACCCAAGCCTGCCATCACCCAGGCAGCGCCTGCTCGTCTGCGAGCCAACCGACCAGGACGCGGCGGCCGGCGACGCCTGCGCGAGGTCGATCATCGCGGCGTTTCTGCCGCGTGCCTGGCGCCGGCCGGTCGACGCCGACGAGGTGGACGCGCTGCTCTCGCTCTACACCCTGGGCCGCGCCGAGGGCCTCGCGTTCGAAGACGCGGTCAGCCTGCCGCTGACGGCCGCGCTGATCTCGCCGAGCTTCCTCTTCCGCGTGGAGGACGCGCCGCCCCAAGAGGGCCCCAAGCCGACCGACCGGCTGCTCAGCGACTACGAGCTGGCCTCGCGCCTCTCGTACTTTCTGTGGAGCTCGATGCCCGACGGCGAGCTCTTCGACCTGGCCGCGGCCGGCGCGCTGCACGACCCCGCGACCCTCGCGGCCCAGGTCGACCGCATGCTGGCGGACCCCCGCGCCGACGCCCTCTTGTCCGGCTTCGTCGGCCAGTGGCTCTTCACCCGCGCCGTCGACGAGCTCGCGCCCGACGTGTGGATCTTCCCCGACTTCGACCCGGAGCTACGTGCCTCGATGCGCACCGAGACCGAGCTCTTCTTCCGCACCTTCCTCACCGAAGAGCGCCCGCTGACCGAGCTGATCTCGGGCGGTGACACCTTCATCGACGACCGCCTGGCCGCCCACTACGACCTGCCGCCCGTGGGCCCCGGCTTCGTCCGAATCACCGACGCCGGGCCACGCCGCGGCGGACTCCTGCGCCAGGCGGGCATCCTCGCGGTGCTGAGCCACCCCAACCGCACCTCGCCCGTGCGCCGCGGCAAGTGGGTGCTCGAGCAGCTCCTCTGCGACGCGCCCGACCCGCCGCCACCAGGCGTCGACGCCTTCAAAGAGGACGAGCCCGGCGCGCCGCCCACCACCCTGCGCGAGAAGATGGAGCAACACCGCGTCGACCCGGTCTGCAAGAGCTGCCACAAGGTCATGGACCCCATCGGCCTCGGGCTCGAGCACTACGACGGCATCGGCGCGTGGCGCGACACGGACCAGGGCCTGACCATCGACGCCACCGGCGAGCTACCCGGCGGCGCGACCTTCGACGGCACCGCGGAGCTGCTCCCCATCCTCAGCGAGGACCCGCGCCTGCCGCGCTGCGTGTCGCAGCACCTCTACACCTACGCCCTGGGCCGCGGTCCGACCGCCGCGGACGACGGCTACCTCGACGACATCGCCGCCGCCGCGCTGGCCGACGGCCTGACCTTCCACGCGCTGGTCAAGCACATCGTGACCTCCGAGCCCTTCCGGATGCGCCGCTCCGAGCCCGAGCCTCCTCCGGCTCCCGCCGTCTCCGAGGAATCCCTATGACGCGTCGCACCCGCCACGACCACGTCAGCGCCGTCCCGCGCCGCCAGCGCTTCTCGCGCCGCGCCTTCCTCGGAGGTGCAGCGGCCACCATCGCGCTGCCCTGGCTCGACGCGATGACGCCGACCGCTCGCCACCTGGCCCGCGCGGCCGAGTCCGGCGCCGACCGGCCCAAGCGCCTCCTCTGCTACTACGTCCCCAACGGCATCCACATGCCCGCGTGGACCCCCGCCCAGGTCGGCACCGGCTACGATCTGCCTCCCATCCTGGCACCCCTGGCCAAGGTCCAGTCCAAGGTCAACGTCATCAGCGGCCTCGCCAACTGGGCGGCCAGCGTCCCCGTCGCCGGCGATCACGCCCGCGGCACCGGCGCGTTCCTGACCTGCGTGACGCCCGAGAAGAGCGAGGGCGGCGAGGTGGTCAACGGCCGCTCGGTCGATCAGGAGGTGGCGGCCAAGCTCGGCCACCTGACGCCCTTCCCGTCGCTGCAAGTCGCGACCAGCGGCGGCATCAACGTCGGCACCTGCGACTCGGGCTACCCCTGCGCCTACTCCCGCAACATCTCCTGGGCCGGCCCCTCGACGCCGCTGCCGAAGATCTCGAGCCCGCGCATCCTCTTCGACCGCCTCTTCGCCGGCGCCGACCCCCACGCGACGGCCGAGGAGCGCGACCGCCGCCGCCGCCTGCGAAAGAGCGTGCTGGACCACGGCACCGCCGACGCGACCCGCCTGCAGAACCGCCTCGGCGCCTCGGACCGCCACAAGCTCGGCGAGTACCTGCAGAGCGTGCGCGAGCTCGAGACCCGCATCGACGCCCTGGCCGACGCGCCCTTCTGCGCGGTCCCTGACCGCCCCGCCGACGGCATGGACTTCCCCGAGGTCCTCGCCGCCATGCAAGACCTCATCGTCCTGGCCTACCGCTGCGACCACTCGCGCATCGTCAGCTTCATGCTGGGCGACGCGTCGTCTGGCCGCAGCTTCCCCTTCATCGGGGTCTCGGGCGGCCACCACAACATCTCCCACCACGGAAAAGACCCGCAGAACCTCGCCGATCTCGAAAAAATCGGCATCTGGGAGATGCAGAACTTCGCCCGCCTCCTCGAGGCCCTCGACGCCCTCGAGGAGCCCGGCGGCAGCGTCCTCGACAACTCGCTGGTCTTCCTGTCGAGCGAGATCAGCGACGGCGACCGCCACAACCACGACGACCTCCCCGTGCTCCTGGCGGGCCAAGCCGGCGGCCAGGTCGAGAGCGGCCGCCACATCGTCTACCCCGACGGCGACCCCATAGCCGACCTCTTCCTCAGCATCATGAAATGGGCCGGCGTCGAGGCCACCACCTTCGGCCAAGACGGCACCCGCCCGCTCCCGGGCATCCTGCGCGCCTGACGATCGCCGCGCGCGACCTCAGACCGCCGGCAGCGTCTCAAACGGCACGATGCCGCGCTCGCCCCAGGTCTCCAGGTATTCCCTGCGCATCCCGATGCAGTGGGGCTTCATCGCGCAGCGCTCGCACGCCTCTGCGTAGGTGCGCCCCGCGGTGTCGACCTCGGCGTAGCGCTCGGGCGTGTCCAGCCTGAGCAGCCAGGGCTGTTCGCGGAAGACGCAGGGCGGGAAGCCGCAGCCGAAGCCGACGACGCCCGGATGCACGCCCGCCTCGTGTAGGATCAGCGCGGCCTCGATGAGATAGGGCTGCACCTCGTCCAGCGGCACCACCGCGCCCGCCCAGTCCTTCTGGTCGTAGTACTCGCAGGGGTGCGAGTAGGCGACGTGCCAGACCTTCCAGTCGGGAAACGGCGTCACGAAGCGGGCCACAATGTCGCGCGCGTGGTCAGGCAGCGTCTGGAAATTCTGCCGCTCGATGATGCAGTTCAGCATCACGAAGAGCCGCGCCTTCAGCATCGCCTCGATGCCCGCCACCGTCCCGCGGTGGGTCCCCGGCGCCCGCGTCATCTGGTCGGAGATGACCGGATCCGAGCTGTGATACGACACGAACGCCGTGGTCAGCCCCGCCTCGCGCAGCCGCTCGGCCAGCCCCGGTTTGCGCATCTGAATCGCGTTGGTCTGGAGCTCCACGCGCATCCCGTGGGTCTTCGCCGCCCGCTCGACGAACTCCGGCAGCCGCTTGTTGAGCGTCGGCTCCCCGCCCGTCAGCGTCAGGATCTTCACGCCCTGCGCCGCCATCTCATCGATCCACGTGATGATGAGGTCGTCGGGCGCGTCGGGCCACGAGCGGCTCTGCCAGCAAAACGAGCAGTCCTGGTTACAGCGAAATCCCAGCCGCACCGTGCCGTAGGCGCCGGCCTCCGACCACGAGACGTTGCGAAACATCGAGTCGTCGACGCCCTGAATACGCTGGTGCGCGACGACCGCCTCGACCGTGTCGGCCCACACGCCGCCCTCGCCGTCGACCGTCCCTGCCCGAAACGCCTCGGCCATCGCGTCCAGCCGCACCCGCGCCTCCGGATCGGCGAAGGGGTCCTCGCCCGAGCGCAGCTTTCGGTACGACATGGTCGCCGTCTCGCCCATCACCCACGCCCGCCGGTCCGGCTCCGCGCGGTGCAGGTCCAGCTCAAGCAGCGCCTCGCCCTCGCCGATCTCCACCTCGAGGTGCGCCGGCGCCGGCCCGTCCCACCCGCGCACGCGCCACGCCATCGCCGTCGCGTCATCCAGCCCCAGCAGCGCCCGCAACCGCACGCCGGCCTGCGACCGCACCGACTCGGTGTAGGGCGTGAAGGCTGCGGGCATCGACATCGGCTCGGGCATCGACTCCTCGGTGCGGCGCCCCGTCGTAGGAGCCCCGCGCGCCGAGTATACCGACCCCGCCGGCCCTGCCCAGCGTGGGCCCGGCGCGAGCCCCGCCGCAGCCCCGGCCGCCGCTCTCAAGCCAGCCCGCCCGTCCTCGGCCCCGATTGCGCACCCGCCCCCGCGCCGATATGCTCCCCCACGCGGCGCAGCCCCACCTCGGGCGAGCGCGCGCAGGGCCGAACATGGGCGACTACGGCGAGGTCGGGCGCACCCTGCTCCTGGGCATCCTGCTCGGGTTGCTGCCGCTCGCTATCCCGCTGCTCATCAGTCCCCGCACCCGTGGCCGCGAGACCGACAAGACCTACGAGTGCGGCATCGACACGGTCGGCAACGCCTGGTCGCGCTTCGGCCTCGCCTACACCCTCTTCGCCCTGGTCTTCGTCGCCTTCGAGGTGGACCTGCTCTACCTCTTCCCCGTCGCCTTGGTCCTCCGCGCCCATCACTGGGCCGGAGTCGCCTGGGTCGCCCTTTTCCTCGGCATCCTCTCGCTGGCGCTCGTGTTCGTCTGGCGGAAGGGAGTGTTTACATGGACCCTCGGGACGGAAGCCCCCCCGCACCCGACAGAGCAGCCCCCGCCCGCGAGCTGACGACGGCCAGCGTTCGTCCCACCCTCGTCCGCGTGGGTGACGAGTCCGCGTCCGAGATCCCGCTCGAGGCCGCCCCGTACGTCCGCTTCGCCATGCTGGACGACCTGCTCAACGCCGCCCGCGCCAACTCCCTGTGGCCGCTCACCTTCGGCCTCGCCTGCTGCGCCATCGAGATGATGGCCGCCGGTGCCGCCCGCTACGACCTCGACCGCTTCGGCGCCGGCGTCTTTCGCCCCAGCGCCCGCCAGGCCGACGTGATGATCTTCGCAGGCACCATCTCGCGAAAAATGGCCCCGGTCATTCGCCAGCTGTGGGACCAGATGCCCGCGCCCAAGTGGGCCATCGCCATGGGCGGCTGCACCATCGACGGCGGCCCCTTCAAGTACCCAAACCAGTACGCCATCGTCGAAGGTGCCGACCTGCTGGTCCCGGTCGACGTCTACATCCCCGGCTGCCCGCCGCGCCCCGAGGCCCTCATCGCCGGCATCCTGAAGCTCCAGGAGAAGATCAAGGCCGGCCGCCGCTTCGAGGCGCCGTGAGCGACGAGGTCACCGTCACCGAGGCCGCCTACCAGGGGCCCGCCGCCGATCTCGGGCTGGCTTTCGTCGCCGCGGACTTCGCGCTGACCGGCTTTCACTGGCGCGTGGCCGCCCAGCCCGCCGAGCTGCCAGGCCTCGCCGAGCGATTTCGCCGCGCGCGCTACTCCTTGGAGATGCAGACCGCCGAGGACCGCCGCCCCGACCTCGGCGTGCTGCGCCTCGTGACCACCTTCGCCCGCTTCGCCGTCGTCGGCGACCGCGCGGGCGTCGACCGGCACATGGTCGTGGTCGACCTGGAGCCCGGCGCCACCGCCCCGTCGCTGTGCGGCCACTACCCGGCAGCCAATTGGATGGAGCGCGAGATCTTCGACATGTTCGGCGTCCACTTCACCGGCCACCCCGACCTCAAGCGCATCCTGCTGCCCGACGACTCCGACTTCCACGCGCTGCTCAAGGATTTCGGGCGCATGGATGGCACCGGGACCGAGCACGGCGCCAGCGCAGAAGCGGCCCATGGTGACTGAGCCCACCCCGCCGCCCGACGGCGACACCTACTTCCTCAACATGGGGCCCCAGCACCCCAGCATGCACGGGGTGCTGCGCCTGCTGCTGGAGCTGCGCGGCGAGCAGATCGTCAGCGCCGAGCCGATTATCGGCTACGCCCACCGCGCCCACGAGAAGATGGCAGAGAACCGCAACTACTTGATGTTCCTGCCGAACACGTCGCGCATCGATTACCTCAGCGGCATGATCTACAACTTCGCCTGGTGCGAGGCGATGGAGCGCATGAACGGCATCGAGGTGCCCGAGCGCGCGCTCTACATCCGCACCATCGCGGCCGAGCTGAACCGCATCTCGAGCCACCTGCTCTGGTTCGGGACCTTCCTGCTCGACCTCGGCGGCGTGACGCCCTTCCTCTACTGCTTCGACGACCGCGAGGCGATCCTCGACCTGCTGGACACGGTCACCGGCTCGCGCCTGACTTACTGCTACGGGCGTTTCGGCGGCGTGACCATGGACGTCGACGCCACCTTCGTCGCCGGCACCCACGCCTTCCTAGCCCGGCTCCGCGACCGCCTGCCGGACTACAAGCGCCTCGTCCGCGACAACCCCATCTTCCGCGAGCGCTGCGAGGGCGTCGGCGCCATCGGCCCCGAGGTCGCCTTCGACTACGGCGTCACCGGCCCCTGCCTCCGCGCGGCCGGCGTGGCCTACGACGTCCGCCGCGCCGAGCCCTACTGCATCTACGACCGCTTCGAGTTCGACATCCCCACCGCGAGCAACGGCGACTCCCTGGACCGCTTCGACGTGCGCGTCCGCGAGATCGAGGAGAGCGCCCGCATCATCGACCAGGCGCTGGCCGGCCTCCCCGAGGGCCCCATCATGCCGGCCAAGCCCAAGAAGCGCTTCAAGCCCGCCGCGGGCGAGCTTTACTACGCCGTCGAGTCCGCCCGCGGGCACTTCGGCACCTACGTCGTCAGCGACGGCAGCGAGACGCCCGTGCGCGTCAAGCTGCGCACGCCGTCGTTTTCCAACCTCTCGTCCATGCCTGAGGTGCTGCGCGACACCATGATCGCCGACACCATCGCCATCGTGGGCAGCGTCGACGTCGTCATGCCGGAGATCGACCGGTGATGACGCCTCACTCCGCACCGGTCACCTTCGCCGAGCTGCTCGGCCAGCCCTGGCTGGCGACCCTGCTGGGCGTCGGCGCCATCATGGGCTTTCTGACCCTGAACGTGCTCTTCCTCATCTGGGCCGAGCGCAAGGTCTCCGGCTGGATTCAGCGCCGCATGGGCCCCACCGAGGTCGGCCCCTTCGGCACCTTCCAGACCCTCGCCGACATGCTGAAGCTGCTCTCGAAGCAGCTGATCACCCCGGCGCATGTCGACAAGCCCCTCTACCACCTGGCTCCGCTCGTCGTGTTCGCGCCGGTGGTGGCCGCCGTCTCGCTCTTCCCGTTCTCTCCGGGCGTCTCCATCTCCGAGCTCGATCTCGGGCTGGTGCTCGTCTTCGCGTTCGCCGGCATCGGCGTCATCGGCATCTTCATGGCGGGCTGGGGCTCCAACAACAAGTACGCGCTGCTGGGCGCCATGCGCTCGGTGGCCCAGAACGTCTCCTACGAGATCCCCCTGATCCTGTCGGCCCTCGCGGTGGTGTTGCTGGCCAGCCACCCCGAAGGGATCACCCTCGCCGCCGGCACGCCCGAGGCCCACACGGCGCCCCTGGTCGGCACCAGCTTGGCCCACATCACCCTCGCCCAAGAGGCCCAGGGCTACTGGTTCGTCCTCGTCCAGCCCGTGGCCTTCGTCATCTACTTCATCTCGGCCCTGGCGGAGACCAACCGCGCCCCCTTCGACATCCCCGAGGCCGAGAGCGAGCTCGTCGCCGGCTTCCACACCGAGTACTCGGGCATGCGCTTCGCCCTCTTCTTCTTCGCCGAGTACACCAACATGCTCATCGTCTGCATGGTGGCCACGGTGCTCTTCCTGGGCGGCTGGGATGGCCCGATTTTGCCAGGTGCGGTCTGGTTTTTTGGCAAGACCTACGCGCTGCTCTTCGCGATGATCTGGATACGCTGGACTTGGCCCCGCCTGCGCTTTGACCAGCTCATGCGCTTCTGCTGGGGCGTGCTGGTGCCCATCGCCGTCCTCAACCTCCTCGGCGCCGCCGCCTTGGCTCAGGTGCTGTGATGGCGAACCCCGTCAAGAGCTTGGCCGTCGGCGCCAAGGCGCTGCTCACCGGCCTGGGCATGACCTTCGGCGAGATGTGGCGGACGGTGGTCAAGAAGAAGGCCGTCACGCTTCAGTACCCCCACGAGAAACCCAAGCTCTCGGGCGCCTATCGCTCGGCCATCAAGCTCATCCGCTTCGAGGAGACCGGCACCCACGACTGCGTGGCCTGCCTCGCCTGCGAGCAGATCTGCCCGTCCTTCTGCATCAAGATCGACGGCGAGAAAGTCGAGGGGATGAAGAAGCAGCGCGCGACGACGTTCACCATGGACTTCGCGCTCTGTAGCCTCTGCGGCCTCTGCATCGACGTGTGCCCGACCACGACGCTCGAGTACTCCAAGCTCTACGACGAGGCCGGCTACGGCCGCGACTGGAAGATGGACCTGCTGGACCCCTACCGCGAGGGCGAGGAGCAGTTCCGCGTCGAGCAGCGCGCACGCGAGGCCGAGGCCGCCGCCGAGAAGGCCCGCGCGGCCGCCGCAGCCAAGGCCGCCAAGGCCGCTGCAGCGCCTGACAAGGCCACGGGCGCGCCCGAAAAGGAGGGCGAGGCGTGAGCGTCGTCACCCTCGTGCTGATGGCGCTCTGCCTGCTGGGAGCGCTGGTCGCCGTCAGCGTGCGCGACATCGTGCACGCCATCTTCGGCTTGGCCACGGCCTTGCTGGCGCTGGCGGGCCTCTTCACCACGCTGGGCAGCCCCTTCGTCGGCGCGATGGAGGTGCTCATCTACGTCGGCGGGATCTCGGTCGCGATGATCTTCGCCGTGATGCTCTCGCCCCAGGCCGGCAAGGGCCTGCGCGAGACCCCCGCCCGCCGCTTCGGCGCCGCCGTCATCGCCGCGCTCTTCTTCGCCGGGACCGGGCTGGCGCTGCTCAACGACACGCCGGTCGCCGACTCACCCGAAGCCCCCGGCGTCTTCGCCCCCGCCGCCCTCGGCCACGCCCTGCTCGGCGACTGGCTCATCGCCTTCGAGGTGCTCTCCCTTGTGCTCTTGCTGGCGATCATCGGCGCGGTCCTCATCGCCGTCCGCGAGGCGCCAGCCCGAGATCCTGCGGCCCCCCAAAACTCCCAGGCCGCGACTGGCGAAAAGGTGGCTCCATGACGCCGCTCACCGCCTTCACGCTGCTCGCCGCCGCGCTCTTCGCCATGGGCCTCTACGCCGTCTTGGCCCGGCGAAACCTCATCGCGATGCTCATCGGCATCGAGCTGATGCTCAACGCCGCCAGCCTCAACGCCCTGGCCTTCGGCCGCTACGGCGCCCTGGTGGACGTGGACCCAGCCCTCGCCGCCGTGAGCGGACAGCTGCTCGCGCTCTTCATCATCGGCCTCGCCGCCGCCGAAGCCGCCATCGCCCTGGCCATCATCCTGGCCGTCCACCGCCACCGCCAGAGCGTCGACGTCGACGCCCTCGACACCCTGCAAGGCTGACGCCACCTGGACCTCGCCTCCCCCATCACGGTCGCCCTGACCGCCCTCGCCGCGCCGCTGGCCGCGTTCGTCGTGGCCTTCGCCCTGCTGCGCCGCCACGCCACCGCCGCCGCGAGCGTGGTCATCGCCTCGGGCGCGGTCACGGCGCTGGCCACGCTGTGGCTGCTGCTCGAGACCCCAGCCGTGGACTCGAAGATCTGGCCCTGGCTCACCCTCGGCCAGACCGAGCTCGGCTTCGGCGTGCTCCTCGACGCCAGGGCCCGCCTCATGGGTGCGGTGGTCGGCGTCATCACCCTGTGCGTGCAGGTCTACTCGACCGGCTACATGGCCCACGACCCGGGCCGCGGCCGCTTCTTCGCGCTGCTAGCGCTCTTCGAGTGGGCCATGCTGGGCTTCGCCTACTCGCCGAACCTGCTCCAGGCCTTCATCTTCTGGGAGCTGGTCGGCCTAGCGTCCTTCTTCCTCATCGGCTTCTGGTACCAGCGCCCCGAGGCCATCGCCGCAGCCAAGAAGGCCTTCATCATGACCCGCATCGGCGACGTCGCGATGCTGGTCGGGCTGGTGCTGCTCTTCACGCTGGCCCATACCCTGGACATCCGCGAGTCGCTGGCCGCCGTCGCCGAGACCGCGCGCCAGTTCCCCCGCAGCCACGCCCTCATCGAGGTCATCGCCGCGCTGCTCTTCGTCGGCATCATCGGCAAGAGCGCCCAGTTCCCGCTGCACACCTGGCTTCCCGACGCCATGGCTGGCCCCACGCCGGTCAGCGCGCTGCTGCACTCGGCCACCATGGTCGCGGCCGGCGTCTTCCTCTTCGCCCGCTTCGAAGAGCTCTTTCTGCTCGCTCCCATCACGCGAAACGTAGCCCTCGCGCTCACGGCCTTCACCGCGCTCTTCGCGGCGCTCTTGGCCGCGGTCCAAGACGACATCAAGCGCGTCTGGGCCTACTCGTCCATCAGCCAGCTCGGCACCATGCTCGCCGGCCTCGCCGCCGCCGGGCTCTCGGCCGGGCTCTTTCACCTCACGACCCACGCGGCCTTCAAGGCGCTGCTCTTCCTCAGCGCCGGCGCGCTGATCCACCACCACGGCACCCAAGACCTCCGGGCCCTGGGCCAGGCCGGCGCCCGCCGCGACCGCCTGACGATGCTGGGCATCCTGGTGGGCGGCGCCGCCCTCGCCGGCATCCCCGGGTTCGCCGGCTTCGCCTCCAAAGAGGCCGTGCTCACCGTCGTCCACGGCGTCCCCGGCCGCGCCGCCGCCCTCGGCTTCGCGCTGCTGGTCGCCGGCGCCGGGGTGACCGCGTACTACGTCGGCCGCGTGGTCTTCCTGCTGCTGCGCCCGCCCAACCCCGCGCTGGCCCACGCGGACGACGCCGGCCACGCCCCCCACGCCCACGCCGAGCACCACCCGCCCACCTTCTGGATGCTCGCCGCCATCCTCACCCTCAGCGCCCTGACCCTGGCCCTGGTCTTCGCCGGCCCCTCCATCGCCGCCCTCATCGGCCAGCCCCTGCCCGAGCTCGCCCTCTCCCACGCCATCCCCGGCCTCAGCGCCGTCGTCATCGGCCTGGCCCTGGCCACCTTCGACTTCGGCCGCAGGTCCGCCGGCGCCAGCCTCCTCGAGCGCATCGGCCCGCTCCACCGCGCGCTCAAAGCTGGCTTCTACCTCGACGCCATCTACGAAAAAGTGGTCGTCGGCGCCGCCCTCGCCGTCGCCCGCGCCCTCCACGTCATCGAGGCCCGCGTCCTCGACGCCGCCGGCGACCTCACCGGCCGCTTCACCCTGGGCATGGGCGAGGGCACCTCCCGCGGCCAGTCCGGCCAGCTTCAGCGCTACATCGGCGTCGCCGCGGTCCTGCTCGCCATGGTCGCCCTGTGGCTGGGGTTCGCCCGATGAGCGGTCTGACCTCCACCCTGTTGCCGGCCATCGTCGGCCTGCCGCTGCTGGGCGCCGTCGCCACGCTGCTGGCGCCTGAGCGCCTCATCAAGCCGCTCAACGCCGCCGTCTCAGCGCTGAGCCTCGCCCTGGCGCTCCTCCTCGCCGCCGTCTTCGATCCCCAAGGCCCCACCTACCAATTCGCCTGGGTCCTGCCGTGGATCCCGTCGCTGCACATCCACATCGACCTCGCCGCCGACGGCATCGCCGTCCTGATGACCCTGCTCAACGCGGTCGTCTTCTTCACCGGCACCCTGACCATGTGGTCGCTGACCCACCGCATCCGCGAGTACTTCGCCTTCATCGCGCTGCTGGTCTTCGGCGTCTACGGCGTCTTCCTCTCCCGCGACCTCTTCGCCTTCTTCTTCTTCTACGAGGTCGCCGTCCTCCCGATGTACCCGCTCATCGCGGTCTGGGGCAGCACGCGCCGCGCCTACGCCGCCATGAAGCTCACCCTCTACCTGATGGCCGGCAGCGCGCTGCTCTTCCCGGCCCTCATCGCGCTCTTCGTCCTCGGCGGCGGCGACACCTGGTCCATCCCCGAGCTCGCCACCCGCGCCATCGACCCCGACGTCCAGGTCTTCCTCTTCCCCTTCCTCTACGTCGGCTTCGGCATCCTCGCCGGCATGTGGCCGCTCCACGGCTGGTCCCCCACCGGCCACGTCGCCGCCCCGACGTCCGTCTCGATGCTCCACGCCGGCGTCCTGATGAAGCTCGGCGCCTTCGGCATCCTGCGCGTCGCCATCGGCATCCTCCCCGCGGGAGCGGCCTACTGGGCCCCCACGGCGGCCGCCTTCGCCACCGCCGGCATCATCTACGGAGCCTTCGTCGCCTGGCGCCAGACCGACTTCAAGTACGTCATCGGCTTCTCCAGCGTCTCCCACATGGGCATCGTCCTGCTCGGCCTCGCCACCCTCGACGCCGACGGCATCCGCGGCGCCGTCCTGCAGATGTTCGCCCACGGCGTCATGACCGCCCTCTTCTTCAGCGTGGTCGGCTTCATCTACGACCAGACCCACGACCGCGAAATCGCCAGCTACGGCGGCCTCGTCTCCCAGACCCCGGTCGCCGGCACTCTCTTCGTCCTCGCGGCCCTGTGCGGCATGGGCGTCCCCGGCTTCGCGCCCTTCGTCGCCGAGTTCCTGGTCTTCGTCGCCGCGCTCAAGACCTACCCAGTGCTCGGCGTCATCGCCATCGCCGGCCTCGTCATCACGGCCGCCTACCTGCTGCGCGTCCTCGGCAAGGCGCTGTTCGGAGCCCCCAACCCCGCCCGCGATTCGCTGGTCGACCTCAACGGCTGGCAGTCCATCCCCCGCCTCATCCTCATCGGGCTCTTGCTGCTCATCGGCTTCGTCCCGAACCTGGCCCTGGACCTCATCGGCCTCGTCAGCGAGCTCGGCCAGGTCGCCGGGGGCTTCCGATGACAGCCTTCGCCCCCGAGCTAGCCTCAGCCGCCACAGCGCTGGCCTGCTTCGCCGCGTCCATGGCGCGAGGCCCCAGCACCCCCGCCACCACGGCCCGCGTCGGCCTCATCGGAGCCCACGCGACGCTCGTCGCTGCGCTCTTCGCCCTGGGATTTCGTGAGCAGCCGATCTCGGGCGTTTATTCGATCGACGCCCTGTCGCAGCTCCTCAAGCTCGGCATCGCCGGCGGCGCCCTGGTCGCGTCCTTCACCGCCACCGACAGCTCGAGCCTGCGTCCCAGCGCCCGCGGTGACCTGCCGACGCTGATCCACCTGGGCGCCCTGGGCATGATGCTGCTCTCGAGCGCTGTCGAGCTGATCACCCTCTACGTGGCGCTCGAGTTCTCGGCCTACGCGCTCTACGTCTTAGCTGCGCTGCACAAAAGTCAGCGCGCCGGCAGTGAGGGCGCCATCCGCTACCTGCTCTTCGGAGCGGCCGCTTCGGCGACCACCATCTACGGGATCACGCTGATCTTCGGCCACACGGGCACGACCCAGCTCGTCGCCTTGGGCCATGGCGCGCCGCCCGCCGCGGCCCTGGGCCTCGTCCTGTTCTTGGCGGGCCTGCTCTTCAAGCTCGCGGTCTTCCCTTTCCACGCCTGGGCGCCCGACGTCTACGAGGCCGCCCCCCACCCGGCGGCGACCTTCATCGGCACGGCGTCCAAGGTCGCCGCCATCGGCATCCTCGCCCGCGTGCTGGCCTCGGTCGGCCCCTCAGAGCTGCTTGTGCACCTGCTGCTGCTGGCCTCGGTCGCGTCGATGACGGTCGGCAATCTGGGCGCGCTTGTGCAGCGCAACGTAAAGCGCCTGCTGGGCTGGTCCGCCATCGCCCACGGCGGCTACGCGCTCATCGGCTTCGTCGTCGCGTCCGAGCGCGGCACAGCGGCCGCGCTCTTCTACGCGCTGGCCTACGTCGTCATCGCCGCAGCACCCTTTTTGGTAGTCACCGCCTTGGGAAGAGACGGCCACGACCCCACCCGCGCCGACCTCCAGGGCCTCGCCCGCCGCTCGCCGCTCCTCGCCGGGCTGCTGCTGGTGGGCATGTTCGGCCTCGCCGGCATCCCGCCCACGCCGGGCTTCGCGGGCAAGTGGTTCCTCTTCGTCGCGGCGATCGAGCGCGGCGCCTTCTGGCTGGTCCTCATCGCCGCCATCAACGCCACGATCTCGCTCTACTATTACCTGCAGCTCATCCGCGACGCCTGGACGGGCGAGGTGGCCGCCGGCGCCGCGCCCATCACCGTGGCCCCCGCGCTCAAGCTGGCGGCGGCGGTCGTCCTCATCGCCACGGCCCTGCTCGGCGCCTGGCCCGGCCCGGCTTGGGAGCTCGCCGAGACCGCCGCGACCGCGCTCTTCCCCCGATAGTCGCGGCCGAACTACTATCGAGCCACGCCACCCGCGCTAACGCCCGGTCCAAGGTTGCGCCATGAAGCTCCCCATCATCCGCGACCACATGGACACGACAGTCCACACCCTGCGCCCCGACGCGCCGATCCTGGACGCCGTGGACTTCCTGCTGGAGCACCACGTCACCAGCGCCCCAGTCGTCGACGACCAGGGAGTGCTCATCGGCATCGTCAGCGAAAAGGACTGCCTACGCCTGCTAGCGGCCGGCACCGACGCCGACATGCCCCGAGGCATCGTCGCCGACTTCATGACCCGCGACGTGACGACCATCACCCCCAAGATGAACGTCTATTACGTCGCCGGCCTCTTCCTAAAGAACGTCTTCCGCCGCCTCCCCGTGGTCGAGGACGGCAAGCTGGTCGGCGCCATCACCCGCTTCGACATTCTCCGGGTGATCCAGAAGAATTTGCGATAGGCCGGTTAGGGGCGCACGAAACCCGACTCGGCGAGGAGCTTCTTGTCGAAGGTCGCTACGGTGGCACACCCCGCCGCCGTAGCGTCTTCCGCGATTAGGTAGTCTGCGAAGTCGGCCGTACCACTGGCGTATCGCGCCAACGCTCGCTCGGCGACGTGCGGCGCTTGGATGCTCAGTTGGGGTGAGCGAAGGAGAGCTTGGAGGGCGTCCGCAACTTCGTGACGCTGACGCCGGTAGGACGAACGAAGCACCCACACCGATTCGCAGAGCACGATGTGCGAGACGTAGAACTGCTCGCCGCTGGAAAGCAGAATCGCAGCGGCATTCGCCTGCTCCTCATCGTCGTCGACCAGATAGCGTACCAGCACGTTCGTATCGAGGCCGATCACCTCTCGGAACCCCGAGCGATGGCTTCGTTCATCTGCTCGACCGATACTGGTGGGCCGCGGTGCTTCAGGACTCCGCGCAGGCTTCGAATATCCACGGCCTCGGCTTCCAGCAGAATGCGCCCGTCAGGTGCGGTTACGAATCGAAGTTGCCCACCGCCGGACACGCCCAAAGACTCCAGGATCACCTTGGGAATCGTGACTTCCCCGTTCGCTTTTACCGTGGCTGCCACCATGGTGTCATTGCCTCCTGGACGCATGACGATCAAGCTAAGGCTCAGCGCCGGCACGCGCAACTCTGCGTCCGCTCTCAGTAGTGCGGGGGCAGAGACCTTCGTTCATTCCACTTCTCACTCTGGAGACCTGGCCCCGGCTGCCGAGCAGATGGTCGGAGGGGGCGTCAGCCGCCGTCCTCCACTCCGCCCGTCGAGGCACCCGTAGCGGGAGAGAAAGGGGTCGGGTCCGGACTTAGGGATTTTGTTGGCTAAATTTTTGATATGTTGAAGAAATCGCGTGGATTGGGATGGCGCGTGCCTCCGGCCACGAGCCCCGAGGCGGTCCGGGGGCCACGCGAAGATGGCGGGGGCCGTCACTGGGCGAGCTTGGCGTCCGGCTCGCGCGCGAGGCGCTTGTCGAAGGTCAGCAGCGGTGCCGCCCCGTGCGAGCGCGCGCTGAGAAGGATGAGGTAGTCCGCCAGATTCGCGGGACCCGCGGCGTCTCGGCGCAGGGCTTCGAGCACCACGTCCAATTCGGGCACGAAGACGCCGCGGGTGCGGACGAGGCTCGTGAGGCGCTCGCGAATCTGCTCGGGCGAGAGGCCGTAGGCCGAGTCCATCACCCACGCAAGCTCGGCCAGCGCCACGTGTCCTACAAGAACGCCCTCGCCGCGTGTGTGTTCGACGAAGTGGCGCTCCGCGATCGCTGTCTGAACCGGGTCGTCGCCCAGCAAGACGCGCACAAGCACGTTCGTATCAAACGCGATCACGAAAGCGCCGCCGAATCGCGTCATCGATCTGCTCGACGGTGAGCACGCGCTCGACCGGCGGCCGGCTCGCAAAGAGGCTCTCGGCGGTGTGCAGGGCAGGGGTCAGCACCAAGCGCCCCTCCGCATCGATGGCCGCGTGCAGCTTGGTCCCCGCCTCGAGCTTCAGCATGACACGCAGCCGCTTGGGTACAGTGATTTGCCCTTTGCTGCTCACGGTTAGGGTATCCATGGCGCAACAGTAAGACGGGCGGACTTACTCGTCCACCTCTGGCCGATCTGGGGTCAGGCGCCGACCTGTCGACCTGAGGTTGCAGCCTGGCGGACTCGGCGGGTGGGGCTTGTCCGTATCCGTGCCTCGAGACTGGGGAGCATCGCTGTGGGGCGGCTCACGGGCGTCGCCGGGGCCGGCTCAGGGGGCGATGAGCTTCACCGTCGGGAAGTAGGTGGCGAATCGGGAGACGTCTCGGGTCATGAGCGACATGCCTGCCACCGCGGCGTGTGCTCCGATGTAGAAGTCCGGTAGTGGCGAGGAGCGGGCTCCGCCTCGGCGCCGGTAGGTCGCGAAGCATTGGGCAGCGAGGAATCCTGCCTCGTAGGGCAGGGGGTCACGTCGGAGCAGGCTCGGGGGCAACGCCTCGTCCATCGTCTCGATCCTTGCGAACCCAACGGCGACCTCCGCGTAGATGAGCGGGTTGATGACCAGAGTGGCCGACTCGGCGGCATGGGCCAGGGTCGCTGCCGACCAAGCGAACCACCGCTCGTCCTCCGTGAGGAGGTCGAGGAGGACGTTGCTGTCGACCAGAATGGCTGTCACTCAGACCCGCGGGTCAGCGCCATGATCTCATCGGTGCTCATCGCGCCGCCGGCCTTACCCCGGAGATGACGTACAAGTCGCTCGCCCCGGGTCTCGGCGCTGGCCGCACCTTTCACGATGCGAACCGTCGCGCCGTCCACCACGAAGTCCACTTCGGTCCCGGGGAGCAGCCCGAGATCTTCGCGGATATCCTGCGGAATGGTGACCTGCCCCTTCGACGTGATCCTCATAGCGCCTCCGTTCTTACTTCGAACGGTAATACCGCCTCGGTCGACCCGGCAAGGACGCGGGCGGTTCCCGTGCGGAGTGGGAACCGGAAGCGACCAAGGGCCCCGCTACTCGCAGACCGAGACGAAGCCGGAGCCGCAGATGAGGCCGGGGCAGCAGTCCTCTGGGGTGGCCAGGCAGGGGGTGCCCGTGGGGAGGCAGGCCAGGGGCGGCTCCGGGGGCTCGACGGTGATGAAGGGTGGGTTGGAGGGGATCTCGAGCGGTGGCTCGACGGTGTCCGCTTTGTCAGGCGGCGTCAGGCGAATCAGCCCCTCGTCGGTGCCGGCGAGCAGGGTGTCGCCGCGCTTGAGCAGGGTCCAGACCGTGCCGTGGTCGGCGATGAAGCCCTCGGTGCCGGCGTAGCGGACCGCGAGGCCGGTGTCGAAGCCGATGGCCATGTCGGTGCCCTCGCCGAACCAGAGGACGCGGGGGATGGAGCCGGCGGGCCACTTGAGGCCGGAGTCCCACTGCTCGGGGCCGCTGTCACCCAGGCGCACCAGGCCCTGGACGCGGTCGGCGACCACGAGGCGCCCTTGGGGGTCGATGGCGGCGGCGCGCGGGTCGGGGCTGGCCTCGCTGGAGATGACGATCTGCACGCTGGCGTCTGATGAGATGTGGACGACGCCGCCGTAGCGGGGCTCGCCGTCGATGAGCAGCATGTCCTCCTCGGCGTGGTCCAGCGACGAACTGTCGATGCGCTCGGTGGCGCAGGCCGCGTAGACCCCGCCGTCGCCCGCAGGGATGATGTCGCGGATGTCGTTGCTCGGCAGGCCCTCGATCTGGCCGGCCTGGTTTGACTTGACGACGAAGTGGGTGACGGTGCCGACGCCGCCTTTGGAGTCGAGCGCGACGCGCGCCATGCCGCGGGGGCCGACGTCGTTGAGGAAGGGCTCGTCGCCGGGCTGGTGCGAGGCGCGGCCGCCGATCCAGAGGGTGGTCGCGTCGGTCCAGACGATGCTCTCGATCTGCAGAGATGGGCCGATAAACGCTGGGTTCTCGGCGATTCCCGAGTCGGGCGGGCCGAAGAAGAAGCCGTCTTTCCAGGTCGCCAGGGCCGCCTGCTCGACGCTTGGGACATGCATGTCGGTGATGGCGGGCATGGGCGAGATGCCGCCGCCCTCCGCGGTGCCGACGAGGCGCACGACGCCGGTGCGGCGCTGGCGCAGGCCGACGAGGCCTGTCTGGATCGGGCGACCTTCGCAAGCGAGGCCGGGTAGCTCGTCGCGCAGGCCAGCCCAGAGCTCGCCGTCCACCTCGGCCAGGGCGCGGATGCCGCTGAGCAGCGGCCGCTCGAGGTTCACGCCGCCCGCGTCGTCGAACCACAGGGTCATCAGTCCGTAGTCCAGCAGCTTGAACTCGCTGCATTGCCCGCGCATGGCGACGAAGGTGCGCCGGTGGAAGGGGTCGTAGACCATGGAGCCGACGTGCATCCCGACGAAGGGCACCTCGGCGGGGGGGATGCCGGCGACGCGGTTCGGCGTGGTGAGGTCGACGAAGGCGAGGCCGCCGCCCTTGCTGCCGGTGAAGCCCGCTTGGATGCGGCCACCGACCAGCAGCGTGTTGTGGTCTGTGTCTAGCGAGAGGACCTGGGCGCCGAAGGGGCCGGCTTTTCCGGTAGAGGCTTCGGAGAGCTGGCCCTCGACGACCACCGTGGTCGCGGTCGTGCCGTCCCAGCTCACGACGCCGCCCTCAAGCTCGTTCCAAGCCCCAAGCGCGATGTAGGCCAGCCCGTTGTCAGGGCTCCAGAGGATGTCGCCGACCTGGCCCGTGGGAGTGCCGCCGTCGCCGGGCACATAGGTCTGAACCGCGAGGTCCTGGCTGACTCGCAGCACCCGCGAGTCGCCGCCGTCGCCGGGGTAGAAGGCGACGTAGACCGCGCCCGTCAGGGGTTCGATGGCCAGGGCGCCCACATCGCCTGCGCCGCCGAGCTCGGCCGGCCCCAGCACGTCGAGGACTTGGTAGGTCAGGGGGTCTAGCCGCAGCAGCCCCTGGTCGGAGCTGAGCCAGGCGAAGGCGTGACCGGCCTCGCGGCTGAGCCCCAGGTGAGTCGGGATGGCGACGGTGCCGCCGGGCAGCGTGACGACATGGTGATCGATGGTGGTGCCGTCCATGACCAGCAGCCCGTCGTAGGCGACGACGACGAAGCGGCCCTGGTCCTCTTGGACGCCCGCCGTGGGCACCGGGCCTGTCGCGTCGGAGCCGATGAAGTCGAAGTAGTTGCCTTGGGGTAGCTCGTCTTCAAGCTCGACGAAGGCCCCGGTGTCGAGGTCGAGGCGACCCAGGCCGCCGCGGATCGAGGTGGGATCGGCGGGTTCGGGGTTGCCGCGGCTGCCGATCCACAGGGTGTGGCCGGTGCGCGAGAGCGCGATGATGGTGCCGCGGAGGCGTCCGCCCCAGGTGACCGTGGTGAGGTCCGGCGCAGGGAGCGTCGTGTCGGACGGGACGTCGGGGCCGGCGTCGGTGCCGTCGACTTCCTGCGGTGGGAGCAGGTCGCCGGCGTCTGCGTCGGGCAGCGCGTCGGGCGCGGTCTCGGCGTCTGCGAGGGCGTCGGTCGTAGCGTCGGCGTCGGTCGTAGCGTCGGCGTCGGGCTTGGCGTCTGCGTCGGAGCCGGCGTCGGCGTCTGCGTCGGGCAGCGCGTCGACCTCCGGCGCGGCGTCGACGTCCGGTTTCGCGTCGGTGGATACGTCGGCCGTGGTGTCCGCCGAGACATCGCCCACCGCGTCCACGCCTGTGTCGGCGGAGCCAGAGGTCCCGGCGTCGCTGCACGCGGGCGCGATGAGCAGCAGGGAGAGCAGCGCGAGGGCGTGGAGACAGGCGGATTGACGCGTCATGGGATGCTTCCGAGCCAGTCGTGGCGGGCGATTTGGGGGCAAGCCTCAGCGTGCCAGCCACCCGCGCGCGGATGCAAGCGCGGGGTCTGGACCTGCGGTGGGCGGCGACGGGGCCCCCGTTGTAGGCTGCGAGGGCACCTGACCCCGTGGAGCTCCGCGATTCCCGAACAGCCCCCAGAGCACAAGTCGGCCGCAGCGCCGGGGGCGTCCTCGCTGCTGCCCGGGAAAGGCGCGTCGAACTGGCAGGCCTTTCCGTGGTTCTTGCTGCGATCCACCGGGCTGCCATTCGGGTCGGTGGAGGCCCTGGGCCGCGCTGAGCCCGACGATTGGGACCGAGCCCGGAGCGAGGGCGCGGCGGCGCTGACGGCCTTGGCGGGGGAGCCGCTGTTTCGCGAGGCGATCTTCCTGTCGAATCCGGGCCTGGACGCGGTCCTCGACGGGTGGTTGAGCGCGCTGGGCGAGGACTCGGACGGCGCGACGGCGAAGAAGCGGCTCAAGACGCTGTGGCGGTACGCGCAGCGGTTCTGCGCGAAGAACGACACGACGGCCTTCTTCGGGCCGGTCGCCGCCGGGAGGCTCGACGCGCCGGGCGAGGCGCTGTCCGCGTGGCCGCTGCGCGAGCGCACGCGGGCCTTCGTGACCCACTGGGCCGCGGACGCGTTGCTGCAGGCCGCCGCGCGTGAGCTGGAGTTCCCGCCTCAGCGCCGGCCGGCTCCGGGCGTGGTCGCGGGCGCCGAGGGAGCCACCGTCTGGCGCCTCGATGGGCGCGGGGTGCTGGGGCCGGACGCCGACTCGGAAGGCGCTGCTGAGAGCGGGTGGACACAGCTACCCGTCGGGATGGCGGACCCGCTGGCCGAGGTGCGCCGGCGAATCGAGGCGGCGGCCGGGGCGGAGCGCGGGCGGTGGCTGGAGCGACTGGACCGGCTAGAGGCTTGCAGGGACGAGTTCGCAGGCGCGCCGCTGCCGACACGGCGGCGGGTCCTCGACGCCATGGAGCGCGTCATCACCGAGGTCTCCGGCGCGGCACCCCGGCGAAAGCCAGGGGAGTTCTACGCGTCGCGCACGGTCATCCACGAGATGTGCGACCGCACCGGCGCGCCGGCGACGCTCCCGCCCGGACACGCGGCGCTCTGCGAGTCGGTCACGCCCTGGCTCGAGCTGGCGCTGCTCCCCGCCGCCGCCGACCGGCTGGCCTTTCGAGCTTGGTACGACGCGCGCTTCGACGGGGGCGAGCGGGCCTGGCGTGAAGTCGCCAAGGCCTTCTCGGCCGACAAGACGGGCTTTCTGCTCTCAGCGCCCGAGGCCACCCGCGCGCTGCGCCGTGGCGCCAGCACGGCCCGGGACCTGCTGCGCGCGGCCGTGGACGCCCACCTCCAGACCGCGGGCGCCGACCAGCCCCTGACCATCGACCCCGGCCTGCTGGCCCCGATCCTCGCCGAAGCCCGTCCGCACCTCGACGCGGCCGGCTCGGCCTTCGCGAACCCCGACATCATGGTGGGGGAGGGCGAGGGCGGCCCATACGCGGTCTTCGCGGAGGCCCATCACCTGGCGTACCCCACGCCCTGCCTGCTCCCCGTCCTCGGCTGCCGCGACGCGCTGCTCGACGATCTGCGCGGGTTTCTGGCAGCCCTGTGCGCGCCGGCGGAGCCCGCGCTGCCCGTCTCATACGCCCACTCGTTCATCAGCGTCAGCGAGGATCTGGGCCACGTCGATCTCCAGCTCTCCGGCCTCTCGCCGCTGGGCCCAGAGCGCCGCGCCAGCCTCGCCGAGCTGCGCGTGGCGCGCGCCGGCGCGGGCTTTGAGTTCGGCGTCGCCACCGAGTCCGGCCGCCGCGCGTCGGTGGCGCCCCTGACGCGCCTGCTCGGCCTGGATCGCGCGTCGCCCGCCTACTCGGTCAGCCCGCTCGACCTCGGCGCATTGCTAGGCAGCGACTGGCGATTTCCATCCTCGCTGCCCCGGATCTCCCTGGGGCCGCTGGTGATCCATCGACGCCGCTGGCGGGTCGTGTCGTCCCGCTGGGCCGGCGAGCGCAGCGCCGAGGCCTCGGTGAAGCGCCTGCGAGCCCTGGCGGGCGACGCCTTCCCGCGCTTCACCTTCGTCTCGCCGGCCAGCGAGCCCAAGCCGCTGCTCTTCGACCGGGACAGCCCGCTGGCCGTGGAGTTCCTGCTACGCCACGCCAGGGAGAGCAAAGCGCTGACCTTCGTCGAGATGCTTCCCGGCCCCGAGGACCTGTGGCTGCGGGGCGAGGCCGGCGCGCACACCAGCGAGCTGCGCCTCGTCTTCGCGCGGCGCGTCGGCGGCACGTGAGCGACGAGGACCCGGCTGGCGCCTGGCGACCCTTCGCGTGGTTTCTCCTGCGCGCGACGGGATTTCCCTTATCCCGCCTGCTCGACCTGGCCGACGCACCGCCCAGCGACGGCGCGGATTGGGAGGCCCACCTGCGACAGTCGCGCGCGAGGTTGGCGGCCGAGCTGGACCGCGACGACGTCGCCGAGGCGCTCTTCGTGTCCAACCCGGAGCTGGCCGACCGCATCGCCTCCTGGCAGCGCTCCCTCGCCGGCGAGCGCCGCAACGCCTCCGACCGCGCCCGCGAACGCACGCTGCTCCGTTATCTCGGGCGCTTCTGCGCGAAGAACGAGACGACGAGCTTCTTCGGCGCGTCGGCCCTGGGCCGCTTCGATCGCGTGGCGGGGGCCGAGCCGCTGCCCATCGCCGACGTGCGCGGCGTCTTCGTCGAGCAGTGGGTCGCGCAGGCGCTGCTGACGCTCGCCGCGGCCGACCTCGCCGCCGCCGGACAGTGGAAGGACCGCCCGCGCCGCGCGCCGCTGACAGGGATCGACGCCGCGGGGGTCTGCAGCTACGTCGCGCGCCCCGGCGAACCCTGGTTCTCCGAGGCGCTCCGGGTTGATGGGGCCGTCTCCCGCGCGCTGCTGGCCGCCGCCGACGGGACACGGACCCGCGCCACCCTCATCGCGGCCTGCGAGGGGCTGGCGTCAACGCCCGAGATCGAGCCCGTCCTCAGTCGCCTCGAGTCCGACGGGTTTCTGCGTCCGAGCAGCCGCCTCCCCAACGGCACCGCGGACGTGCTGGAGGCCAGCTCGGATGTGCTGCGGGCGCAACCGGCCAGCCCCGCCCGCGAACGCTGGCTCGCCCGCTTCACCGCGCTCGCGGCGCTGGCGACCGGCTTCGAGGCGGCCCGGGGACCGCGAGCTCGGGAGACCGAGTTCCAGGCCGTCGAAGACGCGCTGACCTCGTGGCTCGGGAGCTCGCCCCGACGCCACCCAGGCAGCCACTACGCCTCGCGCACGGCGGTCCACGAGAAGGCCGATCGCGCCGGGCGAATCGTGGGGCTCCCGGCCGGCTGGGCCGACGCCCTTCACGCCCCGCTCACCGCGACGTTGGACCTGGCGCTCGCGCCGCTGGTCGCCGATCGGCTCACCTTCCGCGCGTGGTTCGACGCCCAGTTCGGTCGCGACCGCGAGCTGCCCTGGGGCGAGGTCTGTCGCGCGCTCGACGCCGCCGGACCGCGCTTTCACCTCGCCGCGCCGCCCGACGCCCGCGCGCTGCGCCAGGCCATGCGCGGGCTGCAAAGCGCGCTGCGCCAACACATCGAGCAGCACCTCGCCACGCACGGGGCGTCCCGCCCGTTCGCGCTGCCGGCCTCCCTCATCGCCGCGCAGATCGCTCCGCTCCGCGCGCTGCTGGACCAGAGCGGGGTCGCCTTCTCAAACCCCGACCTGATGCCCTGCGCCGCGCCCGACGGCCGCCACGCCGCCGTGCTGGGCGAGGCCCACGACCAGGTCCTGCTCACGCCATCCCTCTACCCCGCCGCCCCCGACCGCGACGTGGTGCTGGCCGCCACCCGCGAGCTGCTCTCGGCCCTCGCGGCCCCCGACCGCCCCGCGCTCGTGGTGCGTCGGCGCGCCGCGTTCATGGCCTGGTCGCCCGACCTGGGCGCCGTCGCCCTCGAGCTAGACGCCGACAGCGGGCAGCCGCCCGATCGCCGCGCGCCCCTGGCCGAGCTCGCCATCCGGTTGACCGACGGTGGCTTTCGCTTCCGCGTCACCACCCACGCAGGCCAGCGCCTCGACGTGCTGCCCCTGACCCACGGGAGCCGCACCGCACTCGCCTCGCGGGTCTTCCCCGTGCTGCCGCTGGATCTCGCCGGGTGGCTGGGTGGCGCCGACCCTGACGCGTTGCCGCGGCTGAGCCTCGGTCCGCTCGTGCTCCACCGCCGCCGCTTTCGCGTGGCGTCGGACGCCTGGGCTCACGAGCCCCGCGCCGCGATCTCGGCCGAGCTGCTCAGGCGCGCGGCCCCCGACCTCCCGCGGGTCGTCTTCACCCGGCCGCCCGGCGAGCCCAAACCCCTCGTCATCGACCTGGCCAACCCGTGCGCGCTCGAGATGCTGCGCCACGAGGCCCGCCGCGCGCCCTCCCTCACGCTCATCGAGATGCTCCCGGACCCGGACGGGCTGTGGCTCTGCGGGCCTGGCGGTCGTCACACGGCTGAGCTGCGCACCGTCCTGGTGCGGGGCGGCGGTAACCTCCCGCACCTCCTCACTCCGAACATGCGCCCCCCCGAGACCGAGCCGTGATACTTTGGGGCGTACCGGGCCGGATGGCGGGCGGCCTTAGAAGGTGTTCCCATATTCGGACCGAGCGGGGCGCCAGCGACGTCTTTTCAGGGGCCTACGAGCGGAGGGCGCTTGCCGAGCGCAAGAAACCGACGCGCGGAGGTTTTTGAAAAGACATGAGCCAGTCACGCGACGGGAGAATGTGTGAACAGCTTCCTATGAGGACGTATGAAACCGAACGAGATGCTGGCCGTGGACGGGGTCTTCCTCGCCGTGAAGTGTGCGATATGTGAAGCCGTTTACGCGGCCGACAGCGACGAGTACCTCGCCTTCTACGGGAGCGTGAGCGCCGGGCTGTCCAAGGTCCTCGTGGGCGTCAACCCGCCGCGGAGGCCGGCCAAGAAGGCGATGCGTGCCGTGTGCCGGACGCCGCACTGCCTGGAGTCGCTGGTGCGCCAGATGCTGGGCTGCGCCGACGGAGAGCGCGGCGACGCGGACGTGATCTGGGCGGAGGCGCTGGGGATCTGGGCGCGCTCGGCCAAGGTTGAGCTGCTGCGACCACGGGACTCCGAGCCGGAGACGACGCCGGCCCAGCGAAAGCTCGCCGCGAGAGCCCGGGCGCGCGCCGCTCGCTGAGGAACGACGCGGGTTCGGTCGATTTCGCTCAAGTCTTGGCCGCTCGCCGCCGATGGAGGCTCGTAGCCCTCCGTTTTCCCAAGGCCGATTCGGCCGGGGCAGGGGGGCCGGAGCTCCATGATCAGCGCCGCGACCGGCACATCGCTGTCCCAAGCCACGATGAAGATCGGCGGCTTCGCGCGGAGCAGTGCGTCCGCCGGGGCCTCGGTGCCGACGCCGGCTCGCGAGGACGCGAGCATCGTGCTGCGTCAGACCGTGCGACTGCGGAAGGCGCTAGAGACGCTGCAGATCGCGCTGAAAGCTGGGCGATCGGAGCCCACGGCCGCGGTGGTCGGAGGCGGCGCGTCGACCCCTGGCGTGGGCGTGAGCTTCACCTCCCGCAGCGCGTCGATCACCTCGGCCGAGATCAACCCCGAGACGACCTCGTTCGCGCGCGGTACCCACGCCTTCGTCGGCGCCTCCACCAGCGCGGTGACCTTGTCGGGCACCTACACCGGCGGCGCCGACGACACCCTGAGCTTCCGCGCCCTCAGCGCGGGAACCGTCGGCCAAGACAACATCGTCATGGAGCTGCGAAACCAAGCCGGCGCCACCCTGAAATTCTTCACCCTCCGCCCCTCCGACGGGCCTGACGCTGCCTACGAATTCGACAACGGCCTCATCGCCCGCTTCAGCGCGGGTTCGGTGGTGTCGCGTGACACGTTGGCCTTCGACGTCTCGGCCACGACGCCCGGCGCGGTAAACCCGTCGCGAGCCTTCTCGGGCGCCGGCGCCATGTCCCCCGGGTTTGAGAGCGGGCAGAGCGTCACGGCGGGCTCCTTCTCGGTCAACGGCGTCTCGATCGCCGTCGGCGCCGACGACTCCATCAACACGGTGCTCGCCCGCATCACCGCGTCGTCGGCAGGCGTGACGGCCCGCTTCGACGCGCAGACCGAGCGCATCACGCTGACGCGCAAGCAGCCCAGCCTCGAGGCCATCACCCTGGGCGCCGACAGCTCGGGCTTCCTCGCGGCGACGCGGCTCAGCGAGGGCACGCGTAGCCTCTACACGACGCGCACCACCGCCGAGATCGCGCAGGTGGGCAGCAGCTTCGGTCCCAAACGGCCCGAGTTCGCCGGCAGCTCGTCGGCCGCGCCCGCGCTTGGCGGGACCTACACCGGCGCGCGCGACGAGACGCTGACCTTCACCGCCACGCGCTCCGGCTTGGTCGGCGGGCTGGTGCCCCTCGAGTTCGAGGTGCGCGACGGGGCGGGCGCCCTGGTCGACACGGTGAACTTCTCGCTGCTGGCGCCTCCGGGGACGAAGAAGACGCTGTCGAACGGGCTGGAGTTCTCGCTGGGGTCGGGCTTCGTCGCCAGCGGTGACTCATTCACCGTGGACGTGTCTGCGACCGTCGGCGGCGCGGTGAATCCTGCGGCCGCGTTCAACGGCGGGCCAGACGCGGGTCCGCGCTTCGACGGCGGGCTCGCGGTGACCGCGGGCTCGTTCGAGGTCAACGGCGTGCAGATCGCGGTGGCCGCGAGCGACTCCATCGACAGCGTGCTGGCGAAGATCTCGGGCTCCGCGGCGGGGGTCTCGGCGGCCTACGACGCGCGCACCGAGACGATCCAGCTCGTGGCGAAGGGGCGCGGAGACCAAGCGATCTCCTTGGGAAATGACAGCTCCGGGTTCCTGGCGGCGACTCGGCTCTCGACGTCCAGCCAGTCCCTGGGGGCCGCCGTCGGGCCCGGCGATCTCGATGAGAAGCTGGGCTCGCTCGCCGCGTTCTCCGACCTGCAGTCGGGCACATTTCAGGTAGGCGGCCGCGCGATCAGCCTCAACCTCGGCACGGACTCGATGCGCCACGTGATCGACCGCATCAACGCGGCGAGCGCGGGCGTGCGGGCCAGCGTCGACGAGGCCGGGAAGCTGCAGCTGGAGTCGACGGTGCCAGGCCGCGCGGTGACCTTCGATGACGCCGGGACGCGCTTCTTCGAGACCGTCGGCGTGACCACCCGCTGGGACGGGGCGGAGGCGTCGGGCGGGGGGCGGACGGTCAGCTCGCGCAAGGCCGTGGAGGCGCTCAAAGAGGTGATGAGCTCGCTCAATGAGCTTTACCGCGGCAGCGCTCAGCCCCAGAACGTGCAGGACAACGCCCCGCGCGCCCTGCGAGACGACCTGAGGCGGATGGTGAGCCGCGCGGTCGCGGGGATGAGCGATCAGCAGACGCGGAAGCTCGGTCTGCGCTTTGACGCCGACCTCGACGCCCGGGACGCGCTGACCATGACCAGCCAGGCCCAGTCGCGGCTGGAGGGCACCCTTCGAAACGACCCGCAGACCCTGCTCGACTTCTTCAAGAAGTCTGCGTCGGGCCAGAGCGACGGGCTGCTCGCCGCCATGCTGGACCGGGCGAAGATCGGCGAGAAGCGCCTCGCGGAGCTCGTGGGCTCCAAAGGCCAGAAGCTGTCGCTGACGGGCTGAGCGCGGGGCCATCGCGTGTCAGTCCGTGCGTAATTCGGAGGTTGGTCGGGCGCGATGGCCGGCTATCAGCGGCCAGCGGTCAGCCTTCAGCCGATCGATGCAGCCCGAGCGCGTTGTCCTGACCTCGGACGCGCTTGGGTGCCGCGAGGCTGATGGCCAATGGCTGAGGGCTGACCGCGGGCGATCGCGCCTCTGAGCCTACCGTCGCGCTCGGGGCTTGATGCGATCGCCCTGGCCGCGCCGCTTCGGCTGGACGCGCGGGGGGCATGGCGATAAGTCGGGCGGGCGATGAGAACTCGAGTTCACTGTGTGTGCTGAACGCCGCCGCACGCCGCCGCGCATCATGGAGCTGGCCAGCGCGCTGAGCATGGACGCGCCGGTTGTGGCGTTGGTGTGGCAGGAGCTCTTCGCGCGTGCGCTGGGCGTGAGCGTCGGGTGGGCGGGGCGCGTGGTCTTGGGGCTGGCCGTCTGGGTCATCTACGCGGCCGACCGCTGGTTCGACGGGCGCAGGATCCCCGAGGGGATGGCCGTGACGCCCAGGCACCGGTTCGCGGTGCGGTTTCGGTGGCCGATCGCGGTCGCGATGGTGTGCGCGGCTGGGCTCGGGCTAGCGGTGGCGCTGACGCAGCTCGAGGGCGCGGTCGTGCGGCTCGGGCTGGCGTTGGGCGGCGGGGTGGCGGGCTACCTCGCGCTGAATCAGGCGACGCCTCGCGGCTGGGGGCTGCGCCTGCCCAAAGAGCTGGTGGCGGCGCTGCTCTTCGGGGCCGGCACGCTGCTGCTCCCGATGGCGCGGGCGGGTTCGGTCGGGGTGTGGACCGCCGCCGCGGGCGGGCTTTACATCGGGCTGTGCTTCATCAACTTGGTGGCCGTCGCCGCGTGGGACCGCGACCGCGATCTGGCGCAGGGGCAGGCGTCCATCGCTACGGGAACGGCCGCGGTGACGCGCGCGCTGCCGGCCGGCGCGTGGGCGTTGGCGGCGGCCGCGCTGGGCTTGGGGATCGCCGAGCTCGTCGCCGGCGGCGGCGGTGGCGCGGCTGCGGTGCCCTTGTGCGAGGCCGCCAGCGGCGCGGGGCTGGGGCTGCTGCTTAGCGAGCGTGGCCCGGGGACGGCGGATCTGCGGGCGCTGGTGGCCGACGTGGCCTTGCTGACGCCCCTGCCGGTCTTGGCGGCGATGGCGCTCCTCGGGCGTTGAGTGGGCGTCGTCGCGCCCGCGCCGAGCGTGAGGAGCGGCGCGGAGCGCGCGATTCAGCGCGGGGTCGCGCGCCGGTAGAGGCCCACGTGGACCGGGTGGACGCGGTCGCCAAGGCGTATCCAGTCGGCGTCGCTGTCGGGCTCAAGGGCCGCCTCGGCCAGGGGCTCCCACGGTCCGAGGGCCTCGACCGCCTCACAGGCCGAGGCCGCGGCGGCGCGCACCTCCGGGTCGCTCTCTGGCCGCGCGTAGCAAGCCAGCCCGCGATACCAGTAGAGAGGTCGGTCGGGCTTAGGGTCCGCGAGCAGCGCTTGGGCCACGCTCGGGTCGACGACGCGGTAGCCAGCCTCGCGTAGGTGCGTCGTCACCAGGGTGCCCTGCATCCCGTTCAGATCGGGCCAGGGGGTGACGATGACGCCGGGTGGGGCGCTCAAAAGCTGAGGCAGCACCTGGGAGAATTGGAAGTCCAGCTCGCGCTGCTGGGCGTAGCGGTGGCTGACGAAGGGGGCGCGGGCGGCGAGGGACCAGCCTGCGGCGACGACGGCGAGGGCGGCTAGGGCGAGGCGCCAGCGGGGGAGGGCGACGCGCGCCAGGGCGAGGTCGACGGCGAGGGCGGCGGCCAGGACCAGGACGAAGGCGTAGGCGACGCTGTAGCGGAGGGCGGCGGGCCAGCCGTTGTCCGAGGTGTAGACGAAGCTCAGGCTGGCCAGCAGGAGCGCGAGCCAGAGCGCGGCGCCGCGAAGTCGGGGGGTGGCGAGCGCCCAGATGAGGCCGGCGGCGGCGACCGCGGGCAGCCAGCGCGGCGTGGCGTCGGGGTCGAGCAGGGGCCAGCTTCGGATGGACGGCGCGCGCCACCAGCCGGCGGTGAGCGGCACGGGGCCGCCGAGGGCCGTGGCGATGGCGGCGATGTCGTCGGCGGCGGCTACGAAGAAGAGGAGGGGGGCGAACCAGGCCATGGGGGAGCGGAGGGCGGCGCGGAGGGCGGTGGGGCCGCCGACGAGGGGGATGGCGAGGACGATGGGGAGGCCGGCGGCGTACATCGCGGGGCGGAAGTGCCCGGCGCCCGCGACGAAGAGCAGCGAGGCGGCGAGCCAGCGAAAGGAGCGCGAGCGCGCGGCGACGGCGGCGGCGAAGGTGGCGGCGGTGAGCCAGGTGGCGGCGACCGGGAAGGCGTCTTCGGAGGCGGAGATGCGGATGTGGAGCGGGAGCAGGGCGACGAGGAGGCCGGCGAGCAGGGAGGCGGCGGGGCGGAGGCCGAGGGCGCGCGCGGTGAGGGCGGTGAGGGGGGCTTGGAGCGCGGCGAGCCAGGCGGTGACGCGGGTGACGGAGGTCACGGAGGGCGGTGTGATGGTGGCGACGAGCTGCTGGAGGGCGGTCTGGCCGGCCATGGGGCGGCGTTCGGCGACGAGGCCGGCGAACTGCTCGAGGCGGAAGACGCCGTGGGCGTTTTCGTGGAGGAAGGTCATGGGGCCCAGCAGCTCGCGGGCGAGGACGGCGACGGCGAAGAGGGCGCTCAGGGCGGCGAGGGCGGCCGGGGCGCGGGTGGGCTGGCCGATGGCGAGGGTGAGGGCGCGGCGATCGCTGAGCGCGAGGGCCAGGGCGAGGGCGAGGATCAGGACGAGGAGCAGGCGCAGGTCCACGAGCTCGGCCGGGGCGGGCGGGGGCGGGCCCCGCGTGGAAGCCGAGGGCCCGCCACCGTCCGCCGAAGCGCCGGCGTCGCCCGTCGGGGCGTCCTCGATGACCATCCAGATGCCGCCTCGGTCGTTCGCTTGCAGGGCGGCGATGATGGTGGCGGCGGCGGCGTCCAGGCCCGGTGGCGGTGGCGTGGGGGCCTCGAGTCGCACGGCGAAGCTGGCGGTCAGCGCGAGGCGCTCGCCGGGCGTGTCAGGGGCTGCCAGGAGGAGCGCGGCGGCGGCGCCTTCGGAGCGCAGCGCGACGCGGACCTGGTCCTCGCTGAGCGCGACGTCGCCGATCGTCCAACCCTCGACCACCGCCGCTCCCGGACCGTAGGGCGCCAGCGCACGCAGCACCTTCGCCTGCGAGCTGGGCCCCAGCACCTCACGCGCCGAGGCCGGCGTGCCGAGCGCGAGGAGCGCGAGCGCTACGAGGGGGCTCCAGCGCTGGGAGTGCGCGGGGCGTAGGTGGCGTAGTTTCGGCGACGTAGGTGCGGGGCGCGCTGGCCGAGGGCAGGCAGCCGAAGCGCGCGAGCCTCGCGAAAGCCATGAGCCAGCCCCGCGACCGGACACGCGGTGAACACCTTCTATGAGCGTGGTGTGCATTGGGGTTTCGACGGGTCCCACGTGGCGCTGAGGCGAGGGGGGCGAGGCGAATCGGGGGCCTCCCCGCCGCGGCGCCCGTCGGTCGGGAGGGCCGGCCCCATCTATGCACCACCCGCCGCAGACCCGCCAGCCGTCGCGCTCCCGGACCGCGGCCTCGGACAGCCCGCGGCGGCCCCCAAAGTTCACCGTCGCGTGGCGCGATTCAGTCGTGCTAAACTGAGGAAACGGGGAGTATCACCGGGGCCGGGGGGACCTCGGTGTGGCGTCCTCGTCCGTCTCAGGAGTGCGACGTGAACGAGGCCAAAACCGACGACGTGGCCGTCCGGGCGACGCTGTCGGAGTCCGACGATGCTCGCATCGCTCGTATCCTGGGCTTGCTGTCGATCCTGTGTGGGGTCGCCGCGCTCGGGGTCGCGGCGCTGCTCGCGCTGACCGCGCCGGGAGAGCCCTGGCGCGCCTACGCCGGCGCCCTCTACTTCGTGTCGCTGGGGGCCGCGACAGCCCTCGGTCGTCACCGGGTCCCCAAACGCGCCAGCGCGCTTCTGGCCTTCGGGATCTGGGGCGCCGTGACCCTGCTCGCCGTCGACTCGGGGGGCATCCACGCGCCCTCGCTGCTGGGGTATGGGCTCGCCGTGGTCGTCGGCGGCCTGCTGCTCGGGACCGCGGGATCGATCGCCTTCACTGCGCTCGGCGTCAGCGGGGCCACGGCCCTGGTCCTGCTCGAGCGACACGAGCTGCTACCCGGCGCGCCAGGCCTCGCCGCCAGCACTGTCGCCGCTTGGCTCGGCTTGGTCATCACGCTCTGCCTGACGGGGGTCGCGGTCACCTTGGCCTCTCGCGGCTTCCAATCCGCCCTGCGGCGCGCCCTGGCCGACGAGCAGCGGCTGCGCCAACTCAACGGCGAGTTGAGGGCGAGCCAGGCGAACCTCGCGCGGCGCGCCCGGCGGCAAGAGGCGCTCACCAGCCTGAGCCAGAGCGCGCTCGCCCGCATCGAGCCCCACGCGCTGGGGGTCACCTGCGTTCAAGTGGTGCGCGAGGCGCTCGGCGCGGCGATCGCCGACATGTTCGAGTTTCACTCCCTCGACGGCTCCGTCGCGCTCATCGCCTCGACCGACTGGTCGGCCGACGCCTCGGAGACCGAGTCGGTCGCCGCCGACCGGCCCCATCAGGCCGCCTACACCATCCGCGCCGGCCACGACCTCATCAGCGAGGACCTGCGCCGTGAGACCCGCTTCGCCCCGTCGCGGCGCCAGGTCCGTCGCGGCGTCCGCGCGTCCATCAGCGCGCTGGTCGCCGGTCGCGGCGAGCCCTACGGCGTGCTGGTGGTGGGCAGCACGGACGTGGACGCGTTCGACGAGGCAGACGCTGCGTTTCTCGAGGCCGTCGCCGCCGCGATGGGAGCGTCTCGGGCGCAGTGGCGGGCCGAGGCGTCGCTTCGTCTGAGTGAGCGGCGCTACGCCGATCTGGTGCGCTCCAGCCAGGACGGCATCGTCATGCTGGACGAGAAAGGCTGCATCGAGCTGCTCAACCCGACCGTGGCGCGTCTGGCCGGCCGGGCGACGACCGACCTCATCGGCACCAAGTTCTGGGAGCTATCTGTGCTGGACGAGGCCTCGCGTGCGGCGGCGAGCGCGGCGTTCGAGCGGGTGCTTGGCGGCGAGGCGAGCGCGCGCATCGAGCTCGAAGTGCGCCGGCCCGACGGGACCAGCTTCCCCGTCGAGGGCAACCCCCATCGCGTGGAGCGTCCCGACGGGCGCTACGGCGTGCAGGTCATCCTGCGCGACATCAGCGCGCGGCGCATCGCAGAGGCTGAGCGCGAGGTCCTCGAGTCGCGGCTTCGGCAGGCCCAGAAGCTCGAGGCCCTCGGCCGCCTGTCGGCCGGCGTGGCGCACGACTTCAACAACCTCCTGACGGTCATCTTGGCCAACGCCGACATCGTGCTGGCGGAGGGCCGCCTCGACGAGGACTCCGCGAGCTCCATTCGGTCGATGCGATTCGCCGGCAAACGCGCCGCCGACCTGACCCGCCAACTCCTGGCCTTCGGACGCCGTCAGGTCATGGAGCCCACGGTCGTCGATCTGAACGAGGTGATCGGCTCGCTGGAGGGCGTGCTGCGGCAGCTGATGGGCTCGTCGGTGGCGGTCCGACTCTCGCTGTCCACGCAGCCGGTGCGCGTGATGATGGACATGTCGCAGTTCGAGCAGGTGCTCATCAATCTGGCCATCAACGCCCGCGACGCGATGCCCACGGGCGGCGAGTTCACGATCGAGACGCTGCCGATCGTCATCCGCGTGACCGACTCCGGCCCCCACGCCAGCGTACCGCCCGGAAATTGGCTGCTGCTGCGGGTCCGAGACACCGGCTGCGGCATGGACGCCCACACGCTGGACCACGTCTTCGACCCCTTCTTCACGACCAAGGACGTGGGCAAGGGCAGCGGCCTTGGGCTGGCGTCGGTTCACGGGGTGATCGCCCAGAGCGGCGGCCACATCTTGTGCAGCAGCGCGCCAGGGCAGGGCGCGGAGTTCGGATCTACCTGCCCCAAGCCGGGGGAAGCCTTCGCCTGGTGAGCGGAACCCACGAGCGCCGCACCATCTCCGACACCACAGGGCTGGTGTTGCTGACCGAGGACGACGACGAGGTGCGGCGCGCGACGCGGCAGATCCTCGAGCGGGCTGGCTTCGAGGTGGTCGAGGCCCGCGAGGGAGACGAGGCCTTGGCGCGCTTCGTGGAGCACGGCCGCGCGGTGCGATTGCTGGTGACCGACGTCGTGATGCCGGGGATGAGCGGGGCGGCCTTGGCGCGCCGTATGGCGGCGGATTCGCCTGAGCTTCGCGTGCTGTACCTCTCGGGCTACCCGGGGGATGTGCTCGGGCATCACGGCCTCAAGGACCGCGACCGGGGCTTCCTCGCGAAGCCCTTCACCTCCGAGCAGCTCGTCGACGCCGTGCGGGGCGTGCTGTCCGCGTAGTCGCGCCGTGCCTTGACAGCCCTGGCTTTCCGGCGGCAGGTTGACCCCATGCGACCCGCGCTGCCATGGCTGCTGGCGATCATCGCGGCCACGGCTCTGCCCGTCGAGGCTGCGGCGGCGCCCGTGCTCGGCGTGGAGGCGGCGCCGACCGTGCGCAAGTGGGTGCAGGCGCTCCAGGGGTTGCGCACCGGGCCGATTCGCATCGACGGCGATCGGGTGAGCGTGCCCATCGGCGACGGGGGCTGCACCCTCGAGCTGGTCCACGCGAGCGCGGCGGCCTGCGCGGACGGGCGCTCGGTGGGCTCGGCGCTGGCCTGCGTGCGCGGCGAGGGCTGCCCGTCGGCGACGGCGCTCGACGCGGCGTTCGGTGCGGCCGGGACGCTCGAGCTGCCCTGGCGTGATCCTGCGGGCGCCGCCGAATCCGACGCCCGCGCCACGCTCTTGGCCGACCTGGACCAGCTGCGGCGCCACCTCGAGGTCGGTGAGCGCACCGAGGCTCGCGCGCTGCTGAACGTGATGCTGACGCGGCCGCAGACCCGCGCCCGCGAGTGGACGACGCTGATGCCGCTGACGCTGGCGACCGGCGGTCGGCAAGAGGCGTTTCGGATGACCGAGGGTACGGCCAGGGAAGGGCTCGACCCGCTGAGTTTGGCGCTGCTGCGCGTGCTGTTGGTGCGGGGCGCGGACACGGCGGCCGCGGTCGCGCCGGCGACCCTGGACGGCCGCAACGCCTGCGGGCTGGTCACGATGGCGGTCGCGCTCCAGTGGATCGGTCGGCACGAGCCCGCGGGCCGCATCGCCCTGGCCGCCCGTCGCGCGGACCCGAGCTGTTTCGAGGCGTACCGGGTCGAGAGCGAGTCCTGGTCGGTGCTTGGGCGGACCCAGCTCCAGCGCGACGTCGCCGAGGCGGCCCTCGCGCGCTTCCCCGGGCACGAGCGCCTCGCCGAGATCGAGGAGCCCTTCATGATCACCCGCGGCGACGGCGACGTGGTGCTGCATCGCCTCGAGGAGCGCCTGCGCGGTGGCGATCGCTCGCCCGGATTGCTCAAGCGTCTGCTCAGTTTCTACATCGCGGTCGAGGGGCGCCCGGCCCGGCTCCGCGGGCTGGTTGAGCGCGTGGCCAAGGCGCCCGAGGACCGCATGGCGGCGTTCTTCGCGGGCGTGCTCATGCACTACGAGCGTGACTACGCCGCCTCACAGGCCTACCTGCTGCCCCTGGTCGAGATCTTCCCGAAGGAGCCGCGCCTCTACATCTACCTCGCGATGAACGCCTTCAATCTCGGCGAGCTGCAGGCCTCGAAGGACTACATCGCCCGCGCCGAGACCCTCGACCTCCGCGACCCGGACGTCCCGTATTGCACGGCCGAGATCTACCGGGACACAGACCGCGCTCGCGCCCTCCGCGCGATGGATGCGTACCTGACGATGACCTCGGTGACCGCGGATCCGCACTCGACCAAGGAGCGCCGCGTCCGCGCCATGCGCGACGCCATCGCGCGCTGCGAGTCCGAGCGCACGCCGCCGCCCTGTCCCGGCCCCTGGGAGCACACATTCGACTCGGTTCGCGTCGGCCGTAACCCGATGATCGTCCCCTGACTCATTCGGTCCGCGCCCCGGCCGGTTGACGCGCCCCGAGCTGCGGGCGCCCCCTCGCGCCGCCGCCGACCGACCGCGATCCTCCGAATGAGGCAGGCCGTCTCGATCTCCACGGCCCGGATCAGCTAGAGTGGCCGCGCGCCCGACCAGCATTTAGCGCTGCCGTCCGGCTCGAAGGGGAACCCGTGCTGACCTCGCCTCAGAGCTCCCGCGTCCCGTTGCGCCTGCTTCAGATTCTGCTGTTCGCGACGATCGCCATCCTCTCCCTGGCGCTGCCTGCCTTCGCGGTAAACGTCATCGACGTGCGCGACATCGTGGTCGTCGACCAGGGCGCCAAGTCTCTGGTCCTGGTCAGACGCAACAATGGCGACCGCACGACCTTCTCGAAGGCCGATCCGTCCGGGAAGTTCGGCAGCGGTCCGGCCTTCCAGACGCCGACCGGGATCATCTTTTCTCTCGATGGCGCCACGATCTACGTCGCCGACGCGGGCCTCAACGCCATCGTGGCGGTCGACCGCTTCACCGGGAACCGCACCATCTTCAGCGCGGCCGGAGTCGCCGCCGCCGGTCCGCCGCTGAGCGCGCCCTGGGATCTCACGGTCGACACCAACGGCGCCAACCTGCTGGTGACCTGCCCGGGCGACAAATCGTTGATGCGCGTCGCGCTCGCCGACGGCACGCGCACGGTGGTCAGCAGCGGCACGGTCGGTTCAGGCACCGCCATGCTCGATCCTCGCGGCGTCACCGTCCTCTCCACGGGCGTCATGGTCGTGGCGGACCCAGGTCTGGCCACGATCTTCGCGATCGCGCCTGACGGCTCACGCTCGGTCCTCAGCGACAACAACTCGCTGCCGCCGACCACCTTCTACACGACCCCGATCGCGCTCGAGGCGCGCTCCAACGGCAACCTGTGGGTCATGGACGTCGGGTCCGGCACCCTCTTCGAGGTGGACCCGTCCAACGGCCAGCGATACCTGACCTCCGGTGGCGGCGTCGGTTTCGGCGTGAACTTCGTGGAGCCGAAGGGGATCTCCCTGTCGCCTGCCGCCAGCCCTCAGGTCATGGCGGTCGCCGACTTGGGCTGCAACTGCGTGTTGACTACGCGTATCGCCGGCGGCCAGCGCGACCTGTTCTCGGGCACGATTTTCTCGACCACGTTGGGCACGGGCGACCCGTTCACGGCCCTCGGTGGCGGCATCGCGGTCGCTCCCATCGGGCCCGCGATAGACTTCGACTTCGGTGATCTTCCGGTAACTTACGGCACACGCCTCGCGGAAGACGGCGCGCGCCACGTCATCGACGGGCTCTTCATGGGAGCGGGCGTGACGGCCGACGGCGACGGCGCGCTCGCCCCGCTCTCGGACGCCGATGTCGACGACGGCGTCACGTTCCCCGCAGGCATCAACCCGCTCCTGACCGAGACGGTGACCATCGTCTCTTCGGGCATCGGCAAGATCGACGCCTGGATCGACTACGACAGCGACGGCAGCTTCGATGAGCCGCGCGACCGCATCCTCACGGCGGCCCCGGTCGTCGCGGGCAGCAACGCCCTGACCTTTACGCCCCCGGGCCCGCTGACCGCGGGTCCGCGATACGCCCGGGTTCGCCTGACCGCGAACGGCGCGGCCAGCTCAAAGGGCTGCGAGCAGGGGGGCGAGGTCAGCGATTTCGTCGTTCAGATCGCGCCTCCGACCCTGGATCTGGCGATCTCTGTGACCTCCAGCGGCACCTCGGTGCTCCCCGGCGGGACGATCGCGCACACGATCAAGTGGTCCAACGCGGGCAACGCGACCACGGCGTCCAGCACCGTGCACGTGGACATTCCGGCCGTCGCGACCGTCGACGCCGCGGCGACGGCGCCGGAGTTCATCTGTCAGCCCGCGGTGGGCGGCGGCCTCTTCTGCGACCTCAGCGCGGGCGTTCTGGCCCCCGGGGCGCAGGGATCGGCGGTCTTGGCGCTGAAGGTGGCGGCCGGGATCCCCGCTGGGATCCACGACCTGGTGGTGCCCGCGCAGATCTCGGGGATCTCGGGAGCCCTCGCCGAGTCGACTCCGGCCGACAACGCCATCTCCATCACGACGGCCATCGACGCGGCCCCCGACCTCCGAATCACCGCGGGCGATGGCGCCGTGACGGCGGTCCCCGGTCAGACCATCACCTACACCCTCAACATCTTCCAAGAGGGCAAGCAGGCGGCGACGGGCGTCACGGCGCTGGTGCTGGTGCCGGCGTCGACGGTCTTCGTGGCCACGGGCAGCTCGCCCGGGTGGAGCTGCGCGGACGGCTCCGGCGCAGCCACGGCCTGCCTCATCGAGATCGGCCCCATGGCCATCGGCGCGCAGGTGACGCGCACGTTCAAGGCAAAGGTCCTCGCCGGCGTGGCCGCTGGCGTGGCGTCCACCAGCCTGCAGGCCAGCGCGGCGGACGACTCCGCCAACGGCCCCGACCCGACGCCGCTCAACAACACCGCGGTCGAGGCGACCCCCATCGACGCGGCGCCCGACCTCTTCATCACCGCCCTGGATGGCGGCGCGCCGGCCAAGGCGGGCCAAGCCATCGACTACTCGATCGAGTATTGGAACTTCGGAAATCAGGGGGCGGCGAACGTCAGCATCCTGGTGCAGGTCCCGGCGCACACCACGGTCGATCTCGCGCAGAGCACGGCCGGCTTCGTCTGCACCCCGGGAGCCGGTGGCGTGAGCTGTAGCTTCGCCCTGGGCTCGGTGCCGGCGGACAGCGGCAGCGCGCTCACACTGTCGGTAGACGTCGCGGCGACGTTGCCCGCAGGCGTCGCGGGCACCACCTTGGTGGCGACCATCGAGGACGACGGCGCCAACGGCGCGGACCCCAAACCGGCCGACAACACCTCGGAGCTGGTCACCACCTTCGACGCGGCGCCAGACCTCGTCATCACGCTGAACTCGGGCGGCGCCAGCGTGACCCCAGGCGCGCCCTTCTCCACGACGGTGGGCTGGCGAAACGACGGCACCCAGAACGCTGCCGGCGTCGCGCTGACCGTCGTCTTGCCCAGCGGCAGCACGTTTCAGGCGGCCGCCAGCAGCCCGCTCTGGCAGTGCGCCGGCACTCTGTGCGGCATCACCGTGGGCGCGTTGCCGGCGGGGGCGTCCTCCTCGGCGAACATCGTCATCACGCTGCCCGCCAAGCTGGCCGCAGGCATCCACGACATCAAGGTGTCCGCCGCCATCATCGACGACGGCCTCAACGGTGACGACGAGGGTCCGGGCAACGAGGACGCGGAGCTGATCAGCCTCGTCGACGCCGCCCCGGACTTGGTCCTCATGCTGCCGGCCGGTCAGGCCGCCGTGCCTGGGGACGTGGTCGCGTGGACCTTCACCTGGCTGAACAGCGGAAACCAGACCGCGGCGAACTCGAAGATCGAGGCGGTCCTGCCGGTCGCGGCCAGCTTCAACGCGACCGCGAGCACCCCCGGGTGGAGCTGCGCGGGCAGCGCGCCGGGCAGCGTCTGCACCTTCACCCTGGGCCCTGTCGGCGCGGGCACGACGAACACCAACACCTTCGCGCTGAAGCTGAACCCGAGCGTCCCCGCGGGCCTCGACAGCATCTCGGTGCCGGTGAGCTTCACCGACGACGGCGCCAACGGCCCGGACCCGCACCCGACCGACAACAGCGGGCCGCTCGACGTGGTGCTCGTCGCGCTGCCCGATCTCGCCGTCACCATCGAAGACGGCGGCCTCTCCATCAAGGCGGGTCAGTCCTTCTCCTGGGCCATCCAGATCAGCAACCACGGGACCCGGGACGCGACGGGCGTCGAGCTGAACCTGAACGTACCCACCGGCGCGACCTTCAACAGCGCGCAGAGCGACGCGGCCATCAGCTGCGGTCCTGGCACAGCGGGCGCGGCCTGCGTGGCGACCTTCGCGAATCTGATGGTCGGCTCGCCGAAGCAGGTGGTGTTCACCGCCGACTACCCCGCGGCGATCCCCAAGGGGCTGGAATCGGTCAAGGTCGTGGTCGCGGTCGCCGACGACCTGTCCAACGGCGTGGAGCCGTCGCTGATCGACAACCTCAAGCAGATCACGACGCCGGTGGACGCCGCGCCGGACCTGCATGTCACCATCGACGACAACGCCGCGGTGGCCGAGATAGGCCAGCCCGTCGAGTACGTCGTCGCCTACGGAAACCAGGGCGACCAGGACAGCGCGAACTGGGCCGTCCACGTGCTGGTGCCGCTCAACACCGTCTTCCTGCCAGGGCAGAGCGCTTCGTTCGTGTGCGTGCCCGACAACGGGCCCGGCTCGGTCTGCACCCTCGGCGGCGCCTCGCTCGCCGCGGGCTCCTCCGACGACGTCAACTTCGTGGTGGAGGTCGCCGACCCGCTGCTCGGCGGAGCCGTCGGGCTGTCGGTGAGCGCGAGCATCGAGGACGACGGCGCCGGCGGGGTGGACCCGACGCAGGCCGACCGCGCGAGCCAGGACACGACGCCCATCGACACCCACCCGGTCGTCTCGGTCGCGAGCGCATCCGCGCCGGAGGACGGCGGACCCGCGACGCTGGTGCTGAGCCTCTCGCTGCCCACCGGGTTGCCGGTGGTCGTCCCGTGGCAGACCACGACGACGGGCACGGCCACCGTGGTCGACGACTTCGCCGCGGTGAGCAGCAGCGCGACCTTCGCGCCCGGCAGCTCCAGCGTCGAGCTCACGATCGTGGTCGTCGACGACGCCCTCGACGAGGCCGACGAGACCGTGGTCATCGAGCTGAGCGGGCCTACAGGCGCCACCCTCGGGACCTCGACGGGCACCCTGACCATCGAGGACGACGACGTCGCGCCCGGGATCGGCATCAGCGACGCGATGGCGAACGAGGAAGACGGCACCCTGGTCTTCGACGTCACTCTGGACGCCCCCAGCGGGCTGGACGTCAGCGTGGCCTGGCAGACCGTCGACGGGACCGCGCTGGCGGGACCTGACTACCTCGCGGCTTCCGGCACCTTGGAGATCGCGGCGGGCGATACGGTGGGCCAGATCTCGGTGACCCTGCTCGACGACACCGTCGACGAGGACGACGACGAGACCTTCACGGTCGAGCTGTCCGCCGCGGTCAACGTCGGCGCGATGCTGAAGGGCGTCGGCACGGGGACCATCCACGACGACGACGAGCCCC
Source organism: Myxococcota bacterium (assembly GCA_041389525.1). Lineage (GTDB taxonomy): Bacteria > Myxococcota_A > UBA9042 > PHBI01 > JACKFB01 > JACKFB01. The sequence goes on along the minus strand of JAWKRR010000009.1, from coordinate 110,079 downwards.
CGCCGGTGTCGGTCGCCGATCTCACCGTGTCCGAAGCCGCCGGCGTCGCCGTGGTCACGATCTCGCTAAGCCACTCAAGCGGCCTGCCGGTGACGGTGGACTACGCGACCAGCGACGGGACCGCCAGCTCGCCCGCCGACTACACGGCGAAGACCGGCACGGTGGTCATCCCTGCGAAAACCAAGGTCACGACTGTCGAAATCGCGATCGTCGACGACGATCTCGACGAGTCTGCGACGGCCGAGACCTTCACGTTCACGCTGACCGCCGTCGACAACGGCGTGCTCGCGGACGCCGAGGCCGTCGTCAGCATCACCGACGACGACGCGACGCCCGTGGGCGAGCCCGACGACTTCACCCTCGACGAGGACGCGGTGTTGGACGCGCTGGCCCCCGGAGTCCTCGTCAACGACGGCGACGCGGACGGCGGCACCCTCTCGGCCGCGGTCGCCAGCGCGCCCGCGGTAGGCACCCTGGCCCTGGCCGCGAACGGCGGCTTCACCTGGACGCCGCCGTCGAACTTCAACGGCCCGGCCAGCTTCACCTACACGGTCAGCGACGGCACCAACACCAGCGCGCCCGTGCTCGTGTCCATCGGCGTGAACGCCGTGAACGACGCGCCGGTCCTCTCGTCCGCCGCGACGCTGACCCTGACCGCGGTCGCCGAGGACGCGACCGATCCGCCGGGTGACACGGTGGCCGCGATCCTGGCCAGCGGTGGCGCTGCCGTGGTGACCGACGTGGACGGCGACACCGAGCCGGGCGTCGCGGTCACGGCGGTCGACGCAGCGAACGGCGCGTGGGAGTGGTCCACGGGCGATGGCGCCGCCTGGTCGCCCCTGACGGGCGTCAGCGAGACGGCGGCGCTGCTGCTCAATGGCAGCGCGCGCGTGCGCTTTGTCCCCGCGGCGGATTTCGACGGCGAGGCGAGCCTGACGCTGCGTGCTTGGGACCGCAGCGCTGGCGCGTCCGGCGACGTGGCGGCCGACGCCTCGGTGAACGGCGGGACCAGCGCCTTCAGCACGCAGAGCCTGGCGGCGACCGTCCAGGTGGTGCCGACCAACGACCCGCCCGTCTTCATCGCGCCCACGCCGGACGGCCCGCTCGCGGCCACCGAGGGGCAGGTGCTCGCGTTCCAGCTCGCGGTCGCCGACCCCGACGGGCCGGCGCCTGTCTTCAGTGTCAGCCCGCTGCCGCCCGGCGCCACCCTGGACGCGGCCACCGGCGACTTCGCGTGGACACCCGCGTGGACCGACGCCGGGCCGCACACGCTGCTGCTGGGCGCCACCGACGGCGTCAACGCCATCCAGCGCGAGGTGCAGGTCGAGGTCACGGTCATCGACGACGACGCGGACGGCGTCCCCGACGGGCTCGAGGCCGAGGTCGGCCTGCTCAGCGACACCGCGGACAGCGATGGGGACACGATCTCGGACGCCGACGAGATCGGCGACTTCCTCGACCCCACCGACACGGACGAGGACTCGGTCATCGACGCGCTGGACACGGACTCCGACGACGACGGCATCCTCGACGCGGACGAGGCGGGCGACGATGACCTCACCACGCCGCCCGTGGACACCGACGAAGACGGGACACCGGACTACCGTGACACGGACTCCGACGACGACGGCGTGGAGGACGCCATCGACGTCTGCCGCCTCATCGAGGATCCCGATCAGGCCGACCTGGACGAGGACGGGGAGGGCGACCTCTGCGACGACGACATCGACGGCGACGGCCTGCCCAACGCGCTGGAAGAGGCGCTGGGCCTCTCGCCGACCAACCCCGACACGGACGGCGACGGCATCCCCGACGGCGAGGAGGTCGGCGACCCCGACAACCCGAAGGACTCCGACGACGACGGCATCATCGACGCGAACGATGACGACTCCGACAACGACGGCATCCCGGACTCCGTCGAGGTCGGCGACGACGACCCGGGCACGCCGCCCGTGGACACCGACAAGGACGGCATCCCCGACTACCTGGACGACGACTCCGACAACGACGGGGTGCCGGACGCCGTGGATCTCTGCCGGCTCGTCACGGGCAGCGGGCCGGACTCCGACGAGGACGGCCAGGGCGACCCCTGCGACGACGACGACGACGGGGACGGCGCTGACGATGCCACCGACAACTGCCCTGGCGTGGCGAACGCCGACCAGGCGGACGCGGATGACGACGGCGCGGGCGACGTCTGCGACGACGACGATGACAACGACGGCGTGCCCGACGCGACCGACGGGTGTCCGAACCTGGCGGACGCGGCGCAGCTCGACACCGACAAGGACGGGATGGGCGACGCCTGCGACCCCGACGACGACGGCGACGGCGTGGACGACGCCGCCGACAACTGCCCGCTGGTCGCCAACGCCGACCAGGCCGACTCGGACACGGACGGCATCGGTGACGCCTGCGACACGGAGACGCCGCCCGTCATCGTCGACGGCGACGTCAAGCTGGGCGGCGGCTGCGCGTCGTCCACCTCGTCTCCGGACCTGGCGGCGCTGCTCGCGCTCCTGCTGATGCTGGGACTCTGGCAGCGGCGACGCCGGAGCACGGAGACCGCGGAGCGCGCCTGACCGTGAGCGCCCCAACGCCCCCCGCCAGCCTCCCGGTGCCGCTCGCGCCGCGTCATTGGGTCGACCATGACGCTGGCGCCGCGGCCCCGCCGGTGACCCGCGCGTGGCTCAAGCAAGCCGCGAGCGTGGCCGAGGTCATCTTCGAGTCCGACGAGGGCCCGCCGCCGCCTGAGCGCATCCGCTGGCTCTGCGCGCAGCTCGACGACTTCATGGCGCGGGCGGGCAGCCGCTCACGCCTCGTCTTCCGGCTGGCGCTCTTCGTCATCGGTTGGCTGGCGCCCTGGCTCGCCCTGCGCCCGCTCCCCTTCCGATTTCTCAGCCACGACCGACGTATTTTGGCGCTCGAGCGCCTCGAGTTGAGCCCGCTCGCCCCGGCGATGTTCGCGGTCAAGGCGCTGCTCTGCATCCTTTACTATGAGCACCCCGACGCGGCCCGCGAGATCGGCTTCGACGGCCAGTGCCTGGAGACGAAGGCGTGAGCGGCGCCATCGTGGCCGGCAGGAGCCTGAGCGGCGACCAACGCTTCGACTGCGACGTGGTCATCGTCGGGTCCGGCGCGGGCGGCTCGGTGACGGCGGCGATTTTGGCCGAGGCCGGCCAGCGCGTCATCGTGCTGGAAGAGGGCCCCCATGTGCGCCCCGAGGCCTACGGCGCCATGCGGCCCAGCGAGTCCCTGCGCCATATCTGGCGCGACGGCGGCATGTCCGCGGCCATCGGGCTCGGCAACACGCCGCTCATCAACGTCACGATGGGGCGCTGCGTCGGCGGCTCGTCGGTGCTGACGGGGGCTGTGTGTTTTCGCACTCCCGAGCACGTGCTGCGCCAGTGGACGGACGAGCGCGGCCTCACCGAGCTCTCACCCGAGGCCATGGACGCGCCGTTTCGCGCGGTGGAGAAGGCCATCCACGTGGAGGAGGTGCCGGTCTCCATGCGCTCGCGCGGGACCCAGCTCTTCGGGGAGGGGGCGCGGCGTCTGGGCTACGAGCTCAAGCCGCTCAAGCGAAACACCCGCGACTGCAACGGGTGTGGGCGCTGCAACTTCGGCTGCCCCTGCGGCGCCAAGATGAGCGTGGACGTCAGCTACCTGCCGCAGGCGGTGGCCCACGGCGCGCAGATCATCAGCGATTGTCTCGTCGATCGGGTGCTGACTTCGGGCGACCGCGCGGTCGGCGTTGAGGGGCGTCTGCTCCGCGACGGCCGCCGTCCGGGCGCGCGGGTCACGGTCACGGCGCGCCGGGTCGTCATCGCCGCGGGCGGCTTTCACTCGCCGCTGCTGCTCAAGCGCAGCAAGGTCGGCCGCCGCCACAAGCAGGTGGGCCGCCACCTGACGCTGCACCCGTCCTTCCGCATGACCGCGCGCTTCGACGAGCCGGTCCGCGGCTGGCAGGGCGCGCTCCAGAGCGCGTGGAGCGATCAGCACGAGGCGCGCCGCATCACCCTCGTCGGCGTCTTCGTCCCGCCCTCGGTCATCGCCGCGACCCTGCCTGGCTTCGGCCCAGAGCACGCGCGCCGCGCTCGCACCATGCCGCACCTCGCGATGATGGGCGGGCTTATCCACGATGAGGGCGGCGGCGTGGTGCACCGCGGCATCGGGCGCGAGCCCTTCGTCACCTACCGCATGGACCGTCAGGACCGCGCCGCCATCCCAGATCTGATGCGCACCATGGCCGAGACCTTCTTGGAGGCAGGCGCCCGCGAGGTGTTTTTGCCTGTGCTGGGGCTGGGGGGCCTGGACGCCGACGGCCTCCGGCGCATGGATCTCGAGCGGGTGCCTGCGTCACGCATCGAGAGTGCGTCGCAGCACCCCCTGGGCAGCTGCCGCATGGGCACGGCGCCCGACCACTCGGTGGTCGACCCGGACGGCCAAGCCTGGGACCTGCGCGGCCTCTACCTCGTCGACGGGAGCATCGTCCCGACCAGCCTCGGCGTGAACCCGCAGCTTTCCATCATGGCCATGGCGACCCGGATCGCCTGGAAGCTGCGCGAGACGCCACTCCCGAGCTGACGGGCGGGTCCTCTCGGCACGGATCGGGTGACAATCTGGCACTGGGCGCGCCGGATGCGCACACAGGGCCGACAAATGGTCAAAGGGCCTCCGTTTCGGAATCCCCCCAGCGCCTCCTGCGGTTGTCCTGGGTGTGACTGAAGCGAAACCCGAACCCACGCCGGAGCCCGCTGCCATGGACCGCGCCTTCTTCAAGTTTCCTCTCGACACCCGCGTCATGATCGTCGGCCTCGCCCTCGAGTCCCTGCTCGATGAGTCCGACATGGCCGCGGAGGTTCGATTTCTCCCTCGGGAGCGGAAGGCGCAAACCCTGGATGCGGATGTGGACGACCCCCTCGCGGGGCCGCAGACGCGGCGCTCCAGCCGGGACGCGACATCACACGTTCGGAGCCTCCCGACCCTCCCCGCGCGGATCCCCTCCCGCCGCGACGGTCGTGGTCGCTCCGAACACCTCACACCGTGCAACGCTGACGAGTCGTTCGATTCGCGCGACTCGCTCAGCGCCGCATAACCAGCCAGTCGCCGCCCGCCGCCGCCTGAAGTTGTGCCGCCGTCGCGTTGACGACAAGCACGGTCGACCCCGTCTCGGGTGGGTCGTCTGCGCGGCGGCGGTACACGCGAAGGTCGCCGGCGTTCATGCGCTCGCGCAGCCACTCGCCCAGCACGCCGGACTCGTCGACCAGCACGTAGCCGTCGGCCGCGGCGCCGCTCTTCGGTGTCGCGGGGACCGCGCGCGTCTCGGCCGACGGCGGCGTCCGGTCTTCCAGGGCCAGCCACGCCGCGGGGCCGTAGACCGCCATCGTGGTCTCGCGCCCGGCGACCTGTAACGGCGCCAACGCCACAGCCACGCCAGGGCGGTCCGCCAGCGCCGCGAGCTCGTCGTCGCGCATCGCGACCACCCGCCGCGCGTCGTCGTCCGCCGCCAGCCGGTTCGGCGGCTCCACCACCCCGTTCCACGCCCCGATCGTCGCGCGTGCCACCTCGTCGAAGGCCGCCATCAGCTCGCGGGTCAGCTCGGCCGGTGGCGGCACCATCATCAGCGCCGCGCCGCACGCGGTCAGCGCCTCCGCGGGAAAGATGAAGCCCGCCTCCTCGCCGCTGTGCCGCAGCTTGGTCGTGACGCGATACACCGAGGCGCCCAGCGCCGAGGCCGCGGTCCCGCGCGCCGGTCGCACGGCCTTGCCCCCGATGAGCACCGAGACGCCGACCAGGGTCCCAACCTCCACCGCGATCCGCTCGAGGCCTGCTCGCATGGTGCGCCGAAGCGCCCGGTCGCCCATATCGCTCATCAGCCGTGCTCCTGGCGCCGCGTCCAGACGCCCGCGCTCTCCGGACACAACGAAGATCTGCCGCCTCCGCTTTAGCCGGCACGACTCCGGGGGCGCGGGCCCCCCTGGCGCGCCCGCCGCCGAGCCGCTACCTTCATGGCCTCCAGAACGCGAGGTGGGCGATGGGCACCGACAACGGCCGGCTTCTACAGATCGACGCGGCGTGCGCGCTCGCTGACCTCCTCCTGGGCGCCGCCTACGCCGACGGCAGCTTCGACGGCTCCGAGCGTCAGGCCATCGAGGAGGTCCTCGGCGATCGCGTGGGCCTGCCGCTGCCCGCAGCGCTGGCACAGCACATCGCCGCGTTCGACCCCGCGACCCTGGACCTCGACGTCGCCGTGGCGCGCCTGGACCTCCGCGGTGCGGCCGACCGGCGCGGCCTGCTGGCCCTCGTCGCCAGCGTGACCGACGCCGACGACATCCACGATATGGCAGAGGACGCCTACCTGAATCGCCTCGCGGACGCCGCCGGCGCTGACGAGGACGAGCGGCAGGGGATCACCCTGGACATCATCTGGGATGTCTCCCTCGTGCCACCGCCCATGCCCGAGCACTGAGCGGTGCCTAGGCGGCGTCTTGCCGCGTGCGTCGCCGCGCTCACCCTCGCGTGGTCCGGCGCGCAGAGCGGCGTGGCGGTGGCGGCGGCGCCAGAAGCCGGCTCGCCCCAAGACGCCCCCGCGTTCTGCGCCGCCGCCCTCTCGCCCGACGACGCGACCCAGGTCTTCCGCGCGCTGAGGGCCGTTCAGGACCGCGACGGCTGCCACCTCGAGGCCGTCGAGACCAGCGGCTCCGAGAGCGCGCTGCGCTGGTCCCGCGACGGCCACGACGTCCGCGGCCTGTTGCGCCCCGCCATCTGCCCCCCGCGGCCGGGCGAGGTAAACCCGCTCGAGATCGGCGCGTTCCACCTGGCGATGGCCCCGGACGACCGCGCCCGCTGCCCCACCGCCGTCGCCGCGCTGGTCGGGCTGCTCGCCCACAGCGCCGCCCCCGCCAGCTCGCCACCACAGCCTCGAGATCCTGCGGCAGACCCCGCGGGCAGCGCCTCCCCCAGCGCCTCGCCCAGCGCGCCAGGCCCCAGCCTCACCCCCCGCGTGGTCACCGCCCCCCCAACCCCCGATCCCCTCGTCCGCGCCACGATCTACGCCGTCCTACCGCTCTGCTGGCTGCTCTTCGCCGGCCTCGGCACCTACGCCCTCGCCCGCGCCGTCTCCCAAGCCCCCCGCCGCGCCCTCCTGCTCGCCGCCATCGCCGCCCTCGGCCTCGCCCTGCGCCTGGGCCTCGCCCCCTGGGGCCCGGGCGACCTCTTCGACAACGTGGAGTCAGCCTACGGCGGCCCCGAGCTCACCGACTTCGGCCGCTACGGTCGCGCCCCCGAGGCCCTGCTCCACCTGCTCTTCACGCTCTTCCCCGCCAACCACGACACCTTCATCGTCGCCAACCTCCTCGCCGCCGCGCTCTGCGTCCCCGCCCTCGCCGGCCTCGCCTCGCGCCTGGGCTGGTCCCACGCCACGGGTGCGGTCGCCGGCCTCCTCTTCGCCACCGCCCCGCTGCTGGTCCGCTTCGGCCCCACCTACAACCGCTTCTCCCTCGCGATCCTCCTGATGCTGACGGCCTTCTGGGCCCTGCTCGCCTGGCTGGACACCCGCCGCCCGACCCTGCTGCCCCTCGCCGCCCTCGCCATCGCCCTCGCGTCCCAGTGCCGCCCCGAGCTGCTGCACCTGCCCGCCTTCGCCGCCGCGCTCCCCCTGGCCTGGCGCCTCGCCGACCGCGGCCGCCTCCCCCCGCGCGCCCTGCTCGCCCTCAGCGCCGCCGCCCTCTGCGTCGCCCTCCTCGTCCTCCCCCAGGCCCTCTCCGTGCTCAACGCGCTCTCCACCCCCGAGTGGTCCGACCACGTCGGCGCCCAGCTCGTCGGCCGCCCCATCTTCAACCCCGAGCACAACATCTTCCTCGATCGCCGCTACACCCCCATCGCCTGGATGGGCCTCGCCGCCCTCGGCCTGCTCCGCCCCCCCGGCGGCAGCCGCGCGCTCTTGCTCTGGCTGGTCGCCCTCGCCCTCACCCTGACGGCCGTCATCGCGACCATCCGCCCGGCCGACAACCTCTGGGACGCCCGCTACCACCTCGCGGCCCACCCCTTCTACCTGCTGCTCACCGCCGCCGGCCTCACCGCCCTCACCGACATCGCCCGCGGCCACTGGCTGCCCGTCCTCGCCACCCTCCTCGCCGCCCTCCCGCTCCCGCTCTACCCCTACGTCCTGCGCGACACCGCCCTGAGCCAGCAGTACCGATTCCTCCGACAAAACCTCGCGAAAGTCCCCGACGGCTGCGTCGTCCTGACCTTCGACCCCCACGGCGAGGACCTCGGCCTGCGCCCCACACCCTCGCAATCGCTGGTCGCCGGCCGCCACCACGCCTGGCGCTTCGACCTCGACGACCCCGACGTGCGCGACGCCCCCTGCCTGGCCTTCTACTTGAACGCGGCCTGCGACGCCGTGTCCGACCACCACGCCGAGAACCGCGCTCGCCACTGCGCCGCCGTGCTCGAGACCCCCGGCATCCAGACCCTGGCCGAGACCCAGGTCGACGCCGCCTCCTCCGCCGGCCACGCCTACCACCACCCGCGCGTGCCGGTCGGCCTCTACCTGCTCCGCGCGCCTCCGCCCTGAGCGAGCGCGCCTCCGCGGTTTTCGACCCCCGCGAATGCTGATAGAGGGCGGGGGGCATGATTCTGGGGGACCCATGAGACTTTCCACGTCGGCGTCCGCGCTGTCTGTCGCCGCGGCCCTGTTCTGCGCCGCCGCCGCCCACGCCGACGCGCCACCGCCCGACGACGCGCCCACCGCGCCCGCCGCGCCGGCCTCCCCCGCGCCAACCGTCGCGCCCGACGCCGCCCGCACCGTGATCAGCGCCCGCCGCCACCCGGAGCTCCTCACCCGCGCCCCCGCCAGCGTCACCATCATCGACGCCGACACCATCGACGCGGCCGGCTACACCAGCGTCGCCGAGGCCTCGCGCCTCGCCCCCAACCTGCACTTCGTCGAATTCTCCAGTCGTCGCCTCAGTTTTCCCTTCATGCGCGGCGTCGGGTCGGGCCAGGGCGAGCCGGGCGTCACCACCTTCGTCGACGAGGTCCCGATGCTCTCCGTGAGCGCCACGGCCTTGCCGCTGCTGGACGTCTCGCGCATCGAGTTCGTGCGCGGCCCCCAAGGCGCGGTCTGGGGCCGCAACACCTTGGGCGGCGCGATTCACATCACCACGCGCCCGCCCGGCGAGCGGCCGACGGTCTCGGCGGCGGGCACCGTCGGGACTTACGGGCTGCTGGACGTGTCGGCGTCGGGGACCGTGCCCCTGGGCGAGCGGGCCTCGGTCCGGCTCTCCGGGCGCTTCGAGCAGCGCGACGGCTACTCGGAGAACACCGTCACCGGGCACGACGTGGACTTTCGCCGCTCGGGATTTCTGCGCCTGAGCTTGGCCTGGCACCCGACCGCGCTGTGGGACGTGGACGTGTCGGCCCACGGCGAGCTCTCCCGCGACGGCGGCTTCGCGCTGGCCGATCTGGACGCGCTCGAGGAGACACCGCACACGGTCAGCCAGGACTTCGAGGGGCGCACGAAGCGCGATCTGGCAGGCGCCACCTTGCGAATTCGCCACTACGCGCCCGCGGTCGAGGTCTCCAGCGTGACCGCGGTGGGCGTCTGGGCGGCCGACGAGACCGCCGACTTCGACTTCACCGCGCTGGACTTGGTGCGCCGGACCACCGAGGAGTCGCAGCTCCAGCTCACCCAAGAGCTGCGCTTCGCGTCGCCCCGGGGGACGGACAAGGCGCTGGGCCACGACGCCTACCTCCGCTGGCACGCCGGCTTGAGCGCCTACTACGCCAACGCCGAGCGCGGCAGCACAAACGCCTACAGCGACCTGTCGGCCCAGCTTGGGCTGGTGCCGGTCGCGGGCGGTGATTTCGGGGGTGGACGCTTCAAGGATCTCGGGCTGGGTCTTTTCGCACAGTCGGAGCTGCGGCTGGGTTCCTACGTCGACATCACCGTGGGGCTGCGGCTAGACGCCGAGCGGCGCACCCTGGACAGCGAGACCCGCTACGACGTCGGCGGCGCGCCGGGGCAGGCGAAAAAAGACTCTCATCACGCGGGCTTCGTGCAGCTCTTGCCCTCGCTGGCGGTCGCCGTGCACCCGACGCCCCATCTCACCACCTGGCTGGGTCTGGCCCGCGGCACCCGCGGTGGCGGGTTCAACGTGCGCGCGCCTGCCGGTTTTGAGCGCTTCGGCGCCGAGTCCAGCCTCACGGTCGAGGCGGGCGTGAAGCTCGACTGCGCCGATGAGCGCCTGCTGGCGTCGGTCTCCGGGTTCGCCACCTGGTGGTCGGACCAGCAGCTCGACCTCTTCGACGCGCAGGCCGGCGGCTACACGGCGAACGCCGGGCGGTCGCGGTCGCGCGGGGTCGAGTCGGAGCTGCGTGTGCGGCCCTTTCCGAAGCGCGACGTGCTCGAGATCTTCGGGTCCTTTGGGCTGGCGGCGGCCGAGTTCGAGCGCTTCGCCGACCCCTTCGCCGGCGAGGTGGGGGGCAACCGCTTGGCCCTGGTGCCGCGCTCGACGCTGGCGGTCGGCGCCCAGGCGAAGGTGCCGCTGGGGCGGCGGTTCTCTCTGGACGCGCGGGTCGAGGCGCTGCGGCAAGGCAGCTTCTTCCTCGACTCGGGCAACACGCGCGAGCAGGAGGCCGTCGTGCTGATCGACGCGCGGCTGGGCCTGTCGCACCCGCGCTTTCGCGCCGAGGCCTTCGTGCGAAACGCGGCGGACGCCCGCTACATGCAGGTCGCGTTTCAGACGGCGCCGGACCGATTCGCCGCGGAGAACGCCGCCCCGCGGGTCTTTGGCGGGCGTGTCTCGGTGGACTTCTAAGTGAGAGGCAAGCTCGCGCGGGTGGCGCTCGGGCTGGTGGGGCTGCTGGTCCTGCTGGCGGCCGGCGCGTGGCTGACGCGCGCGGCGTGGTTGCCGAGGGTCCTGGCGCGGACGGCCAGCTTCGGCGACATCGGCGGCATCGAGGACTGCGACGCCGAGGCGGTCGCCGAACACCGCCGGGTGACCGAGGAGCCGGGCTGCATGGTGCCGATGCCGCCGCGGGGGCTCGAGAAGCACAGCACGGACGCGACGGCGGGGCTGCCGCTGGACACCTTTATAATGGGCGCGCAGGCTGATGATCCCGAGGCTCCGTTCTACGACGAGGAGGCGGACGAGGACGAGGGTCCGCCTCACACGGTGCGGCTGAGCCCCTTCTGGATGCACCGCCACGAGGTCTCGGTGGCGCAGTTCCGCTGGTGTGTCCGGGCGGGGGCCTGCGACGGCGACGACATCGCGCAGAGCGGCGGCTACTTCAACTACGGGCGGCCGCACCGCGACGCGTACCCGGCGAACGGGGTGAATTGGTTTGGCGCGCGCGATTACTGCGCCTGGATCGGCGGGCGACTGCCGACGGAGGCCGAGTGGGAGTATGCGGCGCGCGGGGGGAGGGCCCAGCGGCGCTACCCGTGGGACCCAGCGGTGGAGCCGACCTGCGAGCACGCGGTGTTCGGCGGCGGGACGGGCAACCGCTGCGGCATCGATTCGACCTCGGAGATCGCTTACTACCCGCCGCTTGGGGAGAACCGGGTCAGCTGGACCGAGCACATGGCCGGCAACGTCTGGGAGTGGACGGCGGATTGGTACCAAGAGGACGCGTACGCCCACAGCGGCGAGTTGGACCCGCGCGGGCCCGAGACGGGGGTAGGGCGCGTGCAGCGCGGTGGGGGCTGGAATGAGGACGACAGCGCGACCCTCCGCGCGACCTTTCGGGCGCAGATGGACCCGTCGATGCAGCTCGCGGACATCGGCTTCCGGTGCGTCACGACGGGGCCGGTCAAGGCGCGCTAGGCGGCGGGCGCGTTCGCGGTCAGAGCAACGCGCGCGCGTCGATCGGGCGGGCCCGGCTGAAGGCTGAGGGCTGACCGCGGGCCATCGCGCTCACAGAACCTCCGGGCCACCCACAGACTCACCCGCGATGGCCCCCAATGCCGATGCCAGCGGAAGTCGACCGGCCCTAAACCGTGGGATATGCTTCATTTGTGGTGTGTCAGTTCGCACACCTCGCGGGTCGGACGAAGGCGTCGTCCGCGTCGTCACTTGCGAATCGCGCGCCGGCAGGTTCGGCACGTTGTGTGCAGTGCCTGCGGCCGGGCCGGCTACCGACCCATCTCGAAGAGTCCACCCAGGAAGGAAATCCATGAGCGTAGAATCCATGAACCGACGGAACTTCTTCAAGGAAGCCGGTCTGCTGGGCGCCGCTGCCGCTGGCGCCGCGTTCGCGCTGAGCGCCTGCGGAAAGAGCGGAGCGCCTGCCGCGGCCGCGTTCACCTGCACCGACACCACCGGCCTGTCCGAGGCCGAGATGGGCGCCCGGATGGAGGCGGAGTACAGCGACACCTCCAAGGTGGCCGGTAAGAACTGCGAGAACTGCGCGCTCTACAACAAGGCCGCGTCGGCCGACGTCTGTGGTGGCTGCAAGGTCGTGAAGGGACCGATTCACCCGAAGGGCTACTGCAAGCTCTGGGCTGCCGCTCCGTCCTGAGGACGACGTCCCCCCCCGGGGGCGAATGGAAATGACCAGGCCGCGCGCCCCGTGCATCGCACGTGGCGCGCGGCCTGTGTCGTATCAGCTGGCGGAGCGCCCGGCGGCGATACTTGCGTTCGCCGCTTCAGCGGTGCACCGTTCAGCCCGTGGACAACGTTCGGAATGCGGGGGGCGTCACCGCATCGCGTCAGGTTCCCGGCTAAGCAGACCGCGCCGGGATGGCGAAATCGGACGCTTAGCAGGGGATTCGATGAACGACTCACTCCGCCGTCCGGCGCTTCGGGCCCATGCCCTCACGGTGGCCTTGGTCTCGAGCCTGATGGTCGCCGCGTGCGGCGGTATCACCGTCCCGGGTGACGGCGAGACGACGTGCAAGAGCGACGACGACTGCCAATCCAGCAAGTTCTGCCGGGTGGGAAGCTGCGACACCGGCACCGGGCAGTGCACGTTCACGGTCACGAGCGGCTCGTGCTTCGTCGGCGGTGAGTGCTTCCAGACCGGGCAGGAGAAGCCGGGCGACCGCTGCTCCATCTGCACTCCCAGCCTCATCACGACCGACTTCGTCGCGCGCAGCTGCCCGGACGGCCAGTCATGTGGCGCCAGCACCGGCCAGTGCATGGTCACGGGGACGGACATCGTGGCCGACACCGTCGCGGACGTGCCGGTCGACGCGGTGACGGACGCCACGGTGGACGTGAAGCCGGATAGCGGACCCGACGTGGTCCCCGACACGACCGTGGACTCCGAGACGGACGGCGGCACGCCCGACTGCACGAACAACGAGGACTGCACCGCGCTGCTCGAGCCCAGCGGCTGCGAGACCGCCATCTGCATCGTCGCGTCCGGTGAGTGCTTGCTCGTCGAGCTTCCCGAGGGCAGCGCTTGCTCGCCGGAGTCCGGTACGGCGAACCCGTGCGTGAAGGGGCTCTGCGACGCCGAGGGTGTGTGCGCGGTCCAGCAGCTCTCGAACACGGCGTGCGATGACGGCAAGCCCTGCACCCTGGGCGACCTGTGCGTCGACGGGGCCTGCGTCGGGACGCCGGTGGTCTGCGATGACGGGAAGGCCTGCACGATCGACGTGTGCGACCCCGCCAACGGCCAGTGTTCGAGCCAGCCCTATCCTGACGCGGCCACGGTCCCCTGCGACGACGGAAACGCCTGCACCTCGAACGACGTCTGCGTCGCCGGCAGCTGCAAGGGCGGCGCGAACGCGTGCGCTTGCGTGTCGGACGAGGACTGCGTGGACGACGGGAACCTGTGCAACGGCACGCCCGTCTGCGTCGAGGTCGAAGGAGGCACCAAGGCGTGCGAGATCGACCCGGCCACCGTCGTGAGCTGCGACACCAGCGGCGACTCCAAGTGCGAGAAGACCAGCTGCGTGCCCGCCACCGGGGCCTGTGAGTCCGCGGTGCTGGCCAACGCGGCGTGCGACGATGGCGACGCCTGCACCTTCGCCGACAAGTGCGGGAGCACGGGCGTGTGCGCCGGCTCGCCGCAGGTGTGCAACGACGACAAGGTGTGCACCTCCGACGCGTGCGTCGGCGGGCAGTGCAAGTTCACCGCGCTGACGGGCACGGCGTGCAACCCCGGCACCATCAGCGACCCGGCCTGCTTCGTCGGGCAGTGCGCGGCCAGCGGCGAGTGCGCGGCGGTCCCGCAGACCGGCATCGGGTGCAACGACTCCAACGCGTGCACGCAGAACGACAAGTGCCAGGCGGGCGTGTGCGTCGGGACCGCAAAGGTCTGCAACGACTCCAACCCCTGCACCAACGACAGCTGCAACGCCTCGGGTGTCTGCGTGTTTACGCCGGTCACCGCCGCCACGGCGTGCGATGACGGCGACGCGTGCACCAAAGACGACGCGTGCTCCGCTGGCGTGTGCAAGGGCGGCAACAGCATCTGCCAGTGCACGACGGACGCGAACTGCACCGACGACGGCAACCTCTGCAACGGCGTCCCGAAGTGCAAGACGAACACCGACGGGAGCAAAGCCTGCGTCGTCGACCCGGCGACGATCGTGACGTGCAGCACCACGTCGGACGGGCCGTGCGAGGACACCAAGTGCACGCCGGCGACGGGTCAGTGCGCGAAGGTGCCGAAGCCCTCGACGGCTGTGTGCGATGACGGCGACGCGTGCACCACCGGCGACCACTGCAGCGGCACGGGGACCTGCACGAAGGGGACCTCGAAGACCTGCAACGACTCGGTGGACTGCACGACCGACACCTGCGCGCCGGCGACCGGAAACTGCGTGTTCACGCCCGACTCGAAGGGCTGCGACGATGGCAACGCGTGCACCATGGACAGCTGCACTGCGACCGGCTGCGTCAACGTCCAAGCCGGTGAGTTCACGCAGTGCGACGACGGCAACTCGAAGACGGTGTCCGACTTCTGCTTCCAGTCCACGTGCATCGGCGCGCTGACCGCGGCGCCGTCGATGAGCAAGTGCACCAGCGGGAACGCGGTGGGGCTGGGTGTCGACGGGCTGGGCTTCTACTTGGGCTTCTCGGGGACCTGCGACATCACGGTCCAGCAGTCCATCCTCGCCTCCATCGGGAAAGACGGCGGGCTGACGACCTTGGGCACGGCGGCCCTCGCGTCCTCGTCGATGGACGGGCTGGCGATCTTTGGGCCGGGGCCCGACGTGGGCGTCGTGAACACCACCTCGCAGACCGCGACCTGGGGCACGGAGTTCGAGAGCGCGCTGGCCGCGGTCGCGACGAACGCGTTCGTCCCGAGCGTCGCGGTGGCGACGGGGCCGGTCTATCTCGTCGCCGGCTGGGACGGGAAGGCCAAGGGCGGCCGCGCCTTCGTCTGCTCGGAGTCGGGCACCATCCCCAAGGGCAGCATGGTCTGCAATTTCATCCAGAGTGATGTGCCCTTCTCGGCGCTTAACCCCGTCGCGGCGGCGGCCCGCTTGACGATCCCCAAGGTCGGCAAGGGCACCTATGCCTACACGCTGGTGAGCTTCCTCGACGGCAAGGTCCAGGTGCTCATCCACTCGCTCTTCTCGTCCGGCGTGGCGGTCGACCCCGGATCGGCCAAAGAGGTGTACCAGGAGCTGCTGGGGTCTGGCGAAGGCGCGCCGCGGGGCGTGGTCTACCACGACGGCGCGGCGATGGTGTTCGGCGACTCGGAGTACCTGCTGCGCTGCGACGGCACCGACTGTGGGCGCTCGGACGGGTTCGCCAGCACGGGCGTGTCGGTCGTGGACGCCTGGAACTACTCCGCCGGAACGGTCTTCCTGGCCGTGGCCACGGAGAAGTCGACCCTGCCGAGCCTCTTCTTCCTGGCGAAGGGCCTCACCGGCGCCAAGCCGGAGGAGTTCGTCCGCGTCGACCTGCCTAGCAATGGGACATCGTCGGCGCGCTTCATCGAGGGCGGGACGACGACCGGCATCTACGTGCTTGGCGTCACCAGCAAGGGTTCGACCTCGCTGCCGACCTGGGTGATGCAGCTCCCGTAGCGCGTGTCAGCAGGCCCAGGTCCGGCGCGCGCTGGACCTGGGCTGGCCTCCTTCTCGCGGCCAGCGGCTGGCTGGTCGAGCGCTTCGAGGGCCCAAGCCCGTCCGGGAGCGGTCGCGACGCCCGTCGGCGGTCGACGCCCTGTCCGGGGTAGTCGCGACGCCCGTTCCAGGTCGCCGTTTGGGCTCCGCGGCTTAGGGCCAGCTCGGGACCAGTGTCGGCGTCTTGATGTCGGTGCTGCTCGCCGTGCCCTGGCCGAGCTCGCCGTAGAAGTTGTTGCCCCAGCAGTACACGCTCGGGCCGGTGACCAGCGCGCAGGTGTGGCCGTCGCCGGTCGCGACGTCGATGACGGTGGTGCCCAGGGACGCGAGGTCCGCCGGGGTGTTGACCGTGTTTGTGTTGCCGTTGCCAAGCTGGCCGTCGCTGTTGCGGCCCCAGCAGGCGAGGGTGCCGTTGGTGCGAACGGCGCACGTGTGGTCGAGGCCGGCCTGCAGCGTCTTGACGCCGGTCAGGCTGCTGACGGGGACCGGCGTGTTCGCCGACGAGGTGGAGCCGGTGCCCAGGTGGCCGTAGCTGCCGCTGCCGAAGCACGCCGCGGTGCCGTTCGCGCGGGTGATGCAGGTGTGCGTCGCGCCGGCGACGACGCTGGAGCCGGTGAAGGCGAGGGCGGTGCCCGGCGCGATGCGGCGCGGCGAGAGGTTGTCGGTCGAGTAGGAGGCGTTGCCGAGCTTGCCGCTGGTGCCGGTGCCCCAGCAGGTGACGATGCCGCCGCTGCTGACGGCGCAGGTGGACTCGGCGGAGGCGGTGATCTGCACCGCGTCGTCGAGGAGGGCGACGGCCGTGGGGCTGCCGGAGTCGGCCGTGCCGCCGGTGCCGAGCACGCCCGAGAAGCCGCGGCCCCAGCAGCGCGCGGTGCCGTCGCTGCGCACGGCGCAGGTGTGGGAGCCGCCCGCCGCGAGCGAGACCACGCCGGTGAGACCCGGCACGGCGATGGGCGTCAGCGCGTCCGTGGTCGTGCCGTCGCCGAGCTGGCCTTGCCCGTTCTCGCCCCAGCAGTTCACGACGCCACTCTGCAGCAGCGCGCAGGTGTGGATGCGCGACGAGCTGATGCTGATGGCGGCCTCGGGCAGCGTCACGGCCCGAGGCGACGAGGCGTCAATTAGCGAGCCGTCGCCTAGCTGTCCGGAGTTATTTCGGCCCCAGCAGGAGACCGCGCCGGCGTCGTCGATGACGCAGACGTGGCGCTGGCCCGCGGTGATGCGGTGCAGCGGGCTGAGCCCGGCCGCGCACGCGCTGGCGCCGTTGCACGCCTGGCCCACGCCGCAGGGCAAGCCGGCGGCCGCGGGGCTGTGCTGACAGCCCAGGGTCGGGTGGCACACGTCATCGGTGCACACGTTGCTGTCGTCGCATGCGTCGCAGCGCCCGTAGGTCGCCAGCCCGACGACGCTCGTGGGCAACCCGCGGTCGTCGCCGGTCCCGTCGCCGAGGTAGCCGCTGCCGTTGGCGCCCCAGCACTTCACGCTGTCGTCCGCCAGCAGCGCGCAGGCGACGTTTCGACCCGCCGAGACCCGCACCGCGGTGGAGATCGACGGCAGCACGTAGGGCAGCTTGCGCGACGAGGACAGCCCGTCACCCAGCTGGCCGCTGGAGTTCGAGCCCCAGCACGCCGCGCCGCCGCTGCCGGTGGTCGCGCAGGTGAACTGCTCACCGCTGCTCACGGCGACCGCGCCGGTCAGCCCGCTGGCCGCCACCGCGGTCTTGCGCGACGAGTTCGACCCGTCCCCGAGGGCGCCGTACAGATTGCTCCCCCAGCACGCGACCGTCCCGTCGACGCCCACCGCGCAGGTGTGGTCGGCGCCAGCCTCGACGCTCGCGGCGTAGAAGAGGCCCGCCGCGCCCGGCGCGACCTCGACAGGGTAGGGCGTGTCCGAGCTGAGCCCGTTGCCGAGCCGCCCGGAACCTCCCTGCCCCCAGCAGCTCATCTTGCCGCCCGCCCGCACCACGCACGTATGGTTGGCGCCGACGCTGAGCTGCACGGCGTCGGAGAGCCCGGGGACCGCCTGCGGCGTCGTGACCGCGTTGCCGGTGGTGCCGATGCCAAGCTCGCCGAACGCGTTGTATCCCCAGCACACCACCTGCCCGGTCGACCGCAGCGCGCAGCTGTGGAAGCCGCCGGACTGCACGTCCACGATGTCCGTCAGCCCCGCCACGGTCGACGGCGCGAGCACGCTGCTGCTCGTGGTCCCCTGGCCGATCTGCCCGGAGCCGTTGTTGCCCCAGCACCGGACGCTGCCGGCGTTCTCGGTCACGCAGACGTGCTGGCGCCCGCTGCTGACACTGTGAACGCCCGTGACGCCGGGGACATCGTCGGGGAAGGTGCGGAAGGGCTCGACCAAGCTCTGCGTGCCTAGCTGCCCGTTGGAGTTCGATCCCCAGGTCGCCACCGTCCCGTCGTTTCGCCGCAGCGCGCTCTGGAAATCGCCCACGGACAGCCGCACGCGCGGCAGGCTGCCGACCACGCAGGTGCCCGCAGCGCAAGATCCGCCGACGGCGCAGGGGGTGCCGTCGGGCAGCGCCGGGTGCAGGCAGCCGCCCGGATCGCACAGGTCCTGAGTGCACGCGTTGTTGTCGTTGCACGCCGCGCAGCGCGCCACGTCGGTCAGGTCCACCACGGTCACCGGCGCCAAGGCGTCCTCGGTGCGCCCGTCGCCAAGCTGCCCGTGAAATCCGTTGCCCCAGCAGCGGATATCGCCCGACTCCAGCAGCGCGCACGCGTAGTCAGCGCCGGCCGCGACCGCCGTCGCGTTGGTCACCGAGGCCACCGCGACGGGGGTCTTGCGCGTCGTCGTCGTCCCGTCGCCAAGCTGCCCCTCGTTGTTGTACCCCCAGCACGCGACCGTCTTGTCAGCGCGCACCGCGCACGAGAACGCCAGGCCCGAGGTCACCCAGGTGGCGCCAGAGATGCCGGAGACCGCGACCGGCGCCGCGCTCGAGGTCGTGCTGTCGTTGCCGAGCCGCCCGGAGCCGTTGTTGCCCCAGCAGCGGATCGCGCCGCCTGCGATGAGCGCGCAGGTGTGGTCGTCGCCCACCGCGATCTGCGACGCCGTCGTGATCCCCGGCACCGCCGAGGGCACCGAGATCGTCGAGCCGCTGGCCTGCCCCGCCTGGCCATAGGTGTTGTTGCCCCAGCACTCCACCGTGCCGTCGCCGAGCAGCGCGCAGGTGTGAGTGTCCGATGCGTCGACCGCGACCGCCCCCATGAGCCCGGCGGCCTCCACCGGCGTGTCGCTCGAGGTGTCCGACGATCCACCAAGCTGGTCTGAGGTGTTCAGTCCCCAGCAGCGCACGGTCGAGTCTGCCAACACCGCGCACGAGTGATGCTGCCCCGTCCCGATAGCCGTCACCGAGCCCAGCCCCAGCGCCTTCACCGGCGTCGCCAGCGGCGACGAGGGCACCTGATTGCCAGACTGCGCCGATCCATTTTCGCCCCAGCACCACATCGTCGCGTCATCGAGCAGCGCGCAGGTGTGCAGGTTGTATGCGTCGACGGACACCACCGCCGCGCCCAGCCCGATCACGTCCTTCGGCGTGGTCGCGACGGGCGACATCGCCCCTAGACCCAGCTGTCCGCTGGCGTTCTGACCCCAGCAGACCAGCGAGCCGTCGTCGCGCACGAAGCAGGTGTGGTTGGCGCCAGCCGCCAGCGGCGAGGTCGCGGTGGCGGGCGGGGCGACCGTGGAGACCTCGCACGTCCCCTCGTTGCACTCCATCCCGATGTCGCAGGCCGTGCCGTCGGCCTTGTTCGGGTTCGAGCAGACCCCGGTCCCCGGCGCGCAGACGCCCGCGTCGTGGCACTCGTCCAGCGCGGTGCAGACCACCGGAGTCCCGGCCGCGCACCCTCCGTTCAGGCAGCTATCTCCTGTCGTGCAGAGGTCGCCGTCGTCGCAGCTGATGCCATTGGGCGCCGGCGGATCCGAGCACAGCCCGGTCACCGAGAAGCAGGTGCCGGCGACGTGGCAGGCGTCAGACGCCGTGCAGACCACCGGGTTTGATCCGACGCAAGTGCCGCCATTGCAGGTGTCTGTCTGGGTGCAGAGGTTGCCGTCGTCGCAGGTCGTGCCGTTCGCGGCGGGCTGCACCGTGCATCCGGGCGTTCCGGGGTCGCAGACGACCACCTGGCACGCGCTGGTCGGGTTCGGCTGGCACGTGCCGGAGCTGTCGCAGTAGCCCCCCGCGCCGCAGTCCGACGCGCAGCAGACCGCGCTGTCGCACACGCCGCTCGAGCACTCGCCCGCCGCGCCGCAGCCGCTGCCGGTCGGCAGCTTCGGCTGGCACGCGCCGCCGCCGTCGCAGTACTGCCCGCCCGCCGCGCAGCCCGTGCAGGTGCCGACGAACCCGGCGAGGTCGCAGGCCTGACAGGCCCCACCGCACGCCCCGTCACAGCAGACGCCGTCGACGCAGTAGCCCGACGCGCAGGCCCCGTGGGTCGAGCAGCTGGCCCCCGGCCCGCCCGGGTTCGTGCAGACCCCGCCCAGGCACAGGTCCGACGTGCACTGGTCGTCACCCGTGCAGCCCGTCCCGGTCGGTTGCTTCGGCGTGCACTGAGCGCCCGTGGTCGCGCAGTACTCCGTCGGCGAGCAGTCGCTGCCGGTCGCGCAGCAGCCGCTCCCAGCCAGCACCAGGTGCTTGCAGACCTTGGTCGCCGCCGGGCACACGTCGGTCGTGCACAGGCTGCCGTCGTCGCAGTCGCCAGCGGTCACGCAGCACTCGGGGTGCTCGATGAGCCCGCACTCGCGCGCCGCCGTGCACTCCCAGATGTAGCAGGAGGCGTCGCCATCCGGGTCGGCGCCGCAGATCCCCTGAAGCGTCGCTTGGCTGTCGCCGGGGTTGCAGCAAGACGGCGTGGCCACGTGCTGGCAGCTCCCGCCGACGCAGGAATCCGTCGTGCACGCCTGACCGTCGTCGCAGTCCGCCACCGTCGCGCAGCACCCGGCGATGGCCGTGTTGTGGCAGGTGTGGCCGCTGCAGGTGTCGGCCGTGCACGCGTTGCCGTCGCCGCACTGCGCGGCGGTGTTGCAGCACCCGGCCAGGGGCTGATGCTCGCAGGTCTGGCTGCCGAAATTGCACACCGTCTGCGTGCACAGATCGCCGTCGTCGGTGCAGTCGCCGACCGAGGTACAACAGCCCGAGATCGGCGCGTGGAGACAGGTCTGGTTCGGCACATCGCACGAGTCGGTCGTGCACGGGTTCGAGTCGTCACAAGGGTCCGCGGCGCTGGTGCACAGGTCTGCGTTGGGCGGGAAGCTGCACAGGTGCGCGGCCACGTCGCAGACGTCGTCGGTGTTGGCGAGGCCGTCGCTGCAGTCCGCGTCGCTCGCGCAGCACTGCCCGCCGCCTGCGTTGGCTGGGGTCGAGGGGTCGCAGGTGTCGGTGACGTCGTTACAGTGCGGGATGGCGCAGGGATCTTCCTCGGCGCAGTCGGCGTCGTTGGCGCAGCATCCGGCGATCACCGGCGGGCTGTAGCGGCACGAGTTCGAGATGCAGCGGTCGAGGTTGCAGGGGTTGCCGTCGTCGCACTGCGCGTTGGCCGTGCAGCACCCGGCGACCGGGGTCGGCGCGGCGCAGGTCTCCGAGCCCACGTTGCAGGCGTCGACGGTGCAGGGGTTGAAGTCGTTGCAGTCGCTGTCCGCCGCGCAGCAGCCCGCTGCCGTCGAGACGCCGCACGTATTTCGCTCGTCGCACACGCCCGCGGCGCACGCGGCGGCGCCCGGCGGCACGGGGCACTCGACCGCGGGCAGGCCCTGGAAGCTCGAGCCGTTGCGGTTCTTTGGCGAGCCATAGAGGCCCAGGGACGCCACGCCGTAGGTGCGGTTGAGCAGCTTGTCCGGGTTCAGGCCGGCGGCCGACCACTGGCTCACCAGGGCGTTGTCTGCGTGCGGGTGGTGCAGCTCGAGCGAGCGCCCGTCGACCATCGGCCAGGTCGACGAGTCGTAGGTCACCTCGTCGACGACCACGCCAGCCGGCGACTCCAGGCGCACCGTGTGCACCACGGGCGAGCCCGTCTCGAAGGGATCCGGCAGCGAGATCGCCGCGCCGTACGCGCCCTGCGGGATGAACCCGCCGTTGAGCGACTTCGAGGTGGTCCTCCCGAAGACGAAGTAGCTGCGCCGCCCGACGACGAGGCCGGCCAGCCCGCCCGAGACGCCGCTCTGGCTGATGACGAAGGTCTCGCCCAGCGACGTCGTGATGCGCCAGCCATCGATATTGACCGTCTCGGTGGCGCTCGGGTTGTAGATCTCGATCCACTCGCCGAGGGTGTCGCTCACGCTGCCCGGCGCGACCATCAGCTCGTTGATGACCAGGGCGCCGGGGTTCGGCAGCGCGCAGTAGGTCTGCGAGGGCGTGTGTACGCAGGAGTTGGCCACGCACGCGTCGTCGGTGGACAGGTCGTTGTCGTCGCAGTCGGCCTTGACGATGCAGCACTCGGTGAGGCCCGGGTCGGGCTCGTGGATGCAGTTGCCGCGCGGGTCCGCCGGGTTCGGCTGCAGGCAGGTGTCCAGCGTGCACGGGTTGGAGTCCGCGCACTGCGCGTCCAGGGTGCAGCAGCCGGCGAGCGGCGGTCCGAATCGGCAGCGCTTCCCGCCGCCGGCCGAGAAGACGGCCTTGTAGCACATGTACAAGCGGCAGGCGTCGGCGGGGCGGCAGTCCTCGTCGACGTTGCAGCAGAGCGGGTCCGAGGTCGGCGCGTTCAGGCAGGTGTTGGAGTCCAGCAGGCAGGAGTCGTTGGTGCAGGCGTCGCCGTCGTCGCACTCCTTCAGGGTGGTGCAGCAGCCCGCGATCGGCGCGTGGGAGCAGATGCCGTCGGCCCCGCAGGCGTCTTCGGTGCAGGGGTTGCCGTCGTCGCAGTCGCCGTCCTCGTAGCACTCGATGCAGCGGTTGGCTTCGCAGTGCCACCCGAAGGGGCACTCGAGATCTTGGTCGCAGCAGTCGGCGACGGGGCCGAAGCGGCAGGTGTTGGTGAGGCAGGAGTCGATGGAGCACGTGCGGCCATCGTTGCAGTCGTTGGCCTTGGCGCACGAAAGCGAGAACACGACGTGCATCGACGCGAGGGCGCTGGGGGCGTCGACGGGCGTGCCGGTCGCGTCGACGATCCAGACCGCGAGGTGGTGGCGGCCGTTGGGGAAGCCGGTGATGGTCTGCGGGGCCGCGGTGTCGACGGTCAGCACGGGCGCGCCGTCGACGAAGTAGCGGACGCCGTGCTCGCCGGGGCCGAGGGTCACGTCGCTGACCGCGACCGTCACGGAGAGTGAGTTCCCGCCTGGAGTTCCCGGGATCTTCTGGCCCTCGAAGGGGGAGAGGATCTTGATGGTCGGCCCCGCGGTGGCGCTGGCTGCGATCTGCCCGAGCGCGTCGCCGGCGTCGGGCGCGGCCTGAGGTGCTGGTGCGCCCTCGGAACCGCACGCGAGCAACACCAAGCACGCGATGAGCGCGGCCGAGACTGCGCTGGCAGACGCGCCGGACCGAGTAACTGCCATGCCGACTGCGCGAAGCGCGTGCCGAAGCTCCATGGGGACCCCCTCCCAGGATGCCGCAAACGTGCGAGAGCGGCGGATGTGGTGTTCCGGCAACATAGCCGATTCCTTCGACGATTCCGAGGCGGATCGCAGATCGGAATGTGCCCTTGGAGTGCCAAGGTCTGGAGCGTGACGTCGGCGTGACCTCGGCGTGACCTCGGCGCGGCGCCGGACTACCCTCAGGGCGGCCTCACCAGGAGATCGCCGTGGAAGAAGCTCGACGTGCCCGCCTGCTCGCTCGCATCAACCAGAAAGGGCTGGAGGTGGCGACGAAGCTCTCGGAGCTGCTGGCCGGAAAAGACGTGCGGCTCGAGGACTTCGAGCTCACCGGCGACGAGGATCCGCGCGTGAGGAAAGAGGAGCGCCTGCGCGCCTACCTCGCGCTGGTCAACAGATCTCGGGCGCGCTTGCTCGATGGGACCATCGGCACCTGCGTGAGCTGCGGCGCGGTCATCCGTGACGCGGCGATCGACGAGACGCCGTGGATTCTGCGCTGCGACGACTGCGAGCGCGAGGGGCGCGCCGAGGCCTGAGCTCGGGGGCCTCGTCAGCGGGGCCGCACGCGCCAGAGCCCGACCTCGAAGCTGGGGTCGGGGCCGTAGTAGCCGAGCTCTTGGTGGACCGGGTTTCCGTGATTCGGGGCCTGCTCGACGAAGACCGGCTCGAGGCGGAAGTGGGCGTGGACCGCGGCGCAGGCCCCGAGGAGACCGGACTCTCCGGAGTCCTTGCGGCCCAACTCGGCGTAGCAGCTCGTGGTCTGCAGGTAGTAGGCCGGGGCTGAGTCGTCGGCGCTGGCGCGGACGAGGGCCGCGAGGGGTGCGACCTCGCCGGCGGGGAAGCGGTAGACGGGGACGTGCCGGTGGGTGAAGTGGCCGGCGGCGTCCGGGGCGTCCGAGCTGGCCAAGACCGCCAGGGTGTAGGGCGAGTCGGCCGGGACGCTGGCGGAGGCGCGCTCGAAGAGGGCCTGGTCGGTGTCTTCGTTGCTGGGGGCCCACAAGACCACCGCGGTCGGGACGGCGCTCGCGATCCAGAGGGCTGCGGCCAACAGACCCCAGGCGGCGCGCTTGTCGGCGAGGCGGCCGGCGGTCCAGGCGGCCGCGAGGGAGAACGGGATGATGGCGACGACGTGGAGGCGCGGGATCGAGGCGCCGGAGAGGTCCACCGCGTAGACGTAGAGCCAGGCGAGGCCGCCGGCGAGCCACAGCGCGACGTGGCGGCGGGCGCCGCGGTGGGCGAGGGCGGTGAGGGCGAGGAGCGGGACGGCGAGGGGGGTCACCCGGGGATCGAAGACGCCGTTTCGTGCGATGGCGCCTAGGAGGCGGTCGAGCGAGAGGCCCTTGGTGAGGTGGAGGGACTGCTCGGTGGTCTCGTAGCCGATGACGTGAGTGACGAAGGCGATCTGGGGGGCGAGGGCGAGGGCGACGAGGCCGAGGGTCACCGCGGCCGCGCGCGGGGTGCGCCAGGGGCGCTCGAGGGCCAGCCACAGGGCCGGGGCGACGGCGATCATCTCGGGGCGGCTGAGGCCGGCGAAGGCGAGGCCGGCCGCCGTGACCAGGACGCGGGAGGCGCCGCTGAGCTCGCGCCAGGCCAGCAGCGCGGTCCACAACGCCCAGAGCACGGGGACCAGGTTGCTCTCGGTCAGGTCAGAGCGGAGCAGGGCTGGGGTGAGGGCGAGGGCGCCAGCGAAGAAGAGGGCCCCGCGCCTGCCGCCGCCGAACGCGAGCAGACGGCTGCCCAGGGCGGCCGCGATGGGCAGGGTCAGCGCGCCCAGCACGGCGTGGGTCCAGAGCATCGTGCGGTGGTCGGTGCCGGCGACCTGAAAGACCAGGTGGTGCAGGGTCGTCGTCCCCGCGCCGTAGCGGGGGAGGGTGAGGGCGTCGGCGAAGCGGACGAGCTGGTAGCCGATGCCCATCTCGACGAGGCGGCCGGGGAGGGCGAGGCGCAGGGCGGCGCCGATGGCGAGCAGGGCGAGGAGCAGCGCGTCGCGGCCGAGGACGCGGAACGCCGCGCGGAGGACCCACGGCGTCGCGACCAGCAGCAGCGCGAGGCAGATGCACGACAGCGCGATGAGCGCCCAGTGGAGCGCGGGCCGCTCGCCGCTCGCCATGACGTCGCGCGGCGCGAGGCGAAGCGAGCCGTCATCGGCGGCCATCACAGCCCGGTGCAGGCGCAGCGCCAGGTCCGGCGGCGAGCTCAGGGGACCCAGCGCGCGAATGTAGAAGCTGCGCGTGACCTCGGCGGGGTCGTCTTGGCCCGGCCCGCGGTCGATGAGCTCGACCAGGGCCTCGCCTCCGTCGTCGCCGCGCAGGTGGTAGGTCGCGCTCGCCGGCTCAACCTCGACGCGCTCGAGGCGGCGGACGAGGTCGGGATCGGCGGCGATGAGCGCGCGGAATCGCGCTTCGAGGACGCTGGCGTCTTGAGCTCCGGCGGCCGCGGCCGGGGGCGCCTCCCGCGGCGGTAAGCGCACCTGGACCTCGCGCCACGGCGCGTGTGCGGGCATCCCCTCGAGCCGCGCGGCGATGCCGTCGACCAGCGCGTCCGCGGGCGCCGCGCGCCCCTGCACGCGGATGGCGTAGAGGCCCGCGACCCGGTCCCCCGCCCGGGCGGCGCTGGGGTGGTGAAGCGTCAAACACAGAGGCGCGGCCTCACAGTTTGCGGGTTTCTCCCCGCGGGGCGCGTAGAGCGCCTCGACCCGGTCCATGGGCACGGAGACGCGCGCCAGCTCAAAGCCCTCGGGCAGCTCGCCGGCCAGCGGCTGCGCGACCCGGGCGTAGACCCGCTCGAAGCCCGGCGCCAGCGCGAACTCCGGCCCGCTCACGCTCGCGGCGCCCACCATGGCCAAGCTGACGATCCAAACCGCTGCCTGCATGGCGCGAGGCTATACGGGTAGAGAGCCAGTCGCTACCGCGGCCAGCACGCCAGCCGCCCCGAGGCGCGGGCGGGGGCTGCCGACCGCCCAGCCCCGGCCCGAGCCCGAGGTCAGCCCAAGATCTTCCGCCCTACCTTCTCGACCTCCGCCGCCTCACCCTTCGCCGGCGGCTCAGGGATCGCCCGCCCGCGCTGCACCGCCGGCCGCGCCCCCACCACCGCCATCCAGCGCGCCAAGTGCTCCAGCCCGCTCACGTCGATCCCCGACCACTGATGGGTGTGCACCCACGACCACATCGCGATGTCTGCAATCGAATACGCGTCGGCCAGCCACTCGCTCTCGCTCAGCCGCCTGTCCAGCACCTCGAGCAGCCTGCGCGACTCGCGCTGGTAGCGCTGAATCGCCCACTCGTTGCGCTCCGGCGCGTAGCGATGAAAGACGTTCGCTTGCCCCATCATCGGGCCCACGCCGCTCATCTGGAACATCAGCCACTGAATCACCCGCGTCCGCCCCGCGACGTCGCTCGGCATCAGCTTGCCGGTCTTCTCCGCCAAGTAGATGAGGATCGCGCCCGACTCGAAGACCACCAGATCGCCGGCCTCGCGGTCCACGATCGTCGGGATGCGCCCGTTGGGGTTGAGCGCGAGGTACTCGGGCTTTTTCTGGTCCAGCGCCCCGAGATCCAGCGCGTGCACGGTGTAGGGCAGTCCCAACTCCTCGAGCGCGATCGAGATCTTCCATCCATTCGGGGTCGGCGCTGTGTAGAGGTCAATCATGGTCCTGTGCTCCCTGTAGCGCTAATCCGATAGTCCGCGCAGCCGACGAATCCGCCGCTCCACCTCGTCGAGCGCCTCCACCGACGCCCCCAGCCGCGACGCCACCCGCGCCACCTCCAGCCGCTTGGCGGGTTCGGGCTCGCCGTTCTGGTAGATGTCCGAGAGCATCTCCTCCAGCACGTAGGCGCACGCGTCCGCCCGCAGCGCCTCCGCCCGCGCCTCCCCGATGTGCAGCCCCGCCGCGAAGCGCTCGAGCCGCGCCTCCTCCGGCGCCGCCAGGTCCTGATCCGTGTAGGCCAGCGCCCACGCCAGCGCGAGCATCGGCTCCCGCAAGAACGGCGTCGTCTCCGTGAGGTCCTCCTCGGTAAGCTCGCCCGACCCCATCGCCTGGGGAATCGCCCCCGCCTGCTCTCCGGTGAAGCTCTCGAAGAACTGCTTCTCCGCCGGCGCCACCGTCCCGTCCGCCATCGCGACCTCCGCCAGCATCCGCGCGAGGCAGCGCTTGTCGGCCGGCTCGGTGAAGCGCACCCGCTCCAGCATGCGCGACAGCGGCCCCTGGACATCCGCCTTCAGCGCCGCCCACACCCACTGCTCGCCGTGCTTGTCCCACGCGAACTGCGACCGCACCCGCAGGAACGCGTCGACCATCGCCGTCTCAAGCTGCTGCGGCGTCGGCGCGCCGTCCGCCCCGGGCGCCTCGGGCCGGTGACCCGCCGTCCGCCCCACCAACCGAGCCAGCGCCTGGCGCGCTCGCCCCAGCAGAGTCCCCGCCCCCTCGTCCTCCTCCTCGTGCGACGCGCCGATCCGCGCCCAGCTCGTCGCCTCGTTCTGGGTGAGCGGACATTGGAAATGCACGTGCAAGTAGCCCCCCCGGACCTCCTGAGAGTGGGCGAGTGGTTTCAGGTTACTGTGGGTCGGCGTGCTCATGGTCACCTCCAGTGCGTGTCGCAGTGCCAGCAAGAGAGTAGGCTCACCCCCCGCTGGCGCAACCCCTCCGCGCCGGTGTCAGCCGAGGATCCCACCGATGTGTCGTGCCCTAGTCCCCCTCACCGTGATCGCCGCCCTGCTCGCGCTGGCGTCCCCAGCCCTCGCCAACGACGGCATCTACGGCGGCAGCGGCAGCCTCCCGATGCCGCTGACCAGCACGGAAGTCGCGATGATCGAGGAGCACGTCGTCCTCCGCTGGGACGCCAAGCACCGCGCCTGGAACGTGACCTGCGACTTCGTCTTCGAGAACACCTCCGCCGAGCCGGTCTCCCTGACCATCGGCTTCCCATTTCCCGTCGTGGATCCCGACGCAGGCGACACCAGCGCCCCGGATGGCCAACCGCAGCCCGAGGCCGGCCGCCCGCTGGTCTGGAAGTTCCGCACCCAGGTCGACGGCCGCGCCGTGCGTGCCCGAGAAGCGCGCACCATCACCAACCCCGCCCTCCCCGACGTCAGCTATGACTTCGCGTACCTCTGGGACATGACCTTCCCGCCGGGCCGCCGCGTGAAGGTGCGCAACAGCTACCAGCACGGCATCAGCGCGGTCGCCGACGGCACCCAGTGGGCCGCCTACGCGCTGAAGACCGGCACCCTATGGAAGGGCGGGCGCATCGGCCGCTCGCGCATCGAGGTCATCACCCAGGGCCCGCGCCTCGCGGTGTGTCCCGCCGAGATGGGCGGCCTGCAGACCCAGATCCTGCCCGCCGGCGCCACCGTGCGGACCACCGCGAGAGAGATCGAGGTGGCCTGGGACCTCACCGACTTTGAGCCGCGCGACGACCTCTCCGTCTGCTTCGTCGATCTCGACGCCGTCGCGCAGATGAGCTTCTGGGAGCTCGAGCAGGCCGACCTCTCCACGATGAGTCGCGAGGAGCTGCGCCTGCTCCGAAACCGGATTTACGCCGCCCGTGGCTACGTCTTCCGCGACGCCGACCTCGCCGCCCACTTCGCGAAGCAGTGGTGGTATCGCCCCGATCCCAAGTTCAAGGCCCGGAAGCTTCAGCCCGAGGAGCGCGCCCTGGTCGCCCGCATCAAGGCGGCCGAGAAGGCGCTGCAGTCCGCCCCGCGCGCCGGCCGACCGGGTGCGAAACCGTGACGCGGCCGCCCCTGGTCCTCGGCGAGACCTCCCAGCCGCCCGAACTCCCGATCCGCCTGGATCCATCGGGGGATTTGCCCGGCCATCCGGCGTTCGGCCCGCCGCTGCTCGACGCTGAGGTCGAGGCCCTCGGCGATGGGCTCGCCCTGGTACGCGACGGCGTCCTCGGCGTGGACATCGCCCGCGCCGCCCGCGCCGAGGTCCTCGCCCTCTGGCGCGCCGGCAGCCTCAAACCCGCGGCCGTCGGGCGCGGCGCCCACCGCGAGCGCCGCCCCGAGGTCCGCGGCGACCTCACGACCTGGCTGGACCCCGCCTCGGCCACGCCCGCCCTCGCCAGCGTCCACGCCCTCTTCGAGTCCCTCCGTGACGCCGTCAACCACTCCGCCTGGCTCGGCCTGCGCGCCTTCGACGTCCAGATCGCGCTCTACCCCGGCCGCGGCGCCCGCTACCTCCGCCACCGCGACACCTTCCGCGGCCGCGCCGAGCGCCGCCTCACCGCCATCTGGTACGCCAACCCCGACTGGGTCCCCGCCGACGGCGGCGCCCTCCGCGCCTTCGAACCCGCCGCCACCCGCTCGATCGCCCCCCTCGCCGACCGCCTCGTCCTCTTCCGCAGCGACGTCCTCGAGCACGCCGTCACCCCCTCCCACAACCAGCGCATCGCCCTCACCGCGTGGTACCGCGCCACCTCCTGAACCCCAATTCCGCTCGTGACACCCGCGCGCTGCCGCCGTAAGTAGCTCGCCGCGCGTCGCTCGCCGCAAGCCTCTCCAGCCGCCCGAGATCCATGCCCCGCACCCTCACCGACCCCCTCGGCAAAGCCCTGACCGACACCGCGGTCCGTCGCGCCCTCTCCTCGCCCGAGCGCAGCCTCTCCACCCTCAGCGCCGCCCTCCTCGTCGTCGCCAGCATGGTCGGCACCGGCGTCTTCACCACCGCCGGCGTCCTCCTCGACGCCGCCCCCAGCCGCCTCGCCGTCCTCGCCGTCTGGCTCATCGGCGGCATCGCCGCCCTGGCCGGCTCGCTGTCCTACGCCGAGCTCGCCGCCGCCATCCCCCGAAACGGCGGCGAGTATCTGCTGCTCTCACGCATCTACCACCCGGCCCTCGGCTTCGTCGCCGGCTTCGTCTCCCTCGTCGCCGGCTTCGCCGCCCCCATCGCCGCCTCCGCCATCGCCTTCGGCCACTACCTCCACGCCGCCTTCCCGGCCGTCCCCCCAGCCCCCGCCGCCATCGGCCTCATCGCCGCCATGACCCTGCTCCACTCGGGCCGCCTCCGCGTCGGCTCGCGCTTCCAAGACCTCCTCACCCTCCTCAAAGTCGCCGTCATCGTCGCCTTCATCGTCATCGGCGCCATCCGCCTGGACCCCGAGATCCTCCTCAAGGGCGCCCCCATCACCGAGGTGCTCGGCACCGGCGGCATCGCCATGGGCCTCATCATCGTCGCCTACGCCTACTCCGGCTGGGCGACCGCCATCTACGTCGCCGGCGAGATCCGCCGCCCCGCCCAGGCACTCCCCCGCGCCCTCGCCCTCGGCGCCGGCCTCGTGACCGTGCTCTACCTCGGCCTCAACGCCGTCTTCCTCCTCGCTGCCCCGCCGTCCGAGCTACGCGGCGTCATCGAGGTCGGCCACGTCGCGGCCTCCCGCCTCATCGGCGACGGCGGCGGCCGCATCTTCTCCGCCGTCATCGCCCTGGGCCTCGTGTCCACCGTCGGCGCGCTGGTGATGACCGGCCCCCGCATCTCCGAGGCCATGGGCCGCGACTACCGCCGCCTCGGCTTCCTCCTCCGCCGCCACCCCGAGAAAAACCCAGTCGCCGCCACGCTAATTCAGGGCGTCCTGGCCACCGCCCTCGCCCTGACGACGGGCTTCGGCACCCTGCTGGGCTGGGTCGGCGTGCTGCTGACCCTCTTCAGCGCCCTGACCGTCGCGGGCGTCTTCGTCCTGCGCCGCCGCCAGCCGCACCTGCCGCGCCCCTACCTCACCTTCGGCTACCCGGTGACGCCCTGCATCTTCCTCGCCCTGGCAGCCTGGATGATCACCGCCGCCGTCCTCGAGCGCCCGGCCATCGTCGTCGCCAGCGCCGTCACCATCGCGGTCGGGTTCGTCATCTATCTCGTCGTCGCCCGCCAGGCCGGTCCGAGCGCGCCGCCAAGTCGCCCGACTACACCGTCCGGCTGAAGACCGGCTTCTCGGCGTCCACGTGCCGCGACCAGTAGTAGCGGTCAAAGCACATCGCCAGGTTGCGGATGAAGAGCTCGCCCTTGGGCGTCGCCGCGATGGCGTCCGCCTCGACCACGACCATCCCGGCCGCCTCGTGCTCGCGCAGTCGCTCCAATTCCGCAGCAAACACCTCGCGAAAAGCCACCCCGTGCGTCGCCTCGATGGCGCCCACGTCGACCCGCGCGTTGCACATCAGCGCCTCGATGACGTCGGCCCGCAGCAGGTCGTCGGCGTCCCGCACCACCCCGCGCACCACCGGCAGCCGCCCCGCCTTCAGCGCCTGGGCGTA
The DNA here is from genome assembly GCA_041389525.1 of Myxococcota bacterium. Lineage (GTDB taxonomy): Bacteria > Myxococcota_A > UBA9042 > PHBI01 > JACKFB01 > JACKFB01. The sequence goes on along the minus strand of JAWKRR010000009.1, from coordinate 78,269 downwards.
GGTCGACAGCTTCTTCTCGTTCTGCACGTAGGCGTCGCGCACGTCGCCGATGGCCGAGATCCCAAGCCCCACCGAGTCCTCCGCCGGGATCACCGTGTAGCCCTGGAAGTTTCGCCGCAGCCGCCCCTCGCGCCGCGCCTTCGCCAGCTCGTCGTCCGGGCTCGCGAAGTGGTCCATGCCAATCGGCTCGAACCCGGCGCCCAAGAACCGCTCGCGCGCCAACGCGAACAGCTCCAGCTTCAGCTCGGCCGGCGGCAGATCCTCGACCTCGATGCGCCGCTGGTGCCCGCGATGCTGGTCGGGCACGTAGGCGAAGCTGTAGACCGCGCTCCGGTCGGGCTTCATCGCCAGCACGGACTCCACGGTCTTCTCGAAGCCCGCGGTGGTCTGCTGCGGCAGCCCGTAGATCAGGTCGACGTTGACGCCCCCGAAGCCCCGCGCCCGCGCCCGCTCGATGATGCGCTGGGTGTCTTCCAGGCTCTGGATGCGGTCGATGGCCTGCTGCACCTCGGGCGCAAGATCCTGAACACCAAGGGAGATCCGGTTGAACCCCAGGTCCGCCAGCATGTCGATGTGGGCGTCGGTGGTGACCCGCGGGTCCACCTCGATGGCCAGCTCAGCGCCCGGCGTCGGCTCAAACACCGCCAGCACGTCGTTGAGCAGCGCCCGCAGGTCGGCCGGCGCGAAGTAGGTCGGCGTGCCGCCACCGAGGTGCAGCTGCGAGATCCGCCGGCGATTCGGCAGGTGCGTCGCCAAAATCGCCAGCTCCTGCCTGACCAAATCCAGGTAGGGGCGCGCGACGTGCATGTGCGGCGTGATGATGACGTGGCAGCCGCAGAAGAGGCAGCGGTTCTGGCAGAAGGGCAGGTGCATGTAGAGCGACAGCGGCGCGTCGCCCAGGGCGTCAGCGCGCTTGAGGCGCTCGGCGTACACGTCGCCGTCGACGGCCGGCCCGAACTCCACGGCGGTCGGGTAGCTTGTGTAGCGCGGCCCCGATCGGTCGTAGCGGCGCAATAACTCGGCCGTGACGGAGCGTTCGGTGGGGCGGGCGGAGTCGATCTCGGGCTGGCGATTCTTCATCCGCCGAGCTTACCGCCTGGATTTCCGACCGGCCACAACGATCCTTTGCGCCCCGCCGCGCGTACCCTCGCACACTCTCAGTCCCTCGGAGCGCTGCCATGCCCCTCCGCGCGCCTCACGCGTCCTTGCTATTGTTATCCGCGCTTCTCGCGCTGTCCGCCTGCCGCCGCGAGCAGCCCTCCCACCCCACGCCCGCCGCCGCCAGCGAAGGGGCCCCCGCAGCGCAGGTGGACCCCCAAGGCCGGCCGATCCTCGGCGGCGCGCCCACAAACGAGGCCGAGGCCGCCGCCCAGCGCCTCGCCCAAGCCGGCGGCGACCGTGGCGAGCCCAAGCCCGTCTACCCGGCGGTCGCCCAGGCCGACCCGCTGGCGGACCGCCTGTGCGAGGCGCTGCACACGGTCCCGGCGAGGCGCCGCGCGGACTGCTGCGAGCAGAAGACCACGGGCTACCTGGTCACCGCCGACTGCGTCGCCACGCTCAGCGCCGCCCTGGCGGCCGAGGGCCTCACACTCTCCGAATCCTCAGTCGCCGCCTGCGAAAAAGCGATGGCCGAGGCCCACGCCGGCTGCGGCTGGGTCGGCCCCTTCCCCGCGCGAGTCCCCGCGGCGTGCGACGGCGTCTTCGTCGGCGCGCTCGGGGCCGGCGAGCGCTGCCGCTCCGCCCTGGAGTGCGCCCCCGGCCTGGCCTGCCGCGGCCTGGCCCCCACCACGGTCGGCGTCTGCGCCCCGCCCGCGAGGCGAGGCCGCGCCTGCCAAACCGGCATCGACCCCCTGGCCGCCCTGACGCGCCAGGAGGGCACCTCCGCCGCCCACCCCGAATGCGAAGGCTTCTGCGCCCGCCACCTCTGCCAAGACGCGACGCCGCTGGGCGAGCCCTGCCAAACCAACCTCCAATGTGGCCCCAACGCCCACTGCGAAGGCGGCACCTGCCAACCCGGCGCCGAAGCCGCCGAGGGAGCAGCCTGCATCGACGGCGGCTGCCCCAGAGACACCCGCTGCATCGACAAGATCTGCCAAAAACCCAAACCCGAGGGCGCCCCCTGCCAAAGCGACGCCCAATGCCAAGGCGGCTGCCTAAAACCCCCCGACGCCACCGAAGGCCAATGCGGCACCCGCTGCAAAGCGCCGTTCTTGCCGTAGAAGGCGGCAGCAGACTGCGCAGCGGCGCCAACTCGGAGCAGGGTAGGGGGCCGTGAAGGCCGGAGCCCTGCACCGCGCTGCGTTCCCGGTCGTTGTCTTTGGCGCTATGCTGCGCGTGATGCAGCCCCTGGACACCAGCCCCGAAGCCGCCGCCGTCCAAGCCCGCATCTGGCGGGAGATGACCGGCTCGCAGCGCGTTGAACTCGCGGTGGCGATGAGCGAGGAGGCGCGCGAGGTCACGGCCGCCGGGATCCAGTTCGGCCATCCGGAGTACAGTGACTCCGAGGTCCGGTTCGCCCTCTACCGCCTGCTCCTGGGCGACGCGCTCTTCCGAGCCGCCTGGCCTGAAGCCCCGGTGCTCGACCCGTGAGCGCCGCCGCGTTCCTTGCCCGCCTCACAGCAGCCCTCGACGGGGCTGGAGTGCCGTACATGGTGGCCGGGTCATTCGCCAGCACCTTCCACGGCACGCCACGCACGACCCAGGATGTCGACGTCGTGGTGGTCCTGAATCGACAAAGCCTCACGCAGCTCCTCAGCTCGCTGCCCGACGACGCCTACTACGTCTCGCCGGAAGCCGCGCTTGAGGCGCTGCAGCAGCGCCGGCAGTTCAACATCATCGACTTGGCCACAGGCTGGAAGGCGGACCTCATCGTCAGAAAGCCCCGCCCCTTCTCCGTAGCCGAGTTTGAGCGCCGCATCCGTGCGACCGTGCTCGGGGTCCCTGTGTGGATGGCCAGCGCCGAAGACGTCGTCATCTCCAAGCTGGAGTGGGCCTCGCTGGGTGGTGGCTCCGAGCGCCAACTTCGGGACGTTGTGGGGGTGCTGGAGCGCCGCCCGCGCGACACGGTCTACATCGCCGGCTGGGTCCAGCGCCTTGGCCTCGACGCGCTCTGGCATGAGGCCCAGCGCCTCGCCCGCCCCGCGGGCCCGACCTGATGGCCTACCGACGCGCGTGCTTCCTGGCGCGTGGGGGACCGGCGGTGTGGAACAAGGTTGGGGCGTGTCGAGACGGGAGGCCAGGCCGGAGGCAGGGGTCGTGTCAAGACTTGAGACTTGCTCAGGTCTTCGCGGCCAGTCGCTCTAGGAACGCGTCCAGGCCGTCGAGGTCGGCGCTGAGCGGGGCGGCCACGCGGCGGGCGACTTCGCGCGTGGCGTGGAGCTGTGTCGGATCGAGCTCGACGGCGTAGGCGTGGCGGAAGAAGTGGCGGAATCCCAGCAGTCGCTGGAGGTCCGTCACCACGGCCGGCGACAGGAGCGGCGGGCGGATGTCCGGGATGGTCAGGCCCGCCGCTAGGAGCAGCTCGCGGGGCCACTCTGGGCCATCGGGGATCGAGCCATCGACCGTGCGGAGCACACGAGCCAGCAGGGCTTCGACCGCACAGTAGGCTGCGTGCGGCGCGATTGCGGCGCGCGCGACGTCGCCGGGGGCCGGCGACGCATCCTCAAGGTTCAGCGCGTCGAGCTCGCGGAGGCGGGATTCGAAGGTCGACCGGTCCGAGCGCACCTCGGCGCGCAGCCTCTGCAATGTGCCGTTCAAAGGGTCTGGCCTTCCGCTTCGATTCGCTCGCGGAGTGACGGGGAGGCCGTCTCGAGACGGACCAAGTCGACGCGCACTTCGAACACGTCCATGAGGTCGGAGAGCGCGTCGAAGTAGGCGACCGGCTGCAGCCCCTCGACCGCGATATCCACGTCGCTGGTGGCGTGCACATCGCCGCTGGCCAAGCTGCCAAAGAGGAGCACGCGCGTAGCCCCGTACTTCTCGGTCAGCACCGCCCGTGCGTGGGGCAGACGAGCGCTCAGCGCGGCAGCCCGCGCCTGCGCACGAGCCTTGTCCTCGGCGGCCCGGCGTCGGAGCGCGGCGGCGGCTTGTTCGACGGTCACGCTCATGGAGACAGTATAGCGAGCCGGGCGGCTGGGTGGAGGAAAGCGGCGGTCGGTAGCGTGTTCCAGATCAAGCCCGCTGCGACCTCCCAGCCCATCGCGAGTCGGCACCTCGCCGCGTTCCCGGTCGTCGCCGTTGGCGCCATGCTGCGAGCGGCGGCCCGAGCGTTCAGCTCACGACGCGCTCTGCGAACCAGAGGATGCCCGCCAGGGCGACTAGGCCGCTGAGCGCGGGCATGACGTAGCGGGTGTAGGTCGGGCGCTTGAGGGCCATCGCGATGATGGGGACGACCAGGACCATGATGGCTAGCTGGCCTAGCTCGACGCCGATATTGAAGCCGGCTAGGGCGGCGACGACGTTGCCTTCGGGCAGGCCCACCTCGCCCAGGGCGCCTGCGAAGCCGAAGCCGTGGATGAAGCCGAAGGCGCCGGCGATGCGCCAGCGGCCTGCGGGATCGGGTTTGATGAAGTTCTCGATGCCGACGAAGGCCACCGACAGGGCGATGGCGGGCTCGATGATGCCCGCGGGCGGGGTCCACACGTCCAGGGCGGCGAGGCAGAGGGTGACGGAGTGGGCCACGGTGAAGGCCGTGATGACCTTGGCCATGTCGCTGATTCGCCCGCAGATGAGCAGCAGGCCCAGCAAGAAGAGCAGGTGGTCGAAGCCCATCAGGATGTGCTCGACGCCCATGGCGATCATGCTGGCGAAGATGGACCAGCCGCTGGCTGATTCGGCGGCCGGCGCGGGGTCGGGCGCTGTCTCAGACGCTGGCGGCGCCTGGGTTTTCGGCGGGTCGGTGCCCGCGGCCGCTTTGTCGCCAGCACCTCCGGGCGTCATGGACTTCGACCGCGGATCGGCGCTGCGCGGCACCCGCATGGTCGCCTCGCCCTCCGACAGCACCGTCAGCGTCCGGGCGTCGCGGTCGAGGTGAGCCAAGTGCCGGTGGCCGTTGCTGAGCGTCCCGAAGCGCACGAACTCGACCAGGGCAAGCGCGGACTCGGTGGGACAGCGCCACGACGCCGTCACCAGCGCGCCGTCGTTTACGTCCGGATCGGTGCGGACCTCGAACGCGCTCGGCGTACACCGGGCGCCACTCGCGGTCACGTGCCAGACCGTGTCAGCCAGGGCGTCGGCCTCGCCGCGACCCACGGGTGCTAAGCCAGCCCGCCCCGCCTCCTGGCTCTGGATGCGCAGCTCGGCGCTCACCTCGGTGCCGTCGAAGTGGTAGCCGCCCCGCGACAGCCCCACCTCGTGGGCCTGAGCGCTCGTCGACCCGGCAAACACCGAGGCGAGAGCTATGAAAATGAGACTACGCGCCGTCATGGGGTCGCTCCACAGGGGGCAGGGTCGAGAGCAGCCGTGTGGCCTCGGGGTAGGCCACCGGGTCGAAGCCCGGCGCCATCGTGGTGGCTTCCTCGATCATCGCACGTCCCGCGGCGACCTCGCCCTGGGCCACGCGGATGGCGCCGGCATGATAGAGCAGCCGCGGGTCGCGCGTCCCGTGCCGTCTGGCCTTGTCGCTGGCGGCGCGCGCCTCGCTCAAGCGCCCCGCGCGGTAGAGCGCCCACGCCAGCGCGTCTTGCGTCGCCACCCCGCCCCGCGTCTTGGCCTCGGTCTCCGCCAGCGCCACGGCCTCGCCGATCGCCTCGCCACGGTCTGAGTAAAAGCGCGCCAGCCCGAGCGCGTCGCCGCGCTGCCCCATCGCCACGGCCTTCGCCCGCGCCGCGGTCGCACCACGCGAGTCCCCGGAAAGCTCCAGCGCCGCGACCCACAGCGCGGCCGCGTCCATCGAGGCCCGCGCGGCCAGCGAACACTCAAGCAGCGGCACCGCGCCCCGCGCGTCACCCCGCGCCAGCAAGACCCGCGCCTTCCCGACCAGGGCCGGCGGGTAGTCTTTGAAGTGCGCCAACGCCAGGTCGTAGCCCGCGTCCGCCCCGTCCAAGTCCCCGGTCAGCCGGAAGGTCTCCGCGGCCTCGACCAGGATCCAGCTCGCCGGCTCGCGGTCCTTCGCTCCCGCGCCCGCTGAGAATGCCAGCCTGTAGCTGGTGCGCGCGCCCTCGACGTCGCCGCCGACCCATCGCAGCCAGCCCGCCCGCGCGTAGGACGGCAGCCCCGGCTTCAGGTCGACCATGCGCTGAGCCGCCTCGGTGGCCCCTTTGAAGTCGCCAAGCTCCAGCAGCGCGTCCGACAGCGTCCCCCACGCCAAGATGGTGTCGGGCGCCTTGTCGAGGACGGCCCGCGACAGATCTCGGGCTTCGGCGAAGCGATGGTCGTCGACCAACACCATCGCGTAGAGGTGCCGCGCCTGAACGTTCTCCGGCGCGGTCGCCAGCACGATGGCAGCGGCGGCCTCGGCGTGGCGGATGGCGCCCGGGTCGGCGTCGGCCCGCGCCTTCTGCATCCAGCCGTGCCCGATGAGCACCCAGAGGTCGAACTGGGTCGGGTTTTTCTCAGCCGCGGCCTGGCGTTTTCGCAGGTCGGCGTCGATGGAGCTGTCGCCCGAGGGGGGCGCGAGGGCCAACGCGCGGGCCTCGTCGAGGGTCATGGTTGGTGCCAGGTTTGCGGTCGTCGCCGCCGGTGATGGCGTCGCCAGTTCGGCTGGGGCGGCTTCTGGCGTCGACTCGTCGCGGCAGCCCGCGAGCGTGAGGGTCAGCAGGCAGAGACCGGCGGATAGGATCGTGCGCATGACGCACCTCCTCTGGGGATCGGTGTGGCAGGAGGAGACAAGCCGCCGCAAGTCGAGACCTGCGGCGGCTTGTGGAGAGCCGGGCCCACCCAGGGAGGGAGGGGAGGGCGGACCCAGCCTTCGAGAACGCGGCCGGCTAGTTCGCCGCAGCGTCCGGCGGCGTCGGCGTGCCGTGGCCCTCGTCGAACCCGCGGTGGGGCAGGGGCAGCCAGGGCATCTCGGCGAGGAAGGGCTTGTCGTTGTAGTCAACGCCGTCGCCGATGGCCAAGGCGCCGCCCGACAAGATCACCGTCAGCAGCACGTCGGTGACGTCGGCCTGCTCCTGGTCGGGCGAGGCGCCGCCGACCAGCGGACGCCCGTTCGGGAAGCCCGAGTCCATGGCCATGTCCACGCGCAGCACGTCGCCGATGGCGGTGATGGCGTGGTTGTCGTCGATGAGGCTGATGATGTTGATGATGTCGGTGCGGTCGTACTTGAAGGGGGTCGGGTCCACGCCAAGTGCGGCGTAGATTCCGACGGCCTCGGCGTCACGCACGATGACCGGGTTGAGGAAGTAGGCGCCGAAGTTCTTCACGTCGCGCGACGGGTGGCTGGCGTTGTAGCGGTCCTTGTCCTGCAGGCCGATGAGGACCTCGTTGACCAAGGGCAGCCCGAGGCGCGAGACCTGGACCCACGGGCCGAACGAGATGCTGCCGCCCGCGAACTGGCGAAGCTCGACCTTGCGGCGGCTGGACGCGGCCCAGATGCCCAGGGTCGTCTCCGCGCTGCCGACGTTGCCGGGCGCCTGCCCGTCCGCGGTCAGCTTGGTCGTCGGGATCTCCAAGACGATGGCGTGGGTGTTGAAGCCCGAGACGCCGTCCTGGGCCTGACCGGCCGGGCGGAGGTTCGCCAGGTCGAAGGCGCCGCCGAGGTCCACGTAGAAGCCGTCATCGCGCGGGCCAGCGAAGACGCGGCCCTCGCCGTTGGGCAAGGTGTGGATGTAGCTGGCCGCGAAGGCGTCGTCGTAGGGCGTGTCGCCGAACAGGAAGCCCTGCGAGCGCGGGCCGTAGTTGGTCGGCGCCACGGACAGCCCCGACGCCAGCACCGACACCGACTTGCCGTCGGTGACCTTGAAGACGGTGAAGGTCTGCTCCTGGCCCGAGAGCTGGGCGAAGAACTCCTTGCCGCCGCCGGGCGCGGCACCCTTGTCCGCCGCGCTCACCTTGCCGATGGGCGTGGTCTCGAAGCGGAAGTAGTAGGCCACCTTGTCGGCCAGGCTATCGCCGCCGCGGGCCAGGTGGACCTCGTAGAGCACGTCGTCGGCGAACTTGTGGAAGTTCGGGCCGCCGGCGGGCTCCTCCAGCGGGATCCAGTTGGCGACGATGTTGAGCTTGTCGTGGCTGCCGGGGGTCACCCAGGCGTAGAGGTCGGTGTTGTCGGCCGCGGGGTCGAACGAGATCAGCGGCGCCTCGCGGTGGCTTGACGCCATCGCGGCGCCAGACGCGGCCAGCAGGCCGGCCAGGGTCAGTGAGGTGAGCATCGGGAACTTCATGGGGAACTCCTTGAGAGGGGCGCGGACGCCCCGTCGGGAACTTCAAAACTGTCAGGAGAGAGCGAGCTATTTGAGGAGGTAGACCTTGCCGCCGCCCTGGGCGGGCGTGGCCGCGTCGGCCCAGGCGTAGACGTCGGTGTCGTGGGCGCGGTGGACGCCGGCCGACTCGGTGTTGGCGGCGATGCCGTCGGAGATGACGGCGAACTCACCGGTCGCGACCGCGACCTTGTAGACCTGGGCGCTCGCCTCGGTCGGCGCGAGCGCGCTGATGAAGAGAGACGCCTCGTCCTGGGTCAGCGCGATGCCCGCCGGGTAGCCGACCCGCACATCGGAGATCAGGGTGTCCATCGCGTCGCCGCGGATGCGGACCACGCTCGAGTTCGCCAGCCCCGACAGGGTGTCGGAGACGTAGACAGCCCCGTCCTTGGCCACCGCGACGCCCGACGGGTCGACGAGGCCCTGCTTGCGGACCAGCTCGACGCTGCCGCCGCCGGAGCCCACCCGGAACACACCGCGCAGACCGTCCGCGGGGTCGACGCCCGTGAAGTAGATCATCTCCCGGTCGCCGACCTTCACGAGGTCCAGCCCACGAGGCGCGTAGCCGCTGGTGCCGCTGACCGCCGCCTTCTCGCCGCCGGCCTCGGGCACGCTGAACACCGCGCCGACGGGCTCATCGCCGATGGACTCCTCGCGCTCCCATGCCGCGTCGGCGACGAAGACGGTCTTGCCGTCCAGGGACGCGACCACCGACAGGGGAGAGGAGAAGCCCTCGGCGAGGAGGGTAGGCGTGCCACCCCCCGCTGCCACCCGGAAGAGACCGCCGCTCTCCTCGCCGAGGGATGTGAAGTAGATGGCGCTGCCGTCGGGGCTCGGCGTCGCGTCGAAGGGGGTGTTGATCCCCGTCGCCGCGGCCGTGACGGAGCTGATCTCGCCACTGCCGTTACCCGACGCGCCCGGGCCCTTGCTGTCGTCCGAGCCGCACGCGGACGTGGCCAGGGCGACGGAAGCTAGCAGCCCGCAGGCTGTGGCCAGTCGCCGTGTTTGGAGTGTCATGAAGATGGAACGCATGGGTTGCTCCTGGGACCGGGCGCGCGACAGCGCCATGGGGACACCGCCGAGCCGCCTGGGTCGAACCGTGGAAGGACGGGAGAGCTACGGGCCGCCCCCCGCCGCCGGATCGGATAAAAAACGCCCCGGTGCGGCCTCGGCTCATCCCATCTCGCGCTCGCACAACGGCGTTGCACCATCGCGCCACAACGTGTATACCTCGCAGCCAGGAACCGGACCCCGTCCGGACCGCCGGAGAGACCCCTGAAGCCCCGCGATCCCGCCCCCGCCATGTTCGGAACCGACACCCGCGGCCGGCTGCTCAAGGGCACGGCGGCGGCGGTGGTGCGCCACGGGGTGGACGGCAGCACGGTGCAGCACATCCTGGACGCGGCCGGCGTCTCGCGGCGCACGTTCTATCGGTGGTTCAGCGATCGCGACGACGCCCTCGACGCGCTCTACGAGGTCTCGATCGCCCTGGTCCGGGGGACGCTTCAGCTTGCCATCGCGGGCGAGAGCACAGCACTCGGCCGCCTCATCGGCGCTCTGGACGCGTTCTTGGACCTGCAGATCACCGGCGGAAACCTCGTCCGCGTGCTCGAGGCCGAGGCGCTGCGCCCGGACTCCCGCCTCGCCGCCCGCCGCGCCGCCCTGCTGGACGAGGTGGTCGCCCTCTTCGACGCGGGCGTGGCGCCTGACAGCGGCACAGCCCGAGATCCCTGGTACTACCGCGCGCTGGTCCTGGCCCTCGAGGGCCTGATCCACCACGCCCACCGCCAGGGCCCCTTCACCACGGCCGAGCGCGACCGCGTGCGCGCCGTGATGTTGCCGCTGATCTTCCGCGCCCTCGAGCTCGAGCCCGAACACGCGGCGGCCCCGGGCGCCTCGCGTTGAATCGAGCGGCCCACGGCTGCGATGGCCCGCGTCCGCGAAGGCCGCGACCGCGGCGCTCACCAAGGCCTTGACCCTCGCCGCGCAGGGTGTATACACGGCGTATACCCAGGCGCGCGCCCCCCAAACCCGCGCAGTCCGAGGGCGGAGATCCCATGATCGACCAGGCAATGACTCGCTCTTTGGACCTGCTGACGCGCTTCGCGGGCTCGGATCTCGCCAAGCGCCTCGGCCTGCTGGAGCCGACCCAGCGGCTGGTCCGCGAAGGCACGAAGCGCGGCTTTCAGGCGGCGGACGCAGCCGTGAAGCGCTTTCAGCCGCTGATCAAGCTGGTCAAGCCGGCCCGTGCCCCGCGGGTGGGTGGGGACCTGTCGGTCTTCGACCTGCGGCCGACTGAAGAGCAGGCGATGATGCAGAAGTCGGTGCGCCGCTTCGCCGTCGACGTCATGCGCCCGGCCGCTCGCGCCGCGGACGACGCCTGCGCGCCGCCGGCTGGCTTCCTCGCGGCGGCTGCGGAGCTTGGGCTGGCCCAGCTCGCCATCCCCGAGGAGATGGGCGGGTTCGGTGGCGAGCGTGACCCCATCGCCGACGTGTTGGTGTTGGAAGAGCTGGCCTATGGCGACATGGCGCTGGCCCTGGCCATCGCCGCCCCCCTGGGTGTCGTGCGCGCTTTGGTGCAGTGCGGTACTGCGCTGCAGCAATCGAAATATCTGGCGCCTTTCGCCGAAGACGGGGGCCTCGCCGCGGCGCTGGCGGTGGTCGAGCCCCGGCCGCTCTTCGACCCGTATCGCCTGGCGACGCGCGCGGTGCGAAGCGGGGAGGGCTGGACCCTCAACGGCGTGAAGACGCTGGTGCCGCTGGCGTCGAGCGCCGGCTTCTTCCTGGTCGCGGCCGCCGCCGAGGGCCTGGGGCCGCGCCTCTTCATCGTCGAGCGCGATCACCAGGGTCTGACCATCAGCCCCGAGCCGGCCATGGGACTGAGAGCGGCCGATCTCGGGCGGCTGGAGCTCGTCGACCTCGCGCTGCCCGAAGACGCCTTGCTCGGTGAAGACGACGGCAGCGGGCTGTCATGGGCCGAGATGGTGGACAGCGCGCGCATCGCCTGGTCCGCCCTGGCCGTGGGCGCCTGCCGCGCGGTCCTGGAGCACGTGATCCCTTACGCCAACGAGCGCCACGCCTTTGGCGAGCCCATCAGCCACCGGCAGGCCGTCGCCTTCATGATCGCCGACATCGCGGTGGAGCTCGAGGGCATGCGGCTGCTGACCCACCGGGCCGCCAGCCGGGCCGGCGCCGGGATCGAGCACCGCCGCGAGGCCGCCCTGGCCCGCATCCAGGCCGTCGACAAGGGCATGAAGATCGGCACCGACGGCATCCAGCTCCTCGGCGGCGCGGGCTTCATCAAGGAGCACCCCGTGGAGCTTTGGTATCGCCACCTGCGCGCCATCGGCGTGATGGACGGCGGCCTGCTCGTCTGAGCTGCGTAGCGAAAAAAAGCCAGCCCGCAATTGACGAATCGTCGCCTCAGGAGCCCCCCATGATCGCCCTCGAAGTCCCGAAGAAGCTCAAGCCGCTGCGCGACCAGGCCCGGTCCATCGCCAAGGGCGTGTTCCGGCCCATCTCGCGCAAGTACGACCTGGCCGAGCACAGCTACCCGCGCGAGCTGGACATGCTGGGCGCGCTGATGGACGGGATGAACTCGGCCGGCGGCGAGGAGCGGGCGGGTGCCGGCAAGCTGAGCGGCGGCGGTTCGAAGAAGCGGGGCGGCGAGTCGCGGAACGGCGCCAACATGGCGACCGTGCTGGGCATGGCCGAGCTGTGCTGGGGCGACTGCGGGCTGGCGCTGACCATCCCGCGGCAGGGGCTTGGGAACGCGGCCATCGGCGCGGTGGCGAACCCCGAGCAGAAGGAGCGGTTCAAGGGGCTGTGGGCGGCCATGGCCATCACCGAACCGGGCGCGGGGTCCGACTCGGCGGCGATCCGGACCACGGCGCGGCTGGACGGCGACGAGTGGGTGCTCAACGGCGAGAAGATCTACGTAACCGCGGGCGACCGGGCGCAGGCCGTCGTGGTGTGGGCGACCCTGGACGCGGCCGCGGGGCGGGCGGCCATCAAGAGCTTCGTGGTCGAGAAGGGCACGCCGGGCATGACGATGCTGCGGCTGGACCACAAGATGGGCATCCGCGCGTCGGACACGGCCACCATCATCTTTGAGGACTGCCGCATCCCGAAGGACAACATCCTGGGGTCCGCCGACATCAAGCCGAGCGAGGGCTTCGGCGGCGTCATGCAGACCTTCGACAACACGCGGCCGGTGGTGGCGGCCATGGCGCTGGGCGTGGCGTCGGCGGCGCTCGAAAAAGCCAACGAGATCCTGGCCCGCGAGGGGGTCGCACCGCGCTATGACGCGCCGGCCTTCTCCCAGGGCGCGGTCGAGGCCGAGCTGCTGCGGCTCGAGGCCGATCTGGAGGCCGCGCGGCTGCTGACCCTGAAGGCGGCGTGGATGGCCGACAACGCGGTGCCGAACTCGATGGAAGCGTCGATGTCGAAGGCGAAGGCGGCGCGGGTGGCCAACGCGGTGACCCTGCGGGCGGTCGAGCTGTGCGGGGCCTTGGGCTACTCCGAGCGCGAGCTGCTCGAGAAGTGGGCGCGCGACTCGAAGATCCTCGATATCTTTGAGGGAACTCAGCAGATTCAGCTGCTCATCGTCGCCCGGCGGCTGCTCGGGAAGCGCTCGAGCGAGCTGCGATGAAGCTGTGGCGCCTGCGGGCCGAGGCCGAGCTGCTGGCGGGCCGCGGCGCGGACCTGGGCTGTCTGCCGGCGATCCTGGCGGCGCGCTGGGGTGGGCGGCCCGCTCTCGAGTCGCCCGAGGGGGTCGCCGGGCTGCGTCAGGGGCCGCGGTGGAGCTATGCCGACGTCGAGGAGGCCACCGCGCGCCTCGCCGCCGCCCACCGCGCCTCGGGGGTCTCGCCCGGTGACACGGTGCTCATCGCGGTCGGAAACGGCCCCGACGCCCTCTTTCACGTGCTGGCCCTGGCGCGGCTGGGGGCCGTGGCCGCGCCCATCAACGCGCGCCTGCGCCCCGGCGAGCTTGAGGCCGTCGTCCGCGCCACGGCGGCCACCCGCGCGGTCGTGACCGCCGAACTGGCAGGATCCGCCGCGCTGAAAGGCCTGCGCGTGCAGCTCGACGGACCGGAGACCCTGGCCGGCAGCGTCGCCCACACCCTGGTCGAGCGGCCCGGCTTCGTTGACGCCCAGCGCGGGGACGCCGACCGCGTGGCGGTGCTGCTCTGCACCTCAGGCACCACGGGGCAGCCCAAGGCGGCGGCCCTGACCAGCCGGGGGCTGACCTCGGCGGCGGGCCGCATCCGCGCGCCCTTCGCCGCCCCGCGCGCAGACGGCAGCAGCCGCTTCTCGGTGCTGGCGCCCTTGCCCCTGGCTCACGTCATGGGCCTGTCGACCGCCCTGGTGACCCTGACCACCGGCGCGCGCTTGGTACACCGGCGCGGGTTTGACGCCGCGGAGAGCCTCGACATCCTCGAGCGCGGCGGCGCCTCCATCTTCGTCGGGGTCCCGACCATGTACGCCGACCTCGAAGCCGCGGGCGCCGACCAGCGGGACTCCAGCGTGCAGGCGTGAGTCTCTGCGGCCGACGCGATGCCGCCCGAGCGCGCGCGGCGTTTCCAGGCGCGCGGCTCGGCCCTCAGCGCCCTGGGGCGCAGCCTCGGCTCGGCCACCTTCGTCGACGTCTACGGCATGGTCGAGTGTCGGGTGCCGCCGCCGTGCGCGTCTACCCGCCGTCGCCGCTGGGCCCGCTGCCCGTGGCGAGCCCGGCCTTCACCCTGCCCGGCATCGAGTTCGGGTCGTCGACGAGGCCGGGCGGAAGCTGGCGATGGGCAAGCCGGGCGAGCTGCAGTTCCGTGGAGTCAGGGTTCTTCAGCACTATCGGGGCAATCCGGGCGCTGGCCCCGACGCGGACGGGTGGTTCTCCACCGGCGACCTCGGGCGCACCGGGCCCGGCGGGTTGCTGGTCTTCTCGGGTCGGCGCAGAGACCGCCTGAAGGTAGGCGGCTTCTCGGTCTTCCCCGCCGAGGTCGAGGCCGCGCTGGCCGCGCACCCCGACGTCGCCGAGGTCGCCGTGGTCGGCATCCCCGACGAGCGCATGGGCGAGCTTCCCGCGGCCCTGGTCGTCCCGCGCAGCGCCGGCTTCGACGTCGCGGCCTTCCGCGCCTTCGCCGAGGCCGAGGTCGCCGGCTACCGACGCCCGCGGGAGATTCGCCTCGTCGACGCCTTGCCCCGCGGCGGCAACGGCAAGCTCGACCGCAGCGCAGCCACCCAGGTGATGGCCGCGCTGCTGGCGGAGGCTGCTACGCCTTCAGGGGCGTGAAGCATCGCGAGGACGGCACCCGTGGGGTCGGCGAAGATCGTGCCGCGGCCGATGCCCGGGTACTCCTCGTTGTCGCTCAGGATGGTGGCGCCCAGCGCCTTGGCCTTGGCCGTGGCCGCGGCGAGATCGCTGACCACGACGTAGTGCAGCCACGAAGACGGCGTCCCTTCGGGCGCGGCGGCGATACTCGCCACCTCGCCGCCGTCGGGGGCGGAGAGCATGACCATCCCGCTCTCGGTGGGCATCCCGGCCTTCATGCGGAAGGCCATCTGGTAGTAGGCCTGCGAGCCGATGACCTTGGTGGAGCTGAGGTGGCTCCAGCAAAATCGGCCGGCGGGACTGGGTCTTTGGGCGCCGGATCCCCCGCGTCGCCCGCTTGAACGCCGCCGATGACGCGCCTTGCGGGTCCATCAGCACGGTCATCTTGCCGACCTCGGGGACGGTCTGCGGCGGAACCAGCACCTGGCCCTCAAACGCCCGGGTCCGCGCGGCGACCGAGTCAGGCTCGCCCGAGATGTATCCGATCCAGTGGTCGGGGATCGCCTCGCCCTCGGGTATGGCGTACATGCCCGCGATGCCGTCCTCGCCCTCGCGGAGCACGTGGTAGACGCCCTTCGGCATCTCCATCTGCGAGATCGTCCAGCCGAAGAGCTCGGTGTAGAAGGCCGCCGACCGCTCGGTGTCGCTGCTCATCAGCTCGTACCAGACGAAGCGGCCTGGCGTGTAGGTGGGCTCACTCATGGGGGCTCCTGCGCTGTCTTGGCGCTGTTCTGGGTGAATTATCGCGGTGTTATGGCAGCGGCGGCGTCTTCAGCTCGGCGTAGGGGTCGAGGATCTCGGGCGTCCCGAACAAACGGTGTCGAGAAATGGCCTGCTTGGAGCAGGACCTCCGGGCTGTAGGGCGTGTTTCCGTGGGTCGCTGCGACCACGCCACCGCCGTCGGTGACGCAGTCGAGGCGGAAGTAGCCGGCCGTGGTGCCGCCGGAAGATCGCCGCTGACGGGCGCGGTCTCAGTCACCGGGATGGAGGCCGACGGGGACCAGCACCGGCGGGATCTGCGGGATGCCGAGGCCGCGGGCGAGGGCGCGACCGGCCGCGGGCGGGACGACCTCGTCGCCGATGGCGACCGGGAAGAGGAGGTGGGGCGTGGGACCTGCGACCAGGCGATTCGTCAGCACGTGGCGGGCAAGGTCGCCGGGTCGGCGGCGTCGATGACGGACTGGGCGCCGATGAGCAGCCGCTCGAGCAGGGCCTCGGAGCCGACGAGATCACCCAAGAGCGGCAGCAGCGGCTTGATGAGGCCCGTGTCGGTCACGAACGCGATGAGGCGGCCGCCGGCGACCGGCAACACGCCGACGTCCAGGTCGCTCGAGGCGGCCAGGATCGAGCTGCCCATCATCCCGCCGAGGCTGATGCCGTAGTAGCCGAAGTGCGTCGGGTCCAGGTCGGCCGCCCGTCGCCGTCGATGTCGGGCGCGGCCTTCATCAACGCGATGAGCTGGAGGCGGTCCAGCATGGTCTGGTTGAAGTTGCCGCTCAGCGCGACCGCGTCGTGCGCACGTTGGCGAGGTCGATGCCCAGAAAGCGCATCGCGTTGAGGCGGCCGTCACCGGGGTCGCGGTGGGGTGCTCGCCGTGCTCCAGGGCATCGGCCGCGATGACCGCGTAGCCGAGCGGAGCGGCGGCGGCGAGGCTGCTTGCTGCCGGAGCCGCGGTGTCGTTGATGCCGTGGCCGTAGACCAGGGTGAGGTAGGGGCCCGCGCCGACGCTGGTCGGGGGCAGCCAGACCGGAGACCTTCAGCGTCCCAGGTGGCGGTGAGGCGTCGCCGGTGACCCAGCTGTCGTGCCGGTAGTCTTGGGCGGTGAAGGTGCCCTCGCAGGAGCGCAGGCCGCCGTCGGGTTTGCAGGTCGGCGGCTGGGTCCAGGCGTAGGTGCGGGTGGCGACGTCGGCGACGGCCGCAAAGACGCGGTCCAGGTCGCCGTGTGTCGTGAACACCACGGCGGCGGCGAGGGATTCGGGGGCGAGGCCGGTCTTGGTGGTCAGCTCTTGGAAGCGCGGGACCAGGGACTCGAGGCCGGCGGGCGGGTCGGTGCCGGCGACGAGGCGGGCGAGCAGCGGCGAGGCGGGCAGGGGCAAGCCGGCGTCGTCTTCCAGCGAGGTGGTGGCCACCAGCGCGTGGCGCGTGCGCTCGCGGAGCGGCCTCAGCGGCCAGATGATCAGTGTCTTGTCGTCGTCGTTGTGGCTCGCGTCAAAGGGCACGCGGGTCGGCGGGTCGGTGCCGAGGTCCAGCAGCATGAGCTGGTCGTTGCTGACGGAGAGCTCGGGCCCGCTGGGCAGGGCGCCCAGGGCCGCGGAGAAGCGCAGGAAGCCGCCGCCGTTGGTTCCGAAACCGCTGAGCAGGCTGAGGTCGAAGATGCTCTTCTGGATGATGGTGTCGAGCTCGCCCGCCCACGGCGCGCGCTCCACGCGGGTGTCCAGGCGGAGGCCCGTGGGGCTGCTGGGGTCGGGGCGGCTGTAATAGTCGTCGGGGAAGGCCCAGAGCTCTGCGCCGCCGACCGGGTCGTAGAGCCACTGGGTGCCGCCGGTGGGCCCGACGTCGGCGAGCGCGTCCGGGCCCGCGGTGTCGGCGGAATCGCCAGAGATCTCTGGCTATCCGAGAGGTCGGTCGAGACGTCGGAGGGGGCGGCGTCGTGGGTGATTGACTCGCCGCCGTCGCACGCGCCGAGCGCTCCGATCAGCAGCAGCAGCACTACACGGCGAGTCATCTCATCACCTCGGTCACGCCTGACGCGACAGTTCCTTGATCCAGCGGCCATACAGCCAGATGCCGATGGCGCTGAGGATACCGATGACCGCCATGATGTCCCACACCACGGACACGTTGTGGGTGTCGTAGAGCAGCTTGGTCAGCACGAAGGGGTCCTGGCCGGTGTGGGTGACGAGGTGCTGGAAGGCCTCGCCCTGGGGGATCGCTTCGGGGCTGACGTCCAGCACACCTTTCTGGGTGAGCAGCTCGCGCGCGAAGCGATCCTTGGACGCGAACTCGTCGTAGAGCCACGGCCCGATCTTGCCCTCGAGGGTCCAGCCGATGGCCAGCGGGATCTGCGAGAAGCCGAGGTACATGGCCTTCTTGTCGTCGGGGGCGAAGTTGCCGATGAACTCGCTGAACTTCGGGCTCGAGAGCATCTCGCCGACCGAGAACACCAGAATGGCGGCGACGGAGGCCCAGCCCGCGATGGAGTGGCCAGAGAGCACGATGGCCACGGTCGCCAGCAGCGTCCCGACCACCATCGAGGTCGTCGCCCGCATCAGGCCTGACAGCCACGCGAAGCCGAAGCAGGTGATCATGATGAGGCCCGCGTTGATGTTGAGCATGCCCTCGGGTTTGATCTCGGTGCCGGCCTCGTTCATCACGATGAAGAACTTCACGACCTCGTTCTGGGCGCCGCCCGAGCGAAGAGCGTGTGGACGATGTCGCGGGTGTCGACCCACTCCTCGATGTGAGCCGGCAGCACGTCGAAGAGCGCGTTGAACATGAACCAGAAGCCCGAGAAGATGAGCAGGTAGACCCACACGTGGGGCTTCATCAGCTCGTCGAGGGACTCGGAGATGAGGCTGCGGCGCGCGACTCCGCCCGACTTCTCCGCCGCGGCGCGCTCGATGCGCTCGGCTTTGCCGGGCTCCTTGTAGAGGAGCAGCATCAGGAAGTTCAGCGAGATGATGGCGGCGCAGGAGAGGAAGACGTGGCGCCACTCCATCTTGCGCATGTAGCCGGCGACCAGCGGGCCGAGGAACCCGCCGATGTTGACGGTCCTGATGAAGATTCCCCAGGCCATCGAGCTGTTCTCGCGCTTCGTCGCCTTGACGAGCGTGCCCTGGATGCCGGGCTTGAAGATGGCGGTGCCGGCCGCCAGCAGTGCCGCGCCGCAGAAGAAGCCCGTGTAGGTCGGGAAGAGCGCCATCACGAGGTAGCCGGCGATCTTGACCACCGTGGAGGCGAAGATCGTCTCCTTGTAGCCGTAGCGATCGGAGAGGCCGCCGGTGAAGACGGGCAGGATCGACTGGATGAGCGCCCACACCATCAAGATGGTGCCGAAGTCGCTCATGGTGACGCCGAGGCCGCCGTTGCTGGCGGGGTCCTTGGCGTAGAGCACGGCCACGGCCTTGACGCCGTAGTAGGCGAGGCGCTCGATCATCTCCATGCCGCCGCAGATCCAGAACACGTAGCTCAGGCTGGCGATGGGGCCGAAACGAGGCGCTTGACGTCGGCGGGTGCGCAGCGTCGTTGCGTTGGGGTCGGGCGTCGGGTGGACATGGCCGCCTCGGGCTTTGGGGAGCCGGGCGTGGTGGGGGCGGACGCGCGGATTCGGAAGGGCGGAGCCTATGCGAGACGGGCCGGCGTGGAAAGGGCATGTCTGGGGGGCTGGCGATCGGCGCGAGGCGGCCGTCGTTGACGGCGCCGAGCCGCGGTGTGACACAGGTGCGGTGCGTTTGGGGAGGTGCGGGTGTTTGACGACGGGGCGGACGCGATCCTGGGTCACGGCTTCGTCCGCGAGACCATCCCGCTGACGCCCGACGAGCGCGCGCCGGCGGTGGCGACGCTGGTCTACCGGCCCCAGGGTCCCGCCCCGCGCGGCGCGTTCCTCTACGTCCACGGGTACAACGACTACTTCTTCCAGACGTGGTTCGCCCTGCGGATGGAGGCGCTTGGCTTCGCGTTCTACGCCCTGGACCTGCGGCGCTACGGGCGCTCGCTGAGGCCGGGTGACATCGCGGCGTACACGCGAGATCTGGCCGTCTACGACGAGGAGTTGGACGCCGCCATCTGGCGGATTCGCCACCGGGACGGGCAGGGCCGCGTCTGCCTGGTGGGCCACTCCACGGGCGGGCTCATCGTGTCGCTCTACGCGCACCGGCGACGCCGCGAGGGGCTGGTCACACGCCTCGTGCTGAACGCGCCATTCCTCGATATCACCGGGGGCGCGGCGCGTCGGGTGATGGTGGATTTGCTGGCCGACACCGTGGGTCGCGCGGCCCCGGAGCACGCCCCCTGCCGGTCACCGACGACCCGAGCTACGCGTGGTCACTGCACGCCGGTCTCGGGCGCGGCGGGGCTTGGCAGTACGACCTGGGCTGGAAGCGGCCGGGCACGCTGCCGCTCCGCGCGGGGTGGCTGCGAGCGGTGCGTCAGGGTCAGCGTCGGGTGGCCCGCGGGCTCAACATACCCTGTCCGATCCTGGCGATGTGCAGCGCCCACTCGGCGCCTGCGCGCGAGTTTGGACCGCGCTATCGAGACAGCGACGTGGTCATCGACGTCGACCGCGCCCTGGCGCTGGCCAAGACCCTGGGCCCCGACGTCACCACAGCGCGCATCCCCGGCGGCCTGCACGACCTGCTCTTGTCGGCGCCGCCCGCGCGCGAGCGCACCGTCGACGTGCTCGACGCGTGGCTGGGAGAGCGCGAGCCGGCGCCCCGCGGGTCGCTAGCGTGGGGTGCAGCCGCCGACGGTGAAGGCCGCGGGCGCCGACCAGGGGCTCCAGCTCAGGTTGGTGTCGCGGTAGCGGACGCGCCAGCAGTAGGCGCCCTCGGCCGACAGGCCCTCGGGCTGCTCGTCGCTGAGGTCGTCGCCGGCCTGGGTGTCGACGCCGCGGTACCAGTTCTCGTTCTGGCGCCAGCGCTCGTAGACGGGCGCCTCGAAGTCACCGCAGTCCGCGCTCACCTGCCAGTGCGCGCCGGCCTGGGCGTCCGAGTCGGGGTCGTCGTACGCGCTGGCGACCAAGCGCAGGGTGTCGCCGCACACCGTCGTGTCCACAGGCCCGACCGCGGTCGGCTGCGTCGGCGGCGCGTCGTAGCGCTTCACCGTCACCGTGTCGGTCACCGCGTTGTCTTCAGGGAAATCAGTGTTTCCGCGGCTGACCCGCCGCAGCGTGAACTTCGGGTCATCACCGGCCTCGACCTCGACCACCACGAAGCCCCAGGTGTCCTGGCTGACCGAGAACTCGTCGTAGTCCGCTTGCCCGCTGTCCGCCCAGCGGTCGATGGCCCCGCCGGCGCTCGCCACGTTCGCTGCATCCGGGTGCTTGTGGTCGCGGGACTGCCCGCGCGAGTAGGCGTGCGTGTGGCCGAAGAAGTGGATGCTGGGCTTGCCGCAGCGCGTCGAGAACTCCTCGAGCAGCTTCATCACGTCGCCGGTGTAGTCGGTCTCGCCGTGCAGCCAAAGCTCGCTCTTGAAGGGGTGGTGAAGCTGGGCGAAGACGAAGTCGACCAGCCTTGGTCCTCACGATCGTCAACATCGCAGCCGAAGAAAGTCGAGCTGCGGCTGGGTCTGAAAGCCCGCGTTGGAGTCCAGCCCGATGAGCCGCACGTTGGAGTAATCGACGTAGTACCAGTGCGGCACGTAGGGGGCGTCGCCGTTCTCGGGGAGCTTGAAGTAGCGCCAGAAAAACGAGCTGCCGCCTTCGTGATTGCCGGGCACCGCGTAGAGTGGGACCTCGTGCATGAGCTTCTCGGCCGGGCTGAAGAAGTCGGTCTGCCACTCCTCGTAGAGCCAGCCGTTGTCGACGAGATCGCCGGCGACGATGAAGAACCCGAGCGCCTTGGCCAGGTCCTCGCCGAACGCGGCGCGCACGAAGGGGATGACGCCGTCGTTGATGACCTCGCGGAACTTGGTGCGGTTGTTGTCGTCGCGCTGGCTGTCGGCCATGGCGACGAAGCGCAGGGGCGCCTCGGAGTCCCGGGTGGGGGTGGTTCGGAAGTGGTGGATATTGCTGCGCGACGTGCCGGTGACGGCGCGGTACCAGTAGGTGGTGTCGGGCTCGAGGCCGGTGAGCTGGGCCTCGTGAACCAGCTCCGTGCGGTCGAGGCTGACGTCCAAGAGGAAGCCTCGCAGCCCGCCGCAGCTGGTCTGGCCCAGCGCTTCAGTGGGGCCCCACTCCACCGCACCATGCTCGCCCTCGGGCGTCTCCCAGAGGATCCACGCCGAGTCCGTCAGCACGTTCTGCACGTAGGGGGCGACCGTGAAGATGGCGGTGACCGTCGCGTCGCCGTCGCAGGACTCCGCGGTGATGGGCGTCGCGTCGACCTCGGCGGTGTCGGCGTCCATGTCAGCGTCAGGGGCCGCGGCCGCGCCGTCCGTGGCCGCGTCGGGGGCCGTCTCTGCGTCCGCGTCCGCCGCGCCCACGTCTGGCTGCCCGCTGGCGTCCGCCTCATGGCCGCCGTCATCGCAGCCCGCGATGAACGAGGCGCTCGCGAGTAGAAGGGCTACCGGGAGCACGATCGCTGACTTGCGCATGGGTCCCTCCTCAAGAGTCGCGGGAGCCTACCAGAACTCACCCGCCCGTGGCGCTCCAAGCGCAGCGGCTCGCCCCCCGCGCGGCGCGCTCGGATGTGACGCGCTGCGTCGCCGCGCGTATGCTCCGGCGCCCGCTCGCCATCCGGAGCCCGTCACTCGTGGACCGCCTCTACCTCGCCCTCGCCATCTGGAGCCTGCTGCTCACGGCCAACGCCTGGCGCCCCTTCCGGCGACCCGCGGTCTTGGGCGCGCTCAGCTTCTTCGCGGGCTGGTTCATCGCCGAGCTGGCCGTCCACCACGTCGTCTTTCAGCTCGTCGCCACCTGGTGGTTTTACACCGAGGGCGCCTTCACCACGCCCTGGGGTCACCTCGGCCTCGGCATCGCCAGCGTGGCTTGGCTGGGGATGTTGCTGCTGCTGCGTCCCGCCGCGACCACGCGCGCGGCGATCATCGACGCCATCGACGACGCCTTCGACAAACCGGGGGCTGGCGGAGCCCACCGGCGCGACCTCGACCGCCTCGTGCTGCCCTTCCGCTTCGGCGATCGCGCGGTCGTGCGGGTGCGAAACATCGTCTACGCCGAGGTCGGCACCTACCGGCTGCGCTTGGACGTCTTTCGCCCGCAGGAGGCCGGCGAGCGCCGCCCGGTGCTCCTACACATCCACGGCGGCGGCTGGGTCATCGGCTCCAAAGACACCCAGGGCTTGCCGCTGATGCGCCGCATGGCGGGCGAGGGCTGGGTCGTCGTCAACGCTAACTACCGCCTCAGCCCGCGGGCGACCTTCCCCGACCACCTCATCGACATCAAGCGGGCGCTGGCGTGGGTCCGCGAACACATCGCCGAGCACGGCGGCGACCCCGAGCACGTCATCATCGCCGGGCTCTCGGCGGGCGCCCACCTGGCCAGCCTCGCCGCCCTGACCCCCAACCGCCCCGAGCTGCAGCCCGGCTTCGAGCAGGTCGACACGCGGCTGGCCGGCTGCGTCGCGATGTACGGCGTCTACGACGTGCTGGACCGCGACGGCGACTGGCCGCACCGCGGGATGGGGCGCCTGATGGAGCGGCTGGTCCTCAAGGTCTCGCCCGAAGAGAACCCGGCGCTGTGGAAGCTCGCCTCGCCCATCGACCAGGTCGGCCCGCACGCGCCGCCCTTTCTGATCGTCCACGGCGACCGCGACTCCATGGTGCCGGTCACCCAGGCGCGGCGATTTCGCGACGCGCTGAGGCAGGCGGCGCCTGACTCCACGGTGGCCTACGCCGAGCTGCGGGGCGCCCAGCACGCCTTCGACATCTTCTACTCGCTGCGCACCAACCTCGCGCTGGACGGCATCGCGGCCTTCCTCGAGCGGGTGCGGTCGGCCTAGCCCGTCGCGCGGGAGTCCGGCGAGCCGACGGCTGGGCGGCTACGCGTGCTGAGCCGCAGCGGCGGGCGCGCTCATCTGCGAGGGCGCAGCGCTCGAGCTCGGCAACGGGTCGCTGGTCAGGGCCAGCCACTCGGCCACGGAGGTGCGCGGCCGCTCGATGTGGGGCAGGCAATGGGCGCCGATCCACTCCTCGGTGCGCACCGCCGCGACGCGGGTGACCTCGTGGGGCGGGCGCCCGGCGATCGGGCCTTCGTAGAGCACGGCGCGCACCTCCAGCGAGTCCAGCAGGTGCGCGGCGGTCAGCTGGCTCGTGACCAGCAGGTAGGGGCGCTCGCAAGACGTCAAATCGGCAGTCAACGCCTCGTAAAAGCTGCGGCGGTCCGACGACGACAGCGACGAGCGCAGCCACAGGTGCGAGACCTCGCAGATCAGCTCCTCGGCACCCGGCGCGAGGGTCAGCGGGCCAGTCGAGGGGACCACGTCGAACGCGTGAAAGTGCGTGCTGCCCGTGTTGACGATGTAGCCCGCCACCAGCCCGCCGAGCGGGTGGTAGAAGCCGCGCACCAGCCCGCCACGGAGCAGCCGTGAGGTCGGCGGCGTCTCGACGTGCGGCTCGCACTGCTCTGCGAACTCCACGAGCGTCGGAATATCGGTCACCACGCGATTGCGAAGCATGCGTCCTCCCCAGGTCCGCGTCGGGCCGCACAGCGGGAAGCGCTGCATGCGGGCGACGGGAAGAGGTTCCGACGGCTCCGGGGCGCGGTCAAAAAACTCTGCAGCTATATGACCCAACGCCGCGTGGCGACTCGAATTTGTGCGCGGCCCGGCCCGCTCAGGCAGGGGGTCGGGGTATCTCATCCCGAGCCGCAGGCTTCGTGTACGCGGGGACTCCGTCGCGGTTCGGATTGGGGAGCCCAGCCGCCCATGCCTCAGCGCGGCGCCGAGCCGTCCTGCTCAAGCCGGAACGCGAAGTCCACGGTCTTGAGCCGGAAGCAAAATTCGTCGGTAGCCTCGACGTCTACAATCGTCTCTGCGGACCGGTATCCTGGCAGGCTCGCGCGCAGTTTGTACTCGCCCCCGTTCAGGCCCGGGACCCACCACTCGCAAACGGGGGGCACAGAGCCCGGAGTCCGCGCGTAGAACTGGGCAGTTTGCCAAGACGATGGCTCGCTCGGCCAGACGAACTCCACTGTAGCGTCACACAGGCTGGTCAGGGTCTCCGCATCCTGGACCTCCAACTCCACCGCGATCATTCCGATCGGCGGACACCCTTCCGACTCGCAGCCGGCAACCACGAGGCCGAGCCCCGCCAACGCAGCGACTCGTAGGGTCACGCGAGCAGCGCTGCGAGCGCTGCTGCGTGCCGCGGTGTCATTCAGCGTGCGGACTTGGGTGTGCATGGAGCCCTCAGGGAGGGGGCGGCGAGCAGTAGCCGGCGGCCTCGTAGCACTGACCGTTCACGCACTGACCGCTGCAGGCCGCGCTCGCCTTGCACTGGCGGCGGTTGCACTGGCCGGCGGTGCAGTCGAAGTTCGTGGGGCAGTCCGACGAAGCCGAGCACGCCGTGGGGGCGCAGTGGCCATCGAGGCCACACTTCTCGCCGGTCTTGCAGTCCTTCGACGACACGCAGCCCGCGGTGCAGACCCACTCGCCGGTGCAGGAGCACGAGCTCTGGTCGGGGCCGCAGATTTGGCCCTTGCCGCACTCGACGTCCTCGAAGCAGACCTCGCTCGGGTCGGGGACGAAGCAGGCGCCGCACGGCAGCTTCTGGCCGGGAGCCCAGCACATGGACCACGAGTCTTTGCACGGCGACTCGACCGTGCAGCCGTTGTCCGGGACGGTGGTCTCAACCTCGGAGAAGGGGCACTTCGCCTTCAGCGCGTCGATGTCGCAGCCGACCGCGCCGCCGCAGCTCAGCACCTTCGGGCAGTCGGCGGACTGCTCGCAGCCGCATCCGCAGGCGTTGGAGAAGTGCGAGGTGTTCTCGACACACGCGTACTTGATGACCATGCACATCTCGGGGGAGCTGCCGACGTATTGGCGCCACCACTCGGCCTTCGGGTCGCAGAGGCACGCCTTCTTGGTGCAGGCGACCGCGCCGCCCTTGCCGCAGGTGCAGGTGTTGCAGCCGTCCGTGGCCGCGAAGGTGTCGCCGGGCATGTAGTACTCGTCCCCGTAGAAGCAGCCCTCGACACAGGCGATGAGCGTGCAGGCGACGAGGCCGCCCTTCATGCAGGTGCAGGTGTTGCAGCCGTCGCTCGAGGGGAAGGACTCGCCGGGCGCGTAGTACTTGCCGCCCTCGTAGCAGCCCTCCACGCAGGCCTTCTCGGTGCAGGCGACACCGCCGCCCGCCATGCAGGTGCAGGTGTTGCAGCCGTCCTCGGCGGGGAACTTGTCGCCGGGCAGGTACTTGGCGCCGCCGTAGCTGCAGCCGCTCGGGCAGGCGATCTTGGTGCAGGCGACCGCGCCGCCCTTGCCGCAGGTGCAGGTGTTGCAGCCGTCGGTCGCCGGGAACGAGGCGCCGGCCGCGTAGGTCTTGCCGCCGTACGAGCAGGAGTCGACGCACCCGATCTTGGTGCAGACCACCACGCCGTCCGCGCCGCAGGTGCAGGTGTTGCAGCCGTCGGCGGCCTTGAAGGTCTGTCCGATCTCGTAGAAGACGCCGCCGGACTCGCAGCCCTTGGGCGGGCACGCGGGCTTGGTGCAGTAGACGACGCCGCCCTCGAGACACGAGCACTCGTTGCACCCACCCGGGCCGGCGTCCCACTGGGCGCCCACCGGGTATTTCATGTCGCCGTATACGCAGACGGGCTCGACACAGGGCTTCAGCGAGCAGACCGACTGGCCGCTCTCGACGCAGGTGCAGGTGTTGCAGCCGTCGCCCGCCGGGTAGCTCGCGCCGACCTCGTAGTACTGGCCGTTCACCTCGCAACCGGGCGCGGGGCAGGGCTTCTTCGAGCAGTAGACCTCCGCCCCTTCGAGGCAGATGCACTCTTTGCAGCCGCCGGGGCCCGCGTCGAAGCGCTCGCCGATGTCGTAGGACTGCCCGCCGTGCTCGCAGCGCGTCGGCACGCACGGCGCGAAGGTTTGGGCGCACTCCACCGTGCCGTCGGCGCGGCAGATGCAGGTGGTGCAGCCGTCGATGGACGGGAACTGGTCGCCGGTCTGGTAGCCCAGGCCGTCGTAAGTGCACACGGCCGCGCAGGCCTTATCGGTGCAGGCGACGCTTCCGTCCGCGAGGCAGGTGCAGGAGTTGCAGCCGTCGGTGTCAGGGAACACCGCGCCCACGGCGTACTCCACGCCGCCCACCGTGCAGCCCGCCACGGGGCAGGCGATCTTCGTGCAGGCCACCGCGCCGCTGTCGAGGCAGGTGCAGGTGTTGCAGCCGTCCTCCGCGGGGAAGGTGTCGCCGGCCACCCAGGATTTACCTGCGTAATCGCAGGTGGCGACGCAGGCCTTCTCGGTGCAGCTGACCGAGCCACCGGCGTCGCAGGTGCAGGTGTTGCAGCCGTCGGCGTCAGGGAAGCTCTCGCCGGCCTGGTAGGTCTTGCCCCCGTAGCTGCAGCTCGTGGGGCAGCCCATCGCGGTGCAGGCCACGGTGCCGTCGCTGGTGCACGTACAGGTGTTGCAGTCGGTCGACGGGACCGCCGCCCCCACCGCGTACTCGGTGCCGGCGACGACGCAGGTCGTCTCGGTCGCTGGGCCGGGGTTGCATGCGTCGCCCTCCGCGCCCATGGCGAACGCTGCGACCACACCCAGTGCCAGGGCGGTGACGAGCCGACGACCCGACGAAAAACTCAGTTGCTGCGGCATCTTGACTCTCCGTGTGCGGTCGGCGAACCCCAGGCCTCGGGGGACGCCGCACGGCCAGTATCTTAGCGTGTTTGCGGTGTCAGGTCACGGGCCAGCTGCGCGCGCTTTGCCGTTTCGTCCCCGCCCGTTGGGGGTGTCGGCGAGGTAGCGGCGAGCGATTCGTTCGAGGGTGGCTGGCTCGGTGCCACCTGAGATGAGCCGGCGGCCGTTCATGTAGACGCTCGGGGTGGCGGTCACGCCCAGGGCGTCCGCGTCGTCGATGTCCGCGCCGACCCGATCGTCGGGGCGCCGGCTGGACATGCAGGCGTCGAACGCGCGGCGGTCGAGGCCGAGCTGCGCGACCAGCGCCGTCCAGGGGGCGGAGGACAGCCTCGCTTGGGCCGCGAAGAGCGCGTCGTGCATGGGCCAGAACTTCGACTGCTCGCCAGCGCAGATGGCGGCGCGGGCGGCCGCCAGGGCGTCCTCGTGCTGGGGGAGCGGGAGCTGCTTGAAGACCACGGCGATGCGCTCCGGGTCGGTCGCTTGGTACTCGCGCAGATCTCGGGCTGCGATTTCACAGTAGGGGCATTCGAAATCGGAGAAGACGACCACCTCGACGGCGGCCCGCTGCGGGCCGAGGCGGGGGCTGCCCGCGGTGCGCACGGGGAGGGCCAGGGGGGCGAGGGGCTCGCGGATCAGCCCGTCGCGGACTGCGTCTTCGTAGATCTGCGCGCGCGGGACGCCGGCGCCCAGGCGCGCTCTCGCGCGGGCCAGCTCCTCGTCGCAGAGGGCCTCGAAGTCCTCGGCCGGGTGCGCGCCGACCAGCTTCACGCCGTTGATGAAGGTGGTCGGGGTGCCGCGCACCTCGAGCTCGCGGGCCGCCGCCTTGTCGTCTTCCACCGCCGCGGCGCTGGCTGGGTCGCGCATGCACTCGCGGAAGGCCTCCGGGTCGGCGCCGAGCTCACCCGCCCAGACCGAGAAGTCCGCGCCGGCGAGGTCCGACTGCCGGGCGAAGATGCGGTCGTGCATGGGCCAGAAGCGCTCTTGGCGCGCGGCGCAGACCGTGGCGCGGGCCGCGCGCGCGGCCTCGGCGTGGAAGGGGAGGGGGAAGTGGCGAAAGACGATGCGGAGGTCGCCGGGGTAGCGGGCCTCGAGCCGGTCGAGGACGGGGAGCAGGCGCGCGCAGTAGGGGCATTGCAGGTCGCTGAAGAGCACCAGGGTGAGCAAGGGGTCGACGTGGTTTCCGCGAGAGTCGGCGGCGGGCGGGACCACGACGCGGTAGCGGGCGTGCGCCTCGTCGGGGGCGTGGCCTTCGTGGGCGCGGGTCGGCGGCGCCGCGGCGCAGAGCAGGCCGAGGGCGGTGACGGCGAGGAGGGAGCGGCTCATGGGGCGACCTCGGCGCGCCAGACGTAGCGGACCCCGGTGACGCGCAGCTCGGCGTCTCCGGTGGCGCTCAGGCGCAGGGTGTAGGGGCCGTAACCGGGCACGGCGGCGGGGGGCAGGGCGCAGGTGGGCAGGGTGGGGCCGTCGCAGTGAAGGGCGGGCTGGCCTATCTCGAGCGGCGCGACTCCTTGGCGCCAGAGCACGCGCGGGGCCTGCCCTGGCAGCAGCAGCTCGGCGCTGACCCGCCCCCCGAGCGGGCCGGAGACCGCGTGCGCGCGGAGCGCGAGGCTGGCGAGAAAGGGCTGGGTCGCGCCGCCAGGTGGCGGGACAGAGGGCGCGAACTGATGGAGCTCGGCGCCCTGATACACCGCCCAGCGCACCGAGTCCTCGGCGCTCACCGAAGTGGCTGGGGGCGAAAACGCCGAGATCCCACCTATGTAATCGAGAGCTGCTCGGGCGTTGAGGAGGCCCCCCGTCGCGACCTTCCCCTGCAGGCTCGGCCAGGGCACCGCGGAGTCCAGAATCGCCGCCCGCAGCTGAGGGTTCGTCAGGGTCGGGTCCCACGAGAGCAGCAGCGCGGCGGTGGCGGTGACCAGCGGCGTCGCCATCGAGGTGCCCGAGGTGCCGCCCCAGCGCCCCTCAGGCCAGGTGCTGCGGATGGCGTCGCCGGGGGCCGCGAGGTCGACGGCGGTCGCGCCCCAGTTGGAGCCCTGGTTCTTCGCCTCGCCCCATCCCGTCGCCAGCTTGCCGAAGCGATCGACCGCCGCCACGGTGATGATCGTCGGCAGGGGCAGGCTCGCCGGGTAGCTGGGCTTGGCGTCGATGTCGCGCCGGTCGTTGCCGGCCGCGGCGATCACGAGCGCGCCGCTGGCCGCGATGGTGTCGGCCAGCAGCGTCGAGGGCGCCGGCGTGCCGAAAGACGCGTTGATCAGGCGCACCCCGTGGGCGGCGGCGTACTCGATGGCCTCGGCAGCCGCCGCGGAGGTGCCGGTGACCTTGGGCCCGCCGATGAACTTGCACACCATCACGCGGGCGCCCGCGGCGAGGCCGGCGATCCCCACGCCGTCATTGGCGGTGGCGGCGAGGATCCCGGCGAGGTGGGTGCCGTGCCAGTCCTCCTCGGCGTTCCGGTAGATGAGCGGGGTCCCGTCGTGGAAATTGTAGCCGTGGAGGTCGTCTGTATAGCCGTTGCCGTCGTCGTCGACCCCCGCCACGCCGGCGGCTTCGGCGGCGTTGGTCCAGATCGCGCCCGACAGGTCCGGGTGCGAGGCGTCGACCCCGGTGTCGGCCAGGGCGATGACCACGGAGGCGTCCGCGGTCACGACGTCCCAGGCGTCGGGGGCGTCCACGTCGATTCGCCAGTCGCCGCCTGCGGATTTTGAGTGGTGGAGTCCCCACTGGCCCGGCCAGAGGGGGTCGTTGGGGACCGCGCGCAGGCTGACCTCGAGGTCGGGCTCCAGGTAGCGCAGGTGCGGGTCTTGGCGCAGCGCGGTCGTCACCGCGGTCAGGGCGGCTTCGGGGAGCTCGAGCAGCAGGGCGGCGCTCAGGCGGAAGCTGTGTTTGACGTGTGCGCCGAGCGCGGTGAGCCGAGCGATGTCACTTGGCGACGGGGGCTGGTCGAAGCCGACGATCAGTCGGATCGGCGCCTGGATCGGCCTGGATGGCTCGTGCACAGCCGGCGACCGGGTCCACGGGCTGGCGGTCCGGGACAAGGTGGCACTCTGCCCCGCTGGATCGCCGTCGGCACACCCGACCAGCGCGAGCAAAGCAACCAGCGCGGGCACTCGCGCGCAGCGAGCCCACCCGGCGCTGGCGATGCGAGTCAAGCCAGCCCGCCGCTGGCGACCCTCAGCTCCTGAGATCGCGGTCTGCCTGCTCACCTAGTGCCCCACCCCGCGCGTCGATCCGAACGCTTCGATCCGAGCGAGAGTTCTACCGCGTATCGCCGCTCATTGCGCGGGTCCGGAGGCCGCAGGGTCCCGCGGTTTTGAGTCGAGCGTCCGGAAAATGCCAAGGTGACCGCGACGCGCCACATTCCTTCAGCTACGATGCTTCCACGCGACGAAGACTGCGCCCGTGGCCCCTTTCGGAGGGGCGTCGACCGGCGGCGCGGTCAGAAGGGGATTACGATGAACGCCACGATGAAGGCCGGCTCACGCCGGTCGCACTCCCATGTTCGAGCGACTGCCCGCTTGGCGGTCCTGCTGCTGAGTCTGCTCGTCTTTGCGCCCGCGGCGAGCGCTGGCGGTGTCTGCCCGGATCCCTTCAACCCGGCGTGCGGGCCCGTCTGCCCGGATCCCTTCAACCCGGAGTGCGGGCCGGTCGATCCCTGCCTGATCGAGGTCTGCAACGACGGCGACCCGTGCACCGTGGACGTTTGCATACCGCTCATCGGGTGCGATTTCTCGCTCGTCCTCACCTGCGACGACTCTAACGCCTGCACCACCGACACCTGCGTCGCGTTCCTGGGCTGCTCCAATCTGCCCGACGTGCATTGCAACGACGAGGACCCCTGCACGACCAACGCGTGCAACCCCGCCACGGGCTGTCAGTACGACCCCGTCGACTGCGATGACGCCGATCCGTGCACCAAGGACTCCTGCGACCAGGAGTCCGGCGTCTGCGTAAATACGGTCGACGACTGCGACGACGATAACCCATGCACCGTAGGCACCTGCGAGCCGGGAGTCGGTTGCACCCAGGCGCCGGCCGATTGCACCGAGGGCAACAAGTGCATGGAGGCCCAGTGCTTCGACTTCGAGGGGTGCGATGAGCCCAACGGCATCCTCTGCGACGACGAGAACCCGTGCACCGCGGACACCTGCGATCCGGCCGTAGGGTGCGTCTTCACGCCCGTGGTCTGCGACGACCAGAACCCGTGCACCGACGACGCGTGCGACCCGCAGCTTGGCTGCACGAACGTACCGACCGACTGCGACGACGGGAACCCGTGCACCGAGGACCTGTGCCTCCCGCCGCTGGGCTGCGCGAACCCGGACGTGTTCTGCGATGACGGCGACCCTTGCACCGTCGACTTCTGCGACCCGCAGATCCTGCCGCAGGGCCTGCCGGGCGGGAACCCCGGCTGCACGTCCGCCCCGGTGGACTGCGACGACGGCGACGCCTGCACCAACGATGCGTGCGAGTCGCTCATCCAGCCGGACGGGCTCGGGCCGATCCTGTTCGCCTGTGTGAAGTCCGACGTGGACTGCGACGATGGCGACCCTTGCACGGACGACTCGTGCGACCCCGCGCTGGGCTGCATCAACACGCCGGTCTCGTGCGATGACGAGAACCCGTGCACCGACGAGTTCTGCAACTCCGACTTCGGCGGCTGCCAGACCTTTGAGGTCGTCTGCGATGACGGCGACCCCTGCACCGTGGACTTCTGCGATCCGCAGATCGCCCCGCTGGGCGAAGGGCAGAACAGCCCGTTCTGCGCGGCGGTCCCCGTGGATTGCGACGACGGCGACGCGTGCACGGTCGACACATGCGTGCCCGCGCTTCAGCCCCAAGGAGACCTGCCGCCCGCCGAGTTCGACTGCGCGACCTCGGTGACGGATTGCGACGACGGGAACCCCTGCACCGTCGACTCCTGCGACTCCGAGACCGGCTGCCTCCATGAGCCGGCCGACTGCAACGACGGGCTCATTTGCACTGACGACAGCTGCGATCTCGAGCTGGGTTGCGTCAACGCGCCGGTCGACTGCGACGACGGCGACGTCTGCACCTTCAACTTCTGCGAGGAGCTCCAGCAGCCCTTCGGCGGGCCTGCTCCGAGCGGCTGCACGACCCTGCCCGTCACCTGCGACGACGAAGACGGCTGCACCCTCGACGAGTGCGTGCCGGTGGTGCAGCCCCAGGGCATCGAGTCGGATCCGTTCGACTGCGTCCACGCGCCGGTCACCTGCGACGACTCCGACGCGTGCACCGTCGACAGCTGCGACCAAGAGCTGGGCTGCGTGAACGCGCCGATCGAGTGCGCGGTCGGCGGGGCGTGCGCGGTGGAGTCCTGCGATGCTGAGCTTGGGTGCGTGGCGACGCCTGTGGTCTGCAACGACGAGAACCCTTGCACGGTCGACTCCTGCGACGACGAGGTCGGCTGCGTCACCGCGCCGCTGGTGTGCGACGACGGCGACCCGTGCACGACCGATGCCTGCGATGACGCCAGCGGCTGTGTCTCCGCTGCGGTCGACTGCGACGACGGCGACGGCTGCACCATCGACACGTGTCAGGCGCTGATCTCGCCCCAGGGCGAGGCGCCGCCGAGCTTCGAGTGCGTCACCAGCCCGGTGGTGTGCGACGACGGCGACCCGTGCACCGTCGACTTCTGCGACGGCGGCACGCTGAACCCCCTGGGCGCCGAGCCGCCCGACCTGTGCGCCTCGGTGCCGGTGGACTGCGATGACGGCGACGTGTGCACCGTCGACGCGTGCGTGCCTGTCGTCACCGCCGCTGGCGTGGGACCGACGCAGTTCGACTGCACCAAGACGCCCGTGGACTGCGACGACGCCAACGCGTGCACCGCCGACAGCTGCGACCCCGAGGTGGGCTGCCAGAACGCCGACGTGAGCGACCAATGCGACGACGAAGACCCGTGCACCACCGACACCTGCGACGCGGTGGGCGGGTGCAGCGCCATCGATCTGGGCGACATCTGCGTGCCGACTTGCGGTGACGGGGTGGTCGAGGGCTCCGAGGAGTGTGACGACAGCGGCGAGTCCGCGACCTGCGACGACGATTGCACCGAGGTCGTCTGCGGCGACGAGACCGTCAACGAGAGCGCTGACGAGGCGTGCGACGATGGAAACACGGACGACGGAGACGGCTGCGACTCGAACTGCACGGT
The DNA here is from genome assembly GCA_041389525.1 of Myxococcota bacterium. Taxonomy (GTDB): domain Bacteria; phylum Myxococcota_A; class UBA9042; order PHBI01; family JACKFB01; genus JACKFB01. Next base: position 44,951 of record JAWKRR010000009.1, on the reverse strand, counting down.
GACGGCGTGCGGGAACGGCATCGTCACCGGCACCGAGGAGTGCGACGGCACCGCGGACGGGACGGTGGTCTGCCGCGAGGACTGCACGATCCCGGCGTGCGGCGACGAGATCAAGGACACCGGCGAGGCGTGCGACGACGGGAACACCGAAGACGGGGACGGGTGCTCGTCTGCGTGCGCCATCGAGAGCTGCGGCGACAGCGTCGTGCAGAGCGGCCTCGACGAGGCCTGCGACGACGGCGCCCAGACGGCGACCTGCGACGCCGACTGCACCGCGGTCGAGTGCGGCGACGGGACCCTGAACACGCTGGCGGGGGAGGGCTGTGACAGCGGCGACTCCAACAGCGCCACCGTGAAGGACGCGTGCCGGTTGGATTGTCAGCCTGCCCGCTGCGGTGACGGCGTGGTGGACACCGGCGAAGCCTGCGATGACAGCAACCTCGTCGGCGGCGACGGGTGCTCGGCGCTCTGTGTGGTCGAGGTCGACTCCAACTGCGGGAACGGCTTGGTCGAAGCCGACCTCGGCGAGGCGTGCGACGACGGCAACACGACCATCGGCGACGGGTGCAGCGCCGTGTGCGCGGTCGAGGATGGCTACCAGTGCTTCGGCGACGAGCCAAGCCAGTGCGTGGACGAAGAGACCTACCTGGCGGGCGGCAAGTTCTTCGGGTGCGAAGGCGCGCCGCTGCAGGCGTCGTGGGTCCCGCTGGCTCTCTTGGCGCTCGCCGGGCTCTTCTGGCGTCGTAGGAAAATGCAGATCGTAGGAGAGCGTCGATGACCCGTATTTCTGGGCGCGTCGGCGCCGCGGCTGTCTGCCTGGCCTGTGTGACAGGTCTGCTCTTGGCGAGCGCGCCCGCGGCGAACGCGGCGCTCCCCAACATGCTCTGGTACCGCTCGACCGTGGACACCAACGGGTTCTTCGAGGTCGAGGGCGTCTCGGGCATGCACCAGTGGGACAACGCCGCTGGCTGGCAACTGCGCATCGACAAGAACCCGCTGCTGCTGCGCGATGCCACCGGCGCGCCGACGGCGACCCAGGTCAAGACCGACATCGCCCTGCACGTCTTCGGCTCGGTGAGTCTGCTGGACTGGTTGCAGGTCGGCGTGGAGCTTCCCATCTCGTTTGCGCGTACCGGCAGTGTCTTGGGGGCGCAGTCCTTTGACCCGAAGAGCATCGCGCTCGGCGATCTGATGCTGCAGGGCAAGTTCGTCCTGCTCTCCGAGGAGCGCGCGCCGCTCTCCATCGGCGCGGTCTTGGCGCTGACCTTCCCGACCGGGCGAAACAGCAAGCTGTACGGGACGGGCCAGGTCGAGGTCGACCCGTCGCTCGTGCTCTCGCGGCGCCACCACCTCGGCAAGAGCGGCTACCTGTTCTGGTCTGGCGAGCTGGGCGTGCGCATCCGGCGCGATGGCGAGCTCATCGGGCTGAAGACGGGTCACGAGTTCCACCTCGGCGCGGGCCTCGGCTACCATTTTGCGAAGCCGCGACTGGAGGTCCTTGGCGAGTGGGTGCTGCGCTCGCAGCTGTCTCAGTTCTTCCAAGACAAGGCGTCGACGCCGTCGGAGGTCCGCCTGGGCCTGCGCTGGTTTCCGCACCGCAACGTGGCGATCCACGCCGCGCTGGGGACGGGCGTAGTCGAGGGCTACGGGGCGACGGATCGGCGCATCCTGCTCGGCGCGGCCTGGTCGTATCATAAGGATCCGGAGCCGGAGCCCGCGGTCGTGGTCCTCGGCGACCGAGACGGCGACGGCATCCTCGACGACGTGGACCGCTGCCCCGATGACCCAGAAGACAAGGACGGCTTCGAGGATCTCGACGGCTGCCCCGACGTGGACAACGACGGCGACGGCGTCCTCGACGTCGACGACCGCTGCCCGATGGAGCCCGAGGACCGCGACGGCTACCAGGACGAGGACGGCTGCCCGGATCTCGACAACGACGGCGACGGCGTCCTCGATTCGGACGACCGCTGCCCGACCGAGCCGGAGACGATGAACGGCTACCAGGACGAGGACGGCTGCCCGGACGTGGTCCCGGCCAAGGGTGGCGACCGCTACGTTATCCAGGCCGACGTGCTCTTCGACTTCGACAAGGACGTCGTGAAGCCCGAGGGCCGCCACAAGCTCGAGGAGCTGGCGGCGACCGTGAAGCGGCATCCCGAGATCCTGAAGCTGTCGGTGGAGGGCCACACGGACTTCATCGGCTCCGACGGCTACAACATGGGGCTGTCCAAGCGCCGCGCTCACGCCGTCGTGAAGTACCTCGTCGGGCTGGGGCTCTCCGAGGGCATGCTGGTGCCGCGTTGGTTCGGCAAGTCGCGCCCCGTGGACCCGGCGCGCACCGACGACGCCCGCGCTCGCAACCGGCGGGTGGAGCTCGAAGTGCTCGAGGTCGCGCCCGGCGCGCAGGGGCCCGACAAGAACCCGTAAGCGTTGACGGCGGCGCGGGGTGGCGGTCACGCCCCCCGCGCCGCGCTCGCGGCTCAAGGTGCGGCTGGGACCTCGTCCAGGCCGATGTCCCAGGACGCTCCCTGGGGCCGCGCGTCGCCGTCCAGGTCCACCCCGAGGCCGCCGTCGCGGTACCACGCGGCCGGGTCGACGCCGGCGTCGATCGCGGGGCTCTCGTCGACCAAGTGGAAGTCGCCGCCCAGCGCGTCGACCAAGCCGGGGGCCACGCCCAGCGCGTTGGTGACGCCTGCGCAACCGCTCCACGCGCACGCCGAGAGCGCGGCCAGCGTCGCGGCGCAGCCCCCGTCGTGCTCGACGAAGCAATCCTGCGCCTCGCCGCCCAGAATGGAGTGGACCACCTGGGCGCGGCCGCCCTGAGTCGCGTAGATGCTGGATGCCAGCGTCTCTGACACGCCCGCGTCGAGGATGCTGTTGACCACGGTCAAGCGCGCGCCGGCGCCGAACGCGATCACCGCGCGGGTCGGCCCAGGTCCGACGCCGCCGTGGATGTAGCTGTGTACGAGCGTGCTCGTCGCGCCGGTCCCCACGAAGACCGTGCACGAGCTGACGAGCGCGGAGTCTCCGCCGTAGAGCCGGCTCTGCACGAGCGCGGTCGCCGCGAGGGTGTCCGCTTGAAAGGCGTAGGCGTCGCTGTGCCCGGAGCCGCCGTACGCGTCGCAGTTTCGCAAGGTCGCGACGCCGCCCGTGGCCCGCAGACCGTAGCTGCGGCCAGCGCTGGTCGTGGGACTGCCGCCCAGCAGCACGCTGTCTACGACATAGACGCGGGCGCCGTTTTCGCCGCGGATGCCGTAGCTGACGATGAGCGGCGCGCCGCCGCTCGCCGTGCTGCGCGCGACGACGACGCGACCGAAGACCCGCATCCCGTGACCGACCGAGCCCGTGCCGCCGTCCACCTCGCAGTCGGCGATGGTGATGCGCTCGAGGTTGGCGGCGACGTAGATGCCGTTGCTGTGCCCGCCCGAAGAGCCGGCGCCCGCGAGCACCGTCAGCCCCTGAAGCGCCACGCCCGACACCGCGAGCCGGACTCCCCACAGCGCGGTCGGGTGCTCGATGACGGTCTCCGAGTTGGCAAGATCGCGCTCCCAAGTCTGGGGGTCGTAGCCGCCGTAGATCGACCGGACGGCCGTGACGCCGCCCAGCCAGGTGCCCTTCGAGAGGAACACCGAGCGGCCCGTGGCGAGCGCGAGGGAGAGGCCGGCGGCCAGGTCGTCGAGGGGGTCGGACTGGGTGCCGGCGCCGTCGGGGCTTCCGAGCGTCGAGACGAAGACGCCGTTCGCGTCCGAGGGCACCAAGTCCGAGGCGCCCGCGCAGTCGTTGACCAAGCCATCGCCGGGTAGCTCGGGCGCGCCGGGATAGACGACCGCGGAGGTCTCGTCGCAGTCCGGTCCCTCGCGGACGACGTAGGCGTCACAGCCCGCGTAGTAGCCGTCTCCGTCCTCGTCCGCGCAGGCCCCGCAGGACTGCCAGACGTCCTCATCGGTGTCGTCGCAGTCCGGGCCGGCCGAGCAACCGACTCCGCGCCCGTCCTGGTCGGCGTCGATGCACGCCTCGGCCGCGTCCAGGTCCGGCCCCGCGTCCAGGTCCGGCCCCGCGTCCAGGTCCGGCCCCGCGTCCAGGTCCGGCCCGACCTCGGCGTCGGCCACGGGCCCGGCGTCGGCGTCCGCGTCGAGTTCGAGGTCGTCTGCGGTCTCGCCGTCGCCCGCGGTCTGGCCATCGTCCGAGGTTTCCAAGTCCACGTCGGAGTCGCCCCAGATCTCGGGCTGAATCTCCGTGTCCGCCGAGAGCTCCGAGTCGCCGGGAGCATCGCCGGCCGCGTCGCCCGTGAGCTCGGCATCCACCTCGGCGTCGCCTGCGAGCTCGGCATCCACCGCGATGTCATCTGGGAGCTCGGCGTCGGGTTCCACGTCGGAGAAGGTGTCCGCGTCGGCGCCCGGGTCGGGTTCCACCTCGAACGACGCGTCCGCGTCGGCCTCCGCGTCGGGCTCCACGTCGGAGAGCGTGTCCGCGGCTGAGTCCACGCCTGTATCCGCGACCTCGGCCACGTCGCTCTCCGCGTCGGGCTCGGCGTCGACCTCCAGCCCGAGATCGGGCGCTGCGTCGGCGTTGGCGTCCGCTCCCAGCTCGGCGTCGACGTCCGCGTCGCTGACCTCGGCCTCGGCCGTGTCCCCCTCGGCGTCGACGTCAGCTCCCTGCACGGCGTCCGAGTCGCCAAGAACCAGCGCGTCCGCCACCACCTCGCTTGTGGTCTCGGAGCCGTCCCCCACGTCGCCTTCCACCACCGGGGTGGCGCAGGCCTGGGCCGCGATCGCGAAGGCGAGGAGGGTGTGGCGCATGAGAGACTTCAGGGATCGGAGGTCGTGGGACTGGGCTGCGAATGATGCTGGCCGACCGTCGCAGAGTAAAGGCGGACAACCGTTGACGCGCGGGCCGGGCGCGTGGCGTCCCCAAAAAAATCGGCGTCCCGCGATCGGCTCCCGCGCGGTCGGCAACCAAGAGAGAGCCCGCCCGCACCCAGGAGACGCCGATGGTCCGAAGCCGCACATGGATAATCGGATGCGCGCTCGCGGCGCTCGCCTCCCCCGCCCTGGCCGCGGAGCCCTTCGAGGTCAGCGTCGCCGGTGGCCCGACGGCGGGCAGCGACAGCATCAGCGCGCTGCTCAGCGACCTGCTCGAGGGCGGCGGCGACTTCGCACAGACCGGCGCGCGCTCGGCCTACACGGCGTCGCTCAGCTACCTGGGGGTCGAGGACGCCATCGTGGTGGCGTCAGCGAACTCGGGCCGCTCGGTCACGGTCACCATCCCGTCCACCGGCTACTCCAAGACCTTCACCGGCACCGACTCGGCCGACGTCGCCGCCAAGGTGCAGGCGTGGCTTCAAGAGTCCGGCGACACCGAGCTCAGCCGATTTCAGACCGCGGTGAACGGCAAGAGCCGGCTGGCCTTGCTCGACGGAAACCCGCGCGCCACCACAGGGCTCCTCGCGCGCGGCGCGATGCAGCGCTTCGGCACCGACCCCAGCCTCGGCGGGACCGGCTTCACGCCGCCGACGGTCACCGCGCCGGGGAGCGCACCGAACGTCGCCGGGACAAGCCCCTGGCGCGCGTTCGAGCTGCGCATGGACGCTTGGGACCAGTACCTCCAGACCGAGCAGCTCGACGGCCTGCGCGCGAGCGGCGGGACCCTGACCTTGGGCGGCTACTTCAGTGAGCGCGTGGGGCTCTCCCTCGCCGTCACCGGCCAGGTGCGCCGCATCGGTGGCGCCCGCCTCTACGACCTCGGCGGCGAGCTCGCGGTGCCTGTCGCGCTCATCCCGTCGCGGACGGGCAGCCCCTGGCGCTGGACGCTCACACCCTTCTTCCAGGCAGGCTTCGGCGTGTCGGTAGACGCGGCCGCGGGCGGGCTGCTGCTGGGCGGCGGGCTAGTGCAGCGCGTCAGCGTCCGCGTGAAGGCCGTCGAGCTCTTCTACGCCACCGAGCTGGCCTTCTACGGCGGCGTCCCCCTGGCGAACGTGCGCGGCTACGACTTCGCCTCGCGCATCCGGCGGCTGGTCGTCTCCCACGGCATCGGCGCGGTCTACAACGCCCACCCGGCGGTCGTGCTTGACGTGGGCCTCACGACCACCCGGCTAGACGTCGATGACGCCGCGGTGCCGCGCTGGTTCACCCCGACCGTCGGGCTGGCCTTCCGGGCGGGCGACCATGTGCGCGCTCGCATCGCATGGGAGTCCGACCTCGCGCCGAAGTACGCCTCGCACGGCGTCGCGCTGAAGCTCGATTTCTTGTCCAGGGATGGCGACGACTGACGCCTTGGGCGTGCGCGTCGCTGCCTGGGTCCGGGCCACGTGGCTCTGCACCTGAGAGGACGTGGGCGCCGGGGGGAGCCGGGGAATCGCGGGGGGCAGGCGAACCCACCCCCCGCGACGGCCAAGCTATTTGACCACTCGGTCCTTCAGCCCCTTCGCGGGACGGAAGACCGGGTAGGTCCGTGCGCCGATCGTGATCTTCGCGCCGGTGGCCGGGTTGCGCCCACTGCGCGCGCTCCGGCTCTTCGTCGTAAAGGTCCCGAAGCCTGCAATTTGAACCTTGCCACCGCCATCGAGTTCAACGGCGATAATGCCCTTGCCCGACTTGGTCTCAAAGATCGCATTGACGATATCCAGGGCTTTCGCCTTGGAGATGTCGGCCCGTTTGGCGAGCTTGTCAGCCAGCTCTTTCTTCGTCATGACTCGTCCTCTTAAGTGAATCGAAGGTCCGGGCGCCCCCGGGTAGTCTCCGCTTGACTCGGCAGGCGTTTGCCCGCCGCAGCGTGGATAGGGCAGACACGGACAAAGGGCAAGTCCCGCGATGCAATTCTGCGGAGGGCGTTGTGACGCGATTTCGTGAGCCCGCCGAGCCAATCGCCTCTGCGTGCGCCGCAGTGTGGGGTGCTAAGCGCCTCCAGACCGGGGGAGGTGCAGAACTGTGCGTAGACGTGTTGCAGTGCGGCATCGTGGATTGACCAGCGCTCATAGGGGTATTCTTGGTCAATCGGTCAAGTTCGGACGCGGCCGCACTCGGTCACTCCGCTGTGCCCGCGGAATTCTCGCCAGGCCCCGCTGCTCATCGTCCGGGCCTGTGCTATGCACCACAGCATGAGCTTCCGCGCCATCCGAGTGGTCGCCGCCTACGAGGTCGAGCGTCTCGCCCGCAGCCCGCATGGCGGCGCCGTGCTGCTGCTCTTCGTCTCGCTGTACGGCTGGGCGGCGTACTCGCTGCGCCGCATCGTGGACAGCGTGCCGGGCGGCAGCGGCGTGGATCTGGACAGTGACTTCGCCAAGGCGGTCGCCTCGTTCGTGGGCGGGGCCGTCGAGCTGTCCCCCGACGCTCTCACCGACACCTTCCGCGATCATCCGCCCCTGCTCGTCGCGGTCTTCGCGCTCTCGCTCATGCTGACGCCCCTGTTGGCGATCCTGCTCTCCAGCGATCAGACCGCCACCGACATCCGCACGCGCCACCTGCGCTTCCTCCTGCTGCGCACCGATCGCCTCTCCCTCTACCTGGGGCGCGCGGTCGGCACCTTGGGCGCCTTCGCCATCGCCCAAGCGCTCGCGACGGCTGCGGTCGTCCTGGCCCTGTCCCCCTCGCGGGTCGGTGGCGCGGACGGCGCGCTCTACCTGCTGCGTGGCTACGCGAACGTGCTGCTCCTCGCGGTGCCCTGCATCGCGCTCATGGCTGCCCTCAGCGCCCTGACCGCCCACGCCGCGCGCGCCCTGATGCTGGCCATGGCGATCTGGGTGGTGCTGGCCATCGCCGTCGCCAGCACCGGCACGGACTTTGAGTTCCTACGCTTCGGGTTCCCGACGGCCGGCAAGTACCGGGCGCTGTCGGACCACCTCGGCGATCTCGCCCCCTTGCTGGGTTTCCAGCTCGCCTACGCGGCGCTGGCCCTGGGTCTGGGCTTCGTCGCCTTCCGCAGGCGCGACCTATGAGCGCGGTCCCCCCCATCGTCGAGCTGCGCGGCGTCACCAAGCGATTCGGGTCGCTGCAGGCGCTGGCTGGCGTGGATCTCGAGCTGCACGCGGGGCGAATTCTCGGGCTGGTCGGCCCCAACGGGGCAGGAAAAACCACGCTCTTCTCAGTGCTGTGCGGGTTTTTGCGGGCGGACTCGGGCACCGTTCGCGTGGCCGGCAACTTGGTCGACACCGCCCACCCGCCGGCGCGCGGCGTCGTCGGGCTGCTCCCACAGGACGCGGCGTTTCGCGCCCATATGCCGGTGGGCCGTCAGCTCACCCACTACGCCGAGCTCGCCGGGATGGACCGGGCCGCGGCCGAAGCCGACGCCCGCGCCGCCCTCGAGCGCGTGGGGCTCGCCGGGTCCTGGAAGTCACGCCCCCGCTCGCTCTCCCACGGCATGGGCAAGCGGGTGGCCATCGCCCAGGCCATCCTCGGCGACCCGCGCCTCGTCATCCTCGACGAGCCGACTGCGGGCCTCGACCCGCATGCCGCGCGCGAGCTGAAGGCCGTGCTCCGCGTGCTGCGCGAGGGGCGCACCATCATCGTGTCCAGCCACAACCTCAGCGAGATCGAGGACCTCTGCCACGAGGTCGCCATCCTCCACCGGGGCGCCATCGTGCGCCACGACTCGGTGGTGGGCCTCGTCGGGTCGGCCGCGGAGATCGGCCTGCGCCTGGCACTCCCGCCCACGGACGCGCAGATCCGCGCCATCGAAGGGCTGGCCCTCGTGGTCCAGGTGCGGTGGGACCCCTCGGCGGAGCGCCTGCGCGTGCATTTCGATCCGACCAAGCAGCGCGCGGACGTGGCCTGCCGCGATCTGGTCGCGCACCTGGTCGCCCAGCAGATCCCCTTCGTGGAGATCCAGATCGGCAAGAGCCTCGAGGAGCGTTTCATCGAGGAGACCGGGGCTCCGTCTTAGGCGGCTGGTCCTGCGCTCGGGGTGACACCGCCCCGCGGCCTCGCCGTTGACCTCGCCGCGGGCGGCGCGTCACGATGAGGCTCTGACGCCACCCAGCCCACGAAGTCCCATGACGCGCGCACGGTTCCGATTCGTTCTAGCCCTCGGGGCGATCTGCGGCGCCTTCGTCGCCATGTCCGGGGCCCACGCCGCCGACTGGCCGCAGTGGCTCGGACCGTCGCGGGATGGCCGCTCGGCGGAGACCGGCCTGCGCCAGAGCTTCCCCGCCTCGGGACCGCCGATCGTCTGGAAACGCCCGTTGGGAGCTGGGTTCTCGGGGATCTCGGTGGTGGGCACGCGGCTGACCACCATGACCGCCGACGCGGACCACGAGTTCGTCGTCGCCCTCGACACCGCGAGCGGGCGAGAGCTGTGGCGAGCCAAGGTCGGTGACCGCTTCGGCGACCGCATGGGTGGCGACGGACCGCGCTCGACCCCCACCGTCGACGGCGACCGAGTCATCGCGCTGGGGGCGAAGGGGCGCCTCGTCGCGTTGGACGCCGCGTCCGGCCGCCCGCTCTGGTCGGTAGATTTGACCGCGGACCTCGACGGCAGCGCCCCGAAATGGGGCTACTCGGCGTCGCCACTCGTCCACCGTGGGCGCGTCTTCGTCGACGTGGGCGGCAGCCAAGGGCGCGGGCTGGCGGCATTCGACCGGCGGGATGGCCGAGTGCTCTGGTCGGCGGAGGACGACCGCGCGGGCTACTCCTCGCCGATCCTCATCCAGCCCATGGGCATCGAGCAGATCGTCTTCTTCACCGGACGCCGAATCGTGTCGGTCTCGCCCGACGCGGGCGTGGCCTTCTGGTCGATGCCCTGGAAGACCTCCCATGACGTGAACGCCGCGACCCCGCTGCTCTTGGGGAGCGACCGGCTCTTCATCTCATCGGCCTACGGGACGGGCGCCGCCATGCTGAAAGTGGCCCGCGCCGGAGACCGACTGGTCGCCCAGGAGCTCTGGAAGAGCACCGCGATGCGTAACAAGATGACGACCTCGGTCGTGCATGGCGGCCACATCTACGGGTTCAGCGAGTCCACCCTGACCTGCGTCGACGCGAAGAACGGTGAGGTCGCCTGGGAAAAAGACGGGTACGGGCGCGGCACGCTGCTGCTGGCGGACGGGCGTCTGTGGGCGCTGAGCGAGGAGTGCGAGTTGGTGGTCGTCTCGGCTTCCCCCGCGCGCTATTCTGAGCTGGGCCGGTGGCCGCTGCTGGGTGAACGCTGCTGGACCGTGCCCTCGATGGCCGGCGGGAGGCTCTACGTGCGTGATGAGGTGACGATCGCCAGCTTCGACCTGCGGCCCGTCGCCGGCACCGCGCCCCCGAGGACGCCGTGACGCGCCGCTGGGTCGTCGCCCACGACGGGACCCCGGAGTCGGAGGGGGTGGTCGCGGTCGCGGCGCGCCACGCGCGGCTTCATGGGGTCGGGCTGCTGCTGGTTCACGCGGTGTCGCACGAGCGCTTGCACGACGACCTGGACTGGTCCGATGGCGCGTCGGCACCGCTGACCTTCGAGGAGTATGCGGCCGGCGCCGACACCGAGGCCGAGCTGAGCTTGAGGGCTTCCTCGGCGGCGGCGCTGGCGCGGGCCAACGGGCTCTCCGTGGAGGTCCTCGTGGTGCCCGGCGAGCCCGCCGACGCCATCTTGGCGGTGGCCGGCCGGCCAGAGATCGAGCGGGTGGTCATGGGCACTCACGCGCGCCGCGGGCTTCGGCATCTCGTCTTGGGCTCGGTGGCCGAGCGGGTCATCGCGAAAGCGACCGTGCCGGTCTTGGTGGTCCCGCCGCGAGTCTGAAAGTGCTGAGAACTGCAGGGGAAAATATTTTCCTGCCCAAGCATTTCTTCAATTGTCCCGAGAGGATACAGTACGCGACTTCAGGGGGCTGCGGTGCCCCTGTCGTGATCGCACCATGGGACGCTCGGACTGCGGGTCTTGGGCGGGGGGGACGTCGAGCACGTGCTGAGTCGCAGCCTGAAAAACGCGTGGTGTCTAGCGGCCGGAGTCGCTCTGGTGCTTGGTGCCACCGCGCAGTTGTCGTTCAGGAACTCCGAACTCCCCTCTCGTCGCGCGCTGGGCGTGGCGGCGGCCTTGGTGGCGCCCCCGACGCCCGAGGTGGTGTGGCTGGCCGCGCAGCAGCGGCCGCGCCGCGACGTACAGATTCAGGTCCCTTTCTATAGCCAGTTCGAGGGTGGTCACGGCTACCGCCCGGGCTCGCGGGCCTGCTTTCGCGCGGCGGTCGCCATGGCGGCTGATTCGCGGGGCGTGTACGGCGAAGGCGAGGGCGCGGCCGTGCTCGGACCGGGCTCGCGAATCCAGGTCGGCTTGGCCGAGGACCGCTCGGGCCGCCTCGTCGACATCGACCGCGAAGAGGCGGCGGTGGCCGTGCGCTACATCGACGCCGAGCTGGACGCGGGTCGGCCTGTGGTCGTCGGCGCCAGCTACAAGGAAGCGCGATACAACGTCGACGGCCTCACGGATCACTTCGTCGTGGTCGACGGCCGCGTCACGGTGTTCGGGAAGGCCCGGTACACGCTGCTGGACCCCGCGAGCCGCGACCTCGAGCGCGCCCGCGCGTGGTTCATCGTCGGCCCCGAGGGCCGGCTCATCCGCGAAGGTAACACCGAGGGAGGCGCGGTCGCGCTGCGCCACCTCGAGGTGTCCATGGTGCGGATGAACGACTGAGCCGGCCTCCGCGCTGGCCGCTGCGCAAGCCGCGGAGCCAGCGCTCGAGTTCCGGTCGTGAGGTCTCGGCGCTGGTCGTGCGGTCGCGGCTCGGCGGCTCGCGTGGGTCTCACTCCGCGGCGGGTCCACGACGCCGCCCGTACTGGGCCTGGGCCCGCCCGCCCGCGTCTCGCGGCCACCCGGCGCCGCTGCGCGACGGCCGACCGACTCGCGGGCGCAGCGACGCGCCTGGGGATCGCGGCGCGCCGGAGCGCGTGCCGCCCCGCGCGAGCGGCGACGGCCCGCTGGCTCGCGCCGCGTGGTGCGGCGGGAGCCAGCGGCCTCAGCTCTTAGAAGTTGGTCGACGCCGACGCACCGGTCGAACCAGCGCTGCCGCTGTTGCCGAGCGACGCGCCGCCGGGGCCGCCGGTGCCGCCGGAGCCGCCCATGATGAACTGGTTCTGTGACGCGTAGGAACCCAGCGCCTGGCTGCCGCCGCCGAGGTTGACGAAGATCGCGTAGCTGGCGCCTCCGCAGCCGCCGCCGCCGCCGCCGCCGTGGCCGCCCTGTCCGCCGTTGCCGCCCGGAGCGCCCGCGAACGCGCAGAAGGTCGAGCTCTTGCCTTCACCCGAGGCGCCGCCGGGCGCGCCAGACCCGGGCACGCCGCCCGCTCCGCCGGGGCCGCCGGCGCCGCCGGTGCCGCCGGTGCCGCGCCGCACGGTGTTGCCGGTGAGCACCGGGATGCTCGGGGGCGCGGAGGTGTAGGTCACGAAGATGCCGAAGCTGCCGCCGCCGGCCTTGCCGCCGGAGCCGCCCGTGCCCGCGCAGCCGCCGGAACCGGCGCCGCCACCCGAACCGCCGATGTCATCGCCGCCCGTCTGGTTGATCGACGTGCACTGGCTTCCGGTGACCTCGACGCCGCCGCCCGAGCCGCCGCCGCCGCCGCCGCTGCCGTGGGCGGCCGCTGCGCCTGCCACGCCCGGCAAGCCGGCCCAGTGACCGTTGACGTTCTGGCCCGCGTTCTGGTTGCAGCCTTGTCCGCTCGCGCCCCAAGCCCCTGCGGCGCCCGGGACGCCGAGCCCCGCGCTCATCGGGTGATTGTCGGGGGGCACGCTGCAGGTGCCGCACGCTTGATTGGTCTCGATCAGCAGGTCCCAACCCGCGGCGCCACCGGCGCCACCGCTGGGGCCCTTACCGACCACGCCGTTCTCCGTGGCCGGCGGGGTGACGCCGCGCTCCGGGCACACCGAGATGCCGCCGGCGCCGCCGGAGACGTCGACTCCGCCGCAGGTCAGCGCGCCGCCGGCCCCGCCGGTCAGCGCGTCGCTCGCCCCACAGGTGCGCTGGAAGCCCGAGAACTTGTTCACGTCATATGCGGCCTTGCCGACGCTGCCGTCGACGCCATCGACGCCGTCGCTCCCCGCGCTGCCGGGAGTCCCTGCGCCGCCCGCGCCGCCGAAGACCCGGCACTTCCGCACGGCCAGCTTCGACCCGCTGTCGCGGATGTAGATGGCGTAGCTGTTGGCGCTGGTCACGTTCGCCGCGTTCGCGCCGAAGACCGTGAAGCCGCTGAACACCGTCGGGTCGCTGCCGGCGCCGTTACCGACGTCGATGGCGCTCACCGCGCCGGGCCGCTCCGGCGTCGGGTCCTGGCCGATGATGGCGGTCTCGAAGGTGATGACGTTCTGCTGCCGGAAGTTCGACGCGTAGCCTCCAAAAACCCCGATGCCGTCGAGCAAAAGGACGTTCTCGGAGTACACGCCGGTCGCCACGTAGACGTCGCGCTTGCCCGTGTCGAAGGCGCGCTCGATGGCGGCCTCCACGGTCAGCATGGGCGCGTCGATGGTGCCCGGGTTGTCGTCGCCGCCGTCCTTGGCCACGAAGACCGCCGCGTCGATCTCACCATCGATGCCGTCGCAGTCGGAGTCGATGCCGTCGCCCGCGACGTCCGGACCCGCCTGGGGCTGGCATTCGCAGCCGTCGCCGGGCAGGCCGTTGACGTCAAACCAGCCCGCGTCGCACTCGTAAGCGCAGGTGGGGACGGCGCCGCTGCTGTCGCACGCGGGCTCGGCGTTCGGGGCGGCCAGCGCCAAGCAGGTGATCTTGCAGTCGCCGCAGTGTTCGACGTCCGTGTAGGCGCCGGACTCCGACTTGAAGCCCTCGTCGACGAGGCCATCGCAGTCGTTGTCGAAGCCGTCGCACGCCTCGGCGGGCAGCATGCAGCCGCCCCAACCGCCCGCGGTGCACGGCTCGAAGCCCTGACAGGTGTAGGCCGGCTGCCCGGCGTCCGGGGGCACGTAGGTCTCCGAACACGCGCGCTGGAGGTTCGTGTTCGAGCCGTCGCAGGTGCACGTGTTGCTCTGCGGGATGCACTGCTTCATCGCGGCGCCCACTTCGGCGCAGTCGTAGCCAAAGGGGCACTCCGCGGTGTTCTCGCAAGGCTGTCCGCAGAACTTGCCGTCCGACAGCTGCACGCAGGCGGCGTCGCCGTCACCCGGGCAGTTCTCGTCGGTCGAGCAGGGCTGGCAGACGTTGGAGAAGTTCGCCAAGCACTGAAAGGGGTTCGCCTTGACGTAGCCTGGCGCGCAGGTGTCGACCAGACACTGGGGCTTGCCGCCGAGCTGCCCGCAGGAGGTCGACAGCGCGTTCGGGAAGCCCGTGTCGCAGCTGGCGTTGCAGGTGCCGCAGTGCTGCGCGCCGACGTAGAGATCGCCGGTCTTGAAGTCCTCGTCGATCTTCCCATCACAGTCGTTGTCGAGGAAATCGCAGGCCTCCGCCTCGGGCGAGGCGCCCTGGCAGACCCAGCCATCAGGCCCCTGGCAGACCCGCACGCCCGCGCAGCTGCCGACGCCCTCGACCGCGATGCTGCAGAGCTCCCCCTTGGGCAGCCCCTCATCGATGAGGCCGTCGCAGTCGTTGTCTTTGCCGTCACAATCCTCGGGTGCCGGGGCCGGCGCGCTGCAGCCGTTCCAACCCACCGCGGGGTCGCACACCTCGATGCCGAAGCAGGTCCCGATGGCGTTGGTGCTCAGGCAGCTCCGCTGTCCGCCGGCGGTCTGCTCGTTGCAGCCGCAGCTACCCGAGGCCGGCTGACACCATGTGCCCTGATGCTCTTCGCTCGGGTCGGCCAGGCAGTTGAAGCCCTCCGGGCAGCCCGCGGCCGCCGTGCACGCGAAGCCGCACTGGCCCTCGCCGCCGATTTGCAGGCAGACGCCGCCGTTGCACTGGAAGTCCTCGGTACACGGCGTGCACAGCTTCAGCAGGCGCGGCACGCACAGAAACGCGATGTCCTGGCCTTCGGTGACCGCGGACTTGCAGTCGAAGCCCACCGGGCAGGTCTCCGAACAGGCCTTGGTGCAGATGTATCCGTTGGCGCCCTCGACGCACCAGCCGGACAGGCAGTCGACGTTTCCGGTGCAGGGCCAGCCAAAACCACCGGGGTCGGGCGTGCCGACATCGCCTTGGGTGACGTCGTTGGCGGTGTCCGGCGATGTGTCGGGCAGGACCACCGCGTCACTCGCCACGTCCCCAACGTCGCCCGCGTCCGCGCCGGAGCTGCTGTCGCTGCACGCCGCAAACCCAAGCGGCGCTAGCATGAGAGCCAGCGCCAGCGACCGACTAGCCGTCAACCGAACGAGTCGAGTTCCCATCGAGTTTCTCCCCGCCATGTGTGCACCCTCACACCGATCAAGTAGCACGCGGCGTCACTGTCTTCAAACCTTGTGGGGTGATTTGGGCACGCCCCAACTCGCCGATCTGCGCGGGCGATCCGGGCGCGCGGCTGCCGCGATTCGGGCGGCCCTCGCCTGACACCGCGGGAGGACTGAGCTACCGTCGGCGGACTACCATCGAGAGGGGAAGTGGCCCATGAACGGCGTCCGCGTGTGGGGGTGTGTGGTCGGTTTGCTGATGTGTGGCCTGCTCGCCTGCGACGGGGCGAGCAACGGGTTGGCGGTCCCCGATGTCGCGGACGCGGTCTCCGACGCGGCGCCCGAGGTCGCGGCAGACGCAGCGCCTGACGCCGAGGTCGTGACGCCACCCTGCCGCTCCGCCCATCGGCCCATCGTCTTCGCGCACGGCCTCCTCGCCGCCGGAGATACCTGGGCGCCGCACATCATGCGCTTCGTCGCGAACGGCTACTGCGACGACGAGCTCTATCGCTTGGACTGGAACACCCTGGGCGGCGGCGGGACCGAGTCCGCGGACGCGCTCGAGGCGCTGGTCCGCGAGGCCTTGGCCGTCACGGGCAAGACCCAGGTCGACCTCGTGGGCCACTCGGCCGGCGGCGGATTGGGCTACACCTTCCTGTCGGACGCCGCGCGCGCGCCGCTGGTCGCCCACTACGCGCACGTGGCCAGCAGCCTCAAGACGGGCCCCGCGGGCGTTGACGGCGGCACGCCGACCCTGAACCTCTATTCGGACGCCGACGCCATCGTCAAAGACAAGGGGGACATCCCCGGCGCCACCAACGTCGCGCTCTCGGGCGCCGACCACTACCAGGCGGGCACCAGCGCCGAATCCTTCGACGCCCTCTACACGTTCTTCAACGACGGGGCCGCGCCGGCGACCACGGCCATCGTCCCCGCGGAACCCATCCTCGTCTCGGGCAAGGTGCTGGCCCTCGGTGAGAACACGCCGGCTCCCTCAGCCACGGTCAGCGTCTACGAGGTCGACCCGGCGACGGGCGCTCGCGTCGGCGCACCCGTCGCGGAGGCGAGCGCGGACGCGACCGGCAGCTACGGCCCCGTCGCCGTGCGGGGCGGCGTGCCGCACGAGTTCGTCGTCTCCGGCGCCACCGAGAGCGGGCTGCCCATCCACTACTACCGCGAGCCCTTCGTGCGCTCGAACCCCGCGGTCTACCTCCGCACGCTGCCCGCCGCCGACAGCCTCGCGGGCTCGCTCATCTCCGACGTCCCCTTCGACGACCCCGACCAGACCGTCCTCGTCGTGTTCACGGCGTCGCAGGCCACCATCCACGGCCGTGACAGCTTGTCCGCGGGCAGCCTGGACCTCGCCACCGCCGAGCTGGCGGCGGCCGCGCGGACCGCCATCGCGTGGTTCCTCTACGACGCGGACAAGGACGGCGCGACCGGCGGCGGCCCCATCGACCTGTTCACGATTTTCCCGTTTCTCAACGGCGTCGACGCCCGCTTTGAGCCCGGGGGCCCCCCGCTCAGCATCGTCTTCCAAGGGCGCACCTTGGTGGTTCCAGCGTGGCGTGCCGGCGTCGACGGTCCCGTCGTCGCGACCTTTGACTGAGCCGATGGGCTAGGCCGGCGGCGGTGGCGCGGCGGCCGCGGCGGCCCCGATGGCGACCGGGCTGGCGTGGTTGAGCCGGCGCATGCTTGCAACCTGGCGATTTGACGGGCGGACCGAACCGGCCGAACCTCCGGGCCATGCGCAAGCTGACCCACACCATCGTCGACGAGCCGCGGACCGCTCAGAGCGGGGCTGGGGTCCCGCCGCGGGCGCTGCGCATCGTCGATTCGCCGGACGCGACCGCGGTCGACCGCCTGATCACCGTGACGCGGACGCTCACGGTGGGCCGGGCCGGCGGTGACGCGGAGCTGACCGTGGCCGACTCGCGCATCAGCGGGCAGCATTTCCGGCTACACGCGGGTCGCAGCGGGCTCTTGGAGTTCGAGGACGCGGGGAGCCGGAACGGCACCTTCCACAACGGGGTGGCCAGCGCGTCCGGGTCGCTGGCCCTCGGCGATGTGTTGCGCTTCGGCGCGACCTCCGCGGTGGTCACGAGGCGCAGCGACGAGCCGGACTGCGAAGACCCGGACGAGGGGATCATCGGCGTCGCGCCCGTCTTCCGAGAGGCCTGCGCGCGCGCCCTGGAGACCGCTCACGCCGACCTCACGGTCCTGCTGCTCGGCGAGACCGGCGTCGGCAAGGAGGTCTTCGCGAGCCTCGTGCACCGCGCGAGCGCACGCCGCGGCTCGTTCGTGCCGGTGAACTGCACCGCCATCCCCGAACAGCTCGCCGACGCGGCCTTCTTCGGCCACGAGAAAGGCGCCTTCACCGGCGCGTCCCAGAGCCGCATCGGCTACTTCCGCGAGGCCGAGGGCGGCACGCTCTTCTTGGACGAGGTCGGTGACCTGCCGGCGATGCTCCAGCCACGCCTGCTGCGCGCCCTCGAGCAGAAAGAGGTCGCGCCCGTGGGTGCGACCCGGCCCGTCCCCGTGAACGTGAGGATCGTCGCGGCCACCAACGCCGATCTCGAGGCCGCGGTCGCCGAGGGGCGCTTTCGCCCTGACCTGTACGCGCGCTTGCGGGACTGGACGGTCGAGCTGCCGCCGCTTCGCGAGCGTCGCGAGGACATCTTGCGGCTGGCGCGTCATTTCCTGGCCGCGAAGCCTGGGAGCGGGCTGCTCTTCGAGCCCGACGTGGTCG
Organism: Myxococcota bacterium; assembly: GCA_041389525.1. Taxonomy (GTDB): domain Bacteria; phylum Myxococcota_A; class UBA9042; order PHBI01; family JACKFB01; genus JACKFB01. Next base: position 26,972 of record JAWKRR010000009.1, on the reverse strand, counting down.
AGGCGTGTCTGCTCTACACGTGGCCATTCAATGTGCGCGAGCTGCGCCAGGTGATGCGCGGTCTGGCGGCCATTCGCAGCGGCCCGCCATACAAGTTCTCGCAGCTGCCTGACTTCCTGCGCGGGTGGCGCCACGGGCCGCCGGTGAAGGGGCCTCGCACCGGCTCGGGGCGGGCATTTGCGGTCGATTCGCGGCCGCCGAGGGAGGGGCGCTCCCGGCACGTGCCGCGCGAGGAGTTTGTCGCCGCGATGCACGAGCACGGCCACAACGTCAGCGCGGTGGCGCGGCATTTCGGGCGTGATCGCAAGCAGATCTACCGCTGGATCGAGCGCTACGGGGTCGAGCGTGGGTCCGAGTCCGACGACTCGACGAGGTAGACGCCCACGTCGAGGGTCGGCGCGTCCGGGTACATCGCGAAGGTGCCCGCGGCACGGTTGGGGATCTCGGCGCGGCTCAGAGGCGTGAGGCGGTGGCTCGCGGCGAAGCGCTGGCACACGTCGAGCAGACCGGGGGCTGGCGGCGCGGGGAGGCCCGGGGGGCGCTCGGCCATGTAGCAGCGCGTCCCCAGGATGGCGATGGCCGGGCCCGGGCAGCGCGCGCGCACGGACTGCAGCTCGTCGAGGCCGGTGACCGGGTGGCCGCCGAAGAGGTAGCGCGGGAAGTGGCGCGGGGTCTTTGCGGGCGGTGGCGGGTCGCCTGAGGAGAGGGTGGCGACGCAGCTCTGCGGGTATTGCTGGGCGGCGGCGGCGGCGGCGCGGATGAGGGCTTCCTCGGCGTCGGCGTTCCCGGTCGCGAGGATGGCGGGGGCGCGGACGAGGGTGGAGGCGAGGACCGCGGCGCTGAGCAGCCAGGTGGCGACGGGCCAACGGTGCAGGCGGGCGGCGCCTACGCCGATGAGCGGCAGCAGGAGGCAGAGCGCGGGCAGGTGGACGCGGGGGATGCTGATGCGAGGGAGGTCGACCGCGGTCATGGCGAGCCAAGCGAGGGCTGACAGGGCCATCAGCGCGGTGGCGAGCAAGCCGCGGCGGGAGGTCCAGAAGGCCGCGAGCAGCCACACGAGGCAGGCGGCGGGGAGCCAGGGGCCGTCGACGAAGATGTTGCGGGTGAGCAGGACGCCGGGGACGCGCTGGAGCGTGGCCTCGGGGGTGGCGATGCCGGTCTCGGCGAGCTGGCGGGCGGTGCTCCCGGCGAGCCAGGCGGCGTGGGGGAGCAGGGCGGTGACGAGGGCGCAGGCGGCGAGGAGGAGGGCGGCGCGGCGGGGACCTGGCGTGCGGCCCGGCATCAGGAGCACCGCGGCGGCGGCGAAGGGGAGGGCGGGCAGGACCTCGGGGCGGCAGACCGCGGCCCAGGCGAGGAGCGGGACGGCCAGCACGGGGCCGGGGGGCAGCCTGGGGCGTGGTTCGGCGGCGAGGGCGGCCAGCGCGGTGATGAGCAGGAAGGTAGTGCCGGTCTGGATGCCCTCGGCGGAGTGGTCGCGCCAGAAGACGGGGAGGGAGGCGAAGAGCAGGGCGGCGACGGCGGTGGCGAGGCGGGAGCGGTCGCTGAGGCGGTAGGTCAGGTGGCTCAGGGGCAGCAGGGTCAAAGCGCCCAGGAGGCGGTTGGTCCACTGCAGGTGGCGGTGGTCGACGCCGAGGAGATCGAGGACGGGGCCGTAGAGCCAGACGCTGCCGGCGCCGTAGCGAGGCAGCGGGGCGAGGGAGGCCAGCCGGGCGGTGAGGTCGTAGCCCGTGTACTCCATGACGAGGCGGGCGGGTGTGAGCGTGCGGGTGGCGAGCGTGAGCGCGAGGGCCAGCGCGAGCGCGAGGCCGAGGCCCCGGTCGGCGCGGCCGGCGCGAAACAGCGAGGCGAGCGCTAGGAAGATCGTGAACAGCAGCGCGGGCAGGGAGGCGGCGGCGAGGACCGCGGCGAGGCGGCGTTCGGCGCGGTCGGCTGGCGGGTCGACGACGGAGGCCACGGCTGCGTCGGCAGGGCGCGTCGCGCGGGGGAGGGGGGCGCTGAGGCTCAGGTCGCGCAGGCGGCGGGTGGCGGCGTCGACGGTGGGGCCTGGGCGCGCTGAGGTGGTGCCGACCTCGGCGGGCGCGCCCGGCGTGGGGCCCGGGGCGAGGTAGAAGCGGGTCGGGGCGCCGTCGCACTCGGCGAAGATCAGCCAGCCGCTCTCGGTCCACAGGGCGGGGTCGGCGTCGCATGGGCCACCGGCCAGGGGGGCGAGCCACGGGTCGGGGAGGGGCGGCGGGGCGACCCCGGCGGCGGTTCGGGAGTCGCTGGCGAGGTAGGCGCCAGCGCCCAGGGCGAGGCTGACGACGACGAGGAGGCGGGCGGGCCCACCGGGGTGCTGATGGGAGGGTCTGTAGGCGGCCGCGAACCAGAACGCGGCCGCCGCCGCCAACCACAGCGCCAGCGGCGGGAGCGCCTCCGTCGGCGGCTGCGGCAGGGCGCTGGCGACGGCGTCATCCGGCAATGCGCCGTGGGGTCGGCCGTGGGCGGCGTGCCACGCGTGCAGGGCGTCGGCGTCGAGGTGGTCCATGCGGGTGGCCACGTCCGCGTAGGCGAGGGCTTGGGTCGGGTGACCGTTGCGCAGCGCCTCGTAGGCCGCCGCGGCCCAGAGCTTCGGAGCCCCTCGCACGTCGCGGAGCCGGGCCTCGATCGTGCCGATGGACGCTGAGGATTCGGGGTCGGCGAGGCCCATGGCCTCGATGGCGGCAGCCTCGGCAGCGAGGCGCGCGCCCACAGGGGCGAACTCGAACCGTTCCGGGCGACTCGCGTCTCGCGCGGCGGCGGCCGCCTTCCGCGCGGCCAGCGACCGCTGCGCCAGGGCGCGCTCGACAGGGTAGGCCTGGACCACGGGCGGCGCTGAGACGCGGCGCCAAGCCAGCGGTGGCGTGACCGCGTCCAGCGCCGCCAGGAGGTCGGCCCGGTCCTCGTCGGCCAGCCCCTCCGGCAGCCGCACCCCGCCGTGGGCGCTTGGGGCGGCGTCCTCGCCCGCGCTGTGCGTGAAGACCAGCGACCCGGGGGGATCATCGACGAAGCGCAAGGTCAGCGCGCTGGGCGACAGGTCGACGGTTGGCGCCGATCGGCCGAGGCTCCGCGCGGCCGCCGCCCCCAGGCGAGCCGCGGTCCGGTCGGCGCCGGGCTCCAGCACCCACCGGTCACCGCCCTTCGCGGGCACATCCGGCACGAGCCCCGCTGCACCGCCGGTGTTCGCGGGGGCAGGTGTGGGAGCGGACGCTAGCGCTTGGGCGGTTCCGAATACTGCAACGCAGCAAAGCGCCAGCACTCCCGCCCACCGCCCGCGCGTCACAGCGATGGGCCGTCGTTGGTGCGACGTCGGCGCCGCCACGCCCAGCCCGCGGCGGCCAGCAACAGCGCGCCGGCCCCGAAGCCCGCCGGCCACAGCCAGTCGCGGTCGTCGCCGTGGTCACGGAAGCGCGGGTGCTCCCACTCCCCCTCGCACACCGGCCGCCCGTCGGCGATGCACTCGCGCACCAGCGCCTGCAGACGCTCGATGCGCGCTTCTTTGCCGGGGTTGCTCAGAGCGTCCCCGTGGCTCAGCGCGGCGTAGCGGTCCAGGTCGTCGCGAGCCTTGGTCCGGTCGGTGTCGCGCTCGATCTCGGCCATGCAGTAGTACACGTCCGGGTCGGGGTCGGGCCGAGTCGCCGCCCGCCGTAGCCGCGCCAGGGCCGCGTCGCGCCGCCCCAGATTGAAGTCGTTCATCGCCATGTAGATCGACAGCCGGTCCTCGCTGTCCAGCGCGGTCTCAAGCGGCGCCAGCAGCGCCTGCGACTCAGCGAAGTCGTTCTCGTAGTGCCGGATCACCCCGAGCAGGAAGCGTGCGACGTCGTCGTCGGGGGCCGCGGCCACGCGCCGCTCGAGCTCGGTGCGATACGCCGCGCGGTTGTCCACGTCCCGCACCATCGCGCCCAGCAGGGGCCTCAGCGCGCCGGACTCCCCCAGGCGCGCGCGGCCCGACCGCTCCAGCAGCGGGACCGCCTTCGCCAGCTCGCCCGCGCTCTGAAAGGCCGCAGCCGCCGCGGCCGCCATGTCGGGGTCCTCGGGGAAGCGCTCCAGCGCCTTGTCGGCCACCGCGACGGCGCCGGCGGAGTCTCGGTGGGCCACCAGCGCCTGGATCTCGAACTCCCACGCCAGGCGACAGGCGGGGTCCAGGGTCCTGAGCGCCCGGGCCACGGTCGCCGCGCGGTCGGGGCGGCCCATGAGGTGCAGGGTGTCGGCGACCGCGGTGTACGCGCACGCGGTCTCGGCGGTCGCGCCCGCGACGGGGTCTGCGGCGCCGTCGGCCCCCTCGCGGACCAGCGTCGCGCAGGCCTGCTCCGCCGGCGCCCAGCCCGTCGTGTCGCCCAGCGCGGCCTCGGCGTCCGCCTGCCGCCCGAGCTGCCGCCACAGCAGCGCGACGTCCAATCGCTCCGCGCCGGTCCCCTCCACCGTCAGCGCCCGCAGTCGCCGCTCAGCCTCCGCGGTGTCCCCCACGCGCATCGCATGCCGCGCCGCGTCCAGAGCGTCGGCGCCCGCCCGGTCGCGTGCGTGGGCCGTCGCAGCAGCGTCCGGCGAGGCGGCCTGCGGTGTGGGCGCAGGCGGCGGAGGCGGCGCCCACGCGATGGGGCCGGGGGCCTCGCCCAACCGAGCGAGCACCGTCGCGACCAGTTCGTCCGGCGCCGGCCCTGGCTCGCGCAGCAAGGCCACCCCGGCGGCCCTCGGGGCGTCGGCGGGGGCGTCCTCCGCCCGCACCAACGTCACGTGTAGCGTCGGCGCCTCGCTCTCGCCCACCGTCACCGCGATGCGGTCCAGCGCGATCGCCGCGCTCAGCCGCTGCCCGTCCGCCAAGGGCTCGTCCACGCGCAGCGCGCCCCGGACGGCGCGTTCGGCGCTGGGTTCGAGGACCCAGCGCGCCGGCGCCTCATCCGCGGCCCAGGCCGCACCGCCGACGAGGAGGAGCGCCAAGCTGATCGCATGTGCACGGGTCGTCACGGGCCGAGACGCTATCAGGTCAATCGAGCGCAAGCCACAGCCCAAGCCGCCCGCCCGAGATCCTTTCCAGGTGCCGCCCGTCCCACCGAGATTCGCGCCAACCCCGCCCTCCCCAGGAGCCCCCATGCGTCGCCTCGTCCCCGTCCTCCTCCTCCTTGGCCTCGCGCCCCTGGCGGCCGCCGTCGAGGGCCCCGGCCCCCAACGCCAGATGCGCCAACAGGTGCAGCAGCTCAACCCCAACGTCGACGGCCCCTCGCGCGCCTCAGAGCCCGACGGTCCGCCCCCGGTCGCCCCCGCCCACGCCATCCTCGCGGCGGCCGACATCGGCCAGCCGACCACCGCGGGTCGCGTCACCATCTGGCCCCTCCAAGCCCGCGTCCCCACGCCCGACACCGAGTTCGCCACCCTCGACGAGGCCAGCGCGCGGCGCGAGATCACCGTCGAGGAGGTCGGCGACGGCGGCACGGTCAACACCCTGCACGTCACGAACACCAGCAAGCAGACCATCTACTTGATGGCCGGCGAGGTGCTGCTGGGCGGGAAGCAGGACCGCATCGTCGGGCGCAACACCCTGGTTCCGCCGGGCGCGACGGCGCTGGAGGTCCCGGTCTTCTGCGTCGAGCACGGCCGCTGGCAGCGTCAGACCGAGCAGTTCGGCACCGCGGGCAGGCTGGCCCACTCGAAGCTGCGGCGCTCGGCGAACGCCGAGTCCCAGGCCGCGGTCTGGGGTGAGGTGAAGGCGGCGAACGCGCGGCTCGAGACCGACAACCCCACCGACACCTACCGGGCCTCCGTGAAGAAGCTCGCGGCGGATGGTGACGTGACCCGCGCCGTCGCGACGCTGCAGGCCGGCACCGGGAAGGCCGCTCGGGTGGCGGGAGTCATCGTCGCGGTCGACGGCGCGCTTCAGGGCGTCGAGTGGTTCGCCTCGCCGGGGCTGTATCGAAAGCTCGAGCCGAAGCTGCTGGCGAGCTTCGTGGCGGACGCCCTCGAGGCGGCGGCGCCCAGCGCGGCTGTGCGAATTCCCACACGGGAGGAGGTCGCCCACTTCATCGCGACCGCCGACCAGTCGAGCGCGCGCGCCGAGCGGAAGGGCGGCGACGGCAAGGTCTACCTCTTCGACACCGAGGCGGTCGAAGGGCAGACCATCTACCGCGGCAAGGACAAGGCGCCGCTACACAAGAGCTGGTTCAAGAAGCAGTGAGGCGCGCCCGCCGTGTGGGGCCGGCGGCGTCACGTGCTACGGGATGATCTGCTCGTAGAAGGCCTGGATGTATCGGTCGACGATACCGTCCAGGGCGGCCGGCGGGACGGCGCCGTAGCGCAGAATCTCCTCGTGAAACCGCGGCAGGTCGAACCGGACGCACAGCTCGGACTCGGCCTGCCGCCGCAGGCGGTCGAAGTGCATGCGCCCCAGCATGTAGCTCAGCGCTTGGCCCGGCCACACGATGTATCGCTCGACCTCGGCGCTCGCCTCATGGCGGCTGAGGGTGGTGTTGTCGACGAGGAAGGCGATCGCCTGCTCGCGCGTCCACCCGCGGGCGTGCAGGCCGACGTCCACCACCAAGCGCGCCGCCCGCCAGGCCTGGTACCCGAGGGCCCCGAAGCGGGACGCTGGCGACGAGTAGAGCGCCAGCTCGTCCGCCAATCGCTCGGCGTAGAGCGCCCACCCCTCGGTGAACGCCGTGTGCCGCAGGTGTCGCTGAAAGGTCGGCAGCTCGCTCGCCGCGGCGGCCACGGAGATCTGCAGGTGGTGGCCCGGCACCGCCTCATGAAAGGCCAGCGCCTCCTGGTGAAAGAGCCCGCGCGCCTCCAAATGACTCGTATTTACATAGTAAATCGCGGAGCGGCTGCGGTCGTCGGGGGCGCCGTAGTAGTAGGCGGCCGGGGACTCGTCGGCGCGGAATGGCTCGATGGCGCGCACCTCAAGCGGCACGCGGGGGAGCCGCCGAAAGGCCAGCGGGAGCTTCGACTCCGCGCGCGCGACCGCGCCTCTGGCGAAGGCGAGCAGCGCCTCCGCGTCCTGCGGGTGCTGGTCGGGGCTCGCCTCAAGGCGCGCCAGGTAGACGCGGATCGGGTCGCCGACGATGGGCGGCGGGGCGGGCGCTGGCGTCGGCTCGGCCGCCTTCTTCTTGGAGCGGCGGCTCTTCCGCTTCGGCTTCTTCTGCTTCGGCGGCGGCGGGGGCGGAGGCGGGGTCAACTCGGCGACCGCGATGTCGCGCATGGCCGCGTGCACCCGCGACAGCTCGGCCATCCCCAGGTCGTGGATGGCGTCCGGGCCGAGCTTGGAGCCGGTCTGGTTCCTGATCAGCGCGAGGTAGCACGCGGCGCCGCCCGGCAGGCCGTCGACCCCCACGCTCTCGCGGGCGCGGGGCAGGTAGACGTCGCGCAGGAAGTCCCGGTAGGCGGCCAAGGCGGGCTGCACGGTCTCGCCGACGACGCGGGTGAACTCCGCGCGCGCTCCGTCCAGCTTCCCGGCGTGCCAGCCGGTGGGCAGCCGCAGCTGGGTGACGAAGGGGGAGGCGCTAGGAGCGCCGCTGGCGAGGCGGTCGAGCTGGCTTATCACCCGCTCCACGATGAGCCGCGGGGCCGCGAAACCCTCGGTGAGGCCTCGCTCAAGCTGGGCGCGGTGGGCGGCGAGGAAGGCGGGGATCGCGCGGTAGCGCGCGATGAGGGTGGTCGTGTCGCCCTCGGAACGGATCGAGTGGTAGCCGGGGAGCTGGGGCAGCCACACCTGCGGGCCGGTCAGCTGGTCCACGTCCCAGAGCCAAGGGCGGCAGGCCTGGGCGTCCAGCTCGCGCTCGAGCGTGCTGATCAGGGTGTCGCGGGTCACGCGGGCGCTGGTGTCCAGCCCCGCGGGGTTCAGGGCGCGGGTGTCGGCAAGCAGCTTCTCGACGCGGGCGGTGAAGGCCTTCCGCGACGCGTCCGAGAGGTCGGGCAGCCGCGCGTCGAAGCGGCGGTCACCGACGGCGGTCGCCCAGGTCGGCGAGCGCTCCATCAGCGCCTGCCACCACGACTCGGCGAGGGCCGCCAGCCCTTCGGGGGCTGCTGCGGCCTGCGCTCCCGGGCCAGCCGCGGCGCCCCCGACGGCGGGGCGGGTCCCCGCGCATCCGACGCAGCACAGCGCGATCACCAGCATCGGCCAGCGGGGCATTCGGTGTCCTTCGAGAGAGGGGCGCACGCGCTGGCCATCTTGTTCGGAGGGATCGGCGCTGACAAGCGAGTCGGGACAGCGACCGCCCCCCGCGGCCAGCGTGTGGCGGTCGCGACACAGCCCCGGAATTCACTACAGTTTGTCTCAGGGTGAGACGTTGGATGGGACGTGAGCGCGGCTCGATGGCCCGCTCGCGCCTCGATTTTCGACCGGGCTCACGCTCGGTTCCGCGCGGTGTGATGCCGGGCTGTCCATGGCTGGTGCCGACCATGTACTATGCTGAGCCGGGCGTTGAGCCCCAGGGCGCTCGCCCATTGCCCCGCGTCGCTGCACGGGTCGGGAGGAATTCAAACCGATGGTGAATCACGGATCGCCCGAGGGAGTCGGTCTGGTTTCGCTAGCCGGCGGCCCGGCCCGCGGAGACGCGGTGGCCCCCCGATTGCCCGTCATGGTCATCGATCGCGACCCGACGGACGCTCGCTTCTTGGAGGGAGCGCTCGACCCCGCGCGGGTGTCGGTGATTCACATCGAGAGCGCTCGGGACGCGATGCGTGCGGCGGAGCGCTCCCCGCCGGCGATCATCGTCCTCGCCGCGGACACGCCGAACGGGCTGGCGACCTGCAATCGCCTAAAGCAACACCCCTCCCTCGGGCATATCCCGATCGTGCTGGTCTCTGCGGAGTGGGACGAGCGGATGCTCGCGCTGCACCGATCGCAGCCGACTCGCGCCGACCACTATCTGGACAAGCCCGTGGGCGCGGTGGCGCTCGAATTGCCACTCTTTCGGCAGTTCGCCCTGCCTGGTTCGGTGGAGGCCGCCGCGGCGGAAGAGGCATCACAGCCCGAGATCCCTGGCCCACCGCCCCTGCCTGACTTTCAGTATGAGGCGGCGAACGCGGCCAGCCGTTCGCCCTCGACGCGGGGCCGGGAGCCGGAGTCTCCGTTTGGCTCCCTCTTCGATGCCCCCGAGCCGCGCGGCCCCGGAAGCCGGCCGGTCGCGACGCGTGCTCTGGAGCCGGACGCGCCCTTCGGCCCGCCGCCCTGGGAGCTGACCGGCCGCGCGGGTCCGCCGCCGCTGCCTGAGGGGCCGCCGCCGATCCCCACCGCCAGCGCGCCGCCGACCTGGGGTCGACGCGCGGAGCCCGAACCGGAGGGGTGGGACGCGCGAGGCGTGGACTCCCTGCGCGGCGCGTCGGATGGCGACAACGACCGCAATGGCCTCGGCGGGAGCGGGACCCCGCGGGGCCGGGCGTCGAGCGCTCGGGACGCGGAGTTCGAGGTCCTGCAGGGGGAGTTGGCGCGCCAGAACGAGCGGCTTGAGTCGCTGCGGCGGGAGAACGAGACGGCGAAGTCCTTGGGGGCGGCCCTCTTCGAGCGGGCGCGCAACGCCGAGCGGGCGCTGGCAGAGCGGGAGGAGGCCCGGGAGGCCGCGGCGGCTTCTGCGCCGGACGACTCGGCAGCGCTGCTGGCGTCGTCATTGGAGGAGGTCCGCGGCGACGCCGTGACGGCAATGGCCGAGCGCGACGCCGCCCGGGACGAGTTGGAGGCGCTGAGCGGGCAGCGGGTCACCTGGGAGGCCGAGCGGGACGCGGCGCGCCAGTCGCACGCGGCGGCTGAGGCGGCGCTCGAGGGGGCGGTGGCGAGGGCCACGCAGCTGACCAGTGAGCTGGACGATACGCGCCACGCGCTGAGCGAGGCTGAGTCTGCGCGGGATGAGGCGCTGGCGGCGATCGACGAGAGCCGGCTCGAGCGGGAGCAGGCGCAGGCCGCGGCGGAGGCCCGGTCCGCAGAGCTCTCGGCGCGGTTGGAGGCGGCGCTCGCGCAAGCTCGTGAGGCGCAGAGCGCGCTCGCGGCGGTCGAGGGGGCTGAGTCGAAGCGTGCGGCCCTGGCGGCGGCCCTCGACGAGATGCGATCGGAGCACGCGAAGATCCGGCACGAGCTGGAGACCGAGCGCGAGCTGCGCGTGGAGGCCGAGGCTGGGCGGGATGCGGCGCGGGCGTCGGTCGCTGGTGCGGTCGTGGCGCGAGATGAGGCGCTGGCGGAGGCGCAGGCGGCGGAAGAGGAGATGCAGGCGGTGCGCCGGGCGGTGGATACGCGCGTCGGGATCGTCGAGGCCGAGCGGGACGCGGCGCAGCAGAGCTTGGCGTCGCTCGAGGAGGCTGCGCGGGCCGCGCGGGCCGAGAGCGAGATGGCCCGTTCGCAGGTGAGCGCGGCGCTGGCGCATTCGGCCGCGGTCCAGACGGACTTGGAGGCGCAGCGGGAGTCGGTGTTTCGGTTGCAGGCTGCGCTCGCTGAGGCGGAGACGCAGGGGGCCGCCGCGCTCGCGGAGGCGCGGGCTGAGCAGGCTGAGGCCGCGGCCGCGGCGGCGGCTCAGCGGGCGACCGACGAGGCGGCGAGGGCGGAGGCTCAGCAGCGGGCTGAGCGGCTGGCGCTGGAGCTGGAGCAGATCCGGGCCGAGCGGGAGACCCTGCGGCGGGAGCGCGACGGGCTGAGCGTGGAGATCGAGGCGCTCGAGGCGAAGAACGCCGAGGCTGAGGCGCTACAGGGCGCGGCGGCGGCGGAGCGGAGCGCGCTGGAGCGGCGGCTGGAGGACAAGAAGCAGGCCGTGGCTGAGCTCACCGCGAGTCGGGACGCGGCGGCGGCCGAGCTAGAGCGGCTGCGGGCCGAAGCGGAGGTGCGCGCCGAAGAGCTCGCGAGCGAGCGGAGTGCCTTGGCGGCGCTGCGTGCGGAGCGGGATGCGTCGGTGGAGGCGGCGAGCGCGCGGGAGGCGGAGCTGCTCGCGCAGGTGGCCGAGCTCACGGAGGCTCGGGCGGCGCAGGACGCCGACCTGAGCGACACGAAGGCGGCGCTGGCTTGCGCGGAGGGCGAGGTCGAGGCGGCTCGGGAGGCGTTGGGCGCGCTTGAGGAGCGGATCGCCGCGCTGCGCTCCGAGGTCAGCGCGACGAGCGCGTCGCTGGCGACGGCGGAGTCGGCGCGCGAGGCCGCGCTTCGCGAGCTGCACCAGACCGGTGAGCAGTTGCGCGCGGCGGAGTCGGCGGTGGCAGAGCTGGCGCGGGTGCGGCAGGTGCTGCACGCGGCCGAGTCCACGCGGGAGGCGGTCCTGGTCGAGGTGGCCGCGGTGCGGGCGTCGCTGCAGGCGCGGGAGTCCGAGCTGGCGGCGCTCAAGGCGGCGGCGGGCCAGGGCGACGACGAGGCGACGGCCGCGGGCGCCGCCGAGCGCGCCGAGCTGGAGGCACGCGCTCGGGAGGTCGAGCGTTTGCGCGAGGCGTTGGCCGAACGCGACGAGGAGCTGGAGTCGGCGCGGCTGGCGCTTGATTCCACCGAGTCGCTGCTGCGCGAGGCGACTCAGGCGGGCTCGGCGGTCGCTGGGGCGGCCGAGCTGGCTGAGTTGCGCGAAGAGCTGGACGCGGCGCGGGGCGAGAGCGCCGAGAACGCGGCGCGGGCCGACGCCCTCCAGGTCTCCTTGGAGCGGGCGCACGAGGCCCTCGAGGCGGCGGGCGGCGACGAGACGGCGCTCGAGGAGCTGCGGGCCGAGCTGGCCGAAGCCAAGGCCGCGGTCACGAGCCTGAACGCCGCCCACACCGCTGCGGCCGCTCAGTCCGACGAGATCGAGTCGCTGCGCCTTGAGTTGGCGGCCGCGAGGTTGGCGCTCGAGGCCTACGAGATGGACCAGGACGCGACGGTGATGGCCGGGATGCCCATCACGATGCCCGAGCAGACGCGACCCGGGTCGCCCTTCGACTCCGAGGCGCTCGCCGAAGATCTCGACCAGGCGTACACGCGGCTGCAGGCGCTGCGGGCCGAGGTCGAGCGCGAGGGCCGCCGTGGCGGTGAGCCCGGAGCGGTGGCGTCTCCTGTGGTGATGGCGGCCGCCCCGGCCCTGACCGCGTTGGCCGAGCGTCTGCGCGGGCTGGTCCAGACCATCGAGGCTCAGCGCCGCGAGCTCGCCGCCGACCAGGCGCGCTGGGCGACCTCACGCGCCAAGCTGGCCGGGCGCCTGAAGCGCCTGCAGGCCAACCCCTATGCGCAGCGCGACGTGCCCGAGATCGAGCAGTTCGTCCACGAGCTCGACGGCTTCCTCGAGACGGCCGACGGCATCGTGCAGCGCGGCCCCTCCTTCTTGCTGCAGCAACGCGCGGTGCTGGAGCGGGTGATCCAGGAGACCGGTCCGCAGGACTCGGCCTCGTAGCGGTCAACCGTCGCCGCCCCTCAGGCGTCCTGGGTCAGCCAAGCCTCGGGCGGGATGCTGTCGACGAGGTGGCGCGTGTGGCGGCCGCAGCGCAGCGTCTCCGGGTCGCCGACGACGACCAGGTGAACGCGGGCGCGGCTGACGGCCACGTTCAGCAGGTTGGGGCGCTCGTCGATCCAGCGGAGGGCCTGCGCGCTGCGTGCCACCATGGAGAGGAGGACCACGTCGCGCTCGCCGCCCTGCAGCCGGTGAATCGTGCCCAGCAGGATGGCATCGAACTCCTCCTGGCCCGCCCCCACGCCGCCCAGCGAGCCGCCGCCTACCGGGAGCCCGCGCCGCTGCAGCAGTCGCCGCAGCAGGTGGTACTGCGCTTGATAGGGGGTGACGATGCCGATCTCGCCGGCCGGGATGCCGTCGTCGACGAGCCGCGCGGCCAGCTCGACGACCCGCGCGGCCTCGTCGGGGTTCTGCTGGCTTCGACCCCATGCGCGCTGGGCGCCGTGGGTTGGCAGCATCAGCGCCGGCGCCACCAGCAGGTCGCACATGACGGCCAGCGAGCGCGGCGGCGTGCGCACCTCCAGCTCGTAGCCGACCAGTCGACTGGAGATGCCGATGATGTCGGGCTGGCACCGGAAATGCTGGCGCAACGGCACGATCTCGGCCGCGGCGCGCTCGGTCAGGGTCTGCACGGACGCCGTGCGCGGCGGCGCCATCCGGAAGGGCGTGGTGCGCTCGTCGGTCGCGTCGAGGCCCGCGCGAGCGAGCAGGCGGTCGTCTTCTGGCGGCGAGAGCCCGACGATGGGTTCGAGCTGGTGGATGTCGCCGATGATGAGCGCCCGGCGCGCGCGAAAGAGCGCGCTCGCGGCGTAGGGGGCATGGCACTGGCCGGCCTCGTCGACCACGAGCTGCTCGATGACGCCCGGCTCCAGCGGAAAGCCCGAGCCCAGCGACAACAGCGTGGTCCCGACGATCGGAAAGAGGGCGCACACCAGGCCCCGCCACTCGGGCTCCTCGAGCCAGGTCGGCTGCCACATCGGCATGTCGCGGGGCCGCCGGTCCAGCCGCAGCAAGGTCAGGATGGAGTCCCGCTGAGTGCGGGCCCAGGCGTCGCGCACCAGGATCGCGGCCTCGAAGAGCGCCGTGCGCCGCCTCCACGCGTCCGGATCCTGCGCGTCGAGCGCGTCGACGAGGCTCCGCGTCGCCGCAAAGCGCGCCAGGGCTTGGTCCAGCTCGCCCGCCGCCAGCGACGCGTCCGCGGCGGCCAGGAGCCCCTCCACCCGCGCCAGGCTCATGGCCGTGCGCGTCGCGCTGACCTGTCGGTTGCCCAGGCGCAGCGCCACCGGCACGGCCCCACACGACTCAAGCGGCCGCAGCGCGTGGTCCACCGCCTGATTGTTCGTGCTGGTGACGACCAGGATGCCCGCCTCGGCCCCACGGCTGTCGTAGACGCCGCGCACCACGCAATCCACGAGGTGTTCGGCCGCGAGGCTCACGATGAGCTCGGTCTTCCCTGTCCCCGGCGGCCCCTCGACGCAGACCAGCGCGCTCGCCCTGCACGCCGAGATCGCGCGGGTCTGTGCGGGCGTCAGCTCGCGCGGATACCGCAGGGCCCGGTGCGGCGCGGTGACCAGCGGCGGTCGCTCGCCGCTCAGCACGCGGTCGAGGCACTCCGGAAAGCGCGGCATCGACTCGTCGGGCGTCGCCAATCGAACCAGCTCCTCCTGAACCCGCGCGGTCGGCACGCTCGCGCCGCCCTCGAAGACCGCGACCCGCGGCAGCAGGCTCGCGTCGCCCCGCCCGCGAATGGCCCGGCTCAGCTCGCCCGCCAAGCCGTCCAGCATCTGCCCCGCGCTCAGCCCGTCGGGAAGCTCCGGCAGGTTGCCGACGCTCCCGCCGCGCAAGGTCGTCGCCACCGCCAGAATCATCTCCTCGGGCGAGATCCCCGGCCGCTCGCCCAACCACGCCGTCAGCTCAGCCACCGTGTGCGGCTCCAGCCCCGCCGCGCGCTGCAACGTCGCCTGGTTCAGCAGATACGGCACCACCAGCGCCGCGTCGTCGGACAGCGTCAGCTCCAGCGCCACCGGCGGCGGGTCGTCGTGGCCCAGCTGCCCGAAATCCTCCGGCCGCCAGACGCCGCCATCGCGGTCGATCCACGTCGGCAGCACTTGCAGCTCCAGCAGCGGCATCAGCAGCGTCTCGCGCCGGTCTGTGCGCTGCACCACCGGGAACCCGATAAACAGGTCCGGCTCGGCCTCGAGCCATGGTGCGCCGCCGCGACGTAGGCGCATTCGCCGCACCGCGCGCGCCAACCATCGTTCGAAGAACCCGATGTGCGCTGCAGTGAGCGGCTCGATCAACAGGGTCTGACGTCGCCGCGTCAGCAGCTGCGCCAAGGCGTCGCCCCCCTCGTTCAGCGGCAGCTCGAAATGCGAGAGATCGCTGGCCGGCCACGCGAGATTCGGCTCGAAGGGGCCGTCGGCCATGCCCTCGGGGTGCGCCGCGAAGCCCGCGGTCGTGGCCGATTCGTGCCGCAGCACCTCCAGCCAATAGCGGAGCACCTTGCGCTGGTCGTCCATCTCGATCATCGCCGCACCGTCTATCACGTTCCGGCGACGCCTTCGTCGTGCTACAGCGGTGACCGCTCACCTCGATGCAGTCGGACTTGGTCGCGACGCCGCTGGACCGCGCAGGAAATCCTCACCGATGCCGGGCATCGCCCCCGGTTTCCGACTCGCCAGCGCCGCCGCGCCCGGCCTCCTCTGACCATCGACTCGAGCGCTCACCGCTATATCGAACCCCGGGGCGCCCGCACCGGGGCGGCCGGAGGTCTCGTGAAAGTTCTCATCGTGGGTGCCGGCGCCGTAGGTCAGGTCTACGGCGACATCTTGGCCCGCGGCGGCGCCGAGGTCGGGTTCCTCGTCAAGCCCGCCCACGCGGGCGAGGCCCAGGATGGCTACCGCCTGCACGAGCTGCGGCTGTGGCGCAAACCGGAGTCCTCGGTGTTCGTTCCGCACGCGGTCTTCAGCGGCCTGCGCGAGGCGGCCATGGAGCGCTACGATCAGCTCTGGCTCTGCGTGTCATCGACCGCGCTGCGAAAGCCAGGCTTCTCCGACATCCTCGAGAAGATCGACGCCAAGCTCCTCGTGGCGCTGCAGCCCGGCCTCGAGGACCGCCGCTGGCTCGAAGAGCGCTGGCCCGTCGACCGGCTCGTGCGCGGCGTCATCCCGCTCATCTCCTACCAGTCGCCGCTGCCCGGCTACGAGGACCAACCGGCAGGCATCGCCTGGTGGTTGCCGCCCGCGACCAAGGTCCCCTTCGACGGCGAAAAGCCCGCGGTCGCCCAGGTCACCAAGGCCCTGCGCGCCGGCGGCTGGCCCGCCCGTCACGTCCGGCGCGCCCCCGAGAGCGCCGCCAGCATCTCCGCCGTGCTCATGCCGCACCTCGTCGCGCTGGAGGCCGCGGACTGGTCCTTCGCCACCCTGAAGACCGGCGATCGCCTAGCCGCAGCCGCGGCAGCCTCGCAGGAGGCCCTCGCCGTCGTCTCCCACGAGCTCGACCTGCCCGTCCCAGGCTTCGCGCGCCGCGTGTCCCCCGGCTGGCTGCGCTTTCTGCTCGCGGTCGCCCCGAAGCTGGTTCCGCTGCCGCTCGAGCCTTACCTCGCGTGGCACTTCACCAAGGTGGGCGACCAGACCCGGATGCTGATGGGGCGCTACATCGCCCGCGGTCAGGACGCCGGCCTCTCAACCGCCGCCCTCCAATCGCTGCTGGCTCAGCTCAAAGGCTGAGCTCCGTTACTTCGCGCGGTAGGTGATGCGCCCACGCTCGAGGTCGTAGGGCGACAGCTCCACCGTGACCCGGTCGCCCGGCAGAATGCGGATGTAGTACTTGCGCATCTTCCCGGAGACGTGCGCCAAGACCTTGTGGCCGTTGTCCAACTCGACGCGAAACATCGCGTTCTTGAGTGGTTCGACCACGGTGCCTTCAACGACGATGCCTTCTTCTTTACTCACGAAACCTCCGGTGCGATTGGCCGTCCCCCGGGACGCATGACGGCCGCCGGTCACCTGGACGGCGGTTGCCTTACCCGCATGAAGCCCGCGATGTCAATCGCGACGCGGGCCCGCCCGTCCCAGAACGCAGATAAATCAGGTGGAACCGAACCACCCGAGCACGTCGTCGCGGAACCAATCGAGCAGTCGGTCGCCCACGGCCGCCAGCACCCCGAGGCGAATGATTCGTCCGGCGAGCGCGACCGGCATCACGTGTCGCCAGGGGATGCCGAACCCGCCGGCCAAGCCTGCGACGATGAGCGGCGGGGGGACTCCGATAATTGCGCTCAGCAGCATCGCGGTGAGGTAGCCGCGCTCGAGGTGCCGCTCGTAGCGCGTCCGGGTGCGTTCGATGTTGTCGTGCAGCCACTTCCAGCGGCGCGCGAGCACCTCACCGCCGAAGTACAGCCCCGTGTAGGTCGTGCACTGCCCGGCGCCGATGAGCAGCCCGACCAGCAGCGGGTGCCAGCCGCGGTCGCCGTAAAATACCGCCGAGACCTCCGGGTTCAGCACCCAGATCACCGACCCCACCAGCCCGATACCGAACATCGCGAAGAGATCGATCACGCCTCGCGAATCATCGCGTCCAACCGGTCGAGGCCGCTCTCGAGCTGCGCCATGTCGGGCCCGAAGCTGAGGCGCACGAAGCGGGTCATGCGCGACGGGATGTGGCTGCGCCGCTGGCCCGGGTTCACGTCGAAGAAGGCGCCCGGCACGCAGATCACCTGGCGCTCGAGGGCCGCGCGGAAGAAGGCCATCCCGTCGCGGAGCGCCGGCGGCATCTCATCGAGCGCCGCGAACGCGTAGAAGGCACCCTCGGGCTGCGCGGGCGTGGAGATGCCCATCTGGGTCAGCCGACGCAGCATCAGCGCGCGCTTGTCGGCGAAGACCGCCTGGATCGCGCGCGCCTCGCGGTCGGCGACCTCTTGAGTGAGCAAGGGGAGGGCGGCGCGCTGCAGCGGGTGCGAGGCGCCGCCGTCGAGGAACGACCCCGCGGACGCCACCCGCTCGATCACCGAGCGCGGCCCGACCGTCCACGACAGGCGCCACCCGGGGTAGCGCCAGTTCTTGGTCAGCCCGTCGACGACCACGACCGGGTCGCGATTGACGTCCTCGACGTAGCGGCAGGCGCTGAGCGAGGGGCCGTCTTCCACGGCCGCGGCGCCGTAGAGATAGTGCGCGTAGAACTCGTCCAGGATCAGCCAGCAGCCCAGATCTCGGCAGATGGCGACCCACTCGGCCAGCGCGTCTCCGCGGATGGCGTGGCCCGTGGGGTTGCACGGGTTCGACAGCAGCAGCGCGGAGAGCCCCTTGCCGACGATCTCCTCGCGCAGGCGCGCCGGGCTCAGGGTGAAGCCCTGGTCGCGGTTCAGCGCGATCGGGATGGGGACGAAGGCCTTGAAGATCTCGAGCAGCTCTTCATAAGCGGTGTAGTCGGGCAGCAGATGGCCGAGATGAATCGGCCCCATGGCTGCCGCCAGCCGCGTGAGCCCGGTGCGCCCGCCGGCCGAGATGGCGACGTTCTCCGCGGTGTACTGCGACGGCATCCCGCGGCGGTAGCGCGCGTTGTAGAGCGCCGCCACAGCCTCGCGCAGCTCCATCATCCCGACCACGGGGCCGTACTCGTGGATCGCCGAGTCCAGCGAGATGCTCTCGACGCGCGGCGCGGCGTTCGGCAGCGGGCCGGTCTCAGGCGCGCCCTGACCGAGATTGGCCCAGTCCGGGTGGCCGTAGTGGAAACCCCGGGCCATGGCCTCGTGCATGACGTAAATCACGCCGGTGCGAGGGACTGGGCGAAAGACCTCGAGGTGGTCGTGGCTTGTGGAGTCTTCCATGAGCGTCGCATACTGGGCGCCAGGGCCGGTGTCAACGAAGTCCAGTGGTCACGGGCGCCGGACCACCCACCGGTGAACCCCCGAACAAGCCACCGGACCGCTGCGCTCGTGTGTTGGCGGGGGGCAGGGACGAGGCAGAGCCATGGCGGCCGAGAGCGGTGAGGCACGCAGACGCGGCCCCATAGAACAGATGCGCCGGCGGGTGCGCGCGTGGGGGCGAGGCGCCGAAAACGCCTGGGAGATCCTGGCGAAAGGACGCCTCGGCGAGCCGTACCGTGCGCCCTTTGACGTGGCGCTCAGCGAGGGCGTGCTCTCGCTGCGCCACTACCACGGGCCGCCGGTCGCCGAGCCCGCCGGCCACGCGCTGCTGCTCATCCCGCCGCTGATGGTGACCGCGGACGTCTATGACATCTCGCCCGAGCTCTCCGCCGTGGCCAGCTTGACGTCCCAGGGCGTGGACGTCTGGGTCGCCGACTTCGGCGCGCCCGAACACGCCGAGGGCGGCATGTCCCGCACCCTCGACGACCACGTCCTAGCCGTCGACCGCGCCATCGCCGAGGTCGTCGCGCGCACGGGCGGCCCCGTCCACCTCGGTGGCTACTCCCAAGGCGGGATGTTCGCCTACCAGGCCGCCGCCCTCCGCCACTCCCAGGACGTCGCCTCGGTCATCACCCTGGGCAGCCCCGTGGACATGCGCCGCAACCTGCCGGTTCGCCTCGACGACACCCTCGCCGAGCGCTTCTTCTCAGCGCTCGGACAAGGCCTCGCCGGCGCGCTGGACCGCATCGAGGGCCTCCCCGGCGCGCTGACCAGCACCGGCTTCAAGCTGCTCAGCCCGCGCCAAGAGCTCAAGCACCTCTTCGGCACCCTGGGCGTGCTGCACGACCGCGCGGCCCTCGAACGCAGCGAGCCCCAGCGCCGCTTCCTCGGTGGCGAGGGCTTCATCGGTTGGCCCGGGCCTGCATTTCGCGAGTTCGCGCTTCAGTTTGTCGTCCAGAACCGCATGACCTCGGGCGGCTTCGTCATCGCCGGCCGCAGCGTCTCCTTGGCCGATATCTCCTGTCCGATCCTGTACTTCGTGGGCACCCGCGACGAGTTCGCCCGCCCCGGCTCCGTCCGCGCCATCGAGCGCGCCGCACCCAACGCCGAGGCCCACTCCATCGCCGTCAACGCAGGCCACTTCGGCCTCGTCGTCGGCTCCCGCGCCCTGACCCTCACCTGGCCCGCCGTGGCCCAGTGGGTCCGCTGGCGATCCGACCGCGGTCCCATGCCGACCGCGCTCTCCGACGAGCCGCCCCGCGCGGCCGCCGCCCCGGAGGCCGATGAGGCGCCGGGCATGGATCTCGTCGCCCGCGCCGCCCGCGCCGCCTGGCACAGCCTCGGCGACGCCTCGCTCGTGCTCACCGGCCTCGCCTCCGGTGCCCGCTGGCAGCTCCCGCGCCTGGTCCGCCTGCTGAGCCTCGCCGACCACACCAAGGTCAGCATGGCCCGCATCCTCAGCGAGCAGGCCCGCGCCATCCCCGACCAGACCTTCTTCCTCTGGGGCGGCCGCGCCTACACCTACGAACAAGCCGACGGCCGCGTGAATCAGCTCGCCCGCGCCTTGTGGGAGCTCGGCATCAGCCGCGGCCGCCACGTCGCCGTCTTCATGGGCAACCACCCCGACTACCTCACGGCGGTCACGGCCCTCAACCGCCTGGGCGCCGTGGCCGTGCTGCTCAACGCCGACGCCCGCGGCGGCTCGCTCACCCACGCGCTGGCCGCCGGCAGCGTCGAGGCGATCATCTCCGACTCCGAGCGCGCCCCCGCCTCACTAAAAGCCGCCGGCGCCCGCCCCGTGTGGGTCCTGGGCAGCACCCAAGCCCAGGTCGCGGTGCCCGCCGGCGCGGTCGACCTGGACCCCGAGGTCTCCAAGCAGCCGAGCACGCCCCCCGAGGGCATCGGTGTGGACGGAGGGCACGCCCGAGATCTGTCGCTCCTGCTCTTCACCTCCGGCACCACCGGCCTCCCCAAAGCCGCTCGCATCACCAACATGCGCCAGGTCGCCGCCGGCCTCTGGGCGTCGATCCTCTGCGAGCTGACCCCGCGCAGCACCGTCTACTGCGCGCTGCCTCTCCACCACGCCACCGGCATCCTGGTCGCGTGTGGCGCAGCGCTCTGCGGTGGCTCGCGCCTGGCCCTGGCCCCTCGCTTCTCCACCAGCGGCTTCTGGCAGGACGTCCGCCGCTACGGCGCCGACGTGGTCGTCTACGTCGGCGAGCTGTGCCGCTATCTGGTCAGCGCGCCCGGCCGCCCCGACGAGTCCGACCACCCGGTGCGCCTCTTCGTCGGCAACGGCATGCGCGGCGAGGTGTGGCAGCAGCTGCTCGCCCGCTTCGGCCCCGCCCGGGTCCTCGAGTTCTACGGATCCACCGAGGGGAACGTCGTGCTCGCCAACGTCAGCGGCGAGAAGATCGGCTCGGTGGGGCAGCCCATCACGGGCGCCGGCGAGGTCGCGCTCTTGCGCTGGGACATGGTCGCGGAGGCGCCGCTTCGGACGAGCGACGGCTTCGCCCAGCGCTGTGAGCCCGACGAGCCCGGCCTGATGGTCTCGCGCATCGACTCCGAGCACCCTCTGGCGCGCTTTGAGGGCTACGTGGACGCTGAGACGACCTCGCGCCGCGTGCTGCGCGATCTCTTCGAGCCCGGCGACGCCTGGTTCGACACCGGCGACCTGATGCGCCGCGACGAGGACGGCGACTTCTGGTTCGTCGACCGCCTCGGCGACACTTTCCGCTGGAAGGGCGAGAACGTCTCCAGCGCCCAGGTGGCGTCGGTGATTTCGGAGGCCAGCTTCGTGGCGCTGGCGACGGTCTACGGCGTCTCGCTGCCCGGCCGCGAGGGGCGCGCGGGGATGGCCGCCCTCGAGCTCACCCCGGGCGCGGCCTTCGACGGCGAGGCGTTGTACCGCTTGGTCGCGAAGAACCTCACGCCCCCGGCCCGCCCTCGCTTCGTCCGCCTCGTGGCGACGCTGCCGACCACCGCCTCGCTGAAGGTGGACAAGACCCGGCTGCAGTCCGAAGGCGCCGACCCGGGGAGGGTGAGCGACCCGCTCTTCCATCTCGACGAGTCCGCCGCCACCTTCAGCCCGCTGACGATGGACGGCTGGGCGGCCTTGGTCACGTCGCCGACACAGCGCGTCTGAACGTTGCGCGGCCTCGAGTTCAGCCGCGATCATGGGTCGAACTCGAAACATTTCGCGCCGCGCCGATCCGACGGACGCCCTGCCTCGTAGGCGAGGTGCGCGGTCATCTCGACCGGCGCCATCACCGTGGAGGGTCGACTCATGAGCAATGTCGAAACCGTCGCGAAGATCTACGAGGCGTTCGGGAGCGGAGACATCCCCGCGATCATCGAGCGCCTGCATCCCGATGTGGACTGGGACTACGGCCACCAGGTGGACTCGGTCCCGTGGATTCAACACCGCCGTGGACGGGAGGGGGTGCTCGCCTTCTTTCAGTCGCTGGCCGGCATGGAGTTCCACCGCTTCGAGGTCGTCGACCTCCTCGCCAGCGAGACCCGCGTGGCCGCGGTGATTCAGATCGACATCACCTGGAAGCCGACGGGGCGGCGCGCGACCGACCTGGAGCTGCACCTGTGGCAGTTCGACGACGCCGGGCGCGCGGTGAGCTTTCGGCACGTGCTGGACACCCACGCGCACATGAAGCTGGCCGGCGCCGCGTGAGCGCGCGTCGAGGGCCCGCGCTCAGCCCGTCGCGGTGAGCGCGAGCCCGTGCTGGAGGCCGCGCGTGCAGAAGCGCAGCTCGCGCACCTGGAGGGCCTCGAGCAGGACGTCCAGCAGGGTCGCGCCGCTCGGCAGCAGCTCGGCGCGGCCCTCTAAGAGCGCGGGCGCGAGGGCGAGCACCTCGGCGGGGCTGAGGGTCAGGAGGTGCCGCGCCAGGCGGCCGACCGTCACCGCTGAGAGCGTGCAGCCCTCGAGCCGGGCGGGGTCCAGCTCGTCGAGCCCCGACGCGAGGCCCGCCAAGCAGGCCACGGTCCCGGCGACGCCCACCACCGGGCCCGCCAGCGGGCGCGGCAGCCCGGCGGCGTCGAGGGCGGCGTGCACATCGCGGCGAAAGGCCACCACGGCCTCCGGCGAGGGCGGCGAGGTCGCGAAGTGCCGATCGCGCAACCGCACGCTGCCGATCTCGAGGCTCGCTCGCACGCTGATGGCGCCTGGTGCTCCGCGCACGATCTCGGTCGATCCGCCGCCGATGTCGATGACCGTGACCTCGCCCGGCCCCAACGCGCTGAGCACGCCGGCAAGCGTCAGGTCGGCCTCCTCGTCGCCGCTGAGCACTCGCCCGTCGATGCCGTGCCGGGTCACGGTCGCGACGATCGCGTCGCGGTTCGACGCGTCGCGGGCGGCGCTGGTCAGGCCCGCCAGGTAGCAGTCGGCCTCCAGGGCGTCGGCGATGCCCACCAGCTCGTCGAGGGCGGCGTCCAGGCGCGCCAAGGCTTCAGGCAGCGCCGGCCCTCCCGGCTTCAGACCTTCGCCCAGGCGCGTGAAGCGCAAGACCTCGCGGACGCAGCTCAGGCGGCCATCCTCGACGTCAGCGACCAGGAAGTTGGTGGTGTGGGTGCCGATATCAAAGGTGGCGACGCGGCGCTTGGTCATGGGCAGCCCGCGTTGGGTGCGCCCGGCGAACCCAGGTCCCCCAGCCCGTACCCCAGCTTGGAGGCGCACCACGAGGCGCCGAGGTCGTTGGTGGCCGCGGCGTTCGCGTCCGTCGCGCTCGCGCTGAGCTGCATCGACGCCCCGGGGATCGCGGGGAAGGCCGGCCCCCCGTCCCACGCCACCGCGTCGATCAGCTGCCCGCCGCAGAGCAGCCGCACGGCGTCTGCGCCGTTGCCCAGGGTCAGCCCGGTGAGCCAGCTCCAGGTCGGCGCCACCCCGCCGTTGACCGCCGGGTCCGCCTTGCGGGCGAAGACCACGTGAAGGCCGGGCACCACCACCAGCGACACCCCCGCGGAGATCACGCGGTCGCTGTCGCCGTCGCTCTGCAAGATACAGCCCGACAGCTCCACCGGGTTGGGTCCGACGACCGTAAGCTCCAGCCACTCGCCGTTCGGGTCGGTGGTCAGGACCGGGTCGTTCATGATCTCGGTGAAGACGACGTGGCCTGGGCCCGGGACGGTCGAGACGCCCTCGCACGCGCCGCTGTCGCAGGTGCCCCCCAAGGCGGCGCAGTCGGTCGTCAGCTCGTCGAAAGCGCAGCTCGCGCCTGCCAAATCGGAGGTGCACACCCCCACCCCGGTCGGGGTGACGAGCAGGTCGTCCTGGCACGACGGCGGCGGCGGCACCACGCACGGGTTGGGCGCGCACGGGTCCCCCACGCTGGTCAGAGCGCCCGCCAGCGCGGCTTGATACCCGTCTTCGGAGCCGTCCTGACCGGGGTCCGGACCCGCCAGATCGCACCAGACGAAGCTGCGGCCTGCGTCCACGGAGACTCGGAACGCGTAGCTCCACACGCCAGCCTCGGCCGAGACCAGCAAGCCCAGCGCCTCGTCGTAGCCCGGCTCGGCGGTGTCTAGCCAGTCGGGGTTCGGCGTCGCGTCGATGAGCGACCACAAGTCCGCGTCCACCACGGGATCGCTGGCCACGGGGCCGCGGCCTAGCTGCACCACGACGCGCGCGTCCAGGTCGGTGCCGGCGCTCTGGTCGGTGATGCCCGCCTCGGTGTAGCGCGCCCGGACCGCGGCGCTCTCGCCCACCAGCAGGCTCAGCGCGGCGGGCGCCTCGAGGCGGCAGCGGTCCACGGCGTTCGGCGCCGGGCAGGCAGGGTTCGCCTCGCCGGGGCTGCCCAGATCGCCGAGGCCGTAGCTGCTCGTCGCCAAGCACCAGGCGTCCGGCGTGTCGTTGGTCACCGCGTCTGCCGCGCTCGGGTCGAGGCTGAGCGAGCGGCCGTCAGACCACGGCCAGTCCAGCGAGTCGAAGCCCACGCCGTCGATGAGCGTGCCCCCGCAGGTCAGCGCCACCGAGTCGCCCTCCGCGTCCAGCTCGATGGCCCCGTCGTGGGCCAAAGCCGCCGCCACGCCGCCGTTCTGGCTGGGGTCTGAGCTCGCCGCGATGACCAGCCGCTGCCCGGCGCCCAGCACGATGCCCGCCGGGATGGGCCAGGGCGCGTCGCCGGCGCTCTCCAGCGCGCATCCCCCGATGAGCAGGGGCGCGTCCACGGTGCTGGTCAGCTCGATCCATTGCCCGCCTGCGCCAGCCGCCGCGAGCGGGCGCACCATCAGCTCGCTGACCACGATCTCGCCCATGGCGGGCATCGCGCCGGCCGGCACGCAGGCGCCCGCGAGGCAGACTAGGCCCGACCCGACACAGTCGACGGTGGAGGCGACCGGCCACTGGCACACGCCCGCGCTGCACACCCCGCCTTCGCCGTAGGTCCGCGCCACCCCGCCGCTGCAGTCCGGCGCGGGTGTTGCGCCGCACACGACGGTCGCGCAGGGGTCAACCGGGCAGCTCACATTGTCCGAACCAGGGGTGCCCTTGTCGCCCTTTCCGTAGGTGCTTGTTGCGTTGCACCACGAGGCCGCGGCGTCATTGGACACCGCGTCGAGCGCCGCCGGGTCCAACTGCATCGACTTCCCGGCGGCCTTGGGCCAGCCCGTCGCCGCCCACGCCACGCGGTCGATCACGTCGCCGGCGCAGCTCAGCACCACCTCATCCGCGGTCGTGTTGGTCAGCGTGACGCCGCTGTAGACGTAGTCGACCTCGACGCCGCCGTTGAGGTCCAGCGCGTCGGACTCGCCAAGCACCAAGTAGTCCCCGGGCGCCAAGAGCAGCGGGCCGCCGGGGTCGATGACGTGCTTCTCGGTGCCGTCGTCGCCGAACACGCAGCCCCAGAGGTCCACGGTGGTCGAGCCGACATTGCGCAGCTCGACCCACTCGCCCAGGGCGTCGCTGACGGCGACCGGGTCGCGCAAGAGCTCGGTGATCACGACCGAGCCGATCTCGGGCGGGCTCGCCGTGCCCTCGCAGGCGCCGGCTGTGCACGCGCCGCCAGCCGCCGCGCAGTCACGCTCCGACGGCGTGTAGCTGCACGAGGCCGCGTCGCCGTCGACCACGCAGGCGCCGGGCGTGGCCCAGGTGGTCAGCAGATCGCCCGCGCAGGTCGCGGCCGGCGGCGTCGCGCACGGGTTCGGGTCGCAGGGGCCTGCCGTGGTGACCAGGGCGCCCGCGTTGGCGGTCTGGTAGCCGTTGTCGGACCCGTCCTCGCCCGCGGCGCCCGTCGCGCGGTCGCAGTAGAGCCACGAGAGCCCGCCGTTGACCGAGAAGCGGAAGGCCACGTCGCGGGTGCCCGCGGGCGGCGCCGGGAAGCGCGCCACGTAGTCGTCGACCCCGGGCTCGTCGGTGTCAAGCCAGCCC
Source organism: Myxococcota bacterium (assembly GCA_041389525.1). Taxonomy (GTDB): domain Bacteria; phylum Myxococcota_A; class UBA9042; order PHBI01; family JACKFB01; genus JACKFB01. The sequence continues at coordinate 1,351 of JAWKRR010000009.1, read as the reverse complement.
GCGTCGGGTTCGGCCGAGAGGAAGCTCCAGCTGGCGGTCAGGGTCTCGGGGCTAGAACCCTGCGGTCCGTAGCCAAGCTGGGCCAGCAGCAGCGGGTTCGGGTCGGTCGCGCCGCTCAGGGTGGTCAGCCCGTCTTTGCGAACGCGCCCGTGCGCGCTGACCTCGACGCCCGCGTGGGCTGAGATGGGCGCGTCGAGCTGAAGTCGGCACCAGTCGGGCAGGTCCGCCTTGGGGCAGGGCGGGTTGGGCGCGCCGGGGCTGCCGAGGTCTCCGGCTCCATATGGCTGATACGCCGCACACCACGCCGTCGGCAGCGCCGCGGCCGGCGCACCGAAGGCGCTGGGGTCAAGCTGCATGGCCACCCCCGGGCCAAAGGGCCACAGGTCGTCGTCAAACTCGACCATCGCCACGATGGCGCCGTCGCAGCGCAGGATCACCGCGTCCACCGTGTTCGAGAGCAGAAACCCGTTGCCGTAGGCGTACTGCACCGGCGCGCCGCCGTTCTTCAGGGTGTCCGTCGAGCGGCCGAGCAGCGCCACCGCGCCCGGCTGCACCAACAGGGGCGTGGTCGGCGCGATGGTGTGCTTCTCGCCGCCGACCAGGTCCTCGAGCACGCACCCGTCGAGGAGCACGGCGTGGCCGGACACGTTCGCGAGCTCGATCCACTCGCCAGACTGGTCGCTCACCTTCGCCGGATCGACCATCAGCTCGACGATGGCGACCTCGTCGGGCGCCGGCTTTGGCGCGGTCCCGACGCAGGCTCCGCCGCTGCATGCGCCGCCCAGCGCCGCGCAGTTCACCTGCGATTCCGTGTAGGTGCAGAGGCCGCTGCTCCCGCTGACCGCGCAGCCGCCCGGGACGGGGTGCGTGGTCAGCACGTCGCCGTCGCAGGTCGGCGCGGGCGGCGCGGTGCACGGGTTCGGGTCGCAGGGCGTGGCGCCGACGGTGAGATGTCCGGCGCGCGCGGTCTGGTAGCCGTCTTCGGAGCCGTCGTTTCCTGGCGTCTTCGGGTCTCGGTCGCACCAGGTCCAGCTCAGCCCGCCGTCGACCGAGACGCGAAGCGCGACGTCGAAGAGGCCGATCTTGCTGGCGCTGAGCGACGCCGCGTACCGGTCGTCCGCCGGATCGCCGACGCCGGCCGCGTTCCAGGTCAGGTCGGGCTTCGCCGGGGTCATCGTCCAGCCCGTGGCGTCGGCGGTGGGGTCCGTCCCCACGGGGCCGGTGCCCACCTCGACGAGGATCAGCGGCGTCGGGTCGGTGCCCAAGGTCAGCGTCGTCAGCCCGGCCTCGCGCAGGGTCCCGGTGAAGGACGCCGACTGCCCCTTGAGCACGGTGACGACCGCCGGCTCGT
>JAWKRR010000008.1:0-173735 GCA_041389525.1 Myxococcota bacterium | reverse complement strand
GGCGGAGTCCGGCGAGCACGCCTTCGCGTTCACCGCGGACACCAGCGGGGGCGTGAAGGTCAGCGTCGAGGACGGGGTCGTCGGCGGTGCCCGTGCCATCGGCCCTCATCGAGGGGTTCGCGGAGACGTGGACGCGGTTGGCTGGCGGGCGGTGGGACGCCGTGGACGTCGGGGTAGGGCGGCTGGTGCGCTGGCACGCGCCTGGCGGCGGGGTCGAGGCGCTGCCGGACCGGATGTACGGGTTGGCGGGGGTCGCGGTCGGCGAAGTGAACGGCGATTCACTCGGTGGCGGCTGCGCGATCAACCTGCCGCCGGGCGTGCGCAGCGCAGGCGCTGAGCTTCACTGCCTGGGCCACCACCTCGTCGCCGCCGACCGCGCCGAGGCGTGGAGTCGGCTGCGCCGCGTGGGGCGCCAGGGCGTGGCCAAGGCCGAGCGGATGGGCTGCCGGGTGGACCACGACGCGGAGGACGGGGCGTGGTTCGGCCTGTCGAGCATGAAGTCGGCGGCCCTCGGCGGGCGGCCCCCGCACCCGGGGCTGATCCGCACGCTGCGGGACGTGTTCGGACCGGACGCGGTCGGGCTGACGGTCGCGCGGGCCGACGACCAGCCGGCGGCGTGCGTGCTGTGGTTGGTGGTCGACGGGTACGGGATGCTGGTGGACGGCGCGTCCGACCGCGCGCACTGGGACCGCAACCCCAACAATCTCGCGGTGTGGGCCGCCGTCTCAGCGGCCATCGACCGGGGCGCGCGCCGGGTGGACTACGGCTTCTCGCCCGTGGGGGCCGGGGACGCGCGCTTCAAAGACCACATGGGTGGGCGCGAGATCCCGCTGTATCGGTTACGGGCGCGCGGCCCCCTGTCCGCACCCCCAGCGTGACAAAGTGGACCTCAGGGGTCCTAATACGGGCCGGGGGCTGTCTCGCAAGGGCAGCATGGACGGTGGTAGGCTCTTGACGATGCAGACCGACGCGCACGACGCACGCGAAGCGCTCGCGCCTGAGGAGAACCCGTTTCTCCGCAGCATCTACTCGCGCGCTAACTGCCTGCACCCAAAGGCGTTTTTTCTTCGGATCGACGGCCGGTGCAGCCAGGATTGCGACTTCTGCAACATCCTGGAGGAAGGCGGCAGCGACTTCAGCTCGCAGACCGGCTACATCAAGCGGATGTTGCGCCAGATCGCCTCGCTGAAGCCCCGCGACGCGGTGGTCAACTTCACCGGCGGCGAGCCGACGCTGCGCAAAGACCTCGTGATGCTGACGGCGTACGCCAAGCACCTGGGAATCGGGCGCGTGGTGCTCCAGACCAACGGCATCCGCTTCAAGGACAAGGTCTACCTGGACGCCATGGTGCGCGCCGGGCTGGACGACGCCCTCATCAGCTTTCACAGCCACATCGAGGAGGTCTCCGACCGCATGACCCGCGCGCCGGGCACGTGGAAGAAGACCCACGAGGGCATCAAGAACGCGCTGGACGCGGGCCTGGAGGTGTCGCTGAACGCGGTCATCACCAGCGACAACATCGACACCTTCGCCGAGACCATCGACTACATCTGCGAGAACTTCCCGGGCTTGGAGGGCGTCATCCTGTCGCCGCTGCAGCCCCACGGACGCATCCTGAACCGGATGGAGAAGTTCCCGACCTACACCGAGCTGAAGAAGCCCATCCGCGCCGCCGCCGAGCGCCTGATGGCGGCCAAGATCCACTTCTACCTGAGCTACTGCGAGAACCCGCTGTGCTGGCTGCTCGACACCTTCGACATCAAGCCGACGCCTGAGGTGCGCCAGTACATCGTGCGGCGCCTCAACGCGAACACCTGCGGCGAGTGTCACCTGTCCACGACCATGGACAAGGACAAGGTGAAGACCTCGAAGTGCGAGGGCTGCTACATGCAGGACGTCTGCTTCGGGCTGTGGGGCAAATACAACGAGCATTTCGGCGCCGGCGAACTGCGACCTGCGCCCTTCCCCGACGGTGGGCGGCGGCTGCGCAAGCCCTTCTCGGTGGCCCCCTACCTGAGTCAGGGCGAGCGCACGTTTGCCGCGGGCGCCGCGTTTCGCGGCATCCCGATACGCTGACGCTGACGATGGGGAGCACTCGCACGCCAGCCCGACCGTCTCGCGCCGCCCTCGCGCGCTGTGAGCAGCCGGGCGAAGAGGCCCGTGCTGTCGCCGAGGTGCTGGCCGAGCTGCCCGCGGGCGGCGTGGTCGCGCTGGTGGCGATGCCCGTGGGTCCCCAGGGGGAGGTCGACGAGCGGGCGGTCTCGCTGTCGATGATCCAGGTGGCGGCTGGGTTTTTAGCGGGTCGGGGGGCGACGGTGCGCGTGGTCGCGGTGCCGGGTTCGCTGGACCTGCGCGAGCCCTTCGATGAGGCGGTGTCGCGGCTGCGCGCCGCCGGACTGGATGTCATCACGGACATCGAGGCGCTCGAGGTGAGCGCACCGGGGCCGCGGTTGGCGCGGGCGGCCGTGGTGCGGGCCGTCGCAGAGGCAGACCATCGCGTCGTGCTGGCCGCGGCGGCACCACACCACCACCTCGGCCTCGCCGGGCCGCTGCTCGCGGCGGCCGGCATGCTGACGCCGCTGGCCCGCGAGACGCTGTACCGCGCGGCCTCCGACCCGGCGGTGCTGCGCGAGACCCTGGCAGAGCTCGAGGGTGCTGTCGGAGGCGCGCACGCCCTGGTCAGCCTGGGCGCCGATCTCGGCACCCTGGTCGGCGGCGACCTGCTCGCGGTCGAGGCCGTCACCCGCCGCTGCTACGGACTGGACGCCGCCGAGATAGAGACCACGGGCGTCGACCCGGCCCTGGTCGTCCGCACCCACGCCAGCGCACGCCGCGACTTGCCGGCGCCGCCCGAGCGCTACCCCGGGGTCGAGGTCGCGCTCTGCACCCGCTGCGAGGTCTGCACCAGCCTCTGCCCCACAGGCGCCGTCACGCTCCCCGGGGGGCGCGGTGGTGCTGAGCCGCTGGTCTTCGACCTCAGCGCGTGCGTCCGCTGCGGCATCTGCGCTGCCGCCTGCCCGGATTTCGCCATCGCGCCCAGTGTGCGCCCCATGGCCGCCCGCCTGCGCGCCGTGGAGTCGCTGGTCCTGCCGAGCCCCGACGAGGCCGCCCGCCCGCAGGCCGTCCCCGTGCAAGCCGCGCTAGCCCTGGGGCCTACGGCCATCGACCCGCCGGCGCGCCGCCCCGGGTGGCTCGAGAGCTACGTCCCGCCAGACCGCTACGAGCGCGCTCGCGCCCGCGAACGCCACCCCGAGCCGCGCACGCCGCGCACCAGCCTGCCCCCCGACGGCCTCGTGCGGCTGGTCATCCCGCCGAACTGGGGCATCCGCGAAAACCACACTTCCCTAGGCATCGCCTACCTCGCAGCCAGCCTCCGCGAGGCCGGCGTCGAGTGCCACGTGGCCGACCTCGCCCGCGACGCGCGCGCCTGGGACCCGGCGCTCACCGAGGCCCTGGCCGTCGTCGGCGACCCGGACCCCAACGGCGGGCTCTACGGCCCGCGTATCCCGCTGCTGTTGCAGGTCGTCGACCCCGGCGCGTGGGGGGCCGAGGCCCCGCTCTTCGCTCGCCAGGTCCACGAGAGCGCGGCCCGCGACGCCCAGCGCATCGGTGACCCTGGGGCGCTGCACGGTCTGACCGTCGCGGACAGCTCGCTGACCTACGCCTTCGCGCTGGGCGCTGCGCTGCGACGGCTTGGCTGTCGCGTGGTGCTGGGCGGGCCCTCCATGAGCCACCTGCCGACCTCGGAGCTGGCGCTGCGCCTGGGCGTGGCCGACGCCGTGGTCGAAGGGGAGGGCGAGGGCGCGATGGTGCTGCTCGCGACCGCCCACCGTGACGGGACCTGGGACGCGACCGTCGCCGCCGGCGCCCCCGGCCTCAACACGCTCGGAGGCGACTCGCTCCGCCGCTTCCCGAACGCGCGAAACCGCGAGCTCGACGCGCTCCCCTTCCCCGACTGGAGCGGCCAGCGCCTGCCCGCCGAGTTCGTGCCGATCCTGGCCGCCCGCGGCTGCGTCACGCGCTGCAGCTTCTGCAGCGAGCAGACCATCTCGCCCAAGTTCGCCCAGCGCTCCGTCGACGACGTCCTCGCCGAGATGGACGCCCACCACGCGACCCACGGCGCCACCCGCTTCGAGTTCAACGACGACCTGCTCAACGGCCACCTGCGCTGGCTCGAGGAGTTCGCCGAGGCCCTCATCGCTCGCGGCGCGCCTTACGCGTGGCAGGGCCTCTTTCGCCCGCACCGCCTCGACCGGCGCATCTTGGACCTGATGCGCCGCGCGGGCTGCGACCAGGTGACCTACGGCGTGCAGCATTTCTCGTGGCGGATGCTGCAGATCATGGGCCGCAAGGAGGAGCCGGACTCGCTCCGCCGCGTCCTCGACGACACGCTGGAGCTGGGCTTCGAGTGCTTCATCGACATCATCGTCGGGCACCCGGGCGAGACCGAGGAGGATTTCCGCATCGCCCAGGACGAGGTGCGCTCGCTGATGGCGCGCTACTCGAACCTGCGCATCAACCAGAACCCCTTCAACTACATCTGCGGTTCGGCGGTCGATATCGCGCCCGCCCACCACGGCGTGACCGTCGAGCACTTCGCCGGCCCCTTGCCCGCGGCCCAGGCCCACCTGGCGCCGCTGCTCGCCCGCTTCGTGACCGGGTTCAGCCAGGAACCATCTGCTGAAATCGTGGTCGAGCGCGTCAACCGCCTCGCGTGGTCCGTGTTCGCGTCGCGCCGCCCGCCGAAGATCCCGATCCTCGATGAGGAGCTGCCCTTCTGCAACGACAACTGCCTGCACTGCGGCGTCGCCGACATCATGAAGACCGCGAACGTGGTGCCGACGCAGCGGGTCATCCGCGCGCTGCAAGAGCTGGCGCCGCGCTCGGGCGGCCGGGTGATGTTCGCGGTCAGCGAGCTGACGATTCGCCCCGATTTCCTCGAGATCGTGCGGGCCGCGCGGCGCGCCAGGATGCGCACCATCGCCCTGGTGACCAACGGGCGCATGTTCGTCTACCCCGAGTTCACGCGCCGCACGGTGAAGGCGGGGCTGACCCACGCCCTGGTCAGCGTCTACGGGCCGACCGCGCGCGTTCACCAGTCGATCACGCGCACGCCGGACAGCTTCGCCCAGACCATCGGCGGACTGAAGAACCTGCTCGACTACCCGGAGCTGACCGTGATGACCAACTCGGTCATCACCAAGAAGAACTACCGGTACCTGCCGCAGATGGTCGAGCTGCTGGCGGGTCTGGGCGTGAAGAACGTCAACCTGAGCTTCGTGCAGATCATCGGCGCCGCCGCGACCTACCAGCAGAGCCTGGTCCCGCGCATCCGCGAGGTGCTGCCCGCGTTGCGCGAGGCGGTGGACCTGGGCGTGGCGCTGGGCCTGAACATGGGGATCGGTGGGCTGCCCTACTGCGTGCTGAAGGGCTACGAGCACCACTTCGGCGTCGACGACCTGACCGAGATCGCCAACGGAGACCAGGGCGACACCATCACCGAGCGCAGCCCCTACGCGAAGGCGGGCGCGTGTCAGCGCTGCGCGATGAACGCCGTGTGCTTGGGGATGCAGGAGGAATACCTCGCCCAGTTCGGCGATGGCGAGCTGGAGCCGTACCATGGGCGGCGACTGGAACGACGACCGGACAGCGAGATCGTGCGCGCGATGTTCCCCGATATGCAGTGGTCGCCTGAGGGCCTGCCCTCGTCGCTCTTGAGCGGCGGGCCGAGCTTCGCCGTGTCGCCAGGCGCCGTCGCGTCCAGCGGCGCGAGGGGGGCCTGAGCGTGGCCAAGTTCCTCACCCTGACCGACAAGTGCAATCTGCGCTGCGCGTTCTGCTACGAGATCAGCCCCGACGGCGCCGAGCACACGTTCGAGGCCGAGGTCGAGAGCTTCGGGCCGGAGCTCTACGCGGCGATGCACGACGAGGGCTGGCGCGACGTGGTCATCACCGGCGGCGAGCCGACGATCATGCCCACCTTCTTCGAGGCCATCGCCGAGTCGAAGGCGCAGGGCTACGAGCGCATCATTGTGGCGTCCAACGGCCGCCGCTTCGCGTACCCGGACTTCACGCGGCGGGCGCAGCTCACGGGGCTGACCCACGCGAACATCAGCATCTTCGGCCACGACCGGCACATCCACGACGGGACCACCAAGGTGCGCGGCAGCCTCGAGCAGACCTCGGCGGGCATTCGCAACCTCGTGGCCGCGGGCATCGACGTGAGCTGCTCCATCGTGGTCAACCGCCGCAACGTCGAGAGCCTCGAGCCCCTGATGGACCACATCTGGGGCCTCGGCGTGCGGCGCTTGCTGGTCATGGGGCTCAAGCCCTTCGGCGGCGCCTTCGTCGAGCGCGAGAAGGTCTTCTACGACTTCGCCTGGGGCGCGCCCTTCGTGAACGCGGCGCTGCAGTACGGCCTGGGCAAGGGCTTCGAGATCACGACCATGGGCCTGCCCTCGCCGCCCTTCGACGTCACCGGCACCATCGACGACAACATCCGCGCGCTGAAGTACTTCGACTACGTGCTCAAGCGCCTCGAGATGGACGTGCCCTACTGCAAGGGCCACCTCTGCGACCGCTGCTTCGGCCGCCAGGTCTGCCCGCACGGCGCGGACGCGGGGCAGCTGCTGGTCTGCAAGTGCAAGCTGGTCACCGAGAGCACCATCCGCGAGGCTGTGGTCGCTGGCGCCCGCACCGTGCGGCAGGTGCGCGACGCGACCAACGCCTGCACGGGCTGCACGACCTGCGCGCCCGACATCAAGCACCTGATTCACTGCCAGCTCGAGGGCCTCGACTACAATCCGCGCGACGTGCAGCTACCGGGTGCCACGCGCCACGGAGCCAGCGACGCGACGGGGCTGACGCTGGCCGGTGGCCTCGCGAGCGAGCCCGCCGAGACGCCGGAGGCGCGACCATGACCGCAGCGGTCCCGACGAAGAACCTCTTTCGCGGCACCAAGCGCGAGCCGGTCCCCGACACCGTCCCCGACGCGCTAGCTGGCTTTCCGTCCGCGGCCAGCGTCCCCGCCGACTGCGACGGCGACCGCCTCGGCTGCGCCTGGAACTCGCCCTACCTGCTCGTGCCGTCCCTCGCCTGCGGTCAGCGCTGCCAGCTAGGCCGCGACACGCCGGGCAGCGCCGGCTGGTACAGGGCGCTGGTGGCGCGGGCCCGCGAGCTCGGCAGCCCGATCTACCTGCTGGGACCGAGCGGCGGGCAGGCGGCGCGCCTGGCCTTCGTCGACCGCGGGCTGCTCTTGCGAGACGACCTCGTGGGCGCGGTGATGCCCATCCCGGAAGGCACCGCCGATCCGGATGAGCTGCTGCCCAAGGGGGCGCGGCGCGACGCACGCATCGGCGAGCGCGGCGGCCTCACCGCGCGCCTCGACAGCTCAGACGCCGCCGTGGACGCCTACTACAAGGTGTACCGCGAGACCTGCGAGCGGCTGAGCGTGCGCCCGCTGCCAAAGACCTTCATCACCTACGAGCGCGACCGCGCGCCCGACGCGTTTCGCCTGCTGCTGGCCGAGCTGGACGGCGAGATCATCGCCGGCAAGGTCTACCTGGCCCAGGACGGCTGGGTGCGGATCATCGAGGGCTCGGCGCTGCGCGACGACACGACCGCCCCGCTGATGCCCGACGTGTTTCTGACCCGCGAGGTCCTGCGCGACGCCATCGCGTCGGGTGCCCGCTTCGTCGACTACGGCATCACCGAGGGCGTGAACATCGGTCTTCGGGGATTCAAGCGGCGTATGGGTTTTCTGGAGGATCCGCGGGTGGTCTCCGTGGAGGAGCTGCCCGATCTCGGCATCGGTCGCCAGGACGTCTCGCTGCTGGAGGCCTGCAATTTCGGCTGCGGCTTCTGCTATCGCGAGCCCTGGGCGCCGAACTTCTCGACCGCCGAGGCCAAGAGCGAGATCGACGCGGTGGCGCGGCAGCGCGAGCACTCGGGCATCGCGCTCTCCGGGGGCGAGCCGACCCTGCGCGAGGACCTGCCCGAGCTCATCGCCCACGCCCGCAGCCGCGGGATCCGCGACATCCAGCTTCACTCCAACGGCTGGGGCCTGGTCGAGCCGGGCTACGCGGAGTCCCTCGAAGCCGCTGGGCTCAGCAGCGCGATGATCAGCCTCCACGGCTACACGCCGGAGGTCTTCGCGCGGGTGACCTCGACGAAGCCCGAGTACTTCGAGCGCACGCTGCATGCCATCGACCGCGCCCGCGAGGCCGGCATCCGCACCATCCTCAGCCACGTGGTCAACGCCTACAACTACAAGGACCTGCCCGAGTGGGTGCGCTTCGTCCATGGGCGCTTCCCCGGCATCGAGGTCTTCTTTTTCTTCGTATATCCCTCGGTAAAAGGGCTGTCGGCGCCCGACATGTACCCGCGCCTGAGCGAAGTCGAGCCCTATTGGTACGACGCGCTGCGAGTGGTTGACGAGCTGGGCCTCTCCATCACCGTCGACAACCTCGCGGGCTTCCCGCCCTGCTTCATGCGCGGCTTCGAGCACCACTCGCGCTACTGGTTCACCCGCGACATCGAGGCCCGCATCGGCGACGAGTGCGACGACCACACCATCAAGATCCCCGAGATGCGCCACGCGCCGGGTTGCGCCGGCTGCCGCTGGGAAGACGTCTGCCCCGGGTTCTGGATCGACTACCTCGACCGCTTCGGGGACACGGAGCTGCAGGCCGTCCCGCCGGACGCCGCCCTCGACTAGGCCGGAGGCGCGGCCTCGCTCAGTCCTCGAGGTCGATGCCCATGGCCTTCACGAGCCGGCTGTCGATGAGGCGATCGGGCAGGACCTTTCTGGCCAGCAGCATCGCGGCCGTCGCGCGTGAGACCGCGTAGCGCGCCTTGGGGCGGCTCGAGCTCAGGGCGCGGTCGATGACGACGGCCACGTCGTGGGGGCTGCCGGCGCGCTGCACGAGCTGGTGATAGGTCTCGGTCATCACCGTGGCGATGTCGGCGTAGGGGCTCTTGGGGCCGACGCCGAAGAGCGAGGCCGCGGTCACGCCACGCAGGCTGTCGCCGCCGACCCGGTCGCGGATGAGGCCCGGCTCGACCAGCACCACGTCCACACCGAAGATCCCAAGCTCCAGCCGCAGCGCGTCGCAGAGACCCTCGAGGGCGTAGCGCGACGCGCTGTAGGCACCGGAGAGCGGCAACCCGAGGCGGCCCGCCGCCGTCGACACACAGACCAGCGTGCCCTGCCGACGCGCACGCAGCAGCGGCGCCGCGGCCTGAATCAGGCGCATCGGGGTCAGGAAGTTCGCCTCCAACATGGCCTGGACGCGCGCCTCAGACGCCTCCTCCACCGGCCCGAAGCCCGCCATGCCGCCCGTGGACACGACGGCGTCGACCTGTCCGTAGAGCTTCTGCACGCGGGCGAGGGCCGCGACGCAGCTCGCGCGATCTGCCAGGTTTTCCCAGGTGTTTTCGATGAGGCCGCCGCGGTTGGTCTCCCGCGGCAGATCGCTCATCTCGGCCTTGTCCGTGCCCTGGGCCACCACCCACGCGCCGCGCTCGGCGAGCAGCAGCGCCGTCTCGCGACCCACGCTGCGGTCGGCGTCCGTGACTAGGATGGCCTTGGGCTTGTGCGACGACATCGCCAGGGAACGCTCGCCGGTGGGGGGAGGGCCTACTCTACTCGGACAAATGTCAGGCGCGCACCCCCGGGCGGCAAGGCGGGGAGGGCGGCGCGGAAGCCGATGTACGGCGGATGGGCCAGCAGCCGCTGGGCGTGGGTGAGCTGCTCGGCGATGACGGCGCCGTGGGTCGGGTGCTCGATGACGAAGCGAAAGCGGTCCCAGACGGTGATCGGGGCGGTCAGAAGCGCTGTCAGGGCGCGGGCTCGCTGGGGGTGGGCCCGCTCGAGGGCGGCGAGCGCGGTCTCGGCGAGCGCGTTCGACGCCTCGCACTGGAGCGAGCAGGGGAAGTGGCTGATCAGCTGGTGGGCGAGCAGGAAGAGGTTATTGCCCGCGGGGAGAGGATCTCGGGCTGGCGTTCCCAAGAGCCGCTGAAAGCAGGCGTCCTCGCCTTGATCGTCGGCGTCGACGTGGGCGCGGATGCAGCAGGCGGGGTAGCCCAGCAAGCGGCCGAGCTTCGCCTCAGCCACGCGGCGCTCACGCCCGGCGCTCTGGCTCGCGGCGCGCTCGTGCTCGAGGGCTTCTTCCAGGGTTGGCGCGTCGCGGGCGATGAAGAGGGTCTGCGCCTCACCCGCGTCGCGGCGCACCTCGGCCGAGTCCGGCGCGTGGCCGTAGCGGCCGGAGGCCTCGGCGACGAGCAGGCCGCGCTCCGCCGCCGCGTGTCGGTCTGCGGCCCCCGCGAACTCGCGTTTGACCAAGCGACGCCAGCCCGAGATCACTCCCTCGAGCTCGGCGTCCCACGGCACCTCCAGCCCCGCCAGCAGCGGACGGGGGGTCATGGCCGCGCGCCGCGCTCGGCCTCGACGCGCGCGATGGCGACGTCGAGCCTGCCGATCTCGTCGCGGCCCTGGACCGGCGCGGGGCCGTTGAGCAGCTCCCACACCCGCGCGGTGTTCGGGTCGGCGAATCGGTAGGGGATCTCGGCCTGGTAGCCGGTCTCGGCGGCGTTGTCTTCGTCGGCGCGGTCGTGGGTCTCGACCAGCAGCCCGTCGGCCCGGGCCCGCGTCAAGAGCGCCGCGTCGGGGTTCAGCCGCAGCTTCGAGCGCGTCAGCCCGCCGCGCAGCCGATCAAAGCTGCAGCGGCGCAGCGCCAGGGCGTTGGCGCGCAGATCGTCCAGGGTGGTCCAGGGGCCGAACAAGATGAAGCCCTGCGAGCGGGACAGCCCGAAGTTCGGCCACGCGTCGGCCCAGCCCAGGACTTTCAGAGCGGCGGCCTCGGCCGCGGCGGCGGTCTGGCCCTTGTTGTAGCGGCGTAGCTCGGCGTCGGAGAAATTCTCGAAGCCGATGAGATACGGGGTGAGCGTGCCGTGGTCGCCGAGGGCATCGAGGGCTCTGAGCAGCACGGCCTCGCAGCGGAAGAGGTCCTCGACCCGGGCGCGCACCATCAGCTCGACGCCCGGCGGCGCGTGCTCGAGGACGAGCTCGACCAGCAGGTCCAGATCGCGGAACACGTACTCGTCTTGGACGACCAGCCGGCGGTAGGGGCCGTGGGGGGCCAAGGCCGCGAGCTGGCCGGCCATGAGGTCGCGGCGCACCTGGGCGGTCTGAGCCTCGTAGGGGCCGACGTTGCAGAAGGTGCAGCCGCGGTCGCCCCACGCGGTGTCGGGGGTCAGATCCGCGAGGAATCCACTGGTGTTTTCGGCGCCCCGGTAGGGGCAGCCCATGTTCAGCAGCAGGTAGCGGGTGTCCTCCGCCTCCTGCGGGTCGAGGCCGATGGTGCGGACGCGATCGTAGGCGAAGTCGAGGGGCGCGCCCATCTCGCGGGCGACGAGGAGCGGCTCGCTGGTCTGCGGGCGGGCCCAGCCTTGGTCCCCATCGCGCGTCCACACGTTGGGGAGCGCGTCCACGGGCGCCCGAGCGGCCACCGCGTCCGCGAGGGCGAGGAGGCCCTTGCGCGAGACCGGGGCCACACGAAAGCTGACCTCCGGCCACGCGGAGGGGCTCTCCCACTGGGTTACAACGACCCGTGCGCCGCCCGCTGCGGCCTGAAGTGCGGTCAGCGGCTCGCGTGCCCACACGCGGTCCACGACCAGGAGGTCCCACGGACCCTCAGCCTTGAGGGCTTCCAAGAGCGCGCGCCAAGCCTCGCCTCCCGGCGCGTGCAAGAAGCCCTTGAAGATCGACACGCGGTGGCCAGCGCGTCGAAGGTCGCCCGCCTGGGCGGCGTTCAAGCTATCGCAGAAATAGCTCGGCCACTGGCGGTACAACTCGACGAAGGCGACGCCGCAGCGGGCGCCGTCGGATCTGCCGCCCCGGTCAGCCGCGAGGGCGTGACCGGTGGCTGCAAGAGATCCGTCCTTACTCGCCGGCCGACTCGACGATGGGCTCAAGGTGGTCGATCGGGTTGAACGCGCGCTGACGCTCGCTCTTACCGAGCAGACGCACCGCACCGGGGAGCTGCTCCTCGGCGCCGGTCAGGGTCTGGGCCAAGCGGCGGGCGAGCGAGACCTCGTCATCGGGGGTCAGCGCCTTGCCGTCCTTGCCGTCGTTCATCAAGAAGATGTCCACGGCGCCGGTCGAGGCGATCGCGTGGCTACCGGCTTCGGCGCGGCAGATCGCGAGGTTGGCCAAGCGGGCCGTGCTCGGGTGCCGTGCGACGACGCGCAGGGCGCCGGCTTCGATGCCGCCCATGTTCTCGACAACCCAGCCGCCGCCGAGATCGCTGCCGACCCCGATGGTGCCGCCGGTTGAGGCGCCGGTGACGCCCTTGGCGAGGGCCGACGATGCGCTGGCCACGACCGCGGCTCCGGCGGCCGACGCAGCGAGGAACGCTCGGCGGTCCACGGTGCTCTGGTCCTTCTGGCTTACCATGGGGAACTCCTGCGATTTGCCTGTCTACGGCGAGGTTAGTCGGCCCTCAAGGGCCCTGTCAATTCGGCGCGTGCGGCGCGAATGACTCAGTCTGACGACCGGCTCGGTGCCCCGACTCCGGATCGCCCCCACGCCTGACGATGCCCCGGCCGCGGGAGGGACACAAGCATACGCGTGCACCACCGTGTTACCGGACCCATGGGGCTCGCTGTTGCTGGGATCATCCGGGCCCTGTTACCTTGCCTTTGCCTGAACGGGCGCGTGGGGGCCCTGCGCCGGTCGGGTTTCACATCGCGCGCCTGAGTTCCCCGACCTTTACGATGCGGGTGGCGCGTACCGGAGCAGTGTGGCGCAAGGTCTCAAAGACGCTGTCCTCGTCAGGACGGGCTACGGTTGCAACAACGCGTGTGTCTTCTGCAACCAGGGTGACTGGCGCACGACGCGCGGCGATCGCGCGGCGGAGGATGTCCAAGCGGACGTCATCGATGGCGCACGCCGGGCCGCACTTGGCGCTGGGGTCGTGGTGCTCGCGGGTGGCGAGGTCACGCTGCGCCACGAGCTGCCCCACTGGATCGAGACCGCCCGCCGCCACGGGGCGCGCCGCGTCGTCATCCAGACCAACGGCCGCATGCTGGCCTACCCGAAGCTGGCGGAGACCCTGGTGACCTCGGGGGCTGACACCTTCGCGGTCGCCCTGCACGGCCCGCGCGCCCAGGTCCACGACTGGCTGACCCAGGCGCCGGGGTCATTTGACCAGGCGGTCCGCGGCGTACGGAACGTCGTGCGGGCGGGCGCTCGGGTCTACATTAATACGGTCATCACGCGATCGGGCTTTCGGCATCTGCCGGAGCTTGCCGCGCTGCTGCCCAGCTTGGGCGCTCGAGGGATTCGCTTTATCTGGCCTGACGCCGCCGGTAAGGCTCTAGACTTGAAACCCAGCGTTCTGCCCAGCCCCTACATGGTCGCGCCCCACCTGTGGCGCGCGGTCGAGATCGCGCAAGCGCGCGGCCGCCGCGTCATTTTCGAGGGTCCGCCCGACTTTCCCGCCCCGGAGGAACGCCATGCCGTCCATGGAACTTAGAACGCCCGAGAGCCCGACGGCACAGCGGGGAGTCATCGATGAGGAGATGGCGGCGGAGCTGAACCGCGCGCTGGAGTCCAAAGACCTCACCAAAGAGGCGGCGGTCAAACACCGGCGGCATTGGGTGCGGCTGACGCGGCTGTGCAATCAGCGCTGCATTTTCTGTCTCGACGCGTGGAATCACAACGGGACCTACGTCGACACCGAGCAGCTCGAGCAGTACATCGATCTGGGCGTGAAGCTCGACAGCGAGCGGCTGATCCTGTCGGGCGGCGAGCCGACGATTCACCCCGACTATGTGCGGCTGGTCCGCTACGGGAAGAACGCAGGCTACGACTGGGTGCAGACCGTCACCAACGGGATGATGTTCGCGTACCCCGAGTTCACGCGGAAGGTGCTGCAGGCGGGCCTGGACGAGATGACCGTCTCGATCCACGGGCACACGCCGAAGCTGCAGGACCGGCTGGTCGGCGTGAAGGGAGCTTTCGACAAGGCGATTCAGGGGATCCGCAACGTCCAGGCCCTGTCGGGTGGCAAGACCGTCATCAACATCGACATCGTGATCAACAAGCAGAACATCCGGTATCTGCGGGAGACCATCGACCTCTTCCGAGGCATGGGGATCCACGAGTTCGACCTGCTCTACATCGTGCCCTTCGGGCGTGGCTTCGCCGAGTACCGCAGCCAGCTCTACTTCAACATGGACGACCACCACGACGACCTGCAGCGGGCGCTGGAGGTCTCGCGCGAGCCGGGCGTGTTCATCTGGACCAACCGCCTGCCGCCACAGCATCTGGAAGGGTACGAGGACCTGATTCAGGACCCGCACAAGCTGCACTCGGAGATCCAGGGCGGCCTGCACAACTTCGAAGGGTTCATGAAGATGGGGGTGGCGCCGGACTGCCACGGCGAGCGCTGCGACCACTGCTTTCTGAAGAGCCTCTGCCACGACCATATGTTCCAGTACCGGGAGCGGCTGGGCGAGGGGACCTTCGATCGGGTGCGCATCGATCTGGCGCATGCGGAGCCGAGCGCGTCGGCGGCGGCGGTGCTCGACGGGCAGCGGCCGCGGGTGCTGCATGTGCGCGGGCCGGACCTCGAGAGTGTCAGGGGATACCTGGCGAAGAGCCCCTACGGCGACGTCGAGGGCATGGAGGTCGTCATCGAGGCGGCCGACGAGGCGAGCAGCGCGGCGCAGATGGTCGCCGAGCCCGATCTCGGGCGGGTTCGCGTCACGACGGTCGAGGGGCTGGCCGCGGCGGCCGGGGCGCTGTTGGAGAGGCTCGGGGCGGGCGCCTCGGCGGACACGCTTCCCGAGCTTGAGGTGCGCCTGTCGAGCGAGACGGCGACGTGGTTGCTGGAGAACCGGTCCCGGCTGGACGCGCTGGTGTTGGGCGAGCGAGTCGTCGGGCACCTGCCGAACTTCGAGTACGTCTCCGAGGTCCGCGACAACGGCGTGGAGCCGCCGGTGCTGGCGGCCCTTGGCGCGGCCGGCTACCGCCTGATGAACGTCACGCCGTGCCTGGGCGGCGCCCGCACCGAGGCCGGCGCGCACTACGAGATCTCGCGGGACATGCTGGACGAGCACGGCAAGATGAAGGTCTCGCCCTACGTCCAGCGCTACATCATGGGCGAGTACTACAAGAAGAGCGTGCGCTGCAGGACCTGCGTGTTCGACTCGAGCTGCAAGGGCATGCACATCCAGTACTTGCGCTCCCACGGATTTCGGGCGCTTCAGCCCGTGCAGGCAGGCGCCGGGGCGGTCGATGGCGCCCTGTTGGACGCTGCAGGAGCCTGAGGATGGTGGCGCCGAGTCCGCTCGCGTTGACGCTCCCTTCGGATGGCATGGTCTCGACGCGGCGCACGGCGCTGCGCTTTCTCAAGCGCATGGCGCGGGACTCGCTGCGCTTGCCGCCCTCGCTCTTCGCCGGGGGGCTGGAGCCGGCGCGGCGCGCGCTGGACGCGAAGATCGCTTGGTTTGGCGAGCACGCGCCCGCCGCGCTCTACGGAGTGCTGCGGCGGCCGCAGGTACACGTGCTGCTGACGACGGCGCTGCGGGCGATCGAAGAGGGCGACGCGGACGCGGCCCGCTACCGGTCGCGTGCCTTTGCGTTTCAGCTTCTGCTCGAGCTGGCGGCCGACGGGCGCTTGGGGGAGCCGGTCCCGTGGGACGGCGCGCCCCCGGTCGCTGCGCTCTCGAGCCCGACCCGGCGGATGTTCATCCCGCTGCCTGACCGGGTCGAGGGCCTGACGTTTCGCAACGGCGCCGTGGTGCTGGCGTCGGGCGACGGGATCAGCCTGGACTCGGAACCCAGCGACCGCTTCGTGCCCGTCGCGCCGGGGATGATGCTGTGCCTCGAGGACAACAACCCCATCAGCGACTTCGAGGCGCACCCGGACAAGGCTGGCAACCAGCTGGACCTCGGCACGGCGCCGGCGAGCCGCTGGGCGGAGAGCATCGAGGCGAGCCTGGAGGTGATCGGGCGGATCATGCCCGAGCTGCGCCAGGAGATGGACCTGGTGCTGCAGCAGTTCGTGCCGGTGGGGACCGACGACGAGCGGCACCTGTCGGCCAGCTACCGCGAGGCGATCGGGACGATCTACCTGACGCTTCACCCGCGGCAGATGACGATGACCGAGGCCGTCGTCCACGAGTACCAGCACAACAAGATCAACGCGCTCTTTCACGTGGACGCGGTGATGGAGAACGCGTGGTGGCCGCTCTTCCCGTCGCCGGTGCGGCCCGACCCGCGCCCGCTGCACGGGGTGCTCTTGGCGGCCCACGCGTTCGTGCCGGTGGCCGAGATGTACTTCCGGATGATCGACGTCGACGCGCCTGAGGTGAAGACCCACGGGTTTCAGGAGCGGCTGCGTCAGATCGTGGGGAAGAACCAGGACGCGATGCACGTGCTGGAGGCGAACGCGGTGCCCACGGAGAGCGGCGCCCAGGTGCTGGAAGAGATGGGGCGGCTGCACCGCGGGCACCTGGAGCGGCTGAAGTGAGGGCTCGCATCGGCGGCTTGCTCGCCATGTGCGCGCTGGCCGCCTGCTTTGAGTCGGGGCCGCTGGGCGTCGGACAGGGCGCGGACGCGGGTCAGCCTGAGACCCGCGTCGACGTGGTGGAGCGGCCCGATCTGCCGGTCCTGGACCAGACCGCCGCCGAGATCGACGCGCCCGTCGTCACGCCGGACGGAGAGGACGGCGACGGGCAGCCCGAGGATAGCCAGCCCGAGATCGATTCCGAGGTCGTGGAGGGAACCCCCTGCACCTTCGACGGGCAGTGCGCTGGCGGGCCGGTCGACCTGTGCCGCGCGCCCTCCCGCTGCATCGGATTCGTCTGTCAGCCTGATCCCGCCTGGGTTTTTCCGTGCTCGGAGTCGACGGATCCGTGTGTGGCCATCGACTGCGTGCCTGCGACCGGGGCCTGCGTCTCGCGCAAGACCTGCGACTGCGAAGTGTCGGCACAGCCTCTGGCCTGCAACGTCGCGCGCAGCTTCTCGACGGCGGATCCCGGCGCGACGGCCGTGGTCTCGGGCTACGCGTGCGACGGCGAGGTGGCGGAGTCCGGCGAGCACGCCTTCGCGTTCACCGCGGACACCAGCGGGGGCGTGAAGGTCAGCGTCGAGGACGGGGTCGTCGGCGGGGTCTACGTGCTGGACGGGGTGGCCGGCTGCGACGCGGCGGCGTGTGTGGCCGGCGGGATGCCTCCCTTCGCGTTCGCCGCCGAGCAGGGGCGCAGCTACGCGGTGGTGGTCGAGCACGCCGCGGGCGCGTCGAGCGCGGTGAAGCTGCGGCTGGGGTGCGGGTTCGACGGCGAGTTCGACTGCGGAGACGGGCTGGACGACGACCAGAACGGGCTGACCGACTGCGCTGACCCGCTGTGCGCCTCGGTCGGCGAGTGCCAGGGCGTCTTGGTCGAGACCCAGTGCGAAGACAAGCTGGACAGCGACGGGGACGGCGCGACGGACTGCGAGGACAGCGACTGCGCCGACGCGCTGGCGTGCATTCAGACCTGCGCGTTTACGCCGCCGGCGGTGAGCTGCGGGTTCACCCAGGGCGCGACGACGAACTCCGGGGCGTCGACCGCCACCGACTACCCCTGCGGGCCGTCGTCACCGGGGCCGGAGATCGCGTACCGATTCAAGCCGCAGGCGGCGGGGTTGGTCACGGTGACGCTGTCGTCGGGCAGCGCGGGGGCGCGGCTGTACGTGCTGCGGGACCAGGGGTTCGGGTGCGCGCCGCTGACCTGCGAGGCCATGGACGAGGCCGAGGCGGCTGACCCGGCGTCGGTCAAGTTCGTCGCGGCCGCCGGGCAGACCTGGTACCTGGTGGTCGACGGAGCGGTGGCGGGGCAGGGCGTGCAGTACTCCCTCAGCGTGGCGTGCGAGCCCTAAGGGATCGTACTGCGGGCCGAGGTGACTGAGCCCCGAGTCGGCGGACGGCGCGTCGGCTTCTCCGAGCAGGATGTGCGCGCCGGCGCATGACTCGGCGTGTCCGGCGCGTCCGAGGCGCGCTGTCGATTTCGCTCAAGGGTTGGCCCGGGCAGGTCGATAGCCCACCGAGGCGAGAGTACCGGACCGCGGGCGAAATGCGGACAGGGCTCGGACCTGACGAAGAGTCACCTAGGACCCAGGCGCGGCCGCATCGAAGCGCGGCGCCACGGGAGAGTAGCCATGTCGCAGCACACCATCGGACGCATCTCGTCACTCGCCGTCGCCTGCAGCGCGGCGTTTGCAATCCTCGCACTCGCGGCATGCGGCGGCGGTGAGGCACCAGCTAGCTCCAGTGGCGGCGCGTCCTGCGCGGCTGTCGCGGACTGCGACGGGTGGCTGAGCGAGCAGGGGCTGGCCGACAGCTGTGTGCGGGCGACGTGCTCGTTCGGGCAGTGCCGCGCGGTGGCCAAGGCCGATAGCTGCGACGACGGCGACCCGTGCACGGTGGACAGCTGCGACTCGGCGAGCGGCGCCTGCAAGCACGCGGTCGGCGTGGGGCTGCCTTGCGACGACGGCGCGAGCTGCACGGCGGGCGACGCGTGCGGCGCTGACGGCGGCTGCCACGGCAAGCCCACGGCCGCTTGCGGTTGCGGGACGGCCGCGGACTGCCCGGTGCCTGTGGGCGCCGACCTCTGCGCGACCGAGCTGATCTGCACCGACGCCCACGTCTGCGCGACCGTCGCCCGCGAGGCCGTGGCCTGCGCCCCCTCCGCCGACCCCTGCCTTGTCACCGCCTGCGAGCCGGCCACCGGCGCCTGCGTCGCGACCGCCGGCCCCGACGGCGCCGCCTGCGTGCCCGACGGCGGAACCGACGCCAACGGGAAGTGCGCCGCCGGGATCTGTGAGCCGCCGCCTGGCTGCGAG
Source organism: Myxococcota bacterium (assembly GCA_041389525.1). Lineage (GTDB taxonomy): Bacteria > Myxococcota_A > UBA9042 > PHBI01 > JACKFB01 > JACKFB01. The sequence goes on along the minus strand of JAWKRR010000008.1, from coordinate 154,844 downwards.
GCCGGCCAGCCCTGCTGCGATGACGGCGACCCGTGCACCAAGGACATCCCCGACGGCAGCGACTCGTGCCGCCACATCGCGAACACCGGGGCGCTGTGCGACGACGGCGACCCGTGCACCAAGGGCGACGTCTGCCACGGGATGGCGTGCTACGGCTCGTCGATCAAGTGCGACGACGGCAACCCCTGCACCGCCGACGCCTGCGACCCGGCCACGGCGGCCTGCGCGTACGTCCCCTTCGAGGGCCCCTGCGACGACGGCGACGTCTGCACCACCGGTGACACCTGCCAGGGCGGCGCCTGCAACGGCATCGGGCTGGCCTGCGACGACGGCAACCCGTGCACGGCCGACTCCTGCTCCGTGGTGGCCGGGAAGTCGAAGTGCGCGCATGTTGACCAGGACTTCGGCTGCGACGACGGCAACCCCTTCACCAGCCCCGACCTCTGCCAGGCTGGCGTCTGCATCTCCGGGCCGGCGCAGCCCTGCACCGACTCGGCGCAGTGCGACGCGATCGCCGGGCCGAACCTGTGCGTCGGCGCTTGGTACTGCGAGCCCAAGAGCGGCACCTGCGTGGCCGTGCCGGAGACGGTAGTCCACTGCCCGGCGGCCGAGACCCCGTGCACCGTGAACGCCTGCGTGCCGGCCACCGGCGAGTGCGCGCCGCAGCCGAAGCCCGACGGGTTCGCCTGCGACGACGGTGACGCCTGCACCGACCCCGGCATGTGTGTCGACGGTAGCTGCGTGTCGCCGCCAAAGGATTGTGACGACCTGGACCCCTGCACGGCGGACCTGTGCAGCGGTGGCGAGTGCTCGTATCTCACGCTGGTGGGCGGCGACGCGCTGCTCGCCCCTGACTTCAGCGCGGGCCTGCCGCTGGGGTGGACCGTCACCTCGACGAGCGGCGAGCTGGGCTGGCGCGTGATCTCGGGCCGCCTCGTGCTCACCGGGCCCGACGGCACCTACAACCATGGCGCGGCGCGGGCCGAGGTTCGCTCGCCTGAGTTCTGGGTTTACGGCGGCGACGTCGCGGCGGAGTTCGACTACCAGTTCGCCAACGGCGACGAGAAGCCCTCCTGCTTCGGCGACCACATCGGCGTCTTCGTCGAGCACAACGGGCTGCTCGACCAGGTCGCGTGCTTCGTGGACAGCGCCGAGGATTGGAAGCGCGTCCGAGTGGACCTGACGGCCTTCCAGAACACCCGGGTTCGGCTGGTGCTGGCCTTCGAGGCGAACGCGGACCACAACGCGGGCTTCGGGGTGCAGGTCAACCTGCTGCGCGTGGTCGCGAACTTCACCTGCGACCCGTCGCAGCCCTGCTCCGGCGGCACCTGCGCGCTCGACGGCTGCGAGCCCCGCCCGATGGACTGCGACGACAACGACCCGTGCACCGCGGACGCGTGCGACATCTTCACGAGCAAGTGCATCCACACGGCCCTCGAGCAGTGCGCGTGCACCGCGGAGACGGTGTGCCCCGGCAGCGGGCCCTGCGCCATCGCCTCGTGCGGGCCGGAGGGGTTCTGCGTGCTCGAGCCGATGACGGGCTCCTGCGACGACGGCAACGCCTGCACGTCCGGTGACACCTGCGTGGACGGGCACTGCGTGGCCGAGCTGCTGAACTGCGACGACCACGACCCCTGCACCAAGGACGTGTGCGACCCGAAGGGCGGCTGCGCGCACATCTTCTCGGCCGTGCCTTGCGACGACGGCAACCCGTGCACCATCGGCGACACCTGCGTCCAGGGCGGCGGGTGCCAGGGCAAGCCCAAGACCTGCGAGAGCTGGAGCTCGTGCGCTGCGGGTGTGTGCGGCGCTGACGGCGAGTGCAAGTTCGACATCAAGCACGACGGCCAGGTCGAGATGAAGGAGAGCTTCGACAGCACGGTGCCCGGCGCGCTGCCGGCCGGCTGGCAGGTGGCGTCCGACGACGCGGCGCTGACGTGGACCACGAAGGCGACCGGCGCACCGAGCCAGCCCAACGCCCTGGTCCTGGACGCCGCGGCCGGCCCCCACGGGGATCTCACCATCTCCGCCCAGAGCCCGGCGGTCCGCGTCCCCGACGGTGGCGGCGTGCTGCGCTTCTGGTTCATGGCCGCGCTGCCTGACCCGACCTGCGACAGCGACGTGCTCGCCGTCCTCGTGGACGACCGCATCGCCGCGCTGGTCTGCAGCGGCACCGCCGGCTTCGTCCAAGCCCACGTCGACCTCGGCCCCGAAGGCCTCGACCTCGGCGGCCGCACCGTCAGCGTCACCTTCCAGGTGCTCAGCCTCGCCAGCTCCGACGGTGGCCCGTGGGTGGGCGTCGACGGCGTCGAGGTCCTCGGCTCCTACCCCTGCGACGACGGGAAGTCGTGCACCAGCGGCGACCGCTGCGAGCTCGGACTCTGCAAGGGCGTCGCCCAGTCCGGCTGCAAGTAACCCGTCGCGCCCACACCCATCCGCCTCCACCTCCACTCGAGGTCGCTCATGCTGCACGCTGACCGTCACACCCAGCTCTCGAAGTCTCTCCAGCTCCTCGTCGCCGCGCTGCTGCCGCTGGCGGCGTGCGGCGAGGCCGGACTGGCGCCCGCGCCGTGGGGAGAGCCCGGCGAGGTGGCCACTGAGTCCCACGCGCACGAGGCCACGGTCATCGCGCGACGCGCGACCGGCCCCGTCGCGGACTTCGTCGGGCCGACCATGGTGCTCCCGGAGCCCAGCAGCGACGAGTCCGGCGACGCCCTCGCGGCAGGCGTCTCCGCGGCCGGCACGGTCAGCCTCGCGAACACGGTCGCGGCCTTCCCGACCGGCTCGCTCATCATCCCGATGGACCTGACCTTCCAGGACGACCAGCCCTTTCGCGCCTTCGGCCTCATCTACGAGCTGCTGCGCAACCAGGTCCCGGTTCACTGGATCGTTCAGACCAATAAGTCCGCCGGCGCCGCCGATTTCATCGTCAGCTCGGTCGACACCAAGAGCGGCACCACCTACACGAACCAGGCTTACCGCGGCGGCCCCTTCGTGATCGCAGCCGCCAACGCGTCCGTGGCGCAGCCGATCATCAACGCGTGGCAGTCCAGCGGGAAACCCCGCGTCCACCGCGCGACCGCGACCTTCAACGCGCAGGTCGCGCGTACCCTCGTCGTGGCGCCGACCATCGCGATCTTCCGCGACGGCGGCGAGGCGATCACCCGCGGCTACCTCTCCGCCGCCGGCATCCCCGACTCCACCGGCTCGACGAGCTGGCCGAGCACGGGCCCCGACACCTTGTCGCTCCAGGACGTGACCGGCATCTCCACCGGCGACCACCGGGAGGGCTCGCTCTTCGATGAGGACGGCGACCCGGTCTACTGCCACTTCGCGTCGACCCACTGGACCTTCGCCGAGGCGCAGCTCAACCCCGAGGTGGGAGCCGAGGTGCGCAGCTTCCTCACCGGCCCGACCCAGCTCTTCGCCGGCTGCGAGGCGGCGCTGGCCTTCGAGAACGACCCCACCAACGGCTACTTCCTGACCCCGAACGGCCTGCTCACCCGGAACTACACCGGAAACGGGGCCTCCCTGCGCCCCGACCGCGTCCTGGCCCAGTACGAGGGCACCTTCCTGGTGGATTCCAGCGGCACCCGTGGCTACTCGCCGTGCACCCAGGCGCCGCCTGCCACCTGCGTCGCTGGCGGCGCGTACAAGGCCAGCGTCGAGGCGATGATCGTGCGCAACGGCTACGCGCAGGGAAGCTACGACACCTGGGTCAGCGGCTACCTCGACGGCGCGTGCCCGCCCGAGACCGAGCTCTGCGAGACCGCGCCGGGCGAGTGGGCCGGCCGCGTGAACTACCTCGGCGGCCACCAGTACAGCCTCAGCTTGCCCGTCTCGTCGAACGCCGAGGCCATCGGCGCCCGCCTCTTCCTCCAGTCGATCTTCGCCTCGCCCTGCGCGTCGGTCGCGGGCCAGCCCGTCGTGACCGCCGTGGTCGACGCGCCCTCGAGCACCGCCTCGCCCACCATCACCGTGGCGTTCACCGCGCACAGCAGCGGCCCCACCACGGCGCGCGACGCGAAGCTGGTCTACACGATCCCCTCGGGCTCCACCTTCGTCTCCGCCAGTGAGGGCGGCATCAAGGTCGGCGGCACGGTGGTCTGGGCCCTGGGCAACCTCGGCGCGGGCGAGGCCCAAACCCACGAGGTCGTGGTGACCCTCGGCAGCTACGGCACTTACTCCCACGCCGCGCGCATCGACTACCAGGTCGCCATGAACGCCTTCACGCGCGCGCCCTCCGCGGTGCCGACCAACTACGGCGTGGACACTGACGGCGACGGCGTCATCGATAGCGAGGACGACTGCCCGACCTCATACGACCCGATGCAGGACCTCAGCAGCGACCCGGCCAACTGCGGCGGCTGCGCGGCGGCCTGCGCGACGTCCAACGGGACCCCCGGCTGCGAGGAGGGAGTCTGCACGGTCGCCGCCTGCAACCCGGGCTACGCGGACTGCGACGGGCACGTCAGCAGCGGCTGCGAGTTCGACACGTCGGGCTTTCAGAACGACGCGTCGAACTGCGGACTCTGCGGCAACGTGTGCACCTCGCCGAACGGGACCGTGGACTGTGTGGCGGCCGAGTGCACCATGGTCGGCTGCCCGGCGACCTTTGCCGACTGCAACGGCGACCACTTCGACGGCTGCGAATACGATGTCAGCGGCTTCTCCACCGACAGTTCGAACTGCGGCGCCTGCGGAGCGGCCTGCGCGCTGAGCAACGCGACCTCCGAGTGTGCCGCTGGCGCCTGCGGGATCGTCGCATGCGAGCCCGGCTTCTTCGACTGCAACGGCTCGCCGTCCGACGGCTGCGAGCGCGACGAGGACAGCCTCGAGATGGACGTCGACCACTGCGGCGCCTGCGGCAACGCGTGCAGCATGATCAACGGAACTCCAGCCTGCGCCTCGGGGATTTGCACGCTCGGGAGCTGCGACGCCGGCTTCGCGAACTGCAACCTCGACATCGCCGACGGCTGCGAGTTCGACGCGGCCCTCTTCGCGGCCGACGTGAACAACTGCGGCGGCTGCGGGATCTCGTGCACCATGGCCGGCGGCACGGGCGCCTGCGTGAGCGGGACCTGCCAGGTGTCCAGCTGCGACGCCGGCTTCCACGACTGCAACGGCGACCCGAGCGACGGCTGTGAGGTCGCCGACGGCGACTTCGCCACCGACGTGAACAACTGCGGCGGCTGCGGCGTGGTGTGCAGCAACCCGACCTACGCGTCGGTGTGCAACGCGGGCGTCTGCGAGATCGAGACCTGCGGGTCCGGCTTCGTCGGCAAGACGTGCGGCTTGGGCGTCTGCGAGTCCTACGAGACCTGCTACGCCGGGCTCGTCCGCAAGTGCGAGCCGGGCGCGCCGACCCTGAGCCCCGAGGTCAACAACTGCGACACCCTGGACAACGACTGCGACGGGCTGACCGACGAAGAGTACGACGACGGGGTCGCCTGCACCGTGAGCACCTGCATCAGCGGCGTGGCCACCAACACGCCCGACGACAGCCTCTGCGCCGACTCCAACCCGTGCACCGACGACTGGTGCCACGCCTCCTTCGGCTGCGTCAGCTTCCCCGACGACTCCAACACGCCGGACCCCGCCGAAGACGACGGGAACCCCTGCACGGACCTCGTCTGCACCTACGGATCCTCGGTCAACGTCCCCGACGACACCAACATCCCTGACGACGCGCGCCCCTGCACCCTGGACACCTGCGACAACGGCACCGAGATCCACACCGTCATCGCCGACACCTGCCTCATCGACGGCGCCTGCTACGCGCCAGGCGACGTCAAGGACGGCACCCCCTGCGGCGTCTGCAACCCCTCGGTCAACCAGTTCGACTTTGACTCCAAGGTGTTCCAAGACGACTTCGACGACGCCGACGTCTCGGACTGGACCATCGTCAAGGTGAGCTCGGGGGCCACGACCTGGCAGCTGTCCAGCACGCGCAACTTCTCGGCCAGCCGCTCGCTCTGGTTCGGCCGCTCCTCGACGGGGACCTACGCGGACAGCGACAAGCGCGTGCAGGCTTACGCGCAGACCAAGCTGATGTACCTCCCCGCCGGCACCACCCCGCAGCTCAGCTTCCGCCTGTGGCTGGAGACCCAGCGCTATACCTCGGCGGTCACCAAAGACGTGCTGCGCGTCGAGGTCGTCGACAGCGTCGGCACCGTGACCGCGATCTGGAACTCCACCACCACCCTCGAGGGCACCACCAACGGCGGCTTCTACCCGATCTTCGTCGGCCTCGGCGACTGGGCTGGGCAGAGCATCCGCCTGCGCTTCCGGTTCGACAGCTACGACGGCTCTTCCAACGGCTACGAGGGCGCCTACATCGACGACGTCAACGTGGACACCGCCTGCTGCTTGGCGTCTTCGGACTGCGACGACGGCGACGCCTGCACCGTGGACCTCTGCAACGCCCAGAGCTGCAACCACGTCGACACCTGCAGCTGCGCCCCGGCCCGTTCAGAGCTGATGGTCCTCCTCGACTTCTCGGGCAGCATGACGAGCGCGGCCGAGATCGGCGGCTCGGTCAGCAAGTGGAACGCGGCCGTCGGCGCCATCGGCGACTCCCTCGCCTACTTCTCGCCCCTGCTCACCACGGCGCTGAAGCTCTTCCGGACGCCAGGTTCGGCCACGAGCTGCACCGTCACGCCCCGCTCGCTGGAGCAGCCCTTCGGCTCCGAGCCGGCCGACGTGCTCGCCTATCTCCAGGCCAAGACGCCCTCGGGCTCGACGCCGATGGCCGCGGGTCTGCAGGGCGCGCGCGACATCTACCGCACCTTGCCGGCGGTCGGCGACGGTCGCTTCGTGCTGCTGGTCACCGACGGCAAGGAGAGCTGCGGCGGCGACGCGGTCGCGCGGGTCACCGACCTCGCCAACGACGGCGTCGTCACCTACGTGCTCGGGTTCGGCAGCGGCGTCGACGCGAACGTCCTCAACGCCGCGGCCGTCAGCGGCGGGCGTGGGCGTCCCCAGCTCTACCCCGGCGACAAGTCCTACTGGAGCGCCAGCAGCTCCGAAGAGGTCGAGCTGGCCATCGCCAACATCATCACCGAGGTCGTCAGCGAGCAGTGCAACGGCCAGGACGACGACTGCGACGGGCAGATCGACGAGGGCGTCGCCGACATCGGCTGCGTGCGACCGGACTGCAACGGCAACCCGCAGCAGGGCGTCCGCAAGTGCGTCGACGGGGCCTGGGGCGCGTGCAGCGCCGACCCCAAGGCCGAGCGTTGCAACGGCGTCGACGACAACTGCAGCGGCATCATCGACGACCCGTGGAAGGACAACGTCGGGCCGAAGCTCGGCACCAGCTGCACCGTGGGCGTCGGGGCGTGCAAGCGCACGGGGACCTGGGTCTGCCCGGTCGACCAGGTCAGCGAGGCCGTCTGCAGCGCGATGCCGGGCTCACCGTCGCCCGAGATCTGCGACAACATCGACAACGACTGCGACGGGGTGACCGACGAGTCCCAGAGCCGCTCGTGCACGGCAGGCTGCAACTCCGGCACCGAGACTTGCTACAAGGGCAAGTGGGTCCTCTGCACCGCGGTCGCCGACCCGGACAACCAGTGCGACGGCATCGACAACGACTGCGACGGCGTCACCGACCCGCTCTACCCGATGTCCGGCCTCGCCTGCGACGGCACCGACTCGGATCTCTGCGCCTACGGCACGTGGACCTGCAAGTCCAGCGGCTACGGGGTCGAGTGCGTCAACGAGAACCCCACCAACCTCGTGGAGATCTGCGGCGGCGGCGACGAGGACTGCGACGGCTTCACCGACGAGGAGGGCGCCGTGGGCTGCACGCTCTTCTGGAAGGACCTGGATGGCGATGGCTTCGGTGCGGGCACGCCCAAGTGCCTGTGCGCCCCGCGGGGAGCGTTCAACACCCCCAACGGCGACGACTGCGACGACACGCGGCCCCTGGTGAACCCCAACGGCCTGGAGGTCTGCAACAGCCTCGACGACGACTGCAACACCTTCGTGGACGAGGACCCCAACGACCCGACTCAGCCCCTGCGCCAGACCTGCTACACCGGGCCGGCGGACACCCTCAACGTCGGCGCCTGCCACGCCGGCCTGGAGACCTGCGACGGCGGCGCGTGGGACGTCTGCACCGACGAGCGCGTCCCGATGCCCGAGCTCTGCGACGGCATCGACGGCGACTGCGACGGGTTCGGCGACCTGGACGAGCCGGGGGCGACGGAGACCATGGAGGAGCATCCGTGCGCCGCGACCTCGTACTGCTGGTTCGACACCTGCTACTGCGTGCTCAACGACGACGTCAACGTCTGGCAGTGCATCCTCGAGTAGCCCGCAGCGCGCGACCTGGGCTGTTACGTCAAGGTCGCGCGTCGCGGTGCGATGCAGCATTCACTGCGCCGGGCGCCGAGGCCGAGCGGCCCTAGAGGCGCTCGATGGCCTTGCGCGCGGCGTCGGCCCAGGGCCCCGTGGCCTGCAGCTCCAGGAAAGCCTTGTAGGTCTTCTTCGCGTCCTTCTTGCGGCCGCCGCGCTCGTGAAGCCGCGCGAGGTTGTAGGTCGCGGCCGGGCGCGTCGCGGCGTCGGACTGAGCGGCCGAGAACGCGGTGCTGGCATCGTCATTTGAGCCAGCCTCGGCCCGGACGACCCCCTGGAGATTCGCCAGCTCGCCCTTGCCCAAGGTGCCGCTCTGCTCGAGGGCGGCCAGCTCTTTGGCGGCCTCCTCCACTTTGCGAATCGCCAGGTAACACAGGGCCAAGTTCACCCGCGCCCGGTCGTATTTGGGCGAGCGCTCCAAGGCGGCCTTGAACTGCTTCACGGCCTGGTGCAGCTCGCGCGGGATGAACGCCCCGTCGCCCTCGCCGCGGGTCTTGCCGCCGCCGCCGCTCGCCGTCCGGGTCTCGCGCACGCTGACGTACTTCATCGCCAGGTCGCGCTCGACCGAGAACGCGGTGTTCCACGTGTGCAGCGGGTTGTCCGGCCCCACCATCCGGTAGATGCCGACCTTGGCGTAGGCGATGCCGAGGTCGTTGAGGGTCTCGCGGGTGGGCTTCAGGGTCTGATTGAAGCGCGTGAAGTCGGCGATCGCGTCCTGGTAGAGGCCCTCGGCCTTGCGCAGGTCGCTGCCCTCGGCCTTCTGCGCCTCGTCCATGTGCGCGACGCCAAACGCGAAGGACATCCAGGCGTACTTCACGTCGTTGGACCAATACTCCTCCAGGTACTGGATGCGCTCGTCGTAGGTCGGGTGGTCCAGGTGCGGCGGGATCTCGCCGGCCTTCCCGCGCGCCTCCATGAACTCGATGCCACCGCGTGGGTGGTAGCCAGCCAGCGCCGCCAGCACCATGCCCTCGCGGTCGGCCTCGATCTCGTGGATCCGCGTCATGTGTACGAGCACGCTCGAGTCCAGCGAGCTGGACGCGTCGCCGACGGCCTGCTGAAAGACCTGGCTACGCACCACATGCTGCCGCAGCACGTGAACGATCTCGTGCGCCAGCACGTGCGCCATCGGCGAGTGGTCGGCGTCGATGGGCCGGTCGGGCAGGGTCTTCCGCATGAACTGGAAGAAGCCCTTTGTGAAGTACATGTTGCCGTTGGGCATCGCGAAGGCGTTGACGTCAGGCGTGTTCAGCACCGCGATGCGGAAGGTGTGGCGCGTCTGGACGTCGGCGACGTCCAGGATGCGCTCGAGCATGACCTCGAGCACCTTCTGCTCGGGCGCGTTGAGATCGACGCCGCCGAATCGACGCTCGAAGACCGCCACGGCGCTCTTGAACTTCTCCGACGAGAAGACATCCCCCTGGATGCTGCCGAAGCGAAGGCGCTGCTGCACGAGGCTGTTCTGCGGGTCCAGCAGGTTGAGCTCGCCCATGGCCTTGGCGGCCAGCGACGAATTCGAGTCGATCTTCACGGCCTCAGTAAAGGACTGGATCGCGTCGGAGTCCGCGCCCGCCAGCTTCTGCGCGATGCCCAGCTCCACCCACGCCCGCTGGTTGCGGCGGTCGATGTTCAGCGCGGCGCGGAGCTCCTTGGCGGCGCGCGCCTCGTCGGCCTCCTTGCGGGCGATAATCGCCAGCTCGACGTGGGCGTCGGCCATGCCGCCAGCCTTCGCGAACTCAGCCTGCGCCTTCCCCAGATCGTAGTGGCTCGACGCCTTCACCGAGGAATAGACCAGCCCCAGGTAGTAGTGGCACAGCGCGTTGTTCGCCTCCAGGGCCACGCAGCGCTCAAAGCCAGCCCGCGCCTTGCCCATCTTGCGGTTGATGTCGCTGAACGACGGGTCGTTCCAGGCGTCGTCGTAGGCCGCGCGGGCGTCGAAGATCACCAGCGCCACCTCGCCCTGGGTCAGCTCGGCCAGCAGCCGCTCGGCCTTGCGCGTGTCCGGATCGCGCTTGCCGCGCGCGGCCGCGATGTAGCGGGTCAGCGCCCCCGCGAGCTCGTCCTTGACCGCCGTGTCGCCGCCCGCATAGCGCGCGCCGAGCAGACGCACGACCTTCGAGAGCGCCTCGGAGTCGCTCGCGTCGACCTCCGCGGCCTTGCGATAGGCCGTCAGCGCCTTGTCCAGCGCCCCGGCCCCCTCGTGCAGCGCGCCAAGCTCGCGCCAGATGCTCGAGTTCGTCGGGTTGGCCTTGGCCAGCTGCTCGAGCCGACGCACGGCCGGCGCCGCCTTGCCCGCCGCCGCCTCCAGCCGCGCCGTCGCCATGGACGCGGCGACGTGCTTTCGGTCCAGCGCGAGGACCGCCTTGTACTCGGCGGCGCCCGCGGGGTTGTTCTCCTGAAGCTCGAGGTACTGCGCCATCATCAGGTGCCGACCGATCTTCAGCTCCTTCTTCGAGGGCGCGTCGGCGGCCGTCGCGGGCGCGCCGATCGCGACCGCTAGGGTCAAGGCCAGGGCGAGGCAGAGGCGTGGGACCTGCATGGGGACTCCGTGGGCTCGGGCGTGGGCTGTTCGGATGCGCCCGGAACGGTCGGCGCCGCGCACGAATTCCGAGCGCACGCGCCTTTGAGGCGTGGAGTATCGACCCGCCGAGTTGCCCCTGTAAAGCCGACCCGAGTCGGGGTCCGCGGCGTCACCGGGAGGGGGCCTCTTGCCTCGCGAGGCCGGTGCCCCGTAGGCTTTGACTGGTCACCACACTCACGACGAGCAACCAGAGGGCGGGCCACCATGCCACAGGCTTCTGACGCGGTCGGGCCAGCGGTCGTCCGCTCCCGGCTGACCGGGGCCATCTTAGGGCCCGACGGGGGTGGGCCCCGGCTCACGACCGTCGTGGCGCCAGCCGGCTATGGCAAGAGCGTGCTGCTCCGCCAGCTCGAAGCCCGCGCCGGCTCCCTCCCCGTGGCCGTCCCCACGGTCACCATCTCGCTCAAGCACTGCGACCACCACCCGTCCTTGGTCCTCGATCTGCTCGTCGCCGCCTTGCAGAAGCGGCTGCCGCGGGCCGACCTCTCCGGGCTCATCGACCTCAAGCGCACCGCCGCCCTGGCCCAGTTCGGGGCGCTGCTCCCGAAGCTCCTGACCCAGAGCCTCGACACCTCCGGCGTCGCGTCGGCGCTGCTGCTCTTTGACGACGTGGAGACCGCGGTCGCGGGCGAACCGCTCGGCGCGATGATCGCCGACCTGCTGCGCGCTCAGCCTGACCGCGTGAGGCTGGTGCTGGCGTCGCGCCAAGATCTGACCTTCGACTTGTCTGGGCCGCGCGGCCGGGGCGAGCTGCTCGAGTTGACCGGGAGAGACCTGGCGCTGACCGAGGACGAGGTCGCCGAGTACCTCACCACCGCCACAGGAAAGGAGCCCTCCGCGGCGCTCACCGCGCGGGCGCTGGATCGCACTCGAGGCTGGCCCGCGGTGCTCTCCGCGATCACAGCGCACCTGCCGGCTCCCGCTGAGCCCGGTCCCGCGGGCCCGTCGACGCTGCTCGACGCGATCGAGGGCCGCTCCGAGGCGTCGAGCGCTGCCATCGCCGAGTTCGTCGCCGAGCGCATCCTCGCCGAGTACCCGCCGCTGCTGCAGTACTTCACGAAGGTCGTCTCGGTGCTCGACCGGATCGAACCCGACGCCGTGCGTGGGCTCTTCGTCGACAGCGCCGTCAGCCCCCGGGGCCGCCTGGGCAGCGCTCGCTTCGTCATCTCGCTGCCCGTCGAGCAGATCCCCGGCTACCTCGCGCGCCTCGCTCAGACCCAGCTCCTTCAGCCCGTCGTCACCGCCGAGGGCCCGACCGGCGAGCTAGAGCTGAACCCGATCCTCCGCGAGAGCCTGCGGCGGCTGTTGAAGTCAGAGGATCCGCGCGTCTTTCGCGAGGCCCACCGCCGGGCCGCCGCGAGCCGCGAGCCGCGGCAATGCACGCCCGATCCCGTGGCGATCGGCCACCTGCTTGCGGCCGGCGACCTCGACCAGGTGCTGGCCCTGCTGGAGGAGCAGGCGGAGTTCTTCTTCGCGTCGGGCGAGCAGGTGCGGCTCGGCGCCTGGCTCAGCGAGCTGGAGGCGCACTACGCGTCGCTCCCGTTCTGGGCCAACTACTACGCGGGTCGCATCGACGTGGCCGCGGGCCTCTGGGACAGCGCGCGGGCCCGCCTCGACACCTGCCGCACTCAGCTCGCGGAGCGGCGCGGCGCGGCCAGCGCCTCCGATGGCTGGCAGTGGCAGCCGCGACTTCAGCTCGGCTACGCGGCGCTCTACTGGCGGCGCGGCGTGCCGACGGAGGCGAGCACCTACTGTCGGCGCGGCCTCGACTTCCTCCAGCGCCTCAGCCTGCCTGCCGACGTGCTCGCCGCGCACGCCGATGAGATCGCGCGCATTCAGCTGGATCTCCTCAACCTGCTCGGGACCGTGCGGATGGAGACCGGGGCCTACGACAAGGCGCGGCAGGTGTGTCTGGAGGCCCGGGACCTTGCCCAGGAGCGCGGGTTCGGCCCGGAAGAGGCGGTGGCCCTGCGGAACCTCGGGCGGATCGCGGCGCGGCAGGGGCGAATTCGCGAGGCGCGTGAGCACCTCGAGCGGGCTCGCGATCGGGTGCCAGAGGAGGAGGCCCCAGCGCTGCACGCCAGCCTCCGCTACGTCGGCGGGCTCACCGATCATATGGAAGGCGCGCACGCCGAGGCGCGGGCCGGGGTCCAGGCGGCGCTGGGCCAGCTCAACGGGACGGCGTCGCCGGAGCTGACCGCGGCGATGCAGGCCGATCTCGGGCTGTTGGTCTTTGCGGCGGGTGACGCAAAACAGGCAGGAAAAATCTGCCGATCCGCGGTGCTGGCGCTGGCCGAGGTGACCGACGCGAAGGTGCAGGTCGAGGTGCTCGACACCAGCGCGGTCGTGCTGGCGCGGTCCGGTGAGACCCAGCGGGCCGCCGCGCTGGTCGAGAAGGCCGCGCCGACGGTGAAGGGGCTCCTGCGCGGCGACACCTACGCGGTGGCGCGGCACGAAGAGGCGCGGGCTGAGCTGTCGGCGTCGCGGGAGCGGCTGGACCGCGCGCTGGAGTTCGTGGGCGGCAGCATCGAGCGCTACGCGCGGCTGGGGTGTGAGTGGCACGCGGCGCGCTTGTCGTGGCGGCGCGCGCTGTGGCTGCACATGCAGTTCGCCGACGGCGCCTCGGAGACCCCGGGCGGCGTCAACGAGGACCTGGACAAGGCGTGCTCGGCGGCGCTCGCGCACGGCTACCGATTCGAGACGGGGCCCGAGTATCACGAGCTGCTGCAGGTCGGCGCCACCTTCGGGAGCGAGGCCACGCGGGATCGCTGCCACGCGTGGCTGGCGACCTTGCCGGTGGCCGTGCAGGAGCAGGGCTTGTCCGACCGGGCGGCCGCGCGATACCGCGACTACCGGCGGCGCGCGGAGCTGGCTGACGACTATGTGGTGAGCAACCGGCGCGAGCGCCGGGGCGCCAACGCGCGGCAGGTCGAGCAGGTCATCCAGGAGGCGACGCCGGAGACGCTGGTGCTGGTAGCGCACGAGCAGTACCTGATCCTGGAGGGCGAGCACGTCCCCCTGGGCGAGAAGCGCGTCATCCTGCCGCTGCTGCTGCACTTTCTGCGCTTCCCGGACACGGTCTTCACCATGGACCAGCTCGCGGCCGAGGTGTGGGGGGCCGAGGACGGGCGGACCTCGATGCAGACGAAGGTGAAGGTGGCGATCTCCCGGCTGCGAGCGCTGCTGGGCAAAGACCGCAACTACGTCATCACCAGCCGCGTGGAGCTCCCCGACGGCAGCGGCTCGGTGGTCGGCTACGGGCTGGCGCCTCAGCTGGAGTTCCAGCTCGTCGAGCAGATCGTCGACGAGGACTGAGCGGTCGCGGGCGCGGGCCCTGGCGTGGCCGGCGTTTGCGGGCCAGCCCGTGATCGGGTCGCTAGGGCCAGACGAATACGCAGGCGCCGTCGACGCAATCCTCGGTGGTGGCGCTGAGCAGGTCGTCGCAGCCGGGGGCGTCGACGCAGGTCCGGGCCTCGCAGTCGGAGACCAGGGACACGCTGTCGATGTGCGGCCCCTTGCCGGCGTTGTTGTTCGCGTCCGCGGTGTCGAATCGCCACTCGAGCGCCAGCTCGAGGCCGCCGAACGCGGAGAGATCGGCGGTGACCGTCAGCCACTTCTTCTGGGGGGCGAGGCCGGCGGGTTTGACCCAGAGCTGCGCCTGGGCTCCCGACGGGCTGATGGCGTGAAGCGACAGGATGTCGACGCTGGAGGGGACCTCGGTGTCCAGCCAGAGACGCGCCTCGAGGGTCCAGCGGACGCCGGCGGCGAGGGTCATGGAGGGCGAGCGCGCGACGCCCGCGGAGAGGCCGCAGTCGTAGTTGGCGCCGTTGCCGTAGGCCAGGCCGCCGGGGCCGCCGCCTGCAGGCGTGGTGGGCTCGATGTACCAGGAACAGTCGGCGCCGCCGCCGGAGAAGGTCCAGGCGGTGAATGGGTCTTCGAAGGTCTCGGCGAGGGCGGCGGGAGCGCAGCAGGACAGCGCGGTCGACGGGGCGTGGCTGCACAGGTCGTCGGGGCAGGTGTCGACGGTGCAGGGGTCGCCGTCGTCGCAATCGCAGCAGCCCGGGCCGCTCTGGGGGGCGTGGGCGCAGGTGCCGGCCGCGCAGGTGTCCGAGGTGCAGGGGTCGCCGTCGTCGCAGTCGCTGGCGAGGGCGCAGCAGGCTGAGACCGGCGCGAAGGCGCACTGGCCCTGCGCCGCGCAGGTCTGTGAGGTGCACGCGACCGCGTCGTCGCAGTCGAGCGCGGTCTGGCACGAGGGGAGGGGGGCGCAGCCGGAGAGGACCCAGATGGCGTCGAGGCTGACGCCCTCGGTGTCGTTCAGCGTGGCCTCGACCGAGTCGAAGTCGAACTGGATCGTGACGGTGCGGCCCGCGAAGGCCGCGAGATCGACGCTGACCCGCTGCCAGCTCCCGAGGGCGAGCGCTGCGTCTTTGACGTAGACCGGGACGGAGGCTGCGGGGGCGGCGGGGTCGAGCACCCGGACCACCAGCACGTCCCAGATGGGGCCGGCCTCGACGTCGGCGTAGACGTGGAAGACGAGGCGGGAGGGGCGGTCGGCCG
The DNA here is from genome assembly GCA_041389525.1 of Myxococcota bacterium. Classification (GTDB taxonomy): domain Bacteria; phylum Myxococcota_A; class UBA9042; order PHBI01; family JACKFB01; genus JACKFB01. The sequence goes on along the minus strand of JAWKRR010000008.1, from coordinate 139,345 downwards.
GGAGGGCGACGGGGGCGAGCTCGAGGCGGCCTGCCACGCGCTCGCCGGTGTCGAAGTCGAGGGCGGTCGGATCGCCGAAATACCAAGAGAACTCCCCGGTAAATGCGCGATGAGGGGAGCGGTTCCAGCCCACGGCGGGGGCTGAGGAGGGCGCGAGATCGTAGACGGAGGCGGTGGTGTCTGCGGACTCGGCCTCGTCGGTCGCGAGGACCGCGTCGAAGCAGCAGGCGGACGTGGAGGTCAGCGCTAGCGCGCAGGCGCCGGCGGGGCCGCAGGAGGTGCCGAGGCAGGGGTCGGGCGAGGCGCAGTCGACCGGCGGGCAGGGGCCGACCTCGGCGTCGGCGTCGGCGTCGGCTTCGGCGTCTGACACGTCGCCGTCCGGGGTGTCGGGCAGGTCCGGCAGGTCGGGCAGGTCCGGCAGGTCCGCGTCGTCGCCGTCGTCTGGAACGCCGTCGTCGCCGTCGTCCGGCTCGCGCGCGTGTCGTCAGGCGCGTCCTCGGTGTCCGACGCGTCGAGATCGGCGTGGGGTTGGGGCGGGAGGTCGGCCCCACCGCCGGAGTCGGCCTGGGAGTCCGTGCCCCCGCCGCACGCGCAGAGACATGCCAGCGCGAGGCCCACGACGGCGGCCGCTCGAGTCAGGTGAGTTTCGAGCATGGATGAACGCTAGCGCCGCCGGGGTGCTCGTGGCAACGCGCCGCGCGGGTCGTGGCATACTTCGGCGATGGAAACACGCCTCGGTCGCGCCATCGTCGCGCTCGCCGCCGCCTGCATCGCGGGTTCGTGTGGCGCTGCGCCGTCCGCTTCGCCGCCCGCGCCCCCCGCGGAGGCCGCTCCCCGCCCGGTGGCCCCCGCGGTCACCGGCCCAGCGCCGCCGGCGATCGAGACCGCCGCGGGCGATGGGCGCGCCGTGGCCGAGGTGGTGCGCGAGGCGCTGGCCCGCGCAGAACCAAGCGGCGCCCGGGTCCTCGTCTACGTCGGCGCCACCTGGTGCGAGCCCTGCCACCGGTTTCTGGACGCGGTGCGGGCGGGCGAGCTCGACGCGGTCTTGCCTGGATTGCGCCTGCTCGAGTTCGACTTCGACCGCGACCAGGCGCGGCTGGCGGCCGCTGGCTACGCAGACCAGTACGTGCCGCTCTTCGTGGTGCCCGGGCCCGATGGACGCGGGACGGCGCGTCGCTCGGCGGGCGCTGTGAAGGGGCCTGGCGCCGTGGATTTCATCGTCCCGCGGCTGAAGCCGTTGCTGGCCGACCCCTAGGGCCGGCGCGGCCTCAGAAGCGGATCTCGCCGCGAGCGACGATGCCGACGTGGCCGGCGAGCCCCGTGCTCCCGTCGGTGCGCAGGATGCCTTGGGGCAGCGCGTCGAGACGCAGCGCCAGGTGCTTGTCGAGCTGCCAGCGGATGCCGACCGAGCCTTGGGCCGACAGCCCCGCCGCCTGGCCGATGGAGCGAGTGCCGAAGGCCCCGCCGCCGATGCCGAGCGCGGCGACGAAGTACCAGTTTCCAGCGATGCGGATCGCGGTCTGCGCGCCGATGACGGCGGAGACCGCGGTGAGCCCCCGACCCTCGCCCGGCTCGGCGACCACGCGGCTGTCGTAGGAGAGCAGCGTCAGCGAGACTTGGAGCCACAGCGCGAAGCTGCGCTTGAGGTCGCGGGAGATCTCGAGCGCGATGGTCGGGCCGACGTCGTAGCGGCGGTTGACGGGCTTGGTGATGAGGGCGACGCCGGCGCCGATGCTGAGGCGCCAGCGGGGGTTGCGGTGGGCGTCGGGGTCGAGGTTGACGAGGCGGTCCGGCGAGTAGAGCGCGGGCTCCGGCAGCAGCGTGAGCGGGTCGGGCGGCGGGAGCTGGGGCGGGAGTCCGGGGTCGAGGTGGTCGGGCAGGCGCGTGGAGAGGCCGGCGCGCCGCGCGGCGTCGACGGCGCTGAGGACGCGCGGGTCGGCGTCCGACGGCGGGCGCCAGTCGGGCTGGAGGGCGAGCAGCGCCTCGAAGGCTTTGGCGGCCTCGTCGGGGCGATCGAGCAGCGCGAGGGATTCGGCGCGGACGAGGGCGGCTTCGCGCCGGATCAGCGGCGAGTCGGCGTCGGTGAGGGCGGCTTGGGCGCGCTCGGCCCACTGTAGGGCGCAGGTCGGCTTGGCGCGGCGCCTGCACGCGGCGGCCTTGTCGAGGTGATCCGCGGCGTCGACGGCGCGGGCTGGCAGCGGCAAGAGCAGCATCGGGACCAGCGCCGCGATCAGGGCGATGTGGAGCGCGCGCCTCATGGGAGGGTCACGTCGCCGGCCACGTTGAAGCGCCGGGCGGAGCTGCGGGCCTCGACGACCAAGCCCAGCTGGGGCGGGATCTCTGGGCGCGCGCCCACGCCGACGGTGGCGGCCACGCAGAGGCGGAGGCGCCCGTCGCTCGGCGCGCTCTGGCCGGGGCAGGCCCCCACGGAGTAGCCATCGACCCGCAGCGACGCGCTGCTCGAAGAGACGGGGATCCCAACCACCACGACGGGCCCGGCGGCGTCGACGGGCAGGTCGGCGACCACCTGGAGCACGCCCGAAGCCCCCGCGTAGAGCGCGGAGTGCTCGACGGAGAGGACGGCGCGCTCGCGTTGCTGCAATGGCAGGTCGTTGTAGGCGTCGCAGCCGGCGAGAAGCAGCGTCAGGGCGAGGGCGGTGGTGAGCAGGTGATTCACGGCGCGCACCAGCCGGGCGATGCGGCGCGGCCCTCTCGGTGCGCGTCGCAGGCGGACATGCCGAGCGGGCTGCCGTCGGGCGCGCAGGCCTCGGGCCCTGGCGCGGTGTCGCGGCACGCGGCGGCGGCTCCGAAGGGCTCGCAGGCGGCGGCCGCGTCGGGGCAGCCGCGGCTGTCGAGGGGCCTGCGCTCGCCGGCGGCGCAGCCCTCGGAGGCGGCGACCTCGCAACAGGGGCCGTGGCTCACGGCGCGGGCGCCGGCGCAGGCGGCGAGGCAGGAGTTCACGTAGTCGACGCCGTCGCTGCCGCAGACCGGGTCGGCCACCGCCGCGCAGCCGCAATCGCTGGGCGCCGTCGCCACGCAGCGCCCCTTGAGCAGGCCGTCGAGTTGGCAGGTGAGCCCGGCGCCGCAGTCAGCAGCCTCGGCGCAGCTCAGGCCGCAGGGTCCCCAGTCGCCGCCGCTGGCGCCGATCTGGAGGGCGAGGCAGGCCGACCCGACGGTCGTGCGCGAGGAGAACGCTGGAAAATCGACGCAGACCGGGCTGCCCTCCGTCGCGCAGCCGCTCGTCGGCTCGGTGGCGCAGGCGCACTGGACGCAGCCGCCGGCGGTCGCGGACAGGCGCAGGCCGAAGGTGCAGTCCAAGGTGCAGCCCGCGGGCGCGGCGGTGCAGCCGTCGACGCAGGCCGCGGCGTACAGGATTCGCGCGCCAGAGCAGCGGGCGTCGCAGCGCGTGGGGTAGGTGACGCCATCGGTCCCGCAGACGGGGCCGGCCTCGGCGGGGCAAGCGGCGCAGTCGGTGTCGGCGGCGGGGAGGGCGGGCGCGCAGGCGCAGGTGGGGCAGCCGGTGGTGGCGTCGACGGCGCGCGCGCCCAGGCAGGGGGCGTCGCATGTCGCGAGATCCGGGCACGCGGAATCGCAGGTGCCGAGCCGCACGGGGCTGACCCCGGCGCACAGCGCGTGGCACCGGCCGTCGTAGGAGTTGCCGTCCGCACCGCAGACCGGCGCGCTCTCGGGCGGGCAGGTGCAGGCGGGGCGCACGCAGGCGCCGCCGGGGCCGGCAGAGCGCGTGGGGCCGCAGGGCAGGTCGGCGCGGCACTCGCAGGTGAGGCAGCCCGCGGGGTCGGGCGTCAGGGCGCCGTCGCAGGACGCGTCAGGGCAGCCGCGCTCCGCCAGGGTCGGGCAGCCGGGCTCGGCGGGCGTGCACCCGTCCACGCAGCGTGCCGAGACGGTGTAGCGGCCCGAATGGGCGCCCGGCCGCGCTCCGACGACGATCAGGTGCTCGCCCTGTTCGTCCGCGTCCACAGCCTGCAGCGAGATCTCGACCCGCGCCCCATCGCTCGAAGCCTGGACCGCGTTGTGGCAGGCGCCGAACGCGCCGAGCGCGTCGCGCGGCCCGTAGGTCATCACGACGGCGCGCTCACCCTCCAGGGTGACCCCGACCGCGAAGGTCGCGCCCTTCGGCAACCACAGCGACAGGCCGTGCAGCTCGCCACTCGCCAGCTCGCCGCTGCGCTCGACCACGCCACCCAGCGGGGTCAGGACCGGCCCCATCAGCAAGGACTTCGTCGCCCCCGGCGCCAGCACGGGGCAGGCGAGTCCGGGGCCCGAGCCGCCACAGGCTGCCGTGGGCAGCGCCACCAAGGCCAGCCAAAGGGCCACCCAAAGCCAACGCTGGCGGCCGGCGCGACGCTCGGCGATGCGCGACCGGTGCTGCGTGATCAGGCCGAGAATTCCTGTTGGAGCTTCTCGTTAAGGGTGCTCTCGATCCGGCCCTTGAGCGGCCGCGCGAGCAGCGCCAAGTCGATGGCGATGACCACCTCGCGGTCCGTCACGTCGAAGCTGCCCTTGAAGCCCTTGCCGGTCATGTCCGCCCGGCGGCCGCCGCGGCTCCAGGAGATGTCCTTGACCAGCTCGGCCCGCTTCGCAGCGAACTCCTCGACCAGCGCGCGCGTGCGCGCGGCGGCGTCGTCGGGATCGGTGCCGTGAGGATGACGGATATCGATGGTCGCCATGGCTATCTCCGGGGCTTCCTGAGGCGCATAGCAGGACCGGCAGACCCTTGTAAAGCGGGCGAGCGCGTGCCAGCGTGCCCCCATGGCTGCCCCGACCCGCTCCCTCGCTGCCCCCCGTCGCCCGCATGTGACACGGCGGAGGCTGGTAGCGCCCGCCGCGCTGGGCATCGTCTGCTGGTTCGCGCTCAACTCCTTCGCCGCGTTTCGCGCTCCCGCAGAGGCCGACGCCGGCATGGTGGCCACCGCCCACCCGCTGGCGACCGCTGCGGGGAATGAGGCGCTGGCGGCCGGCGGCAACGCGGCGGACGCGGCCGTGGCCGTGGGCTTCGCCTTGTCGGTGGTCGAACCCTGGTCGTCGGGGCTCGGTGGCGGCGGCTTCCTGGTCCTTCATATGGGCGACGAGACCGAGACGTGGGACTTCCGCGAGCGGGCACCTCGCGAAGCCAACCGGGACATGTACGTTCGTGACGGCCACGTCGTCGAGGGCGAGAGCACCTGGTCGGCCAGGGCCGCGGCCATCCCGGGGCTGGTCAAGGGGCTGGTCGCCATCCACACGGCCCGCGGCAAGCTGCCGCTGGCCGCCGTGCTCGCGCCAGCGATTCGACTCGCGCGCGACGGCTTCCCGGTCAGCCCGCGCCTCGCGCAGGCCGTCGCCGGCTCGCTCTCGCACATGAACGCCAGCGCGCAGAAGGTCTTCGCCCCGGCCGGTCGAGCGCCCGCGGTCGGCTCGGTGCTGAAGCAGCCCGACCTCGCGCGCACCCTCGACGCCATCGCGACCAGCGGCGGCGACGACTTCTACACCGGGGCCGTCGCCCGCGAGCTGGTGCGCGCCGTCAACGCCGAGGGCGGCATCTGGAGCCTCGCCGACCTCGCCACCTACACCGTCCAGCGCCGCGAGCCGGTCGTCGGAAGCTACCGCGGCTACCAGGTCGTCAGCATGGGGCCGCCAAGCTCCGGTGGGCTGTTGCTCGTGCAGATGCTGGCGGTCCTCGAAGGCTTCGACGTCGCCTCGTGGGGCTTCGGGTCGGCCGAATACATCCACCGGCTGGCCGAGGTGATGAAGCGGGCCTTCGCCATGCGCGCGACCGGTCTCGGCGACCCCGACCACACCAACGTCGACCGCGAGTCCTTCATAGGCCAGCCCGCGATCGAGCGGCTACACCGTGAGGTCGCCCGCGCCCGCCGCGCCACCAAGGCCAGCGCCATCGCCAGGGTGAAGGTGCGCCCCGGAGAGCGAACCCACACCTCGCATTTCAGCATCATCCTGGCCAACGGGGACGCCGTCGCCTGCACCCAGACCATCAACCTGCGCTTCGGCAACGGCCGCGTCGCGGGCAGCACCGGGGTCGTGCTGAACAACGAGATGGACGATTTCTCGGCGAGCCCGGGGGCGCCGAACGCGTTTGGGCTGGTGGGCGACGAGGCCAACGCCATCGCGCCGGGCAAGCGGCCGCTCTCCAGCATGACGCCGACCTTGCTGCTGCGCGGCGGCGACGCGGTGGGCGCCTTCGGCAGCCCGGGCGGGTCCTTCATCATCACCACGACCCTGCAGAGCATCCTGGGCGTCGTGGATTTCAAGATGGACGTCAGCGAGGCGGTCGGCGCGCCGCGGGTGCACCACCAGTGGTATCCCGATCAGCTGGTCTGGGAGCGGCTGGGCCTGAGCCCCGACACGCGCAAGGCGTTGGAAGCGCGCGGCCACAAGCTGCGTGAGATCTCCGGCATGGGGAACGCGATGGCCGTCTGGCGCGCCGACGACGGCACGCTCAGTGGGGCCGCCGATCCCCGCGGTGAAGGCGACGCCGCCGGTGTGCGCGCACCTTGACCGAAGGCCTCCGCGTCCCCACCGTATGGCCGGCCGCGCCCATGGGTCGCCGCCGCCCCTCTAAGGAGTCGTGAAGATGGCCGCTCGGGACTACTACGAGACGCTTGGGGTCGAGCGCAAAGCCAGCGCCGACGAGATCAAGAAGGCGTTTCGCAAGCTGGCGCTTCAGTACCACCCGGACCGGAACCCGGATGACAAGGCGGCCGAGGAGCGCTTCAAGGAGGTCAACGAGGCCTACGCGGTGCTCTCCGACGCGGACAAGCGCAAGCAGTACGACATGTTCGGCGCCGAGGGCTTCGGGCAGCGGTACAGCCAGGAAGACATCTTCCAGAACTTCGATTTCCGCTCGATCTTCGACGACATCGGCGGGGGCGGAGGGTTCGACTTCCGGTCGCTCTTCGGTGGCGGCGGCGGAAACGGGGGTCGCGCGCAGGGCGGGTTCAACCCCTTCGGCGGCGGCGGCGGGCGTCGTCCGGCGCGCGGACGGGACGTGGAGAGCGCGCTGACGGTCGGGTTTCACGAGGCCTACCACGGCGGTGAGCGGTCGTTCACGCTGAAGGGGCCGCAGGGGACGGAGACCATCAACGTGAAGGTCCCGGCGGGGATTCGCAGCGGCCAGAAGATGCGCGTCCAGGGCCGCGGCGAGCCGGGTCCCGGCGGCGGCCAGGCGGGCGACCTGCTGCTCGAGGTCAGCGTGGCTGAGCACCCGATCTATCGGCGGCTGGGCGACGACGTGGAGATGGACCTGCCGGTGTCGGTGACGACGGCGGTGCTCGGTGGCTCGGTCGAGGTGACGCTGCCCGGCGGCGACACGAAGCGGCTGAAGATCCCGGCCGCGACGGGCTCGGGAAAGCGCATCCGGATCCGCGGGAAGGGCTTTCCGAAGCGCGGAGGAGCCGGCGACTTCTACGTCCGGGTCATGGTCGACGTGCCGGCCGAATTGGACGATGCGCAGCGGGCCCACTTCGAATCGCTGCGGGATCTCGGGCTGTGACGCCGGGGCTCGTCGCAAAGTCGCCCGTTTCAGGTTGACAGCGGCGGGCGCAAGACTACCATCTGCCCTCGCTTTGCCATGGCCAGGTAGCTCAGTCGGTAGAGCAGGGGACTGAAAATCCCCGTGCCGGCGGTTCGATTCCGTCCCTGGCCACCGAGAGAGGCCCCGCGCGAGGAAACTCCGCGGGGCCTTTCGCGCTTCAGGGCGAGGGGAGGGCGGCGAGGGCTGGGAAGCTCATGATCCCCGTGCCGTCGGCGTTGGCTCCCGAGAAGATGAGCGTCTCGCCGCGGATCGCGAGGCCGACAGCGCCCGAGAGGGAGACGATGTCGGGTTGGCCGCTGCCGTCGGCGGCCATGGCGAGGAGGACGCCGCCCTGGGCGACGGCGTAGGCCCAGCCGTTGTGGGTGATAAGCGCGCTGACGGGGTTGCCGGCGGCGATGAGCAGGCGGGTGCGACCGCCGGCTTTTGGCACGTACGCCACGTAGTTTGTGGTGGCGACGACGACGCCCGCTGCGGCCGGGGCGATGGCTGTGGCGTTACCCACCCGCGCCACGGCTTGCGCGGCGCCTCCGGCGATCGGGACGCGGGTGAGCACGGTGGAGCGCACGAACCAGAGGTGCGTCGCGTCGTGGGTGAGGAGCTCGGCCTTCCCCGTGTCGAAGGCGATCGATGAGCCGCCCGAGATGGAGACCGCGTTGACGGCCGATTCGCTGCCCCAGTACAGGGTCCCCGCCAGCAGCAGCAGGCCGTTCGGGCGCTTCGCCGACGGCACGGCGGGCGAGATGGTCTCTTTGGAACCGCCCGCCTTGGGGATGCGGCCGATGAGCCCGGTCGACGAGGTCTCGGCGTAGTCCGCGTAGTAGACGTAGGTGGCGTCGACCGCGATCCCGACGAGGTCGGAGTGGCCGCTGCTCAGCCCTTGCGGGATCCCGCCGGCGAGGGCGACGCGCGCGATGTCGGTCTTCGTCGCGAAGTAGACGAAGTCCGCGTCGGTCGCGAGGGTTTTCCCCGGGGTGGTCGACCCGGTGGAGAGCTTCGTGGGCTCGGTCGCGGCCAGCGGCGGGAGGGCCGAGCCGCCGCCCTGGAGGTCCGGGCCGCACTGGACCGTGCCGTCCTGGCCGATGCCGACGACGACGTCGCCGAGGGAGCAGGTGAAGGCCGCGACGCCGCCGAGGGCGCCAAGGGCTGCCGGCTTCAGGCCGATGGTGTCGCCGTCCACCTCGACTCCCTCGCCGCCGAGATAGGCGGTGCCGTCGTCGACGCCGTCCGCGAATCCGGCCGGGACGTCGGTGAGGTCGCCCCAGGCGGGCGCGTAGCCGGCGTCCATATAGATGGAGTCGAGGGCTTCGGTCAGCTCGCTCACGGAGTCGTAGCAGACGCCGCGGGCCCAGCCCTCGACCGCGGCTTGGTCGACGCTGAGGGTCTGGCCGAACAAGACCAAGCCGGCGCCGATGGAGGGCGCCCCGTCGCCGGTGCCGACCTGATCGGGACCGCACACCCAGGCGTCGCCTGTGGGGGAGCGTTTGAGCACGTCACCGGGTTGGCAGCCGGCCGCGCTCAGCGACATGACGCCGCCCGAGAGGAGCAGGCCCGGCCCGGCCGCGATGGCGAGATCTTCGGGGCTGAGGCCGCCCAGGGTCGTGGAGTCGCCGCAGAGCTGCGCGTAGCCTGCGCGGCCGGCCTCGCCGACGATCACTCGGGGAAGCTCGGTGGCGCCCTCGATGGCGACGCCGAGCCAGGTCGTGGGCGTGTCGGCGAAGAGCGCCATGTCCAGCGCGCTGATGTCCCCGAGGTAGGCGGTGAAGAAGCCCGCGTCGAGGTCCAGGCTCTGCGCCTCCGTCCAGAACGGGGTCCCGCCGGTCTCGGACGTGTAGAGGCCGAACTGCAGGTCGGTGAGGCCGTCGACCGGGGTGCCGTCGACCGTCGTCAGGAGACCCTGCACGGGCATGAGGCCGGGCGCGGCCACCGCGCTGAGGGCGAGGCTCGTGCTTGCTGCGAAGACGGCGAGGGCGGTGAGCGAGCGCATGGAGACCTCGTGCTACTGGGGGCCGAGACGCAAGATGTGGGTGTCGTCGGAGGTCTCGCCGAGAGGGCGAGGCGTGCCGATGGTCAGGCGGAGGCGGTGGATGGCGTCCGCGATGACGCCGCCACCGAGGGTCGGCGCCAGGGCGAGGCGACCCGGGAACGCGTCCGGCCCGGCGTCCCCGATGGCGTCGGCGTCGGCGTCCGCGTCGAGCACCGAGTCGGGGACGTCGAGCACCGCGTCGGGGACGTCGTCCGCGTCGAGCACCGCGTCGGGGACGTCGAGCGCCGCGTCGGGGACGTCGTCCGCATCGGTGTCGGGGACAGCGTCTGCGCCTGCGTCGACGTCTGGGACGGCGTCCGCGTCTGAGGCGGTGTCAGCGATGGAATCCGCGTCCGGCTCCGCGTCCGCGGCCACCTCGCCGTCGGCGTCCGCGTCAGCCGTGCTCCCGATTTCGCCAGGGACGTCCGCGGAGTCACCCGTGGATGTCTCGCCACACGCGATGACTCCGAGCGTCCAGAACGCCACCACGCAAAGCGAGGATAGCCGAATCATCACGCGCGCCTGTGGTCAGGGATTCGCCATCGTAGCCCCGTGCTCGGGCTCACTGCAACGGGAGCGGAGTTCGACTCCTCGAACGGGGTCACAGCTCGGCGGTGGCTCGCAGCAGCATCCCCGCGATGCCGCGGTGCGCGATGACCAGCACCCGGCCGAGCGCGCTGTCGTAATTGCCGCTCGTCGAGTGGTCGAGGATGGTGCCACCCCAGACGATGACGAGGTCCGAGTGCCGCTGATCGGCTTTGGCCTCGGTTTGATTGCGCTTGGAGTCACCGCGGATGAGCTTCAGCGTGATGCGCGTGTCGCCGTCGGTCATCTTGCGCAGCTCCGTATGGTAGTTCGGCGAGCCCCCGACGATGCGGACCCGGGCGATCCCAAGCGCCCCGCAGCGCTCGATGAACGCCTCCAGCGCGCGCCGGGTGTCGGACCCGCCGCACACGTCGCAGCGCTCCTTGCTGACTTTCAGCTCGGCGGCGCCAGGCTGCGAGGTGCAGCCCGGGTCGCCACAGACCAGCGAGACGCGGTCGTCGATGAAGCGCCGCAGCTCGGTCGCGTCGTCCGAGTCGACGGCGGCGAGCCATTCGGCGAGGCGGCCCTTGTCGAGCCATCCCTGAAACACCAGCTCGCGCTCCCCTTCGTCCGCGAGCCCCCGCGCCGTCAGCAGCGAATCGACCGAAGGCCGTGACCGCGACTGCGACCTGCCCCGCTCCTGCGCTTCGGCCAGCCGCTGCTGCACGGCCTTCCGCTCACGCCCCGCGGCCTCGTACTGCGCCAACGCCTCGTCGCGCTCCGTCTCCAACCCCGCCACGCGCTCTTCGAGCTTGCTCAGCGCCGCGCGGGCCGCCTGCGCGTCCGCCACCGCCTGGCTCGCCTGCGCGGCCGCCGACGCCAGCTCCGCCCGGAGCGCCGCGATCTCGAGCAGGCTCTGCTCCAGCTCGCGCCGCACCCCGGGCGCCACGGCGTCACGGGGCGGCGGCGCCGCGTCCCCCGGCGCCTGGCCCTTCCCGCGCTTGCCCTTGCCGCCCACCGGCGTCGCAGTTGGCTCAGGCCGCGGCGCCCGCGCCGGCCCGCCGCGCATCGGCCGCACGTCCATCCCGCCCATCGCGGACTCGAAATCCATATCGTCGTCGCCGCCCATGCGCCCAAGCCTAGCTGAAAGCCCCGTTGCCGTCCCCCGACGACACACCGATACTCGCCCCCGACACCTCTGCCCCAGGGATTACTGATGCGCGTGATTCTTCGCCCCGCCGCCCTCGCGTTCACCGTGCTCGCCGCGTGCGCGACGACCGGCGCCATCGACACCAGCTCCCGACAGCGCTTCACCGCGACGGCGACCACCATGGCGCTCGATCTCGGGCCACCCGGCGCGCTCCGCTCCGTCGAACCCCTCGAGCTCCTCATCGGCCCCGATCCCGAGCCCTGGCGCGTTCACCTCGAGGACGCCTGGGACTTCTGTCAGCGCACCCCGCGCAAGTGCGACGAGGGCGTCCGCCGCACCCTCGACCAAGCGTTCGAGCACATCCGCGCTGGCGCGGGCGAAGGGGAGGGCGACTGAGCGCGCCACCGGCGCCGCGGAATCCGTGGGCCCGGGCTGTCGGTACCCCCCAGGGGCGTAACCCGCACGGCGCGCACCGCGGTGCACCATTCGCGCAAGCGCCCGGCTCGGTGTAGACGGTAGGCGAGACCCCCCGGAGGCCGATCCTTGGAGGAACAGCGTCGCTTTCGCTTGGCCGAGGCCTTCCGCATGGGCCCGTCCATCGCGGTGCTCGCCGCGGGTGCCGAGCGGCGGCAGCGCGTCATCCGAGTGGCTCGCGCCACCGCGCTGCTGATCTTGATGCTGGCGGTCGGCTCCTACGGCTACTACCTGCTCACCGATGGGCGGTACGCGGCCATCGACTGCCTCTACATGACGCTGATCACGGTCTCCACCGTCGGCTACGACGAGCACATCCCTGCGGACACCGACGCCCTGAAGTCGCTGACCATGGGCCTGATCCTGTTCGGTGGAGCCAGCCTCCTCTACTTCCTCAGCTCGCTGGCCGCCTACCTCATCGAGGGCGATCTCGCCTACGGGATCTGGCGGCGCCGGCAGCTCAAGCGCATCACGAAGCTCGAGGGGCATGTCGTCGTCTGCGGCGCAGGCGCCACCGGGGCCCACGCCGCCGCGGAGGTCGCTCGCTCGCGGGCGCCCCTGCTCGTGGTCGCCAAAGACGCAGCCCGCGTCGAGCAGCTCGCGCTCTCCCTCGGCGACGCGATGCTCTTCGTCATCGGCGACGCGACCGACGACGCGAGCCTGCGCCTCGCGCGGCTCGACCACGCCCTCGGCCTCGTGGCGGCGCTCCCCGACGACCGCGACAACCTGATGCTCTGCGTGACCGCGCGCCAGCTCGCGCCCGCGCTCCCCATCGTGGTCCGGGTCTCCGATGACGCAAACGTCGAGACCTTCGAGGCGCTCGGCGTCAACGCGGTCGTGGAGCCGGCCCACCTCGGGGGATCGCGCATCGCCGACCTCATGCTGCGGCCGCACCTCGTCGCGTTCTCCGAGGCGATGCTCGCCACCGAGGCCCACCAGCGCGGCCTGGTCGAGGTCACCGTCACGCCCGGCTCGCCGGCCGAGGGGCTGAGCCTGGCCGAGGCCGCCCTGGGGGCGCGCACGGGTTGTCTGGTGCTGGGGATCCGCCCGCGCAGCCGCACCGACTATCTCTATGCGCCAGACCCGGACGCGCGCCTCAGCGGGGGCGGCGCGGTGGTCGCCCTGGCGCGCCCGAAGGAGCTCCGAAAGCTGCGCAGGCTCGTCTCCCGCAGCGGCCGCCGCCTGCGCCCGCTCGAGGGCAGCGTGAGCTCGGCGCCTCGCTTGGAGTCGGCCTCGGAGTGGTCGGAGCTGGCTTCCCAGGTCAGCGCGCGGGCGACCGCGGCGACAACGGCGCCCCCCCGTGACTCCCCCGCTTCACAGGCCGAGGCCGCCCTTCGTCCTCAGGTGATCGTGGGCTGCGGCGCGGTCGGGCGCCGGCTGGTCGACGACTTCGGCCGGCAGGGCGTCCACCGGCTGGTCATCGACCGGGAGGAGTCCATCCTCCTCGACCTCCCACCGCCCGACCAAGGCGGCCCGGCCACCCTGCTCGGCGACGCCACCGACCGCGCTGTGCTCGCCCGCGCCGGCCTCCCGGAGGCGGCCGGGATGGCCATCGTCCTCAACTCCGACCGCGACAACCTCTTCTTGTGCCTGCTCGCCCGCCACGCGAACCCGCGCCTGCGAATCATCGTCCGCGCCGACGACCCGAGCGGCCGCGGTCGTCTCCTCGCCGCCGGCGCCGACGACGTCGTGGCACCGGCGGCCCTCGGCGGTGTCCGGCTGGCCCATGAGCTCTTGCACCCAGGACTCGCCGCGTTCTCCGACGCGCTGCTGGCGTCGGAGGGCCACACCGCACGCCTCCGCGCGTTCCCTATCGCCACAGGCAGCGTCTTCGCCGGCTTGCGCCTCGAGGAGGCCCGCATCACCGAGCGCTCCGGGTGCGTCGTCATCGCGGTGCGCCGTCGCGGTCGCGGCGCCTATCGCTACCATCCGCCGCCGACCTACCGCCTACGCGCTGGCGGCGCCTTGATGGTCCTCGGCGAGGTCGACGAGTTCGAGACCCTCGGCGACATGATCTCGTCGACGCGGGGCGTCGGCCCGCACTGAAAGGCTCGGCGCGCCGCCCACCCCCCAAACGCCGATGCCCCAGACAGGAGTCCGGGGCATCGGGGCGGCCGTTGGGTGCTGGGTCGCGACGGTTCATGGGGAGCCGAGCCTGCGCGCGTCCTCGGAAGAGCGCACGCAGGCCCGACACCGCCACAACCCAAGCACCCACCGCCGTGGAGCGCGGGAGGGACCGAGATCCCTCCCCATCGATCACGGGCAGTCGAGATCCACGTTGAAGTCGCCGTACCCGGTGATGCACTTCTTGTTGGGGGCGTTGTGCTTGAAGCTGAACCAGGTCGACAGACCCAGGCCGGCGTTCTTGCCGTTGGCCGCCATGCCCACCTGCACCGGGAACTGCGCGTCCACCGGGTACATGGTCAGCGTCGCGATATCCAGCGGGTTCGACACCCGCCACATGTGCGCCTTGTTCGCCGCGAAGCCGAAGTAGTCCCAGGTGTCCGTGATGTCCTTGGGCTGGCAGCCGGCCATCTCCTTCTTCGGGCCGCCGTAGCCTTGGCCGTAGATGCCCTGGCCGCGGTAGTCGAGGGACACGTCCACGAACCACTCGCTGCCCAAGTCGCCCTTCCCGCCGCCGAGGCTGTAGACCTTGGCCGTGCCGAAGAAGCGCGCGGTCGCGCCGGAGCCGTCCCACTCGAAGCGCGCGTCATCGTTGAACGTGAAGCGCACCACGTGGTCCTTGTTGCCGTCGAAGAACCCGGGGATGTGCACCGCGTGGGTGGAGTTTCCGCCGCCGCACTCGTCGCTGTGCGCTGCCGACACGAGGTAGGTCCGGCCCGGGTCGGGGACGGGGCACCCGCAGGCGTCCTCCTCGTCGATCTCCAGGTCGCCGTCGTTGTCGATGCCGTCGCAGACCTCGGTGTGGTCGGGGCAGTAGGTGATGTTGGTCACCGCGCCCGAGCCGGTCAGGGTCGCGACGAGGCGCCGCACGCCGCAGGTGTCGATGCCGACGTACTCGTAGGAGTTGTCGCCGAGCGCTGACGCCTTGCGCGTCGAGAGGAGCATCCCGTCCGCCGAGTAGGCGCGGATGGTGATGGTCTCGCCGCTGTCGTTGTCGAGGATGCCGACGCTGTCGATGCAGACGTTGTAGTCGAACTCGAAGACGAGGGCGCCACCCTTGGCGTTGTCGTCGGGCGAGTCGATGAGGCCGTCCTTGTTCGCGTCCACCAGGTTCTCGGCGATGATGGCCACGATCCCGCGACCCAGCTTGTTGGTGGTCTTGCCACCGGTGCCGACGCCGGGTCCGCCGAACGCCTTGTTGGGCGTGCCGAGGTCGAAGTCGTCGCCCGTCGGGGCCGCCGAGTTGAACGCGAGGGGCAGGGTGCCCACGCTCATGTCCGCCTTGGTGTAAGCCTCCATCGAGATCCCGGCGTCGATCCACGCCATCGAGAGGTCCTCGCCGGCCAGAATCGGCTGGCCCAGCGCGTCCACCTCGAAGTCGATGACCAGCGGGCACTGCTCGATGTCGCAGGTCGGCGTGCAGCCGTCGAAGAAGGCGTTGTTGCCGTCGTCGCAGGCCTCGCCGTCCTGCACCACGCCGTCGCCGCAGGTTCCGCAGTCCTCGTCGATCTCGCCGTCGCAGTCGTCGTCGTTGTCGTCGCAGGTGGCGTCGCTGTCGGCCGGCTCACCGGCGCGGCAGCTGTCCACGACCTTGCCGTCGACGCACGAGGTCTGCCCGCGGCCGTGGCACGCGCCGACACCGCACTCGGTCGAGCTCCCCTGGAAGCCCTCGTCGGTCTGGCCGTCGCAGTCGTTGTCGAGGCCGTCGCAGTTCTTGTCCTTGTTCTGCGATTTGCCGGGCTCGCAGCTCTCGACGATCTTCCCGCCGACGCAGGCGACCGTGCCGGTGGCGGCGCAGACGCCCTCACCGCAGGTCGGGGCCGCCGGGAGGACCACGTCCTCGTCGGTCTCGCCGTCGCAGTCGTCGTCGACGCCGTTGCACGCCTCGGGCCGCGCCCCGTCCGCCTCGCAGCTCTCGACGATCTCGCCGCCGATGCACGCGATGGTGCCCGTGACAGCGCAAGCGCCCTCACCGCAGGTCGGAGCGGCAGGGAGGACCACGTCCTCGTCGGTCTCGCCGTCGCAGTCGTCGTCGACGCCGTTGCACGCCTCGGGCCGCGAACCGGTGGGCTCGCAGGAGCCGACGATCTCGCCGCCGATGCACGCGATGGTGCCGGTGGTCGCGCAGGCGCCAAGGCCGCACTTCGGCGCCTCGCCCAGGTTTACGTCCTCGTCGGTCTGGCCGTCGCAGTCGTCGTCCACGCCGTTGCAGGCCTCGGGGCGGTTGCCGCCGGGCTCGCAGCTCTCGACGATCTCTCCGCCGATGCACGCCACGGTGCCGGTCGCCGCGCAGGCGCCCTCACCACAGGTGGGCGCGGCGGGGAGCGAGACCTCCTCGTCGGTCACGCCGTCGCAGTCGTCGTCGATGCCGTTGCACAGCTCGGCCGAGGCCGCGCCGGGCGTGCAGCTCTCGACGACCTTGCCGCCGACGCAGCTCACGGTGCCGGTCGCCGCGCAGGCGCCCTCACCACAGGTCGGCGCGCCCGTCAGGACCACGTCCTCGTCGATCTGGCCGTCGCAGTCGTCGTCGACGCCGTTGCAGGTCTCGACGCCCGAGGTCCCCGCCTCGCAGCTCTCGACGATCTCGCCGCCGACGCACGCCACGGTGCCGGTCGCGGCGCAGGAGCCCTCGCCGCAGGTGGGCGGCGCCGGCAGGACCACGTCCTCGTCGACCTGGCCGTCGCAGTCGTCGTCGATGCCGTTGCAGGCCTCGACGCCGGGCGTCCCGGGCTCGCAGGTCTCGACCACCTGGCCGGCCTCGCAGCTCACCGAACCGGTCGCCGCGCAGGCGCCCTGTCCGCAATCCGTCGCCGCGGGCAGCGCCGGATCCTCGTCGGTCTCGCCGTCGCAGTCGTTGTCGAGGGCGTCGCAGATCTCGGCCTTGGCGCGGCCGGGCACGCAGCTGGTCACGATCTGCCCGCGGAGGCACTGCGAGGTCCCGATGGCCGCGCAGGCGCCGACGCCACAGTTCGGGGCGGGCGGAAGCTCGGCGTCCTCGTCGGTCTTGCCGTCGCAGTCGTTGTCGATGAGGTCGCAGAGCTCGGCCGTACCGCGCAGGGCGTGGCACACCTCGACGAGCTGGCCGTCGACGCAGCTCACGGTGCCGGTGGTGTGGCAGGCGCCGATGCCGCAGGTCGGCGGCGCGGGCAGCTGGATGTCCTCGTCGGTGACGCCGTCGCAGTCGTTGTCCAAGCCGTCGCACAGCTCAGCGGTCGGGGCGCCGGGCTCGCAGGTCGCGATCTCCTCGCCGTCGACGCACTCGACCGTGCCCACGACGCCGCAAGCGCCCTGGCCGCAGGTCTCGGGGTCGGCCATCTTCGGGTCCTCGTCCACTTCGCCGTCGCAGTCGTTGTCCACGCCGTCGCAGATCTCGGTCTCGGCGTTTCCGGGCTGGCAGGTCTCCACGATGGTGCCGGAGATGCACTGAATGGTGCCGACCTTGGCGCAGCTGCCCTGGCCGCAGACGGGCGCGGGCGGAAGCACGGCCTCCTCGTCGGTGAGCCCGTCGCAGTCCTCGTCACGGCCGTCGCAGGTCTCGGTCGCGGCCGGCGGGCCGGCGACGCAGCTGTTGACGACGACGCCCGCGACGCACTGGGTGGCCCCGTTGCGCTCGCAGATGCCCACGCCGCAGGAGGTCGCGGTGGAGACGAAGTCCTCGTCGGTGATGCCGTCGCAGTCGTCATCGACGCCGTTGCACGGGTCGCTCGCCGCGGGGGTTCCCGGGGTGCAGGTGTCGGTCACGTCGCCCGTGGCGCAGGTGGTGGTCCCGGTCGCCGCGCAGGCGCCGACGCCGCACGAGGTGGCCTCGGGCGTGAACTGGCCGTTGTTGCCGGGGACGCAGCTGTCGACGACCTTGCCGTCCAGGCAGAGCGCCATGCCCTGAGCCTGGCAGATCGGGTCGTTTCCGCACTGGGTCGGGACGCCGAGTCCGCCGAAGTCCTCATCGGTCTCGCCGTCGCAGTCGTCGTCGACGCCGTCGCAGAAGGGGTCGCCGAGGGCGCCGGGGTTGGCCAGCGCCGAGCGGTCATTGCAGTCGCCGTCGCAGGTCGTGTAGCCGTCTTGGTCGGCGTCGAGGCATGCCAGCGCTCCACCCGAGTTCGGCACGCGGTCGTCGCCGATGCCGGCGTCCGCGAACGAGCCCATGAAGGCCTGAACGTGGAACGCGCCGGTGAAGCCGGGCATCTCGGAGAAGCGCGGGATGGCGAACTCCAAGTGCGGGCTGCTCGCCGAGGTCGGGCCCGACGTGTAGGCGCCCATCGTCTGCTCGACGAGGACGGCGCCGAACGCGAAGGCCGGCGCGCTCGGCACGCCAGCGAACTCGGCGACCGTGAAGTCGCCCAGCGCGCCGTCACCGGGAACACCCGCGATGACGTCGAAGAGGCCGTCGCCGTCGAAGTCGAAGAGCACGGCCGCCGACTCGGTCTCCGCGAACTGCGGGAGGTCGAGACCCAGCGAAGCCGCCAGCCACGCGCTGGTGCCGCCCTCGGCGCCGTCACCGTCGGCATCGCCAGCGATACCAAAGGTGTCGAGGCCGACGTAGAGCACGTCGGTGATCGGGTCATGGTAGAGGCGGATGCCCCTCATGTCCCAGCCGCTGACGAGCCCGGCGGCCGCCGGTGGCATCCCGACGTCCGGCTCGGCCGAACCGTCGTCCAAAACGAGGACGCTCGGGTCAGAGAAATCGACGGGCACATGACCGGTGAAGGTCGGAGCCGCCGAAGAAGGAAGGGCCGTCATAAGGCCAAAAGAAAAGACGCAAAAAGACAGACACCGCGCGGAGCGGTTGCGAGTACTCATCGTTTCGTTTCTCCCCAGATCGAAACGCGAGACTCATGTCAAAAACCGGGTCAAGGCATTGGCATGAGCCTCAACCCGCAGCACTTCCGTTATGACGAGTTCGAGGGGGGAACGCAAGTGCGAATTTTTCAGCCAATTCGCGAATGCCAAGAAAGGTGAGTAAGTCCGGGGCTTTGCGCGAATGGGCGTGGCCGGGGGACTTGTCAGCTTTGCAGGCGCGCCTGTAGCGAAAGTCCCTCTTCGTGGTCCGGAACCTCGGCCAGAAGTCGCTTGATGTACTGCTTGGCCTGCGCGTCCTGCTTGAGCTGGTGACACGCCAAGGCCAAGTTGTAGAGCACGCCGGCCCGGGTCGCGGGATCCTCGATCTTCTGGCGCTGCATCAGCAGGTTCTGGTGCACGCGCAGGGCGCGATCCCAGCTCTCGCGCGCGATGAGCAGGCGACCGAAGGCGATGAGGTTCGGGAGGTAGGTCCCGTCCGCCTGAAGGGCTATCTTGTAGTACTCGAGCGCCTTGTCCGGCTCGTCGAGGCGCTCGAAGAGCCCGCCAAGCTCGTAGGCGCGACGGGGCAGATCGCTCAGCAGCTTCTTGCCCTGCAGGTAGTTCACGACCCACTCGAGACGGGCAGCGACCTGAGGCCACTCGCCCCGGCTCGTGTGCCAGGCGATGAGCGCCTCGGCGACCTCGGGGCTGTCGCGGCGGGCCTCCTCAGCCTTCGCGATCCACGTCTCAAAGCCCTTGGCGTCGCCCAGATGCTCCTGGTGCAGGCGAGCCAGCGCCAGCGCGCGGTCACAGCGCTCGCTGGGTGAGGTCGCGGTCCCGAACTCCTGCTCCAACAGGTCGCGCAGCTCCTCCCACGAGCCGGTCTGCTCGAGCAGCTCGCGGAGGACCACCGTGAGGCCGGCGTCGTCAGGGGCTAGATCCCGCGCCGCCAGCATGGCCTTGGCCGCGTCGTGCGGGCGCTCGAGGTGCTCGCGGTAGAGGCGGCCCAGCTCAAGCAGGGCCTTGACCTTGGCGGGGCCCTCGAGATCCGGCAGCAGCCCATCGAGCAGGGTCGCGGCCTCCTCGTGACGGCCCTGACCTCCCCGCAACGAGGCGAGGGCGTGCCGGACGCCGATGTGCTCGGGGTGCTTCGCTGCGGCCTCGTCGAGCAAGGCCTCGGCGTCGGCCGGCCGCCCGAGGGGGCCGATGGTCAGCTCCGCGGCCTCGGCGATGAGGTCGAGGGACTGGGGCGGCTTCGACTCGGCCGCCTTCGCGATCAGCAGCGGGGCGAGCTCTTCGTGGCGCTGCCGCATCCGGAAGATCCGGATCAGCTCGTCGCGCGCTCGCTCAGAGCCCCGGTCAAGCGCCCGCTCGTACGCCCGCACCGCCTCGGTCGGGTTGTCGAGACGCTCCTCGGCCAGGCCGCCGATCTCGGCCCACAGCGCGCCCGCGGCTGGCTCCTCGCCCAGGCGCTCCGCGCGACGCACCAGCAGCCCGAACAGGCTGCCCCAGTCGTTTCGAGCGCGGTAGATGCGGTCCAGCGCAGTGAACGCCTCGTCGGAGCCGGGATCTTGCTCCAGCGCATCCGCGAAGGCGTCGGCGGCCCCGTCGGGATCCTCCAGATGCAGCGCCCGCAGGGTGCCAAGCCGGATCCGCAGCGCGGCGCGCTCCGCCGGGCTCTCGGCCGCCTCCGCGCGCTCCGCCAGCAGGTCGGCCAGCGCGTCGAAGTGTCCCGCGTCCTCGTAGACCTCGGCCAGCTCCTCGATGCTGCCGTCAGCACCCGCGGCCTTGGCTCGCGCCGCCTCCACCCGCAGATCGTCGTCCTGGAGGCGGGTCGCGAGCGAGAACACCTCGCTCCACAGCGCCGCACGCTGCTCGCCGCCGGGCGTGAGCCGCGCCAGCGCCGCCGTGACGTCGGCGAGCTCGCGCTCATCGCCCGCGCTCCGGTGCAGCCGGCGCAGGCCCATCAGCGCCGCGCGGTGGTCGGGCTGCTCGGCCAGCACCTGACGAAGCGACGCGATGGCCAGCTCCGGCTGCTGCGTCTTGAGCTCGCGAATCTGCGCGGCGTGCAGCAGCAGATCGGTGCGCCGCGGCCGGTCCTCGAGTTGGGGCAGCACCCGCTCCAAGGTCTCCGCGAGGTCGGGCCAGCGCCCAGCGCTGTTGGCGACGTGCTCGAGGCGACGCAGGAACCCGCCGTCTTCGGGCTGCGCGCGAAAAGCCGCGGCGAGGTGGTCGAAGGCGAACTCCGCGCTGTCGAGCCGGTTCTCGTAGAGGTCGGCGAGCTGGGTGTGCAGCCGCGTCGCGTCAGGCCCGGGCTCCGTCACGGCGAGCTGGCGCTCGTAAACCGCGGCGAGCGCCGACCAGTCCGACTCTTTGCGGTAGAGCGGCTCGAGGACCTCGATGGCGTCGCGGGCGGTGATCGGGTCGTCGAGCATCGCCTCGACGCTGCTGCGCGCCACCGCGTGCTCCGGCCGGCTCCACAGCAGATCGCGCCACCACCGCAGCGCGGCCGCCGGGCCCTCGCTCCGGGCCGCCAGCTCGGCAAGCTCCTCAAGAATGCGCGGCCGATCCTCGTCCCGCACGATGGTGAGCCGCCGATCGAGCAGAGTTCGCAGCTGATCGGTCGCGTTGAGCTGGCGATACAGCGCGTCGAGTGCCTCCATCGCTTCGTGGTTCAGCTCATCGGAGCTCAGCACCTTCTCGAAGCTCTCGGTCGCGGCGCGCGGATCGGAGAGCCGATCGCGCTCGATCCCGCCGACCCACAGCCCGAGATCGCGCACCAGCCCAGGCTCCGGCTGGGCGGCCATCACGCGCCGCGCCGCCTCCGCGACCTGGGCGAACGATCCTCCAGCGGCGGCGGCCGCCTCGATGTCCGGGCGCAGCGCCGCGCTGCCGCCGAGCTTCTCGAACGCATTCAGCAGCACCCGCAGCGCGGCGGCCTGGTCGCCGATGCGCTCGCGCATGACCTCCGCGGTGCGGCGCGCCAAGGCCTCCCGCGCCGGGACGTCCTCGAGGGCGGACTGCTGCATCGCCAGGACGCTCGCCAGGCCCGGCCAGTCCCCGACGGCCTCATACCGCGGCTCGAGCGCTCGCGCCGCGGCGACGCGCGTGCTCGCCGGCCGCAGCAACGACTCGAAGCCTTGCCGTAGCGCCTCGGAGCCGGTGCCCGCGCCCTCGAGCTCGGACGCGGCGCTCAGGTAAGACAGCGCGGCCTCCGGTGCGTCCAGGTGCGCCACCGCCACCTCAGCGCGCTCGATGAGCAACTGCGCCCGCGCGGCGTCATCCTTCGCGGCGTCGATCCGCTGCTTCAGCACCGCGTCGACCGCGGGGTAGTCCTCGCGGCGACGCTGCACCCGGTCCAGGGTCGTGAGCGCGAACGCGTGCGCGGGCCGGAGCGCGAGGATCGCTGTCGCGGCGTCCCGCGCGACCTCGAGGTCCCCGGTGTGCACCTCGGCGGTCTGCGCGCGCCTCGCCAGCAAATCCACGCGGGCGTCCTCGGTCAGGGACGGGTCCTCGAGGGCCACGGCGAGCACATTGGCCAGCTCGTCGAAGCGGTGGGCTTCGCCGAGCAGGCGCTGCAGACGGTCGCGCAGGTCCGGGTCGCGCGCGGAGCCGGGCAGCTCGGCCAGGAGCAGCTTGATGGCCCCGGCGGGCTCGTTGAGCGCGTCCATCCGCAGGATCGCCAAGCGGCGTCGATGCGCAGACAGCGCTTCTGGGGCCTTCTCGGCCTCCAGCCACAGGGTGAGGACGTGCGCCTCTTCGGCGGGCCGCTCATTCTCGGCGTGATAGCGGGACAGCATCGAGAGGGCGTCGATATTCCCTGGCTGCTTCGAGAGGAGGCGCTCGTACCAGGGGGCCGCCGCGTCGTCGTCCCCGAGCACGGCGTCGTGGATATGAGCGACCTTGTGCAGGTAGCGCTGCTCCAGCGCGCTGGGCAACGACTCGCCGAGCCACGCCTCGTAGCGCTCGGCGAGGCGTGGCCAGAGGTCACGGCGTCGCGCGAAGTCTTCCAGCTCGGACTCGGCCTGGGTGTCCTTGGGCGACTCGTGCGCGGCCTGCGCGTGGCGCTCGAACGCGGCGTCCACGTCACCCGCGGCGTCGTGAATGCGCGCGAGCTCGAGCAGCGCGGTGCGCCGGTCCGCGCTGGGGTCGAGGACCCGGAAGCGGGCCTCGGCGATGATCGCTCGCAGCGCGTCGGTCGAGCGCTCGTCGAGGCTGGCCTCCAGGAGTATCGCCGCGGAGTCGACGGCGTTCTTCCAGGCCGGGCCCTGGTGTTCGGGCGCGGCGAGGAAGTGCACCAGGAGCAGCTCGGCGTCTTCCGGCGCGGCGAGGACGCTGAGGGCCGCGCGCACGTCGGCGACAGCCTCAGAGGCGGTCTCGGCCTCGCTGAACAGCGACTCAGCGAGGCGGAGCCGGAAGGGGCCCACCGTGGCGGGATCGCTACGCTCGATCCACGATCGCAGGTGCGCACGGAGCGCGTCTTGACGCCCGAGATCCGTCCACAGATCGGCGATGCGCGCGGCGAGCTCGGCGTCCGTGGGTGACAGCTCCAGCGCCTGCTCGAGCAGGCTGGCCGCGCGGTCGGGCGCGTCGAGGCGCTTGGCGGAGATGTCGGCTGCGCGCAGGAAATAGCCGTGCTTCTCCTGGGCGTCCAAGGCCTCGACCGCTGACGCCTCGAGCCAGTCGACCAGCTCCGGCCACGCCTCGCGCGACTCCAACAGCTCGAGGAGCTCGGCGCGCGCGTCCGCCAGGTCGGGCTGCCGCTCCAGCGCCAATATGTAGTGCGCGATGCCCGCGGCGGGGTCGTCCAAGTGGCGCACGCTGAGGCGGGCGTGGCGCGCGATCTGCGAAGGGCTGGCCAGCCCTTCGGCGATCATCCGATCGTAGAGGGCCGCGAGATCGGGGAAGACGTCGAGGCGCTCGGCCAGGGCCTCCAGCGCGTCCAGGGTCTCCTCGGGGTCCTCGATGCGGAGCACCAGGGCCTTCAGGCTCTCGTAAGCGCCCTCCGGGTCGCCCAGGTGCAGCTCCTGGATGCGCGCGACCTTGGCGAGGCACTCCACCTGCAGCCGCGTGTCGCCGTCGGCTTCGAGGGTCCCGCGATAGAGCGCCACGAGCCGCTCCCAGGCCTCGGTGCGCTCGTAGAAGGGCTCCAGCGCCTCGAAGATCGACGCCCGCTCGCTGCCCTCGCCCCACATCGCTTCGAGGGCTTCGACGGCGTCGGTGTCGTCGGGCGACTCGGCGAGCAGCTCGCGTTGCAGCGCGACGGCCCGCGGCGCGTCGTCGAGCACGCGGCGGGCCAACTCTGCGAGCTCTCGTCGGGCGGCGCGGGTGTCCTCTCCGGGAGCCGCGCCGCCGATGAACTGCTCGAGGAGGTCGCCCAACTCCTGGTGGGCTCCCAGGCGGCGGAAGAGCGCCGCCAGGTCGTCCAGCGCCTCCTGGTCGCGCGGCCCGTCCGCCAAGATCGTCTCGTAGCTCGCCACCGCCTCGCGTTCGCGCCCGGGCATCCCGGCGAGCAGGCGAGCCATCTCCAAGCGCAGGTCGCGCCGCGCGCCGCGGTCGAGGGTGATCTCCTCGCGCAGGCGAAGCACGGCCACCAGGTCCTCGGATTTGCCCGAGGCGCGCGCCAGGGTCTCGAGCGCGTCCAGCGCGTCGCTGTGGCTGGGCTGCAGACCGGCGATGGTCTGCCAGAGAATGGCCAGGGTCGGCTCGGCAACCCCGTGCTCTCGGAGCAGGGCGATGGCCGTCTCCAGGCCTCGAACCCGCGCGCTGACCGACCCGGAGCGCCGGGCCGCCTCCAGCAGCAGCAGGACCGCCTCGTCCACGCGCTCGGCCAGGATGGCGCTCCGCACCGCGAGCTGCCTCGCCTCGTCGGCCGCCTCGCCGCCACTGGAGCCGGCGAGCGCGCGCCCGGCGTGGGCGAACGCCTCCCCGGGGCTGCTCAGCGGGCCCAGCATCAGCCGGGCCAGCTCGAGATGCAGCGCGATCCGATCAGCGCCCGAGTCGCCTGCCTCGAGGATCTGCTGCAGCACGACGGCGAGGGGCTTGGCGCTCTCCGATTCGCGGTGCGCTGCGGCCAACGCGGCCCGAGCCGCCGCGTGTCCATCGTCTGGACGCGACAGCGCCGTGAGCGCCGCGATGGCCGGGGGGAAGGTCGGGGCGCCGGCGAGGGATTGGGCGTAGGCCTCGATCGCGCCCGGCAGATCGCTCAGGCGGTTCTCGCGGATCTGGCCGAGGGTGAAGAGCAGGATGCGCTCGCGGTCGGTGTCGCCCGCCGCGGCGGCGATCCCGAGGCGGACCTCGACCAGCGCGGCCTTCTCGTCCCAGCGTCCCGCGGCCTGGTGCAGGCGGTCCAGGGCGTCCAGCGCCTCGGAGTCTTCCGGCGCGATCGCGCGCAGCAGCTCGAGGATGCGCACGGCTTCGTCGGGATCGCGCAGCTCCGACTCGCTGAGCGCGGCGGCGCGTCGCAGGTAGTCGATGGCGGTCGCCTCGACCTCGCCGCTGGTCTGACCGCTCGCGACGAGCAGCTCCACGCGCTCGCCGTGGCGCGCCTGCGCAGCCAGCATCTCCTCGAGTCGCTCGATGGCCTCGACGCGTTCGGCTCGCAGCGCCGGGTCCGAGGTCCCGCGCGTCTCCTCGACGATGCGGCGCAGGAAGGCGACCGCCTGGTCGGCCTGGCCTGCTTCATCCAGCAAAATGCTGGCTTCTTTGAAGTAGGCGAGCCGCTTCGCCGGGATCGCCTCGATCTCCGCGCGCCGCCGCAGCACCCCGATCCGCAACGCCGCGCGGCCCACTCGCTGGTAGAGCTGGTCCAGGGCCTCGAGGGCCTCGCGCTCCACCGGCCCGTGGTCCACCCGCAGGGCTTCCCACGCTTTGATCGCGCGCTCGTCGTCGCCCAGCCGGGTCTCCGAGGTCACGGCCACGCGCTTGATCAGCTGCGAGCGCGCCTCGGCGTTGTCGGTGCGGGAGGCCGCCTCGTCGCAGAGCGACGCATACGCCGACCACAGGTCCAGCGCACCCACGAGGTGGTCGAGGAGCTCCAGCGCTTTGCTGTTGTCCGGCGCCTCTCCGAGCGCACGCCCCGCCAGCTCGAACGCGCGCCGCGCCACCACGGGGTCCCGGTCGCCGATGGTCGGGACCTCGTCGGTCGCGACGACCAGCCGGGCGGCCTGCAACAGCACCTTGGCGCGGGGCTCGCCGGGCGGTCCCAGGGTCGCCCGCACCTCCTCCAGCGCCGCGCGGCCCCAGCCGTCGTCGACCTGGTCGAAGTGGGACTCGAGCCCCGCGATGATGCGTTGGCGAATCGGCTCGCTCGTGTCGTCCGCGGCGGCGAGATCGAGCAGCACTTCGCGCGCGTCCGACCCGCAGGTGGCGCTCGCCACGAGCGCGAGCAGATCGCGAACGGCGGCCTCGCTCTCGCCGAGTCGCTCCAGGCGCACAAAAGCGCGAGCCAAGCGTACGCGGTCCACCTTCGCGGCGTCCGTCAGCGCCTCAGCGCGCCGCTCCAGATGGGCGGAGAGGTCCTCCCACTGTTCGAGGGTCTCGTAGGCGCTCTCGAGCCGCTCGGAGACCTCGTCGTCGGTGGGGTCCTCCGTCGCCAATCGCTCCCAGTGCTCGGCGGCCTCCGCGGGCCGGCCCAGGGCCGTGGCCAGCAGGTCGCCCGCGTCCAAGATGCGCTGGCGCCGCTCGGCACCGGGCAGCACCCCGTCGCTCGAGGCGAGCAGGACGCGAACCAGCGCCTCCTGGTCGTCGCGGGCACGGTAGAGGACGACCAGCGCCTCCAGCACTTCGGGGTGTTGCAGGCCCGCGCCGGGGGCGTCGAGGATGGCCTCGTACAGCGTCACGGCCTCGTCGTCGCCGCCCAGATCGTCGCGCAACAGACGCGCCAACTGGATGCGCAGCGCCTCGCGAGCGCCGCTGCCCGAAGGCCTGGGGGCGTCCGCCGGCGGCTGCAGTCCCACCGCGTCACGCCAGAGCGCCGCGAGCTCCGCCTGCGCGCCGGCCTCCTTGGCCAAGCGCTCCAGCTCCGCCCAGATCGCCCGGTCGTCGGGATCGATGCGGAAGCAGCGGACCCGCGCGTCGAAGGCGCCCCGCGGGTCGGCCAGCTTCTCCTCGCAGAGGCGCGCCAACTCGTCCGCGATGGCGAGACGCTCGTCGGAGGTCGGGCTGGTGTCCGCGCGCACGGCGAGCACCCGCGCCAGCCCCGCGTCGTCCCCCGCGTCCCGGTACACCTGCTCGAGGACCGGCGCGACGGCCTCGGGCGCCTCGCCGGCGTCGAACATGCCCGTCAGCATCTCCAAGACCGCGTCTCGGTCGGCGTCGGGGTGCTCGAGGAGGTCGCGTAGATGCAGCGCCGCCATCGACGGCTCGTCAGCCTGCTGGCGATACAGGGTCGCCAGCTCGAACTGGAGCGCGGCGCGACGCGACGGCTCGGTCAGGCGCGGGCCGAGATCTTCGAGGGCCGACGCCAGCTCGCCCCAGGCCTCGTCGGTGCTCAGGGCCCGGCGCAGGCTGGCCAGCGCCTCCTCGTCGTCGGGGTCTTGGTCCAGGATGTCCTGATAGGTGGCGGCGGCGCGCTCGAGATCGAGGAACACGTCCTCGTAGAGTTGGCCGAGTCGCCGGCGCGCCGCGCGGCCCCGCTCCGCATCTTCTGCGTGCTCGGCCCGCGCTCGCAAGACCTCCTCGAGCCCCTCGAAGTCGTGGCGGCTGAGGTGGATCTCCTCGAGCGCGTCGAGGGCGCTCGGCTCACCCGGGGCGAGCTGCAGCACGCGCCGGAAGTGCGCGATGGCCCCCTCCGGGTTCGCCAGTCGACCGCGTAACACACCGCCAATGCTGCGATGCAGCGCGATGCGGGTGTCCGTTGAATGCTCAGGCGAGGCGCTGATGGCGTCGCTCAGAAGCCGCGCTGCATCATCCCAAGCGCCGGCCTTCTCTGCGGCCGCCTCGAAGGCCGGCAACGTCGCGCTCTCGCCGCGCTGAACCTCCAGCAGCAGCGCGTGTCCCCACGCCTCGAGCGCCCCGGCGTCGTCACCGGCCGCCCCGCGCAGCGTCGCCACATCGCGCCACGCGGCCTCCCGCTCGACCTCGTCTTCCGAGTGGGTCGCGATGACCTCCTGGGCCCGCAGCCGCGCCGGCGAGTCCAGCCGCGCCCCGTGCTCGGCCAGGAGCTTCCGCGCGATGTCGTCGCGATGCCGCGCCGCCTCAATGGCGTCGAGCAGGCTCGCCTGCGCCGTGGCCGCGTCGCCCAGCCGCTCGGCCTCCACCTTCGCGATCTCGACATGGATATCGGCCTGCAGGGTCGCGTCGTCGGACTTGCGTGCGAAGTCGCGCAGCAGCGCCACGTAGCCCTTCCAATCGCTTCGCGGCTCGAAGAGCCCAGTCAGCCGGTCCCAGGCGCGGCGCGCCACCCACGCCCGCTGCAGGAAATCCCGGGCGTGGCTGTTGAAGGGGCTCAGCTCGCAGATCTGAGCAAAGAGGGCCAGCGCGCGCTCCTCCTCCCCCAGCCGCGTGTGCAGGATCTCCCCCATCTCCTGGAGGATCTCGACCTTCTTCTTCTTGGTGGTCGCCGACTCGAGCTGCGTCTCCAGCAGGCGCACGTAGCCCGGCCAGTCCTCCTGCTCGACGCTCAGCTCTTGCAGCGCAGCGACGGCGGCCTCGTGCGCCGGCTCCAACTCGAGCACCTGCCGCCAATACGTGCGCGCCTCCTCAGGCAAGAAGAGCTCGTCGCTGGCGATGCGAGCGAGCTCGACCAGCACGTCCACGCGCTCGGCGCCCGTGAGCAGCTCCAGCTCCTGGCGGTAGGTCTCGTAGGTCCGCGCCGAGTCGCTGCGCCGCCGGTGGATGTCGCGCAGGCGGTGCAGGATCGCCACGTTCTGCGGGTCCAACTCAAGCAGCTTCTCCAGAACCGGGATCGCCTCCGCGTCCGAACGCATCCGCTCCAGGTAGAGGTCGCCGATGCGAGCGAAGAGCGCGAAGAGCTCTTTCGGGTCCTCGGTCAGCTCGATCTTCTGGCGTAGGACCCCGATGAGATCGCCCCACCGCTGGCGGTCCTCGTAGCGCACGGCGAGATCGTCGAGCGCCCGCTCGTTGGACGGCGCCAGCGTGACGATGCGCTGGTAGGTCGCGATGACCATGTCGTCCATGGGCAGGCGATCCGGCGCCTGATACAGCGCGATCAGCTCGAAGAGCAGGTCCACCTTCTGCTCGACGGCGTCGTCCGGTAGCGCACGAATCCACGCGTCGAGGTGCTCCGCCAGCGCGTGCCAGCGCCCGCTCTCGGTGTAGAGGCGCCGGAGCTCCGCGTTCGCCTCATCATGGTATGGCTCGTCGACCAGGATGCGGCGCCAGGCCTCCATGGCCTTCTCGCGGCTCTCGAGATCCCCGGCGGCCAGGCCCGCCATCTCGCCAGCCACGCGGATGCGCTCGGGCGCGAGATCGTCGCCGACCAGCGCCCCGTGAAGCTGCGCCAGCGTCGCGTACGCCCGGCGCGGCTCGTCTCGCCCGGCGTACCAGTCGCGGTAGAAGGCCAGGACCTCGGCCGAGAGAGGGGCGCTGACCCGGACGCGGCGATACATCTTCTCGGCCCGCTCGTCGTCGTCCAGCTCCGCTTCCAGCAGGCGCGCCGCTTCGAGGAGCAGCACCACCTGGTCGCGGGGCTCCTCGCTCTGGCGCGCCGCCTCGTCCAGGAGGGCCACAGCCCCCTCCCACTCGCGCCCGGCGGAGCGGCGGTCGGCGCGGGCCAGCACATCGCGGGCGGCCTCGCTGATCCCTTCGCGCGAGTACTTGAGCACCTCCCGCGCGCGGTCGGGCCGGCCGAGGTCCACGCGCAGGATGCGAAAGAGCCGCCGCGCGAGGATGACGCGCAGGTCCTGGCTGGCCCCGGCCATCTCCGCCTCGTACCGCTCGACCACGGCGCTGGCAGCGTCGACGTCGGCGATGACGGTGTCGGTCGCCAGTCGGGTCCCGCGCTTGCGCGCCAGGGGCGTGGCCGGGCCCGTCAGCAGCTCGAGGGCTTCGAGGCGCTGAGCGATCGCGGGGTCGTCGGGGGCGAGCTCACGGAGCGCCTCGAGGTGTCGTCGCGCTGGCTCGACGCGCCCAGCCTGGATGTGGCGGTCGGTGAGGATCGAGAGGGCGGCGCGGCGGTTCTCGGGCGTCCCAACCTGCGCTCTCGCCTCGAAGAGCGCGTCGGGCGCGTGCTCGACCTCGGGCGAACCCAGGGCGTTCCACGCAGTCTCGAGCACCTCGGGGCCTGGGCAGAGCTGCCACGCGCGCACCAAGTCCCGCGCGGCCTGTTCGCGCTCCGCGAGGGACTCGTCAGCCAGCCGAAGCTGCGCGGCCCGAACCAGCAGCGACGCGGCGTGTCGTTCGGGCCGCGTGTCGGCCGCGCCCTCGAGCAGCCCCGCGACGGTGAGTCGCGCCGCGGCCTGGTCCTCGGGCGTACTGCGTGCCAACAGCTTACGAAGCCCCAGCAGGAGCGACTTGTAGTCGTCGGTCTCCACGCACGCGGCAGCGAGCTCTGCCAGGAGCCCATCGTTCGCCGAGTCGTCGCCGACGCGTGATAGCAGTTCTGGGATGCCGGAGCTCACGCGTCTCCCCGCGCCGTCTGATGGGCCCGCTTATACTCCACGACTCTCCGGAGCGACAACTCGGCGAGGCCCGGGGCGCCATATCGTCCGCCGCTTCGTCCGCGTCATTCGCCGCGGCGGGCCCACCTTCCTTCTGCCGCCGCCGGGCACAACGGGCTGGATTCCCTTGCGCCGCATGGGTTACGTAGCCCGCACAGGAGGTCCCTATGCGCGTGCCGGCTGAGGTGCTCCCGGTCGTCTGGCTCGACGGCGCCTATGTGTTCTCAGAGTCGGCCCGCGTGAGCGTGTTCGACCGTGGCTTCCTGATGGCGGACGGCGCCTTCGAGACGATGCACGTGAAGGGCGGCGCGATTGTCGGCCTCGCCGCACACGCCGCGCGTCTATGGCGAGCCGCCGAGTTCTTGTCGCTGACGCTGCCCTGGGACGCCGCCGGGCTGCGCGACGGGCTCATGGGGTTGCTCGCCCGTAACGACCGCGCGGGGCAGGCCTCGCCCGAGGCCGCGCTGCGCGTCACGGTCAGCCGCGGGGCCTCGGCCTCTGGGCCACCCACGGTGGTCGCGTTCCTGCGCGCGGTCAGCCCGGGGCACGCCGCCCGACGTCGCGACGGGATCCGCTTGCACACGCTGCCTTTTCCGGGCCGCGGGAGCGCCGAGATCGCCCGCCACAAGACGCTGAGCTACCTCCCCAGCGCCTTGGGCTCGGTGTGGCTGGCCGCGCAGACCGACGATCCCCGCGCCGAGGGCCTCTTCGTGAGCGCGCAGTCCGAGGTCCTCGAGGGGATGGCGACCAACGTCGCGATCATCGAGCGTGGCCGCCTCTTTACGCCTCCCATCGCCTCCGGGATCTTGCCCGGGACCGCCCGAGATCAGGTGCTGCGAATCGCGGCGGAGCTGGGCTTGGACCCCGAGGAGTCGGTGATCTCCAGGGAGCGCTTCTGTGCTGCTGACGAGGTGCTCGCCATGGCGAGCACACAGCACGTGGCGCCGGTCGTCTCCTTGGACGGCGTGGCCGTCGGGGGAGGGCGGCCCGGGCCGTGGACGGGCGCGATCTCGGCCGCATTTGAAGCCGCGGTCGACGCGGAGGTGCTTCGCTGGCACGACCCGCCTGCCGTCCGCTGAGGGCGCAGGCCCGACGGGTTCCCTCGCCGGGTCTCAGCGCCCGGTGCGCTCGCTGTCCCGACGCCCCTGGGTCTCCAAGACGCGCCAAATTCGCGCCTCGAGATCGGGGCGGTCGATGCTGTTCGGGTCGATGCTCTCGGCGTCCAACTCGCGCTGGACCATCCCGGCGCCCAGGCTGTCCATGAGCCCCGAGTCGTCGCCCGCCTCGTCTTTCGCGAGCTCGAGCGACAGCCGCTCTGCGATGGACTCGGCGAAGGACTCACGATCGCTGCCCCCGCCGAGCTCGCCGGACATGGCGAAGCCCGTGGCGGCGTCGCGCGTGTGAGCGACCTCGTGTGCGAGGAGGGCGGCGCCGCGCGCTGAGCCCGGATCGTAGTGCTGATCGGCGATGAAGATGTCGGAGTCGCCGATCGCGAAGGCGCGCGCGTGCATCGCGGCGGCGGCCTCGGTGGCGAGCTTGCCGGTGTGGATGCGGACACCGCTGACGTCGCCCAGCATCGGTGACAGGTGCCGGGAGAGGCGCGGGTCAAGCCGCGAAGGCAGCGTGTCGCTGAGCAGCTCGCGGCCGAAGGACGCGTAGCGCTCGAGGATTCGGTCCTGCAGCCCTGGGGCTTCGACCTCGCGCGCCAACTGCTCAAGTTCGGCCAGACGCGCCGGGTCTTCCGCGCCGTCCTCGATCGCGCCGAGGGCGTCGAGTCCGCGGGCTGCCAATTCGTCGGGTGTGAGCTCGTCGTCTGCCGCCACGTGTCCACTCCTGTAGGTGGCGCAGGGGCTCTGCGCCACGACGCCAAAAAGGACGACCCCGGTCGGAGACAACCCCGCGATCATAGCGCCGCGGCCGCCAGATGCAAGGGAGAGACCCGCTCGGGCCCGAGAGGCTCAGGGCCTGAAGGCGACCCCGTCGAGCAGCAGCGCGCCGTCCTCCACGATCGCCTTGTGTGTCGAACGGCGGCCTTGATCGACCTGGATGTCAGGCGCGTCGCCCTCGCGCGGCGTCTCGACCACCTGCCGGTAGTCGATGGCCAGCGCGCCGTTGTCGAGCTGATACCGCCCTGTTCGGTCGGTGCGCCGTCCGTTGTCCTCGACCCGTTCCCACGTAAAGAAGCCGGTCTTCTTCAGATGTAGCCGCTCGGTGGCGCCGGGCACCTCGGCCTTGAGCCGCACGTCGATCGCGTCTTCGGGTCGAGTCAGCGTCGACGACGAAGGGATCGCGTCGCCGCCGCCGGCCAACACGAGCAGCAGCGGCTTCTCCTCACTGAGAAAGCGGCTGTCGACCCGCTTGGGCGGCGGGGAGAGCGCGAGCATGATCGCGTCGGCCATCGCGGCGGCGGCTGGGTCATCGACGCGCACGTACAGCGTCGAGCCGTCGACCTCCTTGGACCAAGGCCCGCCGTCGCGCGCGGGGACGAACGCCTTTCGCAGGAGCGCCACCGTCGTGCCCACGGCCGAGGTGTCGGTGAGGCCAGGCGCGCTCGAGATCTGGACCGGAAGCCAGCCCGTCAGGCGGCGGTAGTCCGGGTCGTTCTCGAGGGTCGCGAGGTCGGGGTCGGTCCGGGCGGACTCCAACTTGCGCGCCGCCGCCGGGTCGCCGATGGCCGCCAGGACTTCCAGGTGATGCAGCGCGCCCCCCGCGTCCCCCTGGAGCGCGAGCGCACAGGCCATGTTGTAGTTGCTCGCGACATGCCCGGGCCACGCCTTGAGCGCCTCTCGGTACTCGCGGATGGCCGCCGGGATCTCCAGGCGGCGGTGGAGCGCCAGGCCCTTCGCGCTGTGTTTGCGGGCCAGCGCGTCGGCCTCCGGCGTCGGGGGTTCCGCGATGAGCGCCAGCACCTCGGCGGAGAGTCGCTCCGGCGCCGCGGGGTCTACAGCGTCCGCGGTCGCCTCGACGGCCGCGTCGGCGGCCTCCGCCTCGGCAGGGGCGGGCGCGCTGCCCGCGTCGGGCGCGGTGATACGGATCGTCCCGAGAATCGACTCCGGGGCCTGCGCGGCGCCAGCGCCTCCCGCCTGGGGGACATTCGCGGCGAGCTCTGCGGCCGCCGGGGCGCGTCGCGGTGGCTCATCAGAAGGCTTGCAGTTCGCCAGGAGCAGCGCGATCGTGAGTGCGGCGTACCGGTGTGGGCGCCCCCCTCGGCGGGAATGACGGTGAGGGACGGACGTTGACACGGGGTCGGCGCGTCTCTTAGTGGTAGGCACGTCGCTCTTCCGGGTCCGAGACGTCGCGTTGGGACGTGCCTGTTCAGCACGCAGATGGGGAGAAGGGGATCCAGTGACCGCTGCCATTCGTACCACCGGGGTCGGGCTGCTGACCTGCTTGGTCATCGCGACGTCAGCGTGGGTGTCGGCGCCCGCCGCGTTCGCGGAGGCCAGTTCGGCGGAAGAGTACTTCAAGCTGGGCAACGAGTACTTCAACGGCCGCGATCTCGACAAGGCAGTAAGCGCCTACGAGAAGTCGGTCGAGCTGGCGCCCGCCTACAAAGAGGCCTGGTACAACCTCGGCATCGCCTACGGAAAACAGCGCAAGTACAAGCGCGAGATCGCCGCCTACCGGAAGGCCGTCGAGGCCGACCCGCGCTACGCGAAGGCGCTGTATAACCTGGCGATTGCCTATGAGGACGCGGGCCAGGACGAGGACGCGCGCGACGCGTACCTGCGGGTGGTCGAGATCACCCCCGACGCCGTGGATGCCATGTTGAACCTGGGGATCGTCCAGGCGCGGCTCGGCGATATCGAGTCGGCGGTGGCGGCCTACAAGCGCTGCCTCGGGGTCGACGCGGCGCAGGCGGACGCGTGGTTCAACCTGGGGATCGCCTACGCTCGGCAAGCCGATCGGACGACGGAGACGCCTGAGAAGCAGCGGCTTTGGGGCGAGGAGCAGGCGGCCTACCAGAAGGCGCTGGAGCTGGACCCGGCCTACTACAAGGCTTGGTACAACTTGGCGATCGCCCACCACAAGGCCGGCGACATCGAGCAGGAGATCCACGCGTACGGCAAGGCGCTTGAAGCCCGGGCCGACTACCCGCAAGCGCTGTACAACCTGGCGTACGCGTACGAGGAGCACGGGGTCCCGGCGAAGGCCGTCGAGACGTGGCGGCGCTACCTCGAGGCCGCTCAGAATCTGCCGACCGAGCAACAATACGTGTCGACGGCGCGCGAGGAGCTCGCGCGCCTCGCGAAGTCCGCACCGGCGCCCTGAGCCGCGCCCGCGGGACTCGACGGTGGCCGAAACCGGCGCAGCGACGGCCGTGCGCTGGCGCGGACTGCGCCTGGTCGGCTCGTGATATTTCAGGGGCTTGCGAGGGCCGGTTTCCAGCGCTCAGCGGGGGTCGTCGGCGCGTAAGCCCCACGACCGAGGCTCGGGGCGCCTCG
Source organism: Myxococcota bacterium (assembly GCA_041389525.1). Taxonomy (GTDB): domain Bacteria; phylum Myxococcota_A; class UBA9042; order PHBI01; family JACKFB01; genus JACKFB01. The sequence continues at coordinate 104,658 of JAWKRR010000008.1, read as the reverse complement.
CTCGGTCGGGCGACGTAAACATGCCCTGAGCGCGCGTCGGGCTTGCCCGCGAGGCGCTGGGTCGCATACAGTCTCGCCGCGAGGTCGTCCGAGGGGGCGTCGCTCGCCCATCGCCCGCAGGCGAGGTCGCCGTCTACACGGTGACCCGCGTGGGGCTCGTCAGGCCCACCGGGGCCGGGAGGTGTTCTACGAAACGGAATCAAGGCGGGGGCCCGGTCCCCGAGAAGCACCGCGTGAACCGCGAAATCCGCTTTCCAAGCATCCGAATCATCGGTGCGGACGGAGAGCAGCTCGGCATCATGTCCCCTGAAGAGGGACGAACGCTTGCCGAAGAGCGGGGCCTCGACCTGGTCGAGGTGGCGCCCGAGGCGCGACCGCCGGTTTGCAAGATCATGGACTACGGCAAGTTCAAGTACGAGATATCGAAACGAACGAAGCCGCAGAAGACCGCGAAGCTGAAGACCATCAAGCTGCGGCCGAAGACCGATGGCCACGACATCGAGACGAAGTTCAACCTCGCTCGCAAGTTCCTCGCCGAGGGAGACCGAGTGAAGTTCGTCATGCGACTTCGCGGCCGCGAGGCGGCCTACGTCGATCGTTGGTGCACCTCGCTCAGCAAGGCACTTGAGCTGCTGGCCGACGCTGGCGCCGTCTCGCTTGTCCCTCAGAAAGAGGGGCGCGCGGTGGTGGCGCAGGTCGACCCGAAGTAGCGAACACGGGGAGCGCCGCGCAATCGACGCGGCGCTCCCACACCGACCGTGGGCTCCGACCTGGAACACGTTCTGGCGTGACAGGTAGTTTGCGGGCGCGTTCGCGACGGTGCAGAGGCGGATTGCGTTGCGTCACAGTGACACGGCGCGCCGCGATGCTGTATGCTTCGTCTGTCATGGGACAAGCACCGCATCCGCGCTGTTCGGGGAACGAGGGGACGTGCCACCGGTTACGGCCCTCGATCGTCTCCGTACGCCTCCAGCGCCCGCGTCCGCGCGGGGGCGCCTCGTCGCAGAACCAACCAAGCCGGGGATGCTGACGTGGGAACGTCTCCCAGTGATTCGATCGCCGCAGCGACGTGCTCGACGACGACACGACGATCATCGTGGAGGATGCCGATATCGAGTTCGAGTACATCGGCGGCGATACGGACCGGAGCGCGGCGGTTGCATCCGGGGGTGACGACACCTCCGGCGGGGCGGACACCTACCCTGGACCTACGCGGCGTGGCGCGGCGGCCGCGGCTGACGCTGCGGTCGATTCGCACGACCAGACGCTGCTGAAACGCCAGCTCTCCGCGGCCAGGACTGAGATCCAGGTCCTGCTCAATCAGCTCGCGGATTTCGGCAAGGTTCGCGGCCAAGCTCTGGCCCGCGCCTATGAGGTCGAAGCGCTCAAGGCGAGGACGGTGAACCTCGAGTCGGAGAGCGGGCAGCTGCGCGATGATCTCTGCGCGGCGCGCGCGCGGATGGCCGACATCGAGGCCCAGGCTCGCCAGGCGCGTGAGGAGTTCCAGTCCAAGGAAGCGCTGCCCCGGCCGCCCGCGGTCGATGAGAGCGTGGTGGCCGAGCTGCAGGCGGCGCGGCGCGCGTTGGCGAAGGCCTGCGCCGAACGCGACGGGCTCGCGGCGGATGTGGGTCGGCTGCAGGAGACCGTGAACGCGCTGCAAGCGCGCGCCGCTGAGCCGAGCGCGGAGGCGGCGGCGCTCACGCTCCAGGCCGAGCAGGTGCGCGCTCTGGAGTCGGCGGTCATCGAGGCCCAGGCGGACCTCGTCGCGTCGCGGAAGCGCCGGGCGGAGTTGGAAGACCGCATCGACGAGCTCCAGCTCGAGGTCGCTGCGGCGCAGTCCCGCGCTGAGTCAGAGGTGCTGGCGGGCGGCGAGGCTGGGGCGCTTGAGGCGCGGCTGCGCGAGCTCAGCGCGGCGGTCGACGACCTCACGGAGCGCTTGAGCGCATCCGAGGCCGCTCGCGAGGAGGCGTCGGAGCGGGCCGAGCGGACCCGGGTCGCGCTGGAGCGGTTGCGGTCGGCGTATGCGCGGGTTCAAGAGGGCGAGCAGCAGGCGGAGACCGTCGCGGCCGAGCTCGAGGGGATTCGGGGCAGCTACGAGGTCGCGCAGCAGCGCATCCAGGCTTTGGAGCGCGAGGTGGCCGCCGAGCGCGCGCGGGCGGACGCGGTGGCTGCGGGCCACGGCGACATTGAGTTCGCGGGTGGGAGAGCGGCGCTCGAGGCGGAGCGGGACGAGCTGGAGTCGCGGCTTGCGCGCCTCGAAGACGAGCTGGTTCGGGAGCGAAAGGTCAGCGATGAGCTGGGCGCGCGCGCGGAAGCCGCAGAGGCCCAGGCGCGGATTCAGTCGGCGTCTGGCGAGCTGGGCGGCGGCGGACCCAAGAGCAAGGAGTTCGACGCGGAACTTCAGCGGCTCCGCAGCATGGTCCACTCGAGCTCCACGCTGATCCAGCGCTACCTGCTGGAGCTGGAGGGCGCCAAGGGGGCCATCGCCCGCAACCGCCAGGAGGCGGTGCGGTACGCGCAGCGGGTCAGCGGGCTACACGAAGGGATCGGCCACCTGTACCGGTACCTTGAGGACGCCGGGCCGCCGGCCGAGCAGGCGCTGGTGCTGCTGCAAGAGGTCAAGCGTTGCGCCGGCGAGCTGCGGGCCCTGGCCGAGAGCAACGATCGCTTCGGCAAGGCCATGGAGCGCGCGATGGAGCGGCTGGGCCAGGTCCTCAAGGATTCGCCGATCACGCGCTAGGGCGGCGGGCTGCGCTGGCGTCGGGCGCCAGCGGTCAGTCCGCGTCGGAGCCCGAGGGACGGCGCGGGCCGCGGCGCGAGCGGCGACCGCGGCGGCTGCCTGCGCCTGAGCGTTGGCCATCCTGGGCGCGCTCGCGTCCGGCGGCGTGAGCGCCCGCCTCCGTCTCCTCGACGCGGGGCTCGAAGGGGCCGGGCGTGATGCCCAAAGCGCGGCACTCCCGCGCGTAGCTCTCGTACGCCGCCGGCGGCTCGGAGATGAGCCCCGTCATGAACTCCATCCGGAGTATGGTCAGCGCGGTTGGCAGCGAAGGCGAGCGCCCGATCTGCGCTTGGCGACGTCGCCGCGCGGGCCCGACGATTCGGCGCAGGAGGTTCGCCGTCCCGCGCAGGTGCTGTCGATGGCGGATGGGGATCGACATGCGCGCTGCGGCCGTCTGGACGCCATCGAGCGCGCGCAGCCCCCAGTCGCAGTCAGGCTCGGCCATGATGCTCTCGCGCACCAGCGGCCAAGTCACGAGGACGAAGGTGCTCTCGCGCGGCAGCGTCCCGTGGGCCAGCACCAGGCGGTCGAGCACTCTCAACCACGCGCACCACGCCTCGAACGCCGCGTCATCGGCGACGGCTTCGGCCGCCTCGGGGAGCGCCGCTTCGAGCACACCGAGGCCGGCCGCGACCCGGACGGTCGCCTCGGAGTAGCCGCTCTCCAGCAGCCGAAACAGCTCCTCGGTGACGCGCGCGACAGGGCAGTCGTGCACCAGCGGCGCCAGGGGCCCGGAGACCTTGGCCAGCCCGGGGTCCAGGTCCAACGAGAGGCGGCCCGCGAACTTCACAGCCCGCAGGATGCGCACGGGATCTTCGCGGAAGCGCTGCTCGGCGTCGCCGATGGTCCGGATGCGGCGGGCGCGGATATCGTCGAGGCCGCCGACGTGGTCGTGCAGGCGGCGCGCGTAGGGGTCGTAGAAGAGCCCGTTCATCGTGAAGTCGCGGCTCATCGCGTCCTCTTCGGGGCTGCCGAAGGTGTTGGCGCGGAGCACGAAGCTGGAGCCGTCGTCGGAGTCCTGGTCCCTGGGGCGGCCGCGGAACGTCGCGACCTCGAAGATCTTCGAACCCGAACGTACATGGGCGAGCTGGAAAACGCCGGCCGATGAGGTGCAGCGACGGCCGAAGAGCGAGCGGATCCTCGGGTGAGCCGTCGTCGCGATGTCGAAGTCCTTGGCCCGCGCCCAAGCAACGCGTCACGAACGCATACCCACGAGGTAGGCGATGAAGCCGGCCTCTTGAGGCGGCCGACGACCGCGACGGCGTCGGCGTCGAGGAACTGAGCGGGAATGGTCGTCGAATCCAAAGAGACTCCCGGACGCGTCGTCGCGTCGCGGTCGCTTTTCAGCGGCCACCGCGTGTGCGAGCCGACGGGCGCAGGCCTTGGCGCTGCGCGCGCTCAGGCTGCAGCAGCACTGCCACCGGCCCAGCGCTCGAGGATGGCGCGGACGTCAGCGGCGTCGCTTCCCAACTGCAGAAAGAGCATGTCGAGAATGCCGAGCAGCTCGCGGGTCTCGCTGGAGTCCTGCATGCGGCCGTGAATCGAGCCCTGCTCCGCGTAGCAGCGCGCGGGAGAGATTCCAGCGAAGGGCTTGTACGCGTTCTGGACCCAGCCGGGCTGTCCCTCGAAGCGTGCTCGCCATGACCAGGGCCCGAACGGTCGGGCTGGTGACCATGTCGTGGTAGCCGTTCCGCCGTAGCTCGCCGATCTGGAACATGTCATCGCCGCGTTGGGCGATCCGGCGTCCGCCCTCAGAGGCGAACACGCGGCCATCGACGTGATAAGCGAACTCGCCAAGGCCGTCCGATGCGGGCGAGCGGTGCCGTCCGGCGTCGTCCGCGTCGCCATCGACGATCCGCGCCAGCAAGAGGCTCGCCGTCTTCTCCGAGACGGGCCGGCCCTCGCGCTCGTGCTGCAGCATCCGCGCGACCGCGCGCTCGTATCCGCCCAGCCACTCATCGGCGCTGTAGCCTCGGCCGCGCTCGTCTTCGTCCAGCAGGGGGTAGCTCGGAGGGGAGGTCAGCTCCACGCTGCGGCAGCCCAGCTGCACCGCGAGGTCAGCGATAGCCTCGGTGTCGCCCAGCTGCTCCGCGCTCACTCGCGCGACCAGCTCCACATGATGGGTGGCAGCGGAGTACCCGATCTCGGCCCACGCCGCGTTCAGTCGAAGGATGGCGGCTCGTGCGGGTGAGGTATCCTCGCGGAGCAGCGAGTCGGTGAGCAGGACCCGCACTCGGACGTCGTGCTTGACCATCCAGGCGGTCTCGGCCTCGTCCGCGTTGAGCAGGTCGGTCTCGATGACCGCGCGGAACTCCTTGCGCGCGAGGCGATTCTTCTCGCTCGCATACTCGACCACGCGGTGGGCGACCTGGCGATTGAGCAGCGGTTCACCGCCCCCGACCACCAGCGTGACGCGAGGGCTGGTCGTCATGAACGCGCAGTCCACGGCGCGCTCCGCGGTCTCAAGCAGCATGTCCTCGCCGTCGTCCCGGGAAGTCGTCTCGCGGGTCGTGACCGCGATGACGTGCCGCTCCGGCCCGTGCTGCAAGAAGCCGTGCCGGCGCCGGTAGACGGCGACCGCGTCGTCGAGCGCGATCTCGCCGTGAATGAACCGCTTCTCGAGCAGCCGGCCGTACAGGGCCGAATCGCGGGCCAGCGTCCCCTCGACGAAGGCGCGGAACTCGTCCGGGCTCAGGAAAGAGCCAGTCGCCAAAGTCGTTCGTGATCAGATAGCGCCCGCCGAGCGCGCGGTAGCGGAATGGTCCGGCAAGCGCCTCATCGACATCCGTGACGCCTGCGGCGTGCATCTAGTCGGTCCCCTGCGCGCCCTGGCGCACTCGCTGGATCGTCTCGGCCAGCGCGTAGTTGGCGAACTCCGATGCCAGCGTCTCGGCGCCGAACTCTTCATCCGCGCCGTCGAAGGTCACAATCCACTCTTCGTCGCTGCGCTCCAACGCCAGGGTGGCGAAGTCGGCGTAGGCCTCCATCGCGTCCTGAATCGCAGCGAGTTTGTAGAGCTTCTTCGGGAAGGTCCGTGCCGCCGCCGCAGACATCTATTGCTCTCCGGACGGCTTGAAGCCGCCGCTGTCGCCCGGTCCGGCCACGCGCTCGGCGTCAGGGCCCGGTTGCGCGGGCGCGGAGCCGCGCTTCTTGAAGCGCTCCTCCCACGGCACCGCGATGCCGAGCGGGTCGTCGAGGAAGTCGAGGTCGTCGTCGTCCTCGTCGTCTTCGAAGGCCGAGGGCACCATCGCGCCCGTGGCGCCAGCCAACGCCTGGGACACGATGGTCTCCAGGATGTTCTGGTTTTCCTTGGTGATGCGCCGCCGCAGGGCCTGGCTAAGCAGCTCGTTGCTGAACTCACCGGCCAACGCGCGGAGAGCCGCTTCGTCGCGTCCGTCCTTGGTCGCTATCTCGACCGTGACGTTGTCGCCGGACTTGCCCAGCAGCACGTACGCGCGGTCGATGAAGATGTAGGACGCGCCGTAGATGACCTCGAGAGGATAAATCCCCTTGTCGAGGCTCAGTACGAGCTTGCCGTCCTTGGCAGTCAAGATGTCGGGCGCCGTCATTCGCGTCATCTCCCCAGCGTGTTCGAGGCGTTGCAGGGGCCCCCGCCTCCGCAGTCCTCGCCAGCTGTCCAAGGAACCTGCGGGAAGCCAGCACCGGGCTTCCAAGCCTGTCAACGCTGGGCTGGACGCGGCTTCGCCCTTGCCGTCAGTGGGCTAAAGCGCCCAAGCTGGGGTGATGGAACCCAGCCACCTCGAGATGCTGCGGCGACAGAGCGGCCTCGCCTTCAATCGCGATGGAGCTCTTATTTACAGGGGTGCGCTGGTCGACAACCCGCGCGTCCAGGCGTTGTTTCATCAAGGGCTGGCGGTGCGCCCTGACGGTGACGTGACGCTGACGGTTGGGGCCCAGTGGGCCTACGTGGCGTGCGAGGGCGTGGCCCTCTTCGTCGACGGCTTGGAGGCGGAGTCGGGTGCGTTGGTGCTTCGCCTACGCGGTCGCACGCCGGTCCGCTGCAGCGAGCCGCACATCGCCTTCGGGCCCGACGACCGCGTCTACGTCTGGAGCGCGCGGGACTCGCTTCCGGCCATCCTGACGCGGGCGTGCCACGGGAGGTTGGTCGAGCAGATCGAAGCAGGGTCCGACGACGTCCCCCGGCTGCGCCTGGGCGAAATCACGCTGCCTGTCGCGTCGCTGCTGCGCGCGCCCGGGCCCGCCGACGGCTTCGATGCGATGGAGGTCGTCTAAGCGGGCGGGGCGCAGGTCCTAGAGCTGGCTTTCCAGCGCCCGCCGCGCTTCTTCCTTGGCCTTCGCGCGCTCTTGGATCGCCCGCTCTTCGGCGCGCCGTTCGGCGTAGCGGCCGCTGAGGACGTCGAGGCGCTCGCGCGCGAGGTCGCGCAGCTTGTTGGGCTGGGTGGAGCCGGCCGTCAGGTCCATCACCTTCTGGTAGGCCTCCTCGGCCTCGAGCCGGAGGTGCTCGTTAATGTCCACGGCTCGCGTGTGGTACAGCGACTCCGGCTGGACCCGAGTCACCATCAGGGTGTCCGGGGCGCTGCCCACCTGGTCGAGGTACGCCGCCATGGCCTCGCTGAGCTCCCCGAGCTTCAGCGCGGCGAAGGTGCGGCGCGGCGACCGGTTGAAGTCGAGCAGGGTCTCCAGCAGCGCGACGTGGCGCTCGTAGCGGGCCAGCTCGCGCCGCACGACGGCGGCTGGCACGCGGCCCTGCGCGTTGGGGAGGATCTTGTCCCACACCGCGTCCAAGGCGCCGTAGACGGCCTCCGGAGCCTTGGTGCAGTTGGGCTCGAGCTTCGCGATGCGCTGCAGTTCGCGGTGGGCCGCGGCGGGGTTGAAACGCTCGCTCGCCGCATACCGCGCCGCGGCCTTCTCTGCAACGCACGAGCACGACGACCGGCCGCGGCGGGGGCGTCGCCTTCGCGGGCTGGGGGGCGGGTTTCGCGGGCTGGGCCGCCGGCGCCGCGGGCTGCGGGGCGGGCTTGGCAGGCTGCGCCGCCGGCTTCGCGGGCTGCGCCGCGGGCTTAGCAGGCTGTGCCGCCGGCTTGGCAGGCTGTGGCGCGGGGCGGACCGCTCGTGCGGGCTGGGCGGCCGGCTTCGTCGCGGGTTCGGCCGCGGTCGCGGAGGTCGCCGGGACGCTGAGTAGCGCGATGGCGCCTAGTCGCAAGGCCCAGGATCGCGCGCTCAGGATTCGGGTCTGTGACGACATCGCTAACCTCTCCGCGTCTCAGGGCTGCCAGTCCGCGCCGTGGTGAGGGCCGCGGAGGAGGGGCTCCGGGGCTGGGCGGACCGACGTCCGAACGTCGGTCGTTCGAGAAGAAGAATCTCCCTCCGATACGGCCGGACGGGCGCAGCGTAACACTCGACGGGCCACGAGAGGGCGGCGTCGGCGGCTTGCGGTCGATCGGCAGCGGCGCGCGCGGCCCTGGGTGGAAATCGACGCGGTCTATCCTTATAGTCGGCGTCGGTTCCCCCCGCGTCCGGGACCGGCTGGTCTCGGGCCCACGACCCATCCGGGGGGCGGTAGCCGCCACTCGCCCGGCTGTGGAGTCTCTCTCATGCGCCGATCTGCGCTCCTACATCTCGCGACCCTGTGCTTTGTCGGTGCTGCGTCGCACACGGCGATCGCCGCCGAGCCGGAGGCGACCGCGGCGAGGCTCAGCGACGGCTGCGCGTGGCTCGGTAGCGCCGATGCGCGGGAGGCTGGGAAGGATGGGGTGCTGGGCGATATCCTCCAGGCCCTCCGCGACCAGTGCAACGTGGAGCTCCCCAAGTCGAAAGCGCCGGGATGGACCCCCACGCCGGCGCACGCCGCGCTCATCGAGGAGTTGGAGGCGCTGCGGGCCGGATTGACCGACTCCATCGAGCCCGCGGCCCGACCAGCGCCCCCTCAAACGCCCGCCCAAGTACCCAGCCCCAGCCCCCGCTCAGCCGCCAGCCCCCCCCGCGGCCGCCGAACCCGCGAAAGCTCAGTCGCCGCCTGTCGAAAGCGCCCCTGCGCGCGACCCGGATGCGCCGCTGACCGGCACTTGGCACATGCCCCCGCAGAAGACCATCGACGCCTACGTGAAGCGCCGGCTCGAGCTGACCCAGGACGGTGAGCGCGTCGTCGGGCGCGTCTTCGAGGAGACCTGGTTCAAGGCGCCGGCGGCCTGGGTCGACACGAGCTGCGGTGGCAAGCAGATCTTTCGCATGGTCACCGCCGCACCCGTCTCCGGGAAGATATCGGGTGCCGACGTGACGTTTCGCCGCGAGCGGCCGGCGGTCGTGAGCTGCACCTGCGGCGCGCGCTGCATCCCTGAGAAGCGGCGCCGCGGCTACGCCCTGGAGTTGGTTGAGGCGGGCGACGCGCTCCGCGATGGCGACACCATCTACGTTCGCGAGGGGGCGTCGCTTCGGGGCGTGGCGGCCGGCGGTGAGCCGCGAGCGGCCGCGCGAGTCGGGGACCCCGGCGACCTCTCTGGCGACTGGGAGAGCCAGCCATACGGGCGCGGCGGGGCGGAGGTCGTGACCCAGCTGTCGCTCACCATCGACGGCAAGCACGTCACGGGGACGCTGAGCGAGCATGTCTCCCAGGCCTTGCCGCTGGAGAGCTGGCGCGACCGATTCTGCAATGGCGCCGAGCGCTTCGAGTTCGTGGAAGTGCACGACGTCGACGGCACCCAGAGCGACTCGAGCCTCGCGTTGCGCTTCAAGGCGGGACGCATCCTGAGCTGCACGTGCCCGAGCAAGTGCCGCACGCCCAAGCGTCGCGGGATGAGCCTGTCTGTGAACCCGGCGGGCTCAGCGCTTGAGGGCTCCGGACTCACCCTGCGACGGCCCTGAGCGGCGGCAAGCGACCCGACCCACAGACATGCGGTCGCGCCTGCGTGGCCGCGCGGCGCATGGCGGCGTTGAACCTCGTCGCCGTGCTACAGCGCGGCTCCTCGCCGCGTCTTGCCATGCAACACGGAGCCAAGCTCTCGCTCGGTCCGCGCTGTTGAACGAGTGTCTAGCTCAGCGTGGATTCGCTGAAGAGGGCGAGAAACTGCTCAGCCGCAGCGGGCAGTCCGCCCCGCACTCGGCGCACGACGTAGAGATCCCGCGACAGGTCGAAGCCGGCCACGTTGAGGGCGCGGAGGTCGCCGTCTTCAAGCTCGCGCGAGATGCAGTGGGCGGGGAGCACGGCGAACCCGAGGCCGATGGCGACCAAGCGCTTGAGCACCTCGATGTCCGGGCTCTCCGCTACGACTTGGGGTTCGAGGCCGAGCGCTCGCAGCGCGGCGGTGGCGATCCTGCGGGTAGGGGCGTCTTCGTCGAAGGTCACCAGCGGGTGACCCTCGAGCACGTCGGGGTCGAGCGCGCGCCGCTCGGCCATCGGCGCGATGGGATGCGTGGGGCCGACGACGATACGCAGGGGGTTGGACACGAAGCGGTGCGCCACGACCCCGTCCGCGTCGGGGTAGCCGGCGACGAGGCCCACGTCGACCCGGTGCTCGCGGAGCGCGTCGATGACCTGGGCGGAGCGGCAGGTCACCAGGCGGAGCCGCACGTCCGGGTGGGCGCCGCGAAAGCGCAGGAGGTAGGCGGGCAGGATGTGGACGCCGATGCTGTTGACCGTGGCGACGGCGAGGCGACCGGAGCTTCCGCTACGCAGGCTCTCGATGTCCTCCTCGAGGTCTCGGAGGTGGCCGAACATGCGCTCGCTGTGGGCGAAGATGCGCTCGCCGTCGGGCGTCAACTCCATGCCCTTGGGCGAGCGGTGGAAGAGCGGGAACTTCAGCGCATCTTCCAGCGCGGAGGTCTGCTTCGACAGGGCCGGCTGCGACACGCCGAGGCGCTCCGCGGCGCGCTTCATGCTGCCGGTGCGCGCGATTTCGTAGAAGTACCTGAGGTGATGCAGGTTCAGCGGGTCGGCGTCACCCATCGGGTGTCCTCGCTCGCGCGTCGTGCGCTTCGGTGCGTGCTGCCAGGTCGGGCCGCGATTCGGCCGCGAAGCATATCACGCGTGCGATCGCGGCGCGCGAAGACAAGGGCCCGTGGTGACCATCGGGCCGAGCGCGTCGTTGACCCTGGACGAAGCCGGTCGCTATAGTGCGCGTCCCTTCTAGATGGCCGTCCCCTCGCGGGCTGCGCGGCAGAGTTGAGGTGTGATGGCGGCCGTCTTCATTCGCGTCAAGGTAGTGCGGGTCCTCGCAGCGCTGGGGCTGATCCTGGCGGCGTGCGGTGACGACAAGGCCGCGGGCGGGAGCGACGGCGTCGATATCGACCCGAAGGACGCCTCCGGCAGCGAGACGAGCGAAGTCGTCGTGCCTGACGCGGCGGACGGTGGCGTGGGTGACCTCGGGGCCGGCTCCGACGGCGACGGCACGTCGTCGCTCGACACGGAGGACGTCCAGCCGGACCAGGCGAACGATGCGCCGCCGTCGCCTGACGCGGACGCCACGGTTGACGCGGTCTCCGACGTGCCGACCGGGCCAGACCTCGACAACACCGGATTCCCAAGCTCCGAGATGATGGTGAAGATCATCAGCCCCTCGGGCGGCGAGCGGACGCAGTTCATCAGCGGGACCCTGCGCCTCGGCGGAATCCTCTTTGGCGATGTGGACACGATGCGCTGGAAAATCTCGCCCGGCGGACAGTCCGGCGCGATTCAGAAGGGCGCCTACTGGATCTCGGGGCAGATTCCGCTGCAGCCGGGCGACAACCGGGTCGTCGTCACGGCCGAGCGCGGCGACGCGGTGGTCGATGACGCGCTGGTCGTCACGTACAACCCCGCGTTTCGCTTCGATACCGCGCCCAGGGCTCGCCCGGACGTGGTGTGGGTGGGGGCGAAGCAGCCGGTGGTCTTCACTATCGCGGCGTCGCTGTACCCCCAGTTCGCGGCCAACACGATGACCCTGCTGGAGGTAGACTCCGACGGAAACACCATCGCGACCGTGGGCGGCATGGTCGACAACGGTCAGACCAGCATGACCGGCGACGAGATCCAGGGGGATGGCGTCTTCACGCGCCGGACTGAGGTGACGTGTTCGGGGGTCGGGACGCGCTACTACCGGGTCTCGGTCCAGGTCGACAACGGCATCAGCTCGTACAAGGCGCTGTCGGAGGCCGTGCCAGTGCACTGCCTGCAGCATTTCAGCGGCGCGGACTGCCAAAATCACCTCGCGGTCGTCCTGCAGGCGGAGGCGAGTGCCAAGGCTGGCGCGCCGCTGAGCGACGTCGTGGCCTCGCTGAAGGCTAGCCCAGGTGTGGCGGACGCGGGTCGCGCCGGTGACGACGGCTTCAGCATTTGGATGCAGTTCGAGTCCGGCATTCTGGGGGCGGTCCTGTTGTCACCGCCGAACACGCGCGGCGGCGACGACGAGCCTCCTGCAGGCGCGGACGACGAGCCCTCTGCGAGCGCGCCCTTCGACCCGCCGCCGGGCGGTCTCTTCGTGCCCCAGGCCGTCGGGAACGTCGTGGACATCCGCTCGAAGAAGGCGATTGTGCTCGCGCCGTTCGCGGCCGAGTTCGGAGCCACCGAGGATGGGCCGACCGTGGCGTCGGCTATCGGCATCAACGAGTGCCCCAGCTTCAGCTTGACGGGCGGGGCCGCGCTGCAGGGCCCGGCCGCGAGCTTGGAGCGCTTCCGAGATCTCGCCAGCCACGGGATTATCTCGATCAGCACCCACGGGGAGGCGCTCTTCGGTGACCTCGCCGCGGAGACCAAGCGCGACCTGTATGATTGGGACCACACCGGCGCCCAGGAGGTGATCTGGTCGGGTGAGGCCGTGCAGTGCAATCAGCTGCTGCAGACCTCGCAGGCCTGCACCGTCTCCAACACCGACCTGACCGGGGGCTGCCCCGTCGGGACGGTGTGTCAGGTGACCCAGGGGAGCGGCGGCGGCAACGCATCGGGCGTATGTCTGGACCGCACGCAGGTCGACCTGCGCCTCGGGCGCGTTCTGCTGACGAATCGCGGCTACGCGATGACGCCGGCGTTCTTCGAGGCGTATGCGTCGGGCGGCTACCCCAACAGCGTCGTCAACCTGGGCGCGTGCCGCACCATGTACAATGGCACGCTGGTGTCGGCGTTCTTCGGCAACGGCGCCATGGCCATCACCGGCTTCTCAGACTACGTCGACAGCGCCTGGGCCAAGGCCCGCGTGGTGGAGATGTTCGAGGGCAGCGTCGGCAAGGGCTTGCTGGGTGAGGGATACAAGGCGGCCCAGGACCCTTCGCATCCCGGGACCTGGTGGCGGCTCTTTGGCGCGTCAAATCTCGACCTCTCCAACTCCGAGATCGTGAACCCCAGCTTCGAAGATGGTGACACGACCGGATGGACCACCGACGGCGACGGGCGTGTGGTGACGCGGCTCGGCGCGACGTTGCCGGCCAACGGCAAGTTCATGGGGCTGCTCTCCACCGGCCTCGGGTTCACAGTGCAGACCGGCACCCTCGAGCAGGACTTCTGCATTCCGCCCGACAAGAACGAGGTGGAGATCCAGTGGAAGTTCTACTCCGAGGAGTTCAAGGAGTACTGCGGCTCGCAGTTCCAGGACACGTTTCAGGCGGTGCTCTTGGGCGCCGCCGGGCAGCTGACGGTCGTCGACGTCAAGGTCGACAATCTTTGCGGCTACACGGACTGGCCGGCTTGCGGGAGCTGCGTCAACCCCGAGAGCTGCGACTACGAGTGCATGGGTGGCAGCGGCTGCCTCTTCAAGAGCGGGATCTGCGAAGGCAGCTTCTCGTGCAAGTGCGGGAAATACTTCTCCGGCCTCGTCCCGTCGGACGTCAGCTTCGACCAGAACGGCGTCTGGACGACCTTGTGGCAGCGCAGCGTCAAGAACGTGAAGCCCCTCGCGGGCGCCGGCAAGGTCACGCTCCGCTTGTTCGCGACCGACAAAGGCGACTCGGTCTTCGATACCGTTATCCTGGTCGATGAGGTCCGGTTCCGCTGAACCGCGGGGTTCGAACACGCGCGGGTCTGCTCCGCGCGGCGTTCGAACGGCCGGCGGCGAGGCGGATGGATGATTGGGCGGGCGTCACGCGTTTCGGCTCCATCGGAACATCTGCCGGGAGCCGTCCGTGATCCACCAATCATCCCAAGCGTTTCTGCTCGTCGCCGCGCTGGCCGTGGGCCTCAGCAGTCACCAAGCGTCCGCGTCGCCCCAGTCGGCTGATTCGGACAGCTACCCGCTTGATGACGTGTCTAGGCAGGTCGAGGCGCGGGGCCGGTTGCGCTGCCCAGATCTCGGGCTGGCGCCCTATCGCGGGGATGTGATCCCGTATCACAGCCCGATCAAGGTTCACCCGGCGTTCAAGGAGCGGCTTCAGCGCTTTGAGGCGGTCGTTCGCGACGTCGCGATCGAGGTCTACGGCCGCGCGCCGCGCCGAATCGTCCATATCGGGGCATACAACTGTCGCCGAATTCGCGCTTATCCGACGCTGTTGAGCGAGCACGCGCTGGGGAATGGCATCGACATCGCCGGCTTCGACTTCGCGCGGCTGCCGCGAGGCGAGGCGGCGCCGGAGGGGCTTCCGCGCGCGCTGACCCGCCCCTTCAAGGTGCGGATGGACGAGCACTGGGACGGTGGGCGACGGGAGGCGGCGAAACTGCACCAGCGATTCCTGCACACGCTCGCGAAGCGCCTCACCGCTCGGAGAGACATCTTCCGCGTCCTGCTCGGGCCTGCGTGGCCGGGGCACCACAACCACTTCCACTTCGATATGGCGCCGTATCGCGTCGTCGCGATCTTCGAGGAATCCAGCGGGTAGGGCTGCCATCCGGGGACCCTCTGCCGCGGGGCGTCACTTGGCAGGCTTGTGGGCTCGCGAGTCGGACCTTCGTCGGGTCTGGGCCGACTTGAACCGACAGGTGGGGTCGGGTTCAATGGGCGCACATCGGGCGACTACACGGATCTGCGCACGCTGTGAACGGCGCGCGCCCAGGAGGCTGCGATGCGGCGCGCACTAGGTGTTCTCGGCACGATTGGATTGGCCATGGTCGTGTTCGGCGGGCTCGTCAGCGCGTGTGACGACGGCCGGCGCAGTAACAACGAATCCTGCGAGGCCGACGACGAGTGCGGCAGTGGCTTTTGCCTCGTCGTCTGCTTGGACCCCGAGGGCGACGTCGATGGCGACGGGTTGATCAACGGGCTCGAGAAGGCGCTGGCGACCCGCGCGGATGCCGCTGACACGGACGGCGACGGCGTCAACGACTCGACGGAGGTCGGCTCCGATACCCGCAATCCGCGCGATACGGACGGGGACGGCGTGATCGACGCGTTGGAGAGCGACATCGCCGACGCCGATGGCGACTGCATCTCCGACCAGCAGGACGCGACCAGCGAGACCCACGCTCAGCTCGTGGCCGTGGGCTGCGCGACCGTGGGCGTGTGCGCATCTGCCGACGCGTCGGCCGTGGTCTTGACCTGCCCGGGCGGGCTCGATGGCAAGCCGCCCGTCTGCGACTACAGCGGTGTGGCGGGCTATGCGGCCGCCGACTCCGAGTGCGACGGGATCGACGCCGACTGCAGCGGCGAGACGGACGAGGACTTCGTCAGCGCCGCCTGCGAAGCGAAGAACACATTCGGTACCTGCTCGGGAAAAACGACCTGCGGCGCGGGGGCGCTTGGCTGCGATGCCCGCGAGCCGGCCGGGGAGGTGTGCGACGGCATCGACCAGGACTGCAACGGCGAAACGGATGAATCCACCTGCGACGACGGGAACGCGTGCACGGAGGACGTCTGCAGCGGAAGCGGCGGGTGTCAGAACACGGCGAAGAGCTGTGATGACGGGGACGCGTGCACGACCGACATCTGCGATTCGGCAAGCGGCGACTGCGTGAACGAGGCGCTCGACTGCGACGATGGCGACGCATGCACGGCCGATACGTGCGACGCGTCGACAGGAACGTGCGTGAACGAGGCGCTCGACTGCGACGACGGTGATGCGTGCACCGTGGACGCCTGCGATGCAGCGTCTGGCGTTTGCACGCACGAGGCGCTCGACTGTGACGACCAGGACGCGTGTACGACAGACTCGTGCTCGCCTGAGTCCGGCGGGTGCGAGCACGTGGCCGCCGTGTGCGACGACTTGGATGGCTGCACGACCGACAGCTGCGACCCCGCGAGCGGGCAGTGCGCGAGCGTGCCGGTCAGCTGCGATGACCTCGACCCGTGCACCACCGACACCTGCGAGCCCGATGGCGGTCTTTGCGTGCACACCGCTGGCGTCTGCGACGACGGGGACGCGTGCACGACAGACACCTGTGATTCGGCCACCGGCGCGTGCTCGAACGCGCCGGTGGAGTGCGACCTGGGCGCCTGCGTCGTCGCGGCCTGCGACACGGCGCTCGGCTGTGTGGCGGCGAGCGAGGTGCAGTGCGATGACGAAGACGCGTGCACCACGGATACCTGCGATGACGAGATCGGGTGCGTCTACGAGCCCGTCGATTGCGATGACGGCGACGTCTGCAATGGCGCCGAGACGTGCGACTCATCCGACGGCTGTCTCGCTGCGCAGTCGGTCTCGTACTTCGAGGACTTCAACGGCGAGATCGTCGGCTGGGAGACCGGTGTGCTCGATCCCTCGCTCGAGCCTTCCAACACATGGACCGTCGCCTGGGAGACAGGGGGATCCGACCCGGTGGCGTTTGACTCGCCCGCGTACGGCACGATCAACAATGGCGACCAAGCCGGGTTCGAACAGAGCTACCTGCTGAGTCCGGTCTATGATCTGACCGGCGGCGCCGTGGTGACCTTCCGGACCTTCGTCAGCAATGAAGGGGGGCTTGGCGAGGGCGGAGAAGGCCCGCTGAGCGCGCTGGGCGAGGGTGAGGGCAACGGATCCGGTGGACCGCTCACCCCGGACGATGCCATCGAATACAACGGGTACGACATGGAGTTTTTCCAGGTCTCCCTCGACGGTGGCGAGACGTGGAGGCAGCTGTTGCCGCCGGGAAGCGCGGTGTGGCTCACCCAGGAGACGCCCGATTGGGTGGATGTGAGTGTGTCGATTCCCACGTCGGCCGCCACCGCCAACTCGCGGTTCCGGTTCGTCTACGACACCGGAGACAGCTGCTGCGGGCCCGAGGCTGTGATCGGCTGGTTCATCGACGACTTCCTGGTGACGGTGGGGGGGCCGCTGGTGTGCGACGGCACCGACCTGTGCGTGTCGACCTCGTGCGACGCGGTCGCGGGCTGCCAGGTCGCCCCGCTGGAATTGGACTGCGACGACGACGACCTCTGCACGGTGGACTTCTGCCACCCCGAGATCGCCTGCGTGAACACATCGATCGAGTTCCAGTGTGACGACAATGATGCGTGCAACGGCGCCGAGAGCTGCATCTCCGATATCGGGTGCACGCCTGCGCTCGCGGACTTCTACCAGGACGGCTTTGAATTCGACCAAGAGTCAAACTGGTACGCGTCGTCGATCGACGAGGGCGACTCGTCGTACTGGATCTACACCGGGGAGAGCGGCGGGGACGCGCCGATCGTCTTCGACTCGCAGGTGTTTGGGACGCCGAACGCGGGGGCTGAGCTCGGCGTGGAGCGCAGCGGCGTCTATTTCGGGCCGTCGGTCGACCTGAGCAACGGCGGCCGCTTCCGGTTCCGGTCGTTCACGGCAAACGAGGACTGGAATATCGACGGCCGCGACGGCCAGTGGGTCGAGTACTCCGTGGACGGTGGGGAGACGTGGTCGGTTCTCATCGATCCCAGCGACCCGCGTTGGGTCGAGTCCGGAAGCTGGGTGCAATTCGACGCCACGTTCACCCCTGCGGAGATTTGGGAGAACGTCACGTTCCGGTTCGTCTACGACACGGTCGATGATTGCTGCGGGCCGAACGACGTGGCGGGGTGGTTCCTCGATGACATCCAGATCCTGACCTACCAGGTGTTCTCATGCGACGACGGGGACCCCTGCACCATCGACTCCTGCGACAGCGTGGACGGATGCAGCCATGAGCCGGACGTGAGCTGCACCTTCTAGCGGCCCGGCGGCCGATATCGTGCTCACGGGTGCTTGCCCCGCGCGTCTGAGGCAGATGCGGGCGAAGGCGTGACCGTGGCCGTCCCGCGTGTCCCGCGGGCGGTGTCCCGCGCGGGACAGTCTCGAACCAGTAGTGGTTTCGAGCACTTGCCCGGGATGGTAGGCGTGGGTTGTCCCGCCGAGGTGTCTCCGTGTCAGCTGGAGGCACAGCCTAACCCCGCGTAAATACGCAGATTCACCGTTGGCCCGCTCCTTGCTCTGTACTCCAGCGCAACGGAGGTGGGCGATGAATGCGACGGCGTGCGGAATTGGGATTGTCGGGATCGACGGTGTCGCGGTGGAGGTGCAGGTCAGTCACCAGGACGGACTCCCCGGCATCGACATCACCGGGCTCCCCACGGCGAGTATTCGAGAAGCGCGGCATCGCGTGCGCTCGGCCATGCGCGCGGCGGGCTATATCTGGCCCAGCAAGCGGCTCATCGCGAACTTCGCCCCCGCCGACGTCCCGAAGGCTGGGACGGCCTATGATTTGCCCCTGGCGCTCGCGGTACTCACCCTCGAGGGGCAGGTCCCTTCCGACCGCATCGTCGACGCTGTCTTCTACGGCGAGCTGGCCCTAGACGGCGCGGTGCGTGGGGTCCCCGGGGCGATCAACGCGGCGCTGGCCACCCGCGAGGCAGGCCGTCGCCGCCTGTTCGTCGCCGAGGCTTCCGCTGAAGAAGCTGCCGCGGTGCCCGACATCGAGGTGTACGGCGTGGACAGCCTCGTCACGTTGGTGCGGGCGCTGCACGGCGAGCTCGTGCTGCCACGCGCGCAGGCTGAGGCCCTCCAGACCGGAGGCGGCGGCGCGGTGGACCTCCGGTACGCCCGCGGCCAGCACCGCGCGCGCCGCGCCCTGGAGGTCGCCGCCGCAGGGGCGCACAATCTGCTCTTCATCGGCCCGCCCGGCTGCGGGAAGACGCTCTTAGCCCGTGCGTTGCCGGGGATTCTGCCGCCGATGGACCTCGAAGAGAGCCTCGAGGTGACGCGGATCCACAGCGTGTGTGGGCTCACCGGCGCTCGTTCGGGTCTGGTGCGCGAGCGGCCTTTTCGTGCGCCCCACGCGTCGGCCTCGTTTGTGGCGCTGGTGGGTGGTGGGAACCCGCCGCGGCCCGGCGAGGTCAGCCTCGCCCACCGAGGCGTGCTCTTCCTCGACGAGACCCCGGAGTTTCAGCGGGCTGCGCTGGAGAGCCTGCGGGCTCCGCTGGAGGACCGACAGGTCACGGTGTCGCGCGCGAACCACCAGTTCACCTTCCCGTCGTCCTTCGCGCTGGTGTGCGCCATGAACCCCTGTCCTTGCGGGCATCGCGACGACCCGACGCGGGCGTGTCGCTGCTCGCCGCGCCACGTGGAGATGTATCGCCGCCGATTGAGCGGACCGCTCTTGGACCGGATCGACATCCAGGTCGAGCTGGCGCCGGTTCCAGCCGAGGTGTTGGCGGCGTCTCCGGACGGAGAGCCTTCGGCGGTCGTGGCCGCGCGCGCGAGTGCGGCTCGGCGCCGCCAGCTCACCCGGAACCGCCATAAGGGCAGGGCGCTCACCAACGCGGAGCTTGGGCTCGAGGCCTTGGAGCACGTGGCGCCCCTGGGCGAGGCCGAGCGCCTGCACCTCGCGCGCGCCGCGAGGGTGCTCGGGCTGACGGCCCGCTCGTGGCATCGGGTCATTCGCGTCGCGCGCACGATCGCCGATCTGGCGGGCGCCGCCGACATCGAGCGGGCGCACCTCTCTGAGGC
Source organism: Myxococcota bacterium (assembly GCA_041389525.1). Taxonomy (GTDB): domain Bacteria; phylum Myxococcota_A; class UBA9042; order PHBI01; family JACKFB01; genus JACKFB01. The sequence goes on along the minus strand of JAWKRR010000008.1, from coordinate 85,130 downwards.
GCTGACCTATCGAGTCCTCGAGCGCGAGCAGCAGGCCGCGGGCATGTGCGGCGCCAATTGATGTGTGCGGAGCGCCCGGGTGTGGCCGCGCCGAAGGTCGGCGCGGTTCTCACGGGGTGCGGACGGGGTCTCACGACCCATTACGAGGAGGTGTGTGGTGGCTAAAACGGGGAAATCGGGACTGACGGCTCTGCTGGGCATGGTCGAGAAGCGTTTCGGGAAGGGGGCGATGATGAACATGAGCGACGACGCGGCCAAGACGGTGAAGGTCTTCTCCACGGGCTCGCTGGGCCTCGACGCGGCGCTGGGGACGGGAGGGCTCCCCTTCGGCCGGGTCAGCGAGATCTACGGGCCGGAGTCGTCCGGCAAGACGACGCTGACGCTGCAGGCCATCGCCGAGGTGCAGAAGGGCGGCGGTGTGGCGGCGTTCATCGACGCGGAGCACGCCCTCGACGTCGGGTACGCCCGGGCGTTGGGGGTCGACGTCGAGCGGCTGCTCATCAGCCAGCCCGATTGCGGCGAGCAGGCCTTGGAGCTGGCGGACATGCTCGCGCGGAGTGGCGAGGTCGATCTGATCGTCATCGACTCCGTGGCGGCGCTCACGCCGCGAGCGGAGGTCGACGGCGAGATGGGCGACCACCATGTGGGCCTTCAGGCTCGCATGATGAGTCAGGCGCTGCGAAAGCTGACCGCCGCTGCCCACCGTGAGGGGACGGCCATCATCTTCATCAACCAGCTTCGAGTGAAGATCGGCGTGACCTTCGGCAATCCCGAGACGACGACGGGCGGCAACGCGCTGAAGTTCTACTCCAGCGTGCGCCTGGACATCCGCCGCGTCGGCGCGGTCAAGGACTCCGAGGGCGAGGCCTTCGCCAACAAGACGCGCGTCAAGGTCGCGAAGAACAAGCTGGCGCCGCCCTTCCGACAGGCCGAGTTCGAGATCGTGTACGGCCGCGGCACCTGCCTCGCCGGCGAGGTCATCGACCACGGCACCACCCTGGGCGTCATCGAGCGCGCGGGCGCCTGGTACGCGCTGGACGGCGAGAAGCTCGGGCAGGGGCGCGAACGCGCTCGCGACACGCTGCTGAAGGACCCGGCGCTGCTCGAGGCCACGCGGCTGCGGGTGTTGGACGCGATGCTGAAGCGTCCGGACGAGGCGACGCCCGCCGTGCAGCTCTTCGAAGAGGCCGCCTGAGCCGCGGCGAAACCACAATCCGGGACGAGCTAGGAGGATGAGATGTCGGTGAACAACGTGTGTTTGGTGGGGCGCCTCGGGGCGGACCCCGAGATGCGGCGGACCCGCACGGGGAAGTCCGTGTGCTCGCTGCGGCTGGCGACCGAGCGCTGGACTCGCGAGGGCGAGCCGGACGACGTCGAGTGGCACCGCGTCGTCGTCTGGGAGCAGACGGCAGAACGCTGCGGTCTGTACCTGAAGAAGGGGCGCTTGGTCGCCGTGGAGGGCCGCTTGTCGACCCGCTCGTGGGACGACCAGGACGGGCGCAAGCGCTACCTCACTGAGGTCGTCGCGGCGCGCGTCAGCTTCCTCAGCGGCGGCGGCGCCCGCGATGGGGCGGAAGAGGGCAGCGAGGAGCAGTCTGCGGCGCAGCCAGCCGGTCGGCCGGGGCCTGCGCTGGATGCCGAGCCGCTGCCCTTCTGAGCGGGTGTTGGCGCGTTCGGCCCGAGCTCAGTGCCGGCGCGGTCGTCTCAGGGGCTCACGCGCGGAGGGCGCTTGCCGAGCGCAAGAGAGCCGCCGTGCGTGGGTGCCTGGGAAGACGCGCGCCGGGCACGCGATGGGGGCGGATGGGACACCCTTGAGAGCCCGCCTCTCCGTGAGCGCTCACGCGCTGGCGGCGGTGGCGAGGGCGGGCGTTTCGCCGGTCTCCCCGCCGGCGAGTCGCCCGGTTCGGGTCGGCGGGGGAGGGGCACCACACGGCGCCTTCTCCCCCGCCGGCTCGTGAGCGCGGGTATGGGGCGGGCGGCGAGCGAAGGCTGACGACCGGCGCTCGCGTTCATCGCGGCCTGCGCACTATCATCCCGGCGCGGGGGCATCGGTGACACCACGATTCGAATGGGCGCTCTGGCCCGCGAACGCGTGGCCGTCCTCGCCGCCTCTCGTCGGTAGCTTCGGGAAATTCACAAAGAGGGCTCTGATTCGTGCGTGTACTCGATCCTAGCGCCGCCGCGCCGCTGACAGGCATCTGCGACCCGAGGTGGGCTGCTGCGCTGGTCGGCGAAGGAGGCTGTTCACATCTGCTGCGCCTGAGCTTTCCGTCTCATGTCGCCGCGGACTATGAGGCAGCCACTGGTGAATGGGGCGGATTCGGTGCCGCCGTCGAGCGCGTGCGCGCGCTGGGTGAGCGCGGGGTCGAGGTCGTCCTGGAGCAGGCGGTGGACCTCTCCAACTACCGAGGGCTCGCCGACTTGGTGCGCTTCGTCGACGACACGTTCCCTGCGCTGACCGGGCTGCGAATCATCCTGCCGTCCGACTGGGACGGCGATCGTCTGGAGGCGCTGGCGCCTTGGTGGTGCGCGGCTGTTGACGCCTCGCTGCGTCGTGAGGTGGGGCTGGAGTTGGTCGGGTGGCGCCCCCCGCTCGTGCAAGGGTGGCCAGGTCTCAGGGAAGCAGTGCCGCCGGCGGGGGCGACGGCTCCAGCCGAGGACGTCGTGGTCTATGCGGTGGGCGAGGGGCATCGAACTCAGGCGCGGGCCGTGGCCGACGCGGTGAATCGCCTGGGCACGCTGGCGCGCTTCGTCGACCCGGCGCGCTTGGGGCTGCCCGCGGCGGTGCTGGCGCAGCATATGGCGGAGAGCCCTCGAGACGCCCGGAGGATGAGTCGGGCTGAGGATGGCCGCCCGCGAGTCTTGGTGACGCTCGCCGATGAGGCGGTGGGGACGGACGTGCTTCGGACGGTCCTGGCGCAGCTCAGCGAGCTGGAGGCCGAGGTCTGGGTGCTCGCGGCTGGTGGCGCGGCGGCCGGCGTGCGGGGGGGCTTGGCGCATGAGGTGCTCGCGGGCGAGTTTGGGGCCCACTGGGGTCGGGTCGTCGGGCACGAAGCGCGGCCTGAGGTGCTGGCTTCCATGAGCTGCGTCATCTCGCTCGCGTCGTGCGGAGCCGACCCATTCACCGGCGCGTTGAGCGCGACGGTGGCTCATTTGCAGCCCGAATCGCGGGCGCGCGTGACGGCGGGTTGGGAGCACGAGCTGTCAGGTCCTGGCAGCTCGGCGCGGGTCCAGCCTCCCAGCGTGACGCTGCCTCAAGAACTCGCCAGTTGGCTCGGGGAGCTTGAGGGCACGGAGCTCGCGGTCGTGAGCGACGCGGGCTGGGCGATCGGAGAGCGGGCCGCAGCCGACGTCGCCCTCTGGATAGTCGACGCCGCCGCGCTCGGCTTGGTGGCGGTCAGCACGGACCCCCTCGCCCTCGACGCCACGCTGGCGCGGGCGGGCGGGCTGGACTCGGCGAGCGCGCCAATTCTCGGCGCCGCGATCCGAGGCGACAACCCGTACACGCGGCCCGAGGGAGTCCAGCTCGCCGGAGAGGCGCCACCGGAGCGCCTAGTCCCCGGGGGGCGCGCGCCCGCGTTCATCCGGCGCGGGCCGTTGATCGTTCTGGGGATCGCCTCGACGACGCTGCAGAACCACGCCGCGGCCTTGGTGATCGACGGCCAGGTCGTCGCCTCCGTGCAGGAGGAGCGTTATCGCCGCCGAAAGCAGTGCGGCTGGCACCCGCCGGGGCGGCCGGACGCGACGGTCGTCTCCGACCCGACGCTGCCGCTTGAGCGCGCCTACCCCTCCCGATCGGTGCGCGAGGTCCTGACCCTGGGTGGCGTGGACGCCAGCGACGTGGACATCGTGGCGCTCAATGGGATCCCAGCCCGCTTCTTGCCGACCTACTCGACCAGCGATCCGGCCCGGCCACCGCTGACGATTCGCGACCGAGACCACGTCTTCGTCCCTCACCATCTCGCGCACGCGGCCTCCGCGTGGCGGGTGAGCGGCATGGACGAGGCCTACGTCTTCACCGTGGACGGACGCGGCGAGCGCGAGACGGCGGCCTTCTTCGAGGCGCGTGATGGCGCGCTCCACCGCACCTTCGACGTGCTGTGCCGTGAGGACAGCCTCATCGGCGGGGTCTACGAGTACATCACCACCATCTTGGGCTTTGGGCACTACGGGCAGGGTTCGACGATGGGGTTGGCGCCGCTGGGCGAACCGCGTTTCGACATGTCCCGCTTTCTGTCGGCGCGATCGCGGGACGACTACGCGATCCACGATCAGGGGATCATGGAAGCCTTCGGGCACCTCGCACGACATCGCGACGGCGAGCTTTTGAAGGCCCACGTCGATCTGGCCGCCAGCCTGCAGCTCGCGCTCGAAGAGACGGTCATCCGCTTCATCGAGGACGGGTTGGCCGGACGAACTGCTCGCAATCTCTGCCTCGCGGGCGGCGTGGCGCTGAATTGCAGCATGAACCAGAGGCTACGCTCCCACTTCAACCTGGAGCGCGTCTTCGTGCAGCCGGGAGCGCATGACGCGGGCACCGCGCTGGGGGCCGCGCTGGAGGCTCATCATTTCGTGACCGGAGAGGCGCCTAGCCACGAGATGACGCACGCCTACCTCGGGCGTGGTTACGACGAAGTCACGGTGCGGGCGGCGCTCGAACGCCACCGGCTCCCCTTCACGAAACCCGGGGACTTCGCAGGCGATGTGGCCAGCCTGATCGCGGATGGCAAGGTCGTCTGCTGGTTTCAGGGCCGGATGGAGCTCGGCCCACGCGCGCTGGGGGCCAGGAGCATCTTGGCCGACCCACGCCGCGCCGAACTGAAAGACCGCATCAACCTGCTCAAGGGCCGGCAGTGGTGGCGGCCCTTCGGTCCCTCCATCCTGGCCGGTCACGAGGGGGCGTGGTTCGAGTCGCCGTTTCACAGCCCGTTCATGCTCTTCACTCTGCCGGTGCTGCCAGCGCGGCGCGACGAGGTGCCCGCTATCTTGCACGTGGACGGGACCACGCGCCCGCAGTCGGTCACGCGCGAAGACAGCCCGATCTACCACGCTGTGATCGAGCGGTTTGAGCGGCTCACCGGCGTGCCGATGGTGGTGAACACCTCGTTCAACACTGCCCACGAACCCATCGTGGAGAGCCCGGACGACGCGATCTCGAGCTTCCTCGAGCTCGGCGCGGACTGGCTGGCCATCGGCCCCTATCTCGTCGAGCGCGCTGCGGTACGCGAGGTCTCGCGATGAGCTCGGGCCGTCGACTTCTGGTACGCCTCACGACGCAGTGCAACAGCCGCTGCGCGCACTGCACCATCGCGGATATCGCCCATCACCCGGAGCCGGCGGCCGAGGCCGTCTGGGAAGAGATCGTCCGCGGCCGGCACGACGGCTGCACCGAGCTGGTCTTCATGCGCGGCGAGGCCACGCTGAGGAAAGAGTTGCTGAGCTTGAGCCGGCGCGCGCGCCGCATCGGCTACGAGCACATCCAACTCCAGACCAACGCCCGCATGCTCGCCTACGAGGCGTACCTCGACCGCCTCCTCGGCGCCGGCGTGAACTTCTTCGAGGTCTCGTTCTTCGGCGATTGTGAGGGGTTACACGATCTCATCGACGGCTGTCCGGGCGCGTTCGAGCAGGCGTCGGCGGGCCTGCGTTTCCTGGCGCAGCGTGGGGTGGGGACCCTGGTCACGGTGCCGGTCGTCGCGCGCAACTACACGCGGCTGGCCGCGGTTGTGGAGACCCTGCACGGGCTTGGCGTTCGGCGCGTGCAGTTGAACTGGACCCGGCCGGTCCGGGTCGGTCCGCGTTGGGTGGGAGAGCCGCTGGTCAGGCTGAGCGCTGCGACGCCCTACGTGCGGGAGGCGCTGGCGCGGGCGCGGGCGCTCGGGATGGTCGGGGAGACCGAGGCGGTGCCGCTCTGCCATCTCGACCCACAGGATCGCGCCGGGGCGGATGTGATGGAGGATTTCGCGCGGCATCAGGTCGCCGATGTCCATCGCCGCGAGCGGTCCCTGGCCGACCATCGGAGGGCCGCCCGCCCCCTCGCCGCGGTGTGTGAGCCCTGCTCGCTGAAGGGGGTCTGCCCCACCACATGGGCCGCGTACCAGCAGCTTTTCGGGACGTGGGAGTTTCGTCCCGTCCTCGCGTCTGGCGACGCCTCGTGAGGGCGCCGCTCCCGACGCGCGGCGGCGCGAGTGTCCCGCTCTACCGAGGCGCCCGATGAAGACGACGACCCTGCGCGTCAACGGGATCTGCAACGCCGCCTGCCCGTTCTGCGAGCTCCCGGGCGGTTCGATGCTGGATGGCGCCGGGTTCGAGCGGGCGATCGCCCAGGTGGCGGCGGACCTGGAACGCGGCGTGACGGAGCTGCGCATCTCAGGCGGTGAGCCGCTGCTGGAGCCACGGCTGGCCGAGCTGGTCGCCCACGTCCGCGCGCTTGGGATCGAGCGCGTGACGCTTGAGACCAACGCTTCGTGCGCCCAGGACGGGACGCTCGCCGCGGAGCTGGCCCACGCTGGACTTAGCGATGTGCTCTGGGCCTTGAACGCCACCGACGCTGCCGCCGGCGATCTGGCCTACGGCGCGGCCGGCATGCACGAGGCTGCGTTCCAGGGTGCCCAGGCCTTCGTCGACGCTGGCCTCCCCGTGGTCGCGCGCACGCCGCTGTCAGCGCCGAACTTGGCTGGCCTCGGCAGCATCCCCGCCTGGCTGCGGCGCGAGCTACCGCAGGTCAGCGCCTGGTGGCTCCGACCGATCATGCGAAGCGAGCGCGCGGAGGGCGACCCGGGGCTGCTGCCCACCCTCGAAGCGCTCGAGCTGGCGATCCGGGCGGCGTCGAGGGAGGCGCGGCTGCACGACCTCCCCATCCACATCGAAGACGATCTCGGGCTGCCGATTTGCCTGCTGCGAGGCGACGCCCACGCGCTGGCCTCGCTGGGGCGCCACCCCAACCGCGACCGCTCGCGCACGCACTTCTTTGCCGAAGCGTGCTCCGGGTGCGCGGCCCGCGACCAGTGCCCCGGCCAGCCAAAGGTCTACGCCCAGGTGCACGCGCCGTGGACGACGCACCCCTTCGCGCGTGCGCCTCGGGCCCTGCTCACGCGTCGCAGCCGGCCCGAGCAGCTGGTCATCTACGACCGGACTTTCGAGGCCGGCACGCAGCTGTCGGGACCCCAGGTCACCATCCGCGTCGTGATGCCGTGTAACCAGGACTGCACCTTCTGCTTCGTGGACCGGACGAGCACGGGGCTGCCGGACGAGGCCATCGTCAGCGCCATCGACCATGCCGCGGAGCAGGGGGCTTGCCGGGTGTCCTTCTCGGGCGGCGAGCCGACACTGCATCGCCAGCTCGCGGAGTTCATAGCCCACGCCACCGCGCTCCAGATCGAAGAGCGCGAGATTCAGACCAACGCGCTGCTGCTCGGTGGCGATGACGGCGCGCTCGCCGAGGGCCTGGCCGAAGCAGGGCTCACGCAGGCTGTCGTCAGTCTTCACGCGGTCGATCCTGCGCGATACCTGCGAATCACGGGTGCCGGGACCCCCGAAGCGGCGTTGCGCGGTGTGCGGCGGCTGCTCGATCGGGGCGTCCGCGTCGAGCTGAACGTGGTCCACAACCGCGACAACCTCGACCACCTTGGCGACATCGTCGACGTCGTCGCCGCCCAGGTCCCCGAGGCGAAGGTGTTGCTCAGCGTGACTTACATCGTCGACGGGTTGCCGCGGGACTGGGATCTCGTGGCGGTGCGGTACACTGACGCCGTCCCGCACTTGGTCGACGCGATGCTGCGCGCGCGGAAGCACGGCCTCGACTACCGGATGTCCGGCCGCTGCGGGACGCCTCCGTGCGCGTGGCGCGGCCACCTGGACGCGCTCTTCAGCTTCTCGCTGCTGGATGTGGCGGGTGAGGAGGCGGACCGCGGACATCGCTACGTCTCGGCGTGCGACGGCTGCGCCGCGCGCGCCCACTGCTACGGGGTCAACCTCGCCTACCTCGACCAGTTCGGGGAGGCCGAGTTCGCTGCCCTGACGCCCGAGATCTGGGAGGAGGCGCGACGGGCCGCGGACGCGGTCGCCGTCGCACCGCGGCATGCTTCGCGCGATCAGTCCCGCGAGAGGTGATCACCGGCGACCACCGCGCTCCCGACGCCTTGCCGGACCTCCAGCACTCGCTGCACCCCGGCCACGCAGACCGGCGTCGCCTGCCCCGCGCCCAGGGAAACGGCGTCTCGGACCACCGCGTCGTCGGCCGCCGCGAAGATGACGTCGATGGGGTAGGGCACCGGCCGGTTGTGGATGCAGACCTCGCCCTCGACCGGGAACTCCAGGAGCAGGCCCTCGTCCTCCGCCAGCGGTGGGCGGACCCCCAGACCGTCGCGGCGCGCTTGCTCCGTCGTCGCGCGCTCGTAGCGGACGTGCAGGCGCGCGGCCCCGCTCGCGGGGTCGATGACGAACAGCCAAGCCCCGTCTTCGACCGCGCACCCTGAGACGGTGGCGACGAGCGCGGCTAGGCCGACACAGCGCGCCCCCATCAGAGCGAGCGCAGGAACGCCAGCAGCGCCTCCTGGTCCGCCGCGTCGAGCCCGAGGTAGCTCTCGCGGCTCGGTGCGCCTTCTCCGTCATGGGCGACGATCGCCTCCTCGAGCGTGGCGGCGCGGCCGTCGTGCATGTACGGCGCGGTCTTTCCGACCCCCCACAGCGGCGCGGTCCGGAAGTCGTGGATCCCGGCGTCTCCGTCCTCAATGCCGATCGCGCCCTCCGCGGCGACGTTGTGCAGCAGGAGGTCGCTGTACAAGTTGACGGGTACGCCCTCGGCGGTGGCCATCGACGCCGTATGGCACGCCTCGCACCCGATGCGTTCGAACACCTCTTCGCCGGCGTCCTCGCGCGCGATGTCGACGCGGTCCCGCGGCGGCGGCCCGATAAGCTGGAGGAAGAACTTCAGCGCGTCATAGTCGCCGTCGGAGAGCTCAGGATCTGCGGCGCCGTCGTCGTCGGTCTCGACCCCCAGGGACTGACCGTCGCGCGCCGGCAGCGTCATCCCCATCTCGTTGGTCATGGCGTCGCGGAGGAACTCCTCGACCGTGGGTACCCCGGCTTTCCACCCGAAGCGGCCCGCTCGCGTCGCGTCGAACATGCGCGCGCGCCCGCGGATGCCGTCGCCGTCGAGATCGTCAGGATCCGCGCGCATCAGGATGGCCGCGGTGGGGATCTGCTCGATGAGGCCGAGGCCGAAGACCGCCGGCGTCTGGCGCAGCTCAAAGCAGTCGGCGTCGGGGTCTAGGGGCGGCGTCGCGTTGACCGCGGTGGAGCCCTTGTGGGCCATCGTGCCGATGGACGGTGCCGTGAAGACGCCGGTCTCGCGGTCCAGGTAGCCGTGGCGCGTGACGTTGACGTCCAGAGGACCCGCGCCGCCGACCACCGGGTCGAAGTGGCAAGCGCGGCAGGAGTCGCCGTTGAAGTTCGGGCCAAGCCCGCGTCCGATGGCGAAGTCTCGGTCGAACACCGCGCGCCCCGCCAGATAGACCGCGGATTCCTCAGTGTTCAAGGCGCGCGACGGGCCGCCGTACTCACCGAGCTCTGCGACCGGTGTCCCCGGCGGGATCAAGCCGGGGGAGTAGCTCTCGCGCCCGCCAAGCGACTCGAGAAACCTCATGATGAGCGCCCGCTCCGCATCCGTGAGCGCCACGTAGGCGTCGCGCGACGCCTCCGCCTCGCCCCCGTGGAGGCGGATGGCCTCATCCAATGTGTCGGCGCGCCCGTCGTGCAACCACGGCCCGACCGCCACCACGCCCCACAAGGGTTGCGTCCGCCAATCGCGCCCGTCTGCGAGCTGCATGGGCGTCCGGTCGTCCAACTCCGGCCCCATGTCGTGCAGCAGGAGGTCGGTGTACGCCGGGACCATACCGCGAGGACCGCGCAGCGCCGGGGTGTGACAGCCCGTGCAGCCCAACTCACCGAAGATCGCGCGCCCCGCCTCGGACTCCTCGGTCGGAGGGTCGGGTCGCGGCGCGCCCATGAGCATCGTCATCGCGACCACATCGAAGAGGTCGTCCTCGCCCAGCTCAGGGTCCGGCACGCCGTCGTTGTCACGCGTCGGCTCCGCCGGAGCTGCCGCCTGCGCGCCCATCTTCGTCCCGAGCCCATCCATGCGCAGCGCACTCGTCCGCGTGCCGGTGGCGCTCGGGTCCGCCGCCGACGGGATGGGCAGCAGCGCCTTGCGGGCGTCCGGCAGCGGGTCGGTGGTGATGCCGAGATGGTTCTTGATCGGGCCGCGGATGAAGCCCTCCAGCGACACGGTCTGCGCCTTGCGGCCGAACCGCCCCACAAAGCCCCGGTCGTAGTTCGGGCGGCCGCGAATGCCGTCTCCGTCAGCGTCCAGCGGGTCCGCCCGCTTCAAGATCTCCTCTTCAGGGATCTCGGCCAACGCGCCCACGCCAAAGAACGCGGTGCCGCTTCGCTTGGCGATGACGTTGGAGGTCTTGGGGCCGGGGTGGTGATCGGCCTCCCCGACATCGAACTGCGGGCGCACCCCGGCGTTCCCCTGCGTCAGAAAAGATCCCGCCAGGGACTCGAAGCCGACCAGGAAGAAGTCACGGTACCGCGGCGCGCCGCCGCCCAAAGTGGGGCGCTCATGGCAGCCGCCGCAGAAGGTCAAATTGAAGGAAGGCCCAAGCCCGTCCTCGGGCGTGAATCGCCGCAGCGCGACCTTCTTGCCGCGCTCGAAGGTCGCCAGCTCTTCGGGCGTCGCGTAGGCCACGGGTTGGCCGGGGGTTGCGAAGATCTCCTCGGCGATGGCGTCGCTCGCGCCGTCGTCGGGGCAGCCCGTCAGCGCCGGCGCGCTCAAGGTCGCGAGCGCCACGAGGGCGGCGCGTACATGGCATCTGGACATCAGAGACTCCGGGAGGCGTCGCCAGTGGACCGCGGCCCCACGGTCCAGACGTCTCCGCCGCTGAGACCGGCGGTCCGCGGCGCCGCTATGGTGACGCACTGGCCCCGTCGAATCCAGCAACGGCGTAACCCTTGTGGCGTGCTAGGCTAGGTCGGTACGCTACTCACGGATTGAAGGAACCTCTTCGCGGAGCCTCCAGTGCGCGCTCACACCTCCACTGTCGCGATCGTGGTGACGCTGGCGCTGATCTTCGCGGCGGGCTGCGACCCGACGAACTCCGACGAGCCGATCGACCCCGCCGAGCTCCCCTGCGTGCCGGGCCGCGCGCCGGCCGTCGACGCGACCAAGCCGTACTGCCACGAGCTCGAGCTCGAGGTCCTGACCCACGAGCCGAGCACCCCGCTCTTCGTCACGGAGCCGGACTCGGGCGTCCCGCGACGCATCTCCCCGTCGATTCACGGCGTCGCCCCTGGCGATAACCTCGAGATCATGGGCGGCTTTCAGGGGCTGCACATGGTCGTGCTGGGTTTCCGGACGGCCGCCGTCACCCACGGCAACCTGAGGGTCAAAGCCACGATCGATTCGACGCGCGGGGTGCTGGCCAGCCGCGAGTGGTCCAAGCGCGGCGTCAACGATGGCGGCGATGGCTTCGGGTACGGCCTCGACCTCTTTCTGGTGGTCGACGACGTGTCCTGGCGCGACTGGGTCGACGAACCCGCCACGCTGACGCTGGTGGTCAGCACCACCGAAGGGCTGCTCATCGGGCGCGCCGTGCTCCAGGTCACGATGCGCAGCTCGAGCTAGCCCCCAACACCCTCTCAGGGGCTGTCGAGCACTCGCCTGACGATGCGCCCGAGCTCGTCGGCCCGAAAGGGCTTCGCCAAGAAAGCCCGCGCGCCGAGCTGCTCGGCGGACTTCGTGTCGGCGACCGCCGCGTAGCCGCTCCACAGGATGACCCGCGCCTCGGAATCGATCTGCAGGATCTCTTGCAGCGCCTCATCTCCGGACATCCCGGGCATCGAGATGTCCAAGATGATCAGCTCGAAGGCCCCCGGTTGGTCACGGAAGGTCTCGACGGCCGCCAAGCCGTTGTCCACGACCGCGACGTGGTAGCCCAGGTTCTCGAGCACGTGGTGGCCGAGCGACCGCATCAACGGCTCGTCGTCGGCGATCAGCACCCGCTCGCCTCGGCCCCGGACCACCGGCGCCGCCGCCTCGAGCACCGCCGCCGCCCCAGGTGCGCGCGCCGGCAGCGAGCAGGCCATGGTGGTCCCTTGCCCCTGGGTGCTCGTGCACAGCACAAACCCGCCGTGTTGCTGCACGATCCCGTAGACGACGCTCAGCCCAAGTCCGGTCCCGGCGCCGACCTCCTTGGTGGTGAAGAAGGGCTCGAACACCCGCTCGCGCGTGGGTCCCGACATGCCGACGCCGTTGTCCTCCACGCTCAGCTGCACCCAGTGACCGGGCCTCAACCCCGGCTGGGCCTGCGCCATCGCCGCATCGATGCGCTTCTCCTCCGCTCGGATGGTCAGCCGCAGCTCGGCGGAGTCCCCGGTCTTCGCGCGATCGTGCAACGCGTCACGCGCGTTGAGGCACAGGTTCAGCAGGACTTGGTGAATTCCGCCCGCGTCGGCATGGATCCACGGGATCTGTTCCGGTCGCTCCCACGTCACGGTGATGCTGCGTTGCAGCGAGCGCTGCAGGAAGCGGACGATGTCATCGATCAGCGGCAGGGGGTCGATGGGGCGAAGGAAGACCTCGGAGCGGCGGCTGAACGCGAGCACCTGCTTCACCAGGTCCGCCGCGCGCCCGCCCGCGCGCTCGATGTCCTCGAGCCAGGGGAGGGTGACCGGGAAGTCGTCGCCGACCGTCTCTCGAACCAGCGAGACATTGCCGAGCATCGGGGTCAGCAGGTTGTTGAAGTCGTGGGCGACGCCGCCCGCGAACTGCCCCATCGCCTCCATCTTCTGGGCGTGCTGCAGCTGGGTCTCCAGCTCTCGCCGCCGGGTCAGGTCGCGAAAGGTCACCACCGCGCCCACCGCGCCGCCAGCGTCATCGCGGATCGGCTGCAGGCTCATCTCGACCGGCAGCGAATCTCCTCCCGCGCGCAGAAAGCGGCCCTCGTAGTTGCCGTCGCCCGCGTGTCCCTGCAGCGACGGCAGCTTGGAGCCGCCCTCGGCCACCAGCAGGTCGTGATAGGTGCGCCCGACGAGCTCCTGATCGCTCCAGCCGCCAAGCCGCGCCGCCGCTGGGTTGGCGAAGTAGACGACCCCGCCGGGGTCCACGCAGAAGATCCCCTGATCGATGGATCGGAGCACGCGGTCGTGGTGCCGGTGCATCCGCTCGATGTCCGCTGTCCGCTGGCGCACCGTCGCCTCGAGGGAGAGGGTCTGGCTGTCGATTCGAGAGCGCAACGCCAGCAACTCACCCTTGGCGCGCTGCAGCTCGATCTGTAGCTGGATGTTCTCGGCCGTGGTCGTCCGCAGCATCCCGGCCATCTCCTGCTCGCGCCGGAACAGGAAGGCGTTCTGGATCGAGATGGCAGCCTGGGCGCTGATCAGATCGAGCGCGTGGCGCCTGCCGCGCGTGAAGGCGCCGGCGAGCACCGTGTTCTCCAGGTACAGAATCGCCAGGACCCGCCCCTGGTGCACGATGGGCACACAGAGCAGCGAGCGCGGCTGCGCCTCGACGATGTAGGGGTCCCGCGCGAAACGCCGACTGCTCCGGGCGTCCTCCAGCTGCACCGGCTGACCGGACCGGTGCACCGCTTGGACCACCGCGACGCAGAGCCCGTGCTCGGCCATCGGCAGGCCCATCATGACGCGCGGGGTCTCCCCGGGGGCCTCGATGGCCGCTTCGACACGCAGCCGCCCCTCGGTTTCCAGCAACAGGCACCCGCGCGTGGCCCCAGCGACCTCCACCACGTGAGCCATCAGGGTGCCGAGCAGCCGCTCGAGGTCGATCTCCCCGGAGACCGCCCGACTGGCCGCCAGGGCGGAGTGCAGCTCCAGCGCCGGCCCCTCCGCGCCTGCCGCGTGAGGCGAGAGCCGCTCGCTGCCCACGCGGCGGGTCAGGCTCGCGTGGGCGTCCAGCCGCGCCACCTTCGCGAACGCTCCCCACCGCTCGAACGCGTAACGCGCATCGAAGAGATAGCTGCGGGCCATCCGGTCGTCGCCGCGCGCCTCAAACCAAGCCGCGCACCGCTCCGCCGCGAGCCCGGAGAACGCTCGGTCACCCGACTCCAAGGCGCCCAGGATCGCCGCGTCGTAGAGGGCCAGGACCCCGTCGTCCTCGCCACGCACCGCCTTGACCTCGGCGAGGATCAGGTCTCGCTCGGCCGCGCGACCTGGCGAGCCGTAGTCGGCATACCGCTTGACCTCGCGGACCGACGCCTCGAGCGCCTCGCGTTCGTCGTCGGAGAGCGCGCCGGGGGTGCGACGGGCGAGCCCCGTGAGGATCAAGGCGCGAAAGACGTGGAATCGGCTCTCCCACAGGGAAGCGCCCGCGAACGGGATGGCGGCGGCGGCCGGCGCGATCTCGGCGCGCGCTTCGTCCAGGTCGCCCAGCAGGCAGCGCACGATCATCCGCTGCACGTGGTAGGCGGCCGTGTACCCGGGGAAGTGCGCCAGCGACGCGATCAGCGCGCGCTCGTCGAAGCTCTCGTCGAGGCCTGTGGCGTCATCGAGCGCGGTCCCGGTCAACTCTCGCACCCGCAGCATCGTGAGCATGATGTTGCTCGCCGCGTCGCGGTGTTCGAACTCGCCTCGACTCGCGGCCAGCAGCTCCGGCATGCGTCTCAGGGCTAGGGTGAGGTCGTCCTCGGCGGCGTAGACCAGCCACGCCAGATTCAGCACCACCCAGGCGCCAGTCTCGTAGGAGCCCTGCCGCCGCGCCATGAGCAGCGTCCGCTCGAAGCGCGCGCGGCCCTCGCTCCAGGGGTGGCGCCAGTGCTCGATGAACGTCGCGTAGAGGTGGTGGAGTGGCGCGCTGCGGGCGGCGGCGAGCCCCGTCTCGGCGAGGGCGAGGCCCGTGCGGCCGAAGAGCTCCGCCAGGTCCCGGTTGCCCATCATCGACTGGATCCAGCCGTACAGGACGAACGCGTGCGCCGAGTCGGGCGAGGGCCCGTGCTCAAGCGAGAGCCGCACGCTGCGGCGCGCCAGGGTCCCAAGCACCCAAGGCTGCGCGTAGGCCGGGTTTGCGGCCGCGGCCATGACCTGCAGAAGCTGGAGGATCTGGGGATCGCTGGTGGGCTTGCCGCTGGCGAGACTCTCCAGGTCGCGGCCCGCGATGAGCTCCGCGAGGATGGCGTCGTCCGCGGCGTGCAGCGGAACCGCCTCTTCGGGGGTGTGGGGCAGGGGCTGCCCGAAGAGGGCGAGGCATTCGCGGGTCGCCTCGATGGCGCCCATCGGATCGCTCCTGCGGCTGCGGAGCAGGATCCGCCGGGTCAGCACGGTGGCGCGCTCGGGGACAGTGCGCGCCTGTCCCATGGCGACCTCAAGCAGCGACTCCGCCATGTCGAACTCACCGAGGGACTCGGCGTTCGCCGCGCGCGCAAGGTGAAGCCCTAGCCAAGTGTCGAGGTGGGTCGTCGACGCGCCGTCCGGCAGCGCGGCCAGTCCCACTTCAAGCAGCTCACGGGCGGCGCTGTGGGCCATGGAGATGGAGGCCGCGCGTCCCGCATCCAGCGCGATGGCGGCGATCTCCGCCCGCGCCGTCTCGGTCTCCACGAGCGACATCCCGAGGCCGAGCTGGGTCGTCGCGGCCGCGCGGCCCGCGTCCGAGAAGTCATCGGCCGCGAGGGTCCAGCCGAGGGCCAGGTGCATCCGCGTGCGCTCGGCGGTGGGCAGCAGCTCGTAGGCCGCAGCGTGGATGCGGTCGTGGGCGAACCGGTACGGGTCCGGTGGATCCGCGGCGGCGTCGGCCGGAGGCTCCACCAAGTCGTCGCGGAGGGCCGGCCACAGGTGGCGCAGCACCTCGTCTGGCTCCATCTCCAGGGCGTGGGCGATGACGCGGGGGTCGAAGTGCAGGCCCAGACACGCCGCCGCCGCCAGCACGCGTCGCGACGGCGGCGTCAACAGCCGCACGCGCTGCGCCATCAGCGCCGCGACGTTCTCGGTGTAGGGCAGGCGCCGGATGCGGTCGATGTTCCACGTCCAGCGCCCGCGCGCCGGGTCGACCCGCAGGGTCCCGTCGCGGTGGAGCGACTGGACAAAGCGCGCCACGAAGAGCGGATTCCCCTGGGTCTTGGTCATCACCTCATGGGTGAGCGGCTCGATCTCGGCCGTGGAAGCGCCCAACACGGCCGCGATCAGCGAGCCCACGGCCGCTTCGCTCAGGGGCGCCAGCGAGATCGTCACGAGGTCGAGGCCGCGGCTCTGCATCGTGCCGGTCCAGGAGGTCAACGGGCCGGCGTCGCCGCCGCCGTCGTCCCGGAACGCGCCCACCACGAGCAGGTGAGCCGTCACCGGGTCGGTCAGGAGCTGGGCAATCAGCTCGAGATCGCTGGAATCCGCGCGCTGCAGATCATCGATGATCAGGACGAGCGGATGACGCTCGGTCGCGAGGCTCTGGATGAGGCGGCGGAAGGCCAGCTTGAACCGGTGGCGCGCCTCGTCGGGAGGGAGGGCCGCGCTGGACTCCACCGGGCCGATGAGCGAGCGCAGGCTTGGCAGCGCGTCGGCGACCAGGCCCGCGTCGTCGCCCAGCGCCGCGATGGCGGCGTCTCGCGCCGGGGCGAGCCGCTCGTCGGACTCGCTTAGTAGCAGGTCGACCAGCTCGGACACCGCATGCCGGAGCCCCGTGGCCGGCGAGCTGCTGCGCACCTCGAAGCCGCCCGCGGCGACCCGCGCCCATCGCCGCGCCTGGGGGGCGAAGAGGCGGTGAAGTAGGACGGATTTCCCCACGCCAGAGGGGCCGCGTACCAGCGTGAGGGCGGTCCCGCCGGACGCTGCCCGCTGGATTCGATTGAGCAAGAGCTCGCACTCGGCGGCGCGCGGGTGCAGGTGCTGGTCGAGGCGGAGGCGCGTGGAGACGTCGGCGGCGCCGAGCTCGAACGGGTCGATGCGGCCGCGCGTCTCAAGCTGCGTCAAGGCGAGGCGCAGGTCGGCCGCGAGGCCCCACGCGGTCTGGTAGCGGTCGTCCGGCTCCTTCGCGAGCAGCCGCAGGACGATCTCCGAGACCGGGGACGGCACGCTCGCCCGCACGACGTGCGGGGCGATCGGCACCGCGGCGAGGTGCGAGTGGATGATCCCGCCCGCGTGGTCGCCGCGGAAGGGTGGGGCGCCGGTCAGCATCTCGTAGAGGGTGGCGCCCAAGGAGTAGAGGTCAGCGCGTTGGTCGACCGGCCGATGGAGGCGCCCCGACTGTTCGGGCGCCATGTACGGCGGGGTGCCCTCGACCACCAGCGTCCTCGACAGCTCCGCGCCCTCCGCGGGCAGGCGGCGCGCCAAGTCGAAGTCGATGATCTCGACGGCGCCGTCCTCCGCGATCAAGACGTTGTCCGGGCTGAGATCGCAGTGCACCAGGCCGCGTTCGTGGATCCGCGCGAGGGCCTCAGCGAGGCGCAGGCCGATGGCGAGCACGTGGCCAGGCTCGAGCGGTCCGTCGCGCAGCCACTCGGCGAGCGGGCGGCCGGCGAAGGGCTGCATGACGAGGTAGGGGCGCCGCCGATCCTCGAACAGCTCCAGCGCTCGGCAGCTCCCCACGATGGCGAGATCGTGGGTCAGCGAGAAGGTGCGGCGGAAACGCTGGACGTCCGCGGCGGCCGCCTCGTGGGTCGTGGTCTTCAAGATGACGCGGACGTCGTCGCTCAGGCGCACCGCGGCATAGACGGAGCAGCGGGCGCCGGCGAACAGTGTTCGCTCGTATCGATAGCCGGGGATTCGCAGCACGGGGCGATGCTCCTGAAGTCGACGGCCGAGCAGCCAGTGATGCCGCCGACAGCGCAGCGTAGCAGAGAGCAGGGCGTGTCGCCTCTGCGCGATGGCCAAAGATCGGCCGGTTCCGTATCGCCAGCGAGGGGCGCCCGCGCGCGACCCGGAAAATCCCTTGTCCGCATCAGGCGAAATTGACCTCAAGCCTCGCGGGTCGAGTGACGATGGGACTAGGGCCGGACGCGTGGGGCCACGAGGCCACCGCCGTGCGACGCTGAGGAGCGCCCGCCCTTGTACGACTACGCCGACCAGCCGCCGCAGCCCCTCTGGGGGCGGACAGCGCGAGGGGACGCCCCCCGAACCGCGCTGTTGCCGCGTCGGTGCCCCCCCGTGGAGGCCTCGCGCGAGTCAGCGGTGCTCGACGCGGTGCTCCGGACGGTCGCCGCGGTGGTCGTCGTCTTCTGCCCGGTCTACGCGCTGCTGGCCCGGACCTCGGGATCCGTCGCGCCCTGCGTCGGCGTGCTCGGGATCCTCGCCATCTCCGCCTGTCTGAACCGCCGCGGGTTCACGCGCGCAGCGGCCGCCATGGTCTGCGGGGCGATCTACTCGCTGGTGACCGCGACCTCCCTCGCCTCGGGCGGCGTCGAGAGCCCGGCGTATCACGGGTACGCCGTCGGGATCATCGTGGCCGGGCTTGCCCTCGGGGGGCGCGCCGCCATCGGCTTCGCGACGGTCGCGGTCGTCTCGGGGGCGGCCATGCTGGTGTTGGCGAGCCCGTCCGGGGCCGGCGCCACCGAGAGCGTCGCGAACGGAGGTGGGGCGCCGCGGCGGCGTGGGCGGCGTCAAACGCCTTTCTAGCCGTCACCGCCCTGTTGCTCTTCCTCGCCGACCGGGCGACCCGCGACACCCTCAAACGCCTGAGCCAAGTCCGAAAGGCGCTGCGCGAGAGCGACGAGCGATACGCGCTGGCCGTGCGCGGCGCCAACGACGGGCTCTGGGACTGGAACCTCCACGCCGACGACATCTACCTGTCGCCGCGGTGGCTCGAGATGCTGGGGCTGGAGGGCGCGCAGCCCCCTCCGGGTCCGTCGGCGTGGCTTGGGCGTGTCCACCCCGACGATCTGCCCGGTCTGCACCGGGCGCTGGACGCCCACCTGTCCCACCAGACCACCCAGTTCGAACACGAGCACCGCATCCTCCACGCCGACGGCTCCTGGCGCTGGATGCAGGCCCGCGGGCTCGCCGTGCGCGACGATCTGGCCGTCCCGCACCGCATCGCCGGCTCGCTCTCCGACATCACGGCCCGCAAAGGCGCCGAGCAAGCCCTCGCTCACGCCGCGTGCCACGACGCGCTCACCGCGCTCCCCAACCGCACGCTCTTCTTGGAGCAGCTCGACTCGAGCGTCTCCGAGGCCCACCGCGCCGGCGCCGCACATTTCGCGGTCCTCTTCATCGACATGGATCGCTTCAAGGCCGTCAACGACAGCTTGGGGCACCACGTCGGCGACGGGCTGCTCGCCGCCTTCGCCGGTCGCCTGCGCGCCTGCCTCGGGTCATCGGACATGGCCGCGCGTCTGGGCGGTGACGAGTTCGCCGTGCTCATCCGCAGCGTGGCCGAGCGCTCCCGCGTCGACAGCGTGGCCGAGCGCATCCGCGCGCGCCTCGCCGAACGCTTCGTCATCAGCGGGCGCGAGGTCAGCGTGACCTGCTCCATCGGCGTCGTGTTCGGAGATCTCGCATACCCGGACGGCGACGCCATGCTGCGCGACGCCGACCTCGCCATGTACCGCGCCAAATCCCTCGGCAAGGACCGCTGCGAGCCCTTCGAGCTGGACCTCCGCGATCAGGTCATCGCTCAGCGCGCCCTCGAGGACGATCTGCGCGACGCGCTCAGCTCCGGCGCCCTCTCCGTGGCCTACCAGCCCTCGGTCGACGCCCGCACCGGCGCCATCGCGGGCTTCGAGGCCCTGGTGCGCTGGGCCCATCCCGTCCGGGGCTGGCTGAGCCCCGACACCTTCATGGGCGTCGCCGAGGAGACGGGTCTCGTCGTTGAGCTCGACCGCTTCGTGCTGCGCCGCGCCCTTGAAGACGCATGCGCGTGGCGCTCCGAGATCCACGGCGCGCGATCGACCTGCCTGTCGGTCAACGTCTCGGACCACCAGTTCCAGCGGGCCGACTTCGCCGATTTCGTCGTCGACGCGCTCTCCGCGTGCTCCCTGCCGGCCACCAGCCTCAGCCTCGAGATCGGCGAGCGCACCCTCATGAGCGATTCGCCCTACGCTCGCGCCAACCTCGCCCGACTCCACGACGCCGGCGTCCGCCTCGCCATCGACGACTTCGGCACAGGCTACGCATCCCTCGGCTACCTCCACCGCGTCCCCGTCGACACCCTGAAGATCGACCGTTCCTTTGTCAGCGCGATGGAGTCAGACCCCGCCGCCGCCGCCCTCGTCGCGACCATCGTGTCCCTGGGACAGGGCCTCAAGCTCCGCGTCGTGGCCGAGGGGGTCGAGTCGATCGCCCAGTCGCGCGCCCTGATGCGCCTCGGCTGCGACCAGATGCAGGGGCGTCTCTTCTCCGAGGTCCTCGACGCCCAGGGCGTTCGCGCCCTCGCCGGCGCCTCCCCGCGCTACCTCACGATGGGGCCCTCGCGAGCCGCCTGAACCCGCGCCGCGCCTCCCGCCCCGATCGCCATCCGCCGCGCTGCTTTCCCTTCCCGCGCCCATTCAATCGCGGCATGCTCCCCGCGGCTCGCCACCCACGCGCTCGACCGCCTCGGTCGCGCCATGCCGCCGCGGGCCCCGCACGCGCTTCCGCCCGAGGAGTTGCCCCATGCTCACCATCACCAACCCATGGTCCGGCGCCGTCGCCTACGAGCTGCGCCTTGACGACCCCGCGACCGTAGACGCCAAGGTGCGCGCCGCCCGCACGGCAGCCGACGCCTGGGCCCACACCTCGCTCGCCGAACGCAGCGCCCTGGTCGAGCGATTCATCGAGGTCGCCGCCCGCGAGCGCGAGACCCTCGCCGCCTCGATCTCGCGCCAGATGGGCAAGCCCGTCGCGGAAGCCCGCGGCGAGGTCGGGACCATGATCACCCGCGCCCGCATGATGCTGGCCCTGGCCCCCGACGCCCTCGCCGAGCACTCCAGCGCGCAGGGCGACGGCATCCGGCGCACCCTGCTCAAGGCCCCCCTCGGCGTCGTCCTGGACATCGCCGCGTGGAACTACCCGCTGCTGATCGCGGTCAACATCGTCGTCCCGGCCCTGCTCGCAGGCGACTCGGTGCTCATCAAGCACGCCAGCCAGACCGCCCAGGTCGGGCTGTGGTTTGAGGCCGCGTTCCGCACCGCCGGCGCGCCCGACGGCCTCGTCACCGCCGTCACCGTGCGCGGCCGCGACGCCCAGGGCCTCGTCCAGCACCCCTTGCTGGACGGCGTCTTCTTCACCGGCTCGACCGCCGCCGGCCGCACCGTGTACCGCCAGGTCGCGGAGCGCGAAGCCGGCTTCATCGACGCTGGCCTCGAGCTTGGCGGCAAAGACCCCGCCTACGTTCGCGCCGACATGCCGCTGGACATCGCCGTCCCCAACCTAGTCGAGGGCGCCTTCTACAACGGCGGGCAGTCCTGCTGCGCGGTCGAGCGCATCTACGTGCACCGCTCGATCTACGCCGATTTCGTCGACGCCTACGTGGAAGAGGCGCGCCGCTGGACCATCGGCGACCCGTCGGTGGACGGCACGCTCCTGGGCGCCCTCGCGACCCCGGAGACGCTGGAGACCCTGGACGCCCAGGTCGCCGACGCCACCAAGAAGGGGGCCCGCCTCCTCCTCGGTGGCGAGCGCCCCAGCGGCCCCGGCTGGCGCTACCCGGCGACCGTGCTCGCCGACGCCGACCACAGCATGGCCCTGATGACCGAGGAGAGCTTCGGCCCCATCATCGGCATCACGCCCGTGGCCGACGACGCCGAGGCCGTCCGCCTGATGAACGACACGATCTACGGCCTCACGGCGTCGATCTGGACGGCCGATCACCACGTCGGCGGCGACCTGGCCCGCGGCGTGCGCGCCGGCACGGTCTTCGTCAACCGCTGCGACTACGTGGATCCCTCGCTGCCCTGGACCGGCTTCGGCGACAGCGGCAAGGGCGTGACCTTGTCGCCCCTGGGCTTCGATCACCTCACCCGCGCCCGCGGCCTCCACGTGCGGCCGCTCTCGCTCATGCGGTGACGCCGCCGGTCCCGTGGTCGCTCGCGCTCGACGAGCTCGCCCCCGGAGGTCGCCTCGCCGCGTCGTTCCAAGCCCTCCACGCGCCGTGGCGCGAGCGCGGGATGACGCGGTGGCTATCGCTGATTCAGCCCGACACCGCCTGGCCGGTTCGGGTGTTCGGCGTGCCGAAGCGTGGCGCCCCGGCCGAGCTGCTCGGCGCGATCGTCGCGGTCGGCGTCACCCGGCCGGTCGTGCGCTTCGACGATCTGCTCGAGGGTCGTGCGCCCGCTCCCGTCCCCCCGCAGGTCCCCGCGGTCTGGCAGCTCATCGCGGTCACGACCGCCTCGGAGGTCCGCGGGGGAGGCCTCGGCCGCCGGCTCGCCGAGTTCGCGGTGGCCGCCCTAGCCCGCGAGAGCCCGAGGGCGATGATCCAGACGCTGTCGCCTGCCTCCGGGCTCGCCGCGCTCATGGCGGCCCTCGCGCTCACCGACGCCGGCCACGCCGCGAGCCTCGTCACCGGGCGCCTCTGTGACGCCGCCGGGCGCCCGTGGTTGGCGATCCAGCGCTTCCACCAAGGCAACGGCGCGTCCCTGGACGCCATCCGCCCCGACAGCCGCGCCGACGACCGCCAGAGCGCGGCGGTCACCCTGTGCTTCGGCTACCCAAACCACGTCGACGCCCGCGCGCGGGGCCGAGACGCCTACGCCGCCCGCGTCCACGAGGCCGCCCGGCGGGTGGCCTCAGCACGCGCCACGCCGCTGCCGGCGGTCGCGGGCGCCTTCCTCGTGGACGAGGCCCTCGAAACCGACCGATGAGCGGACCGATCTCGGGCGTTGGTTCCAGTGTTGGCGCGTGGTAGACTGTTTCCCATCTACGCCCTGACGACGGGTCGGGCAGGGCTGGATGGAGAGGCGGTTTGACCCAGGCTATGGGGAACGACAGCGCCGAAGCCCTGATCGGGCGTGTGTTCGATGGGCGCTATCGGATCGAGCGCGTGCTCGGGCGCGGCGGCATGGGTGTCGTCTACGTGGCCGAGCAGCTCAGCATGGCCAAGCAGGTCGCGCTGAAGGTGCTCCCGCGCCACCTGTCTGAGGATCCGTCCCAGGTGCAGCGCTTCAACCACGAGGCGCTGGCGTCGAGCCACCTGCGGCACCCGCACACGATCCGCGTGTTCGACTACGGCAAGTCCGAAGACGGCCACCTCTACATCGCCATGGAGCTGCTCCAGGGCGAGGTGCTCTCGCGGATCATCCGGCGCGAGCGCGGGCTGCCCGCCGAGCGCGTGGTCCACATCGCGCGCCAGGTCGTGAAGTCCATCGGCGAGGCCCACCAGGCCGGCCTCGTGCACCGCGACCTCAAGCCGGACAACATCTTCCTGTGCGACTTCTTCGGCGAGAAGGACTACGTGAAGGTCCTGGACTTCGGCATCGCGAAGTTCACCGAGGGGGGCGGCACCGACCAGGCGCACACGGCGACCGGCTTCATCGCGGGGACCCCGCTCTACATCGCGCCGGAGCAAGCCCTGGGCGAGCCCGTCGCGCCGCGCAGCGACCTGTACGCCTTGGGCGCCATCCTCTTCGAGTGCCTCGTCGGGTCGCCGCCGTTTCGTGCGGACACGCCGATCGCCATCGTGATGAAGCAGATCCACGAGGCGCCGCCGCCGCTCCGCAGCGTGAAGGCCGACGTGCAGGTGCCGCCTGAGTTGGAGGCGCTGGTCTTTCAACTGCTGCGCAAGCGCCCCTCCGATCGGCCGGCGACCGCCGAGGAGGTCGGCGGGGTCCTGGACCGAATCAGCCAAGGGCTGGCGGGGCAGGCCGCCGGACGGCGCTTCAAGAGCGTGCTGGATTCCGGCGTCGACGAGGTGACCATCGTCACCGGTTCCGGCACGGCCATCCCCGCGCTGGACGGCGGTTTCAGCGACACGCCATCCCGTGGGACGGCGACCATGGCGGCCAGCGTCGCTGCGGACGACGACACGGTCCACGAGCGTACGCAGGCCCTCGCGTTGCGCCGACGACACACCGGCACCGGCCCGCCGGAGCTGCCCGTCGGGCACGGCGGCGCCTTGGCCCCCGGCCTGACGACGGAGCGGCCCGGGTCGACGGTCTCGCCGGCGGGTGGCTTGGCCGTCCCCTCGTTTCTGGAGCCGCCCAAGTCCAGCCCGTGGGCCATCGGCGCCGCGGTCGCCGCGCTTGTGGTGATTCTCAGCGCGGGCGGCTTTGCGCTGTGGAGCGCGCTCGGGGTGGGCGACGAGGCGGGCGCTGACGTCGAGGCCGTGACCGCCGGGCTGAGCCCGGAGGCCGCGAATAGTGAGGCGGCGCCTAGCGAATCGGAGGCCGTGGCGGCCGCCGTCGCACCGGCCGTGGAGCCCGAGCAGGCGGAGGCGGTGGCGCCCCCCGCAGAGCCCCAGGAGCCCGCGACCGAGGCGACGCCCTCGGCAGACCCCGCACCGGCGCCCGTGGCCGACGAGCCCGCTGTGGAGATCCCGCTGGACGCGCTGGTCGAGGTGCGGTCCAAGCCCGCGGGCGCTGAGGTGCTCGCTGGCAAGGAGTCGCTGGGGCGGACGCCCATCGCGGTGACGGTGCAGTCGGGCGAGACCCGCGAGCTGACGCTGCGATTCGACGGCTACACCGAGGCGTCGCTCAAGGTGGACGGCGAGAGCGAGGAGGCCGGCGTCGACGTGACGCTCACGGCGATCGAGGAGCCCAAGCCCGCGGCCAAGCCGCGGAGCGGGTCGAGCAAGTCTTCCGACAAGCCGAAGGCGCCCGCGACGGCGACCAAGCCCGAGAAGAGCGAGAAGGCCGAGAAGGTCGAGAAAGCCCCGGAGCCCGAGCCGAAGCCTCGCAAGGGCAAGATCGAGTGGCAGGACTTCTGATCCGCGGCGTCCCACGCGGTCGCCAGGGGTTTCGCGGCGCAGCGCGGCGCGTTATCGTCGGCCACCGAGGAGGTGACGTGAACCGATCACGGATTCTGTCGATGGTGCTGACCCTGGGCGTCGTGCTGGCCGGTCTCATGGCCGCGGCGCCGCCTGCGTCGGCGACGGTGGAAGACGAGACGGCCGCCCACGAGCTGTACCAGCAGGCAGCGGACGACTTTGAGGCGCGCGACTACGAGGCCGCCGCTGAGAAGCTCACTCGGGCGTACGCGCTGTTTCCGAAGCCGATCATCCTCATCAAGAAGGGCGAGGCCCTCGAGCAGCTCGGCCGCGTCGAGGAGGCTTACGAGCTCGTCCGGGACGTGGTGCCCGACGACAAGCGGATGGAGCCGAAGCTGCGGGCGCTGCTCGCCCGGCTTGAGCGCGTGCTCGAGCGACCCATTAAGGTGTCCATCCTCTCCGGCAGCATCACGGGCGCGAAGATCATCATCGACGGGCAGGACACCGGGCAGGTCACGCCGACGGTGCTCGACGTGCCCCGCGGCAACCACGACCTGAGGCTGGAGAAGCTGGGCTACCAGACCTACTCGCGCTCCATCGAGGCCAAGGGCGTCGATATCGTGGTCGTCGAGGGGCAGCTCGTGCGCCAGATGGGTCAGGTGCGGGTGCGGGTCGGCACCGGCAACTTCACAGACACTGTCGTCTTCCTCGACGGCAACCGCGTGCAGCCGGTCTTCTCGACGGACACCGCGACCCCCTTCATCGACGTCCCCATCGGCGCGCACAGCGTCGAGTGCCGGCGCGAGCGCGAGGACACCGAGCGGCTGGACTTCGTGCTCGAAGCCGACATGACCCTGGACCACGTCTGCATGAAGACGGGCCCCCGCGCGAGCAAGGGTCGAAAGGCGCTCGCGTGGAGCCTCGTGGGCGCGGGCGTGGCCGGCCTGGCGGGCGGCGCCGTGCTGCTGGTGTCCTACCAAGCCGACGTGGACCACGGGAAGAAGACCAACCAAGGGGTCGACTCCAACAAGCAGATCTTCGGGCCCGTCGCCATCGGCGTCGGGGTCGCCGCGGTCACCACCGGGATCATCTTGCTGGCCAAGCGCCCTGCGGGGCCCAAGACCGAGGGGCGGCCCGTCGTCGTCGGCGGTTACGCCGGCCCGAATGGCGGCGGTCTAACCGCGCAGGGGCGGTTCTAGGCAAGCCAGCCCGCGGTGGCGGTTCTAGTTAGGCCAGCCCACGCTGGCGGTTCTAGTTAGGCCAGCCCGCGGTGGCGGTTCTAGTTAGGCCAGCCCACAGCGGCGGGTCGAGACGGGCGGGCGGTACGGGGCAGGCCAGCCGGAGCGGCCGGGAGCCTTGGGCGCTCGGCTCTCACGCGCGGCAGAGGCCCGGCGAGCGAGGCCGGGCTCAGGCTGCGCGACCGATCCGTGCGGCGCGGCGCCGTCGCCGGCCGAGCGCGATCCACGTGCACAGCGCGAAGGCCGCGCCTGCAGGCCAGGGGGCGCCCCCGCCAGCGCAGCCGCTGGGCCCGCCGCCGCCTGGAGCGACCGTCGCGACGTCTGCAGCCTGGGCGTCGGGGGTGGTGGTCTCCGCGGTCGAGGTCGCGTCCGCTCCGGTGCTGGCGTCCGGCGCGTCGCTCACGCCGCTGGCGTCGGACCCGCCCGCGTCTGGCAGCGCCGCGTCGGGTGTGGGCGCTGGCGCGTCCTGGCAGACCCCCACGCCGCCGCCCAGGGTCCCGCACACGAGCCCTACGCCGCAGGTGTTGGGGCCGGCAGGGTTGCAGGGCTGCGCGCAGTGGTTTTCCAAGCAGAAGAGCGTCGCGCAGGCGTTGTTCTGTCCGCAGGCCTTGCCCACCGCGTTGGGGCCGGCGGGCTTGCACTCGCCCTCGGGCGCGCCCGTCGAGAAGGGCTGGCAACCCAGCCCCACACCGCAGGCGCCGACCGGCTGAAAGATGGAGCAGACCTGGATGCACACGCCCTTCGCGGGGGAGCAGGCGCCGCTGACGCACTCCGAATCCTCAGCGCAGGGCTGGCTGTCCGGCACGCACGCGACCTTGGGGCCGGGCACGCACTTCGCCCCGCCGGAGGTCACGGCCCCGCAGTGCATGCCGCACGGGCAGTTCGCGTCGCTCTGGCAGCTGTCCGAGCAGGTGTAGTTGGCGCCGCCGTCGAAGCTGATGCACTGCAGGCTCTTGCAGGTCTCGTTGGAGTCGCAGGGCTCGCCGATCTCCTTCTGGTCCACGTCGAAGCACCCGCCACCGCCGCCCGCCAGCGCCACGCAGGCCTGCCCCTGCGCGCATTGGAGCAGGGTCTGGCAGGGCTGGATGCAGCGGAAGGTCGCGCCGTCGCTGGCGCAGAGGTTCGACGCGCACTCGCTGGGCGACTGGCAGGGCTCGCCGACCTCCTTCTTGGGCGTGACGGGCACCACGGTGCAGGCGCCGACGTTGCTGCCGGGCAGGGGCGAGCAGGTCTGGCCGCTGGGGCAGGGCGCGGTCGATGTGCAGGGCTGGCGGCAGGTGGCGCCGGTCGAGCTGCTCACGCAGAGCTGCGAGATGCACTCGGCGCTGTTGGCGCAGGTCTCGCCGATCGTCTTGGTGGCGCCGCCGCCGCCGCCCGCCAAGCACACGCCCGAGGTCGGCTGGTTCTGGTAGGCGTAGCAAGCGAAGCCCGTGGGGCAGCCGCCGACGCTCGGCGTGCAGGTCTTCGCGCAGGCGCCGCTGCTGCCAGACAGCGCCTGGCAGAAGAGCGAGCTGATGCAGTCGTAGTCGGACGCGCAGACGTCGCCCATCACGCCGTCGCCCGTGGGGAGCTGGGTCGAGAAGCCGCCGCAGGATCCGTTGGCCTGACACGGGATCTGGCCGACGTAGTACTCGCCCTGGGGCCCGTCATCGACGACGGCGGGGCAGTTGCTGTCGGTCGAGCACGCGAAGGTCGAGGCGGGGTAGAGAAAGCAGAAGCCGGCCAAGTCGTCCGGGTCGGGCGTGCGCGTCTTCATGAAGGGATCGGCGCTGGGGGCCATGGTCGGCGGGTTGTTGGGGTCGTAGCCGCCGAGGACGTGCTGGAGGCCGAAGAGGTGGCCGATCTCGTGGACGGCGACGTTGCGCACGTCCGTGGAATAGTTGGCGCCGCTGGTCTTCCACGTCTGGAGGTAGCCGTTGAACGCGATGTCGGCCTCGATGATGGTCCCGTCGTTGTAGAACACGGGCGAGGTCACGCCGAGCACGTAGCTGCCGAAGCTCCAGATGCTGTTCTCGATGAAGGCGAGCTCGTTCTTGCCGTTGGTGCTGTACCCCACGGGGACCAGCTTCGTGGAGTTCGAGAAGCCCTGGTCGATGAACTGCAGCTTCGAACAGCTCGTGTTCCACGCGGTGAAGCTCTTTCGGAGCTCCTCGAGACACGCGGTCGCGCCGAGATTGTCCGAGCAGCTCGGGTGTAGCCAGTAGCCCACCGTGGCCTGCTTCCAGCGGACGATCTGCCCGGTGGTGCCGCCGGTCAGGCTGATGGAGTAAGCCCGGGCGGTGCCGGACGCGAGCAGCGTCGCGGCGAGCACACAGAGAGCGGAGAGCGAGACAGCGGCGCGAGATGCGTAGCGAGACATCAGCGTATTCCTGGCGCGTCGGGCTGCGCGGCCTCCGTCAGGGGAGCTGCGCCGAATAGACTTCCGCGACCAGGGCCTCGAGGGGCCGCGCGGAGGTCAGCAGGGGCGCCTCGACGCCGCGAAGTCGGCCCTGGGCGTCGCGCCGCATCATGTGGGCGCCGTCGAGCTGCTGGGTGACCCAGGCCCGCCCAAGCGCGTCCAGGCGAATCCGCCAGACCCCCTGGCCCAGGCCACACGGGATGAAGCCGCCGCTGGGGATGCGCTCGAGGAAGAGGACGACGTCCTCGCCCTGGCGAAAGGTCGGCATGCCGGGGATGCGCATGGCGAGCCCGTCCGCGCCCTCGCCGCCGGGGAGGCGCAGCGTGTAGCGGTTCGGGACTTCCTGACCGCGGTAGACCTCGCTGATGACGAGGTCGTAGTCCGTCGCGAAGGTCCCGTTCGGGCGCAGGTCCACGGCCCGGACCGCGTCGATGCGAGCGCGGACGACCCACTCGGACGTGATGCTCAGCTCGGGCAGGTCGACCTGAAGCACGGTCGTGGCGCGCGCGGGCTGTGGTGCCGTCACCGACAAGGCGAGGGTGGCGCCGAGGGCGAGCAGCAAAGTGGCGACACGTTGGAACGTCATGGGCTGGCCTCCGGAGATTTCTACGCACCCAAGCCGGCGAACCTTAATGGAGGCGGGCGGCCCTTTCAACCGAGAGGTCACGTTCCAGGCCCGCGCGGTCGGCCAGTCCTGGGGGCTGCGGGTCGACAAGACCGCGCCGGGGTCGCCTGTTCTGCGCGCTCGCCTTGGCGTATGGTTTCGTCGGTTCGGTCGGCGGAACCGGCAGAGCCAGCGGACAGGGGGAGGGCGTCATGGCGGAACAGAGCGCGGCGCGAAAATTTCTCGCGTCCATCAGCGGCGCACGATGGCGCAGCTACCTGCTGCCCGGGCTGGCGACCCTCATCGTCCTGGGGTGGGTGGTCTCCGACGGCGCGGGCGTCATCGAGGTCGAGCCGGGCGAGGTGGCGGTCCTCTACAACAACACGCCGCTGGCCATCTTCGGTGAGCCCTCTCGGGTGATCACCGAGCAGGGCGCGCTGACCTTCATCCCCGGCTTTCAGCGGGTGGAGAAGCTGGAGATTCGGCCGCAGATCCTCGTCATGGAGGGCGCGGAGAACACCGACATCGACCACCTCATGGCGCTCACCGTGCGCGCGAATGACGGGTCGAACTTCTACTTCGAGAAGCTCGAGATCCACTACCAGATCATCCCCAGCATGGCCGCCGAGCTTGTGAAGACCGTGGGGCCGGGCGTCGCCTACAAGACCCTCGTGCGGATGCATGCGCGTGAGGTGCTGCGGGACGCGTTCGGGCAGTACTCGTTTCTGGAGGTCGCCAACCCGGCGACCTACGGGCAGGCGACCAGCGCGGCCAAGGAGGCGCTCAACGAGCGCTTGGCGCCGCTGGGCATCGAGGTGACAAACATCCCGCCGCCCAAGCCGACCTTTGATGACCGGGTCGAGCACGCCATCGAGGAGCGCCAGAACGCGGAGCAAGAGATCGAGGTGCAGGCGGAGCGGCGGGAGAAGCTCGCCCAGGAGCAGGGGCGGAAGATCCAGCAGGTCGAGCAGGCGAAGAACCAGGAGTATCAGCAGCTTGTCGCCGAGCTGGAGGCGAAGCGGCAGCAAGCGCTGAACGCCCGAATCGCGGCCACCCGGGAGGCGGACCTGTACTTCATCCAGCGCGAGGCGGAGGCGAAGGCCTACCAGGAGGAGAAGGTCACGCGGGCGAAGGCGAACGAGGTCGCGTATCGCAAGGAGGCGGAGGCGCTGGCTGCGAAGATCAGCGCCATCGGCGAGCAGGGCGCCGACGTGCTCAATCGGGTGATCGCCGAGAAGGTGTTCCCGCAGCTGGAGCGCATCACGGCGACGCCCATCGCCGACCCGCGCAGCCCCATAGACATCCGCTACCTGGAGAAGCCCTGATGTGGCGCAAGATCATCACGGCGCTCAGCACGCTGGTCATCGCGCTCTTCATCCTGCCGAAGGCGTGCCTGGAGCCGATCAACCCGGACGAGATCGGCGTGCGGCGCAGCCTCACGGGTGGCATCGACGAGGAGGATTTCGGGACCGGCTACCACGTCAGCCTCCCGTTCTGGCATCGCTGGTACAAGCTGCAGCGAACCATCCACTACCTTGAGTTTTCCGACGAGACGGGCGCGCCGCTGGACGTCCGCACCAAGGAGAACAACGTCATCTTCATCGACGTCACGGTGCCCTATCGCATCAGGGACGGCGCCGGGTGGGAGATCGTGCGGGCCGGCTTTGATGGGAACTACGCGGCGAAGGTGAAGTCGACGGCGTTGGGCATCCTTCGAGAGCACCTGGCGCAGCTGTCGAACGTGGACGTCCAGGACCCGGAGAAGCGGGCGGCCATCACGCGGGAGACCCTGCCCGTGCTGAATCTGGCGCTGGACCAGTACCACATCGAGGCGACGCATGTGGTGCTGCGAGCCATCGCGTTCCGAGAGCAGTACGAGGGGAAGCTGCAGGCCAAGCAGTACCTGATTGTGCAGGGGCGTCTGGACCAGGCGCTGCAGGGCGAGTCGGTGGCGCGGCAGGAGACGGAGACCCGCGAGAAGTCCATCGACAAGGAGGTCGCCCTCAAGGAGGAGTCTTGGAACAAGCAGATCGAGGAGCTGAAGTCGAAGTTCCAGATCGAGATCGCCGGGGTCGAGGCGGACGTCGTGCGCTATCAGCGGCAGCGGCGCGCCGAGGCTGACGCGATCTACACGGCGGCGACCGCCGAGGGGGACTTGGCCGAGGCGCTGGCGGAGGCGCTGGGCGAGAAGCTCAAGGCGGAGGCGCTGTCGACGCGCGCCGGGCGCACCTTCAGCGCGGTCGAGGCCGCGAACCGGTTCAAGCTCGGTGACGTGAAGCTGAACTCGTCGGATCCCCAGTTTCTGTATCATTTCGGCAGCATGTCCGCGTGGCGGCGCTTCTTTTTGGGTGAGTGAGCGGCCGTGCTGTGGATCCTGCGCATGCTCTTGGCGGCTGCGGTGCTGGGCACCGTGGTCTATCTGTGGCGGCGGTTTGGCCCACGCGGTCCCAGCCGGCGCCCGGCGATCCCGGCGGCTTGGCGCGGTGTCGCGCGCGAGGATGAGCGGTTGAGGCAAGCGCTTGAGCTGCGCGCGCGGGTGGCGGCGCTGGCGGGGCGGCCGCAGTCCCTCGTGGATGACGCGCTGGTCGCTGAGTTCGACCACGTGCTCGAGCCCCTGGTCGCGCTGGCCGCGCTGCGGATCG
The DNA here is from genome assembly GCA_041389525.1 of Myxococcota bacterium. Classification (GTDB taxonomy): domain Bacteria; phylum Myxococcota_A; class UBA9042; order PHBI01; family JACKFB01; genus JACKFB01. Next base: position 53,416 of record JAWKRR010000008.1, on the reverse strand, counting down.
AGCTGGACACCCATCTGGCAGGTCTGGACCCCGAGGCGGCCGCTCGCGACGCGGCGACCCTAGCGCCCCAGCGGGCTGCGCGACTCGAGGCGGCCTACCGGGGCTTGGTGGATCGGCGCGACCGGCTCGTGAGCGAGTCGTCAGAGATCGTGACCGGCCTCCGGGAGATCTATCTCGACGTGTTGGATGGGGCGACGGGGACCAGCGGCGAGATCCAGCACGCCGCCGCGAGGACCCGCGCGCTGGGCGAGAGCGTGCGCCTGCGAGTCGACGCCGAGCGCGAGGTCCGAGAGCTGATCGCCGCGGATTGAAGCGTGTGGCCGACGCCCGGGCGGAGCGGTCGAGCGGGCCGTCGGCGAATCACTTGGGGCGGTTAAGCGAATGGCGGGAAGCACCCGTTGTGGTGTACCAATATCCCACAGCACACGAACAACGCGGCACTCGGCACTCGGCGCCCGCCAAGTCGAGCCCGCATCGTCGCTGCAAAGCGTACAATGGCCCGTCACCGGGGCCGCCGTTGTGTCCGATGCGGCGTCCTGCGCGTAGGGAGTCCTATGTCCACCGAACTACCGTCACCGCCTGCTGGCTTGGTGCTCATCATCAAGGCCGCCGGAGACGGCGAGACTTCGTCGGCCGAGCTCGCGGGGCTCATCGGCCGCGAGCCGAGCATGACCACGGTGCTGCTGCGGCTGGCCAACAGCGCCGCCTACGGTGTCGGCCGTGAGGTGCGCACGGTGCAGCAGGCGACGGTCGTGCTTGGGACCCGCAGCATCCGCAACATCGCGGTGAGCCACGCGGTCCAGGCGAGCATGGCCGGCATCGATCTCGGCGAGTTCGACGCGATGAACTTCTGGGAGGACTCGCTGCGTCGCGCGTCCGCTGCGCTCTTTTTGGCGCGCGAGGCGGGCTACGAGGATCCATCCGAAGCCTTCACCGTCGCGCTCGTGCAGGATCTCGGCAGCGTCATCTTCGCGCTGCGGTACCCGGAGCAGCGGGCGGCGCTGCAAGCCATGCGTGGCAGATTGGGTTCGGCGCGCGTCCTCGAAGAGCGCGCGATCGCGGGGGCCTCTCACCCGGAGGTCTTCGCGGAGACCGCCAGCGCGTGGGGGCTGCCCAGCGACATGATCCAGGTCGTGGCGCACCATCACGACCCACGCGCGGAGCTCAATGACCGGCGGACCAACCGGCTGCTTGATATCTGCCGTGCGGCGGACGTGCTGGCGGACGTGGTCCAGACCGGCGCCGCCGACGGGGCTGCGCAACGGGCCGAGGCGGCGCTGCAGCGTCTCGGGGGGCGGCGGCAGTTGCCGCTGCAGGAGGCCGTCGACTCGCTGAACATCGAGATGCAGGCCGCCAGCCGCGACATGCAGATCCGGATTCAGCAGCAGCCCTCGTACCAGGAGCTGATGAGCAGCGCGAACGAGGCGCTGATTCAGATCAACCTGAGCTACGAAGATCTGACGCAGAAGCTGCAGCAGACCCTCAACGAGAAAGACGCGCTGCTGCGCGAGAAGGAAGAGCTGGCGAGCGAGCTGCAGCGCAAGAACAAGCTGCTCCAGCGCTTGGCGGCCACCGACATGCTGACCGGCGTCGCCAACCGGCGGGCCTTCACCCAGGCGCTGGAGCGGGCGATCGAGACGGCCGGCAAGCAGGGCGAGCCGCTGACCGTGATCATGCTGGACATCGACCACTTCAAGCGCATCAACGACACGTGGGGCCACGGCGGCGGCGACGTGGTGCTCAAGGAGATGGCGATCCGGTTGCAGCGCGCGCTGAGGCCGGGCGACATGGTCGGGCGCCTCGGCGGCGAGGAGTTCGCGGCGGTGTTGCCCAACTGCCCGCCCGACCCCGGCGCGAGCGTCTCCGAGCGGCTGCGCAAGGCGATCCGCGGGACCCCGTTCGTGTTGCCCCAGGGCGAGTCCATCAACGTCAGCGCGAGCTTCGGGGGGACCACCTACTTCCAGGCCGACGGCGTGTCCTCCGACGAGCTGCTGCGGCGCGCAGACGTGGCGCTCTACGCGAGCAAGTCCGGCGGACGCGACCGGCTGACCTGGTCGATCGAGGGGCCTCAGCCGGGCGTGGCCAGCTCCAAGAGCGCGGCGCCGTAGGTCCCGGCGAGCGTCGAGAGGGGCGGGAAGCGGACGAGGAAGTCGCGGGCCGCGGCGACGGGGTCGGGCGCGTCGCCGAGCCGTGCGGCGGCCAGCGGCAAGAGCCCGACGTCGCCGTGCATGAGATCGGTGAGCGAGTGGGCGTCCGGGGGTGTGGCGGTGGCGCGCCAGATCCCCAGCCAGGCCTCGAGGAGGCGCACGCGCAGGAGGTCGGGGCGGCGCTTGTCGAGGGCCGCCCGGTGGAGCGCGGCGTGGAGCGGGAAGGCGGCCAGCGCGTCGTCGCGCAAGGCGGAGATCAAGGCGTCGCCGAGGGGGCCGTCAGCGAGCAGCGCGCGCTCGGTGGTCGCGACGATGCCCTCGGGCGGGCTCTCCATCTGCAGGAGGCGTAAGGAGAGGGCGAGGAGCTCCGGGAGCACGGAGAGGTCTTCGAACTTGCGCAGCACCGCGACGACGATGGTGGCTGCGGCGTCTGGGCGGCCCGCGTCGAGGAGGTCGGCGGCCGCGGCGAGGCGGCTGGCTGCGCGGTGGGGGTCGTCGGCGGCTGGCTCGGCCTCGGAGCCGGGCGCTGCGGCCGCGGCCGAGGCGCTGGGATCGTCAGGCGACGCGGCGCGCAGGCGGAGGGCCCAGACGGTGCGTTCTTCGCCGGGGAGCAGCTGAGACCACAGGGCGGCGGCCAATCCCATCGCGCCCTCGTCGGCGGCTAGGACCTGCTCGTCGTCGGGGGCGCGGGCCATCAGCGAGCTGGTGAGCAGCGAGCGGGCGCCTTCGTCGAGATGGGGCGCGAGCCGCACGGCCTGGAGCAGGTCGGAGTCCTGCCCGCGGTATAGCCAGCCGTATGCCGCGGCGGCCGAGGAGCCGGCCACCTCGAGGAAGCCGAGCTGCTCAGGGCTGGGGACGCCGGAGCCGTCGTGGTCGTGGCGGGCGTCGCGGATCAGGTGGCTCCACCCGCGCTCGGGCGCTGGAGGTGGCGTCACGGTGGACGCGCGCAGCTCGCGGGCGGCGGTGCGGCGGACGCGCTGGGGGTCGAGTTCCTCGGCGCCGTCGAGGCCGGCCAGCCGCGTGGCGAGGCTGCCGTCTTGGAGCAGCTCGCAGCGGGCGACCAAGGCTTCGACCAGGTCGGGGCGGCCGCCGGAGCGGGCGAGGGCGTGCTCGATCAGCGCGGTAGCGCCTGCGAAATCGCCGATATCGTCGGCGGATTCGGCCCGTGCCAGGGCCCCCTCGACCTCGTCGACCTCGGGCACGGCTTCGATGCGCGCGGCCTCTTCCAGCCAGTCCAGCGCGGGTCCCAGCGCCGGGGCGAGGGCGGGCCGGCGAAGCAGCGCGGGCCTCAGGTTGGCGACGCGGCGGCCGTCGAGGCAGGCCCCCAGCCACTCGGTGCCCGGGGCGTCGATGCTCTCGAGCAGGGCGGAGGCGGCCATCCGGAGGCCCGTGGCGAGCTGGGCGGCGCCCTCGTCGCCGAGCGCCCGCAGCGCGGCCAAGAGCGGCGGCCACGTGGCCGCGTCGGCGCGCGCGTCGGGGTCGAGGGCCGCGGCGTCGAGGCGAAGGCGCCAGAGGGCGCTGGTTTCAGGCGGGACGTGGCCGCTGGTCCGCTCCAGCAGGCGGCGTGCGCGCTCGCGCTCGGTGGGGACGCTCAGGAGCAGCTCCATGGTCCGCGCGGCGAGGTCGGGATCGGCAGCCGGGTCGGGCAACGCCACGATGGTCGCGGCCAGCGCCGCGCGCTCGTCCGGGGCTCGCGAGGACAGCGCCGTCCAGACATCGCGCGTCCCGCCCTCGGGCAGCACGGCGGGGTGGGGGGGCGTGAAGCCGCGGGCGGCGAGGTGGCCGACCGCGGCGATAAGCTCCACGTCGGTGGGCGCCCGGCGCAGCAGCTCGCGGGCGAACGAGGCCAAGCGACGCGCGACGGCGATGCGCTCGGCGCTCCCGGCGTCCAAGGCGGCCCGGCTGGCGGCGGCCATGGCGCCCAGCGATTGAGCCGGCGGATTCAGGGACGTTCCCCAGCGCCGGCGTCGGTGGACTTCGTCGACACTCGGACGGTGCGGCCGCTCACCTTCAGATCCATCGGGAAGCTGAGGGCCAAGAGGTAGCGCTCCGGCACCTCGATGCGCATCCAGCCGACGCCGCCGAAGCTCGCCCCGACGGTCTCCGCGCCGACCGCGCCTCTGGTGGCCTCTGCGAGTGCCGAGCTGAGCGCTCCGGGCGTGGGCGGGCGCGAGCCGGCCTCACCGACTGGCCACGTGAGGCGCAGCCAGAAGCTGCCTTCCTCTTCCGGGTCGTCGTCGCGTCGCAGCATCAGCAGCGCGGGGCTCGCGTCGTCGGTGAAGGGCAGGTAGCGCGGCGTGGCCAGCCCTGCGGCGCGCTGGACGCTGATGTCCACGGCGACTTGCCCTCGTCCGCGCGGCATCATCAGGCCGATCTCTTCCGCGCGGATGCCGGCACCCAAGGCCAACGCCCGCTGGATGCGTCCCGGCGCGAGGAGGCCCGCGCCAGGTCCCGGCGCCTCGACGAGCAGGGTCTCGAAGCCAGCGGGGGTCACGACGAGGTCTCCGGCGTCGCGGGAGCCTCTGCCGGAGCCGCCGGGGCGTCCGCCACGGTCGGGGCCGCCGCCGCCGGAGCGGTCGCGGCCTCAGAAGTCTGAGGCGTCTCCTCGCTGCTCGAAGCCTTGGGGCTCTCCGGAGCCGGCGCCGACTCCGCGTCCTTCGCTTTGCGCGCGGGCTTCGCGCTCTCGGTGTCGGCCGCGCCGTCGGTGGCCTTGCTCTCCCCGTCTCGCGTCCCACCGCCGCGCCCGCCGCGCCGCCGACGGCCGCGCTTCCCGCCACCCTCGTCGCCGCCGCCGCTGTCGTCGGCCTCGAAGCCCGCGGGCGGCGTGGGATCCAGGGGACCGACCACGGCGTACACGCGCAGCCCGTCACCCTTCTCAAGGTCCGCCCGTCGCTCGACGCGGCCCCAGAATCGCTTGCCCTTGCCCAGCTGCTCCGGGCTCATCCCGTCGGGCAGCTGGCTGGCGTCCACATGGGCGCGCTCGCCCAGCTCGGCCCCGCCGGAGCCGGCAAAGACGCGCGCGCTCAGGGCGCCCGAGCGGCCCTCACGCCCCACCTTCAGCGGAACAGGCGCCTCGCCACCGACCCCAAAACGCGCCTCCTCTTGGTCGAGGCGCTGGGCGATCTCCGCCGGTCCGCGCTGCAGGCGGATGGCCGTCGGGTCGCTGACCCAGTAGACCCGGATGCCGCCCTTGTCGCGGTCCGGATCGGCGTCCTGCCCGCGCAGCGGCGCCTCCAGCCCGTCGCCGCGGCGCATCAGCAGCGGTGACACGCCCTGGGGCAGGTCCTGTCCGCGCACCAAGGTCCGCAGGTGCTTGTGCTCGTAAGCGTCGGGCGCCGCGATCTCGCTGAGTTCGACCAGCACGTAGGAGGGCGTCGTGTGGATGACGCGCATGGGGAAGCGCTTGTCGGTGCCGATGCCGATGCGCTCCTCGAAGGCCACCAGCGTGTCGCGCCGGCTGGCCCGCAGCGCCGGGTGAGACGCGAGGCGGTCGCGCAGGCGATGGGCCTTCGCCGCGTCGGGGCCGCGCGAGTCGCAGAGCGGCTTGAGCAGCTCGTCGGCCTCGTCGAGGCGTTCGCCCCGCTCCAAGAGCTTCTCGGCCAGCAGCAGCCGGGCCTCGGGGAGGTTCCGTTCGCGCACCGCCCGCCGCGCCAGGTCCACCAGGCCCTCGTCGTCGCCGAGCTCGGCCCAGACCTCCATCGTGCGCAGCCACAGCCCGTCGCGCTTGGCCAAGCTGCGGTTCTGGAGCAGCCGCTCGCTGGCGAAGTGCGCCGCCCGCCGCGCGCCGAAGGTCTGGGTCGCGAGGCTGAGCACCGCCGACACGTCGTCGGCGCTCCAGCGCGCCAAGGTCTGCTGCGGCACCGCGCTCAACGCCCGCTCGAGGATCTCGCTGTCGAACGGGGAGGGCAGGCCGGCGCGTAGGTTGCGCACCAACCGCTCGACGATGACGCGGGCGGCCTCCGAATTCTCGGGCTCCTCGCGGAGCGCTCGCTCCTGAAGCGTCAGGAACGCCGCCTCGTCGCCAGCTTCCCGCAGGAGTCGCGCCAGGGGGCGGTGCCAGCGCCGCTCGTCGCGACCCACCAGCCCCTCGATGAGCCCGGAGAGGTGCCCGGCCGTGTCGGAGTCCAGCTTGCCCGTGCGCTCGATGGTGCGAATGAGTCGGTCAGCCTGGTCCGGCGACAGAGACCTGTCGGCCGCCTGGGCCTCGAAGAGCGCGACCGCGTCGCGCCGCACGTCGCTGGCCGCACCTCCGGAGCGCGCGCGCAGGCCCAGAAGCTCGCCGCGCAGGCCGCGCCCCTCGGCGGTGGGTCCGAAGCGGGCCTCGTGGTCCTTCAGCACCGCGTGCATCCGGTCCAGCGCCTCCTGGCGGGCGTCGCCCTCAGCCCCACGCGCGGCCAGCCACTCGAGCCGGGCCCGGTCGAGCGCGGTGTCGGGGTGCGCGGACAGCCTCAGCGAGAGCGCGTCCACCGCGGCCTTCACCGGCCGCACCGCCGCCGCCGCCGCCTCGATGACGGCCTCGCTCGCGTCGCGGCCCACGGCCAACACCAGCTTGACCGCGGCGCCGACCAGCGCAGGCCCCGCCTGCGGCCGACCGACCGCGCTCGCGACCGCCTCGATGTCCGCCGCCGTCCGCTCGTCGTCCGTCGCGCCCGCCGCGCCGAGGGCCAGCGCAAACGCCGCGGCCAGGTCGTCGGCGTCGCGGGTCAGGGCCTCACCCAGACGGCGCCGCACGCCCACGAAGAGCACCAAGCCCGCCTCGGCCGTCGCCTCATCGCGCAGCGCGGTCGACACGACGACAGCCAGGTTGTGATCGATCCAGCCCGTGTCGGCGTGCGGAATCGAGACCGCCTGCTCGATCAACGCCCGCGTGGCGTCGCTGATGCGCCGCAGCCGGTCTGCCGTAAGGCCCGCCAAGGGCAATTCCGCGACGAAGCGCTCCAGCGCCTCCCGAGTCGCGACGAGATTCGCCATGTCAGCACGCTCCCGCTCCCCGCGCCGGGGGAACTCAGGCCCACACCTCTACTGACAAATCCGCTAACCAGCAACACGCGCGAGCAGGCCCTCGGCGAGGTCCGCCAGCCCAAGGATGCCCTCGACGCCGATGGTGTGCGGGCCGTCGAAGGGGAGGTAGCGCACGTCCAGGCCTGATTCGACGAGGAGATCGCGGACCCACTCCGAGCTCACGAAGGGCAGGATCGGGTCCTGGCGGCCGTGGGTCTGCAACACCTTCAGGCCCACGCGCCGCGGGGCGAGGCGCCGCCACTCCGCCTCGGCGAGCATCGTCCCCGAGAAGATCGCCAGCGCTGCCGGGGCCTCGTCGAGGCGCAGGGTCAGGTCGGTGGCGAGCATCGCGCCCTGGGAGAACCCGCCGAGCAGCATCCGACCCATCGGCAGCCCCGACTGCTGCTGCAGTTGCTCGAGCGCGCCGTTGAGCATGCGCCTCGCCGCGGTCAGGCCCTCGGGGATATCGCCTCGCAGCGCGGCCATGTCGCCGGTCATCATGGCGCGCTCGAAGCGGCCGATGTCGATGTGCCACCACGCCCGCGACTCGAAGTACGGGGCGCCGCCGAGGCTCAGCGGCGCGGCTGGAAAGCAGAAGCGGACGCGGCCTTGGAGGGCAGGGCGGGCGCGCAGGATCTCCGACGCGATGCCGACCAGGTCGTGCCCCGGCGCGCCGTAGCCGTGACAGAGCACCACCATCAGCTCCGGCCGCGACTCAGGGTCTTCGGCGGCGTCCACGAATCGGCAGGTCAGGCCGGCGAGCTCGGTCGTCACAGTGCGCATGGGTCCCCTGGGTCCGCAGGTGGGCGGAACACTAATGCAAAATCCCGCGCTGGGGCACGCGCCGTCTCGCGCCCTGTCGCCTATGGGGGCACCCGCCCGCGGCCGCCCGCGAATCCCGCAGATGACCCGACGCAGCCCCGGTGGTATCAGGCGCGCGATGCCTGCGACCCCGCCACGATCCATCCCACGTCGACTCTTCGATCTGGCGCTGCCTGTCATCGGCATCAACGTGCTGAACGTGCTGTCGATCTTCGTGGACACGTTGATGTGCTCGCGGCTGCCGGACGCCGAGCACGCGCTGTCCGCCCTGGGGTACTCGACCCAGGTCTCCTTTCTATTGATGACCGCGATGATGGGTCTGACCGTCGGCACGGTCGCGCTCGTGGCGCGCGCCCACGGAGCTGGCGAAGCCGAGCGCGTCGACCACATCCTGGCACAGTCCACGATCATCACGCTGGCGCTGTCGGCCGCTGTGGCCGTCGTGGGAAACCTCATCGCCGCGCCGCTGCTCACGGCCCTCGGCGCCTCCGAAGCCGTCCTGGGCCTCGCGCTGGACTACCTGCGCCCCGTGATGACGGGCTGCGTCTTCACCTACCTGACGCTCCTCTACGCCGCGGTCCTGCGCGGCGTCGGCAACACGCGCCTCCCCTTCGCCATCGCCCTCGTCAGCAACGGCGCCAACATCTTCCTGAACTACGGATTCATCCTCGGGAACTGGGGCTTTCCCGCCCTCGGCGTCGGCGGCGCCGCGTGGGGCACCGTCGGCTCCTTCGCCCTGACCAACGTCATCTACCTGCTGATCCTCACCCGCGAGCGCGGCCTCGGCGTCCGCATGAGCCTCCGCCCGCGCCCCCTCGACCGCCCGCTCATCCGCGAGACCTTCCGCGTCGGCATCCCCGCCGCCCTCGACGTCGTCATCATCAACGTCTCCTTCCTCGCCGTCCTCGGGATGCTCGGCCGCATCGACCAGGTCGCCGTCGGCGCCCACGGCGTCGGCCTGCGCGTCCAAGCCCTCGCGTTCGTCCCGGGCCTCGGCGTCGCCATGGCCTGCGCCGCCATGGTCGGCCAAGCCCTCGGCGCCGGCCGCGTCGAGGAGGCCCGCGCCGTCACCCGCGCCTCCGTCCGCCTCTGCGTCGCCATCCTCGTCGTCCTCGGCGCCCTCTTCATCGCCTTCGCCGAGCCCATCGTCGGCCTCTTCGACGCCGTCCCCGGCAGCCGCCTCCACGAGCTCGCCGTCGAGTGGATCCGCATCCTCGGCATCGGGATGCCCATCTTCGGCGGCCACATCGGCCTCGCGGGCGTCTTCCAAGGCGCTGGCGCCACCCGCACGACCCTGATGATCAACCTCGTCTCCACCGTGCTGCTCCAGATCCCCCTCGGCCTCATCCTCGCCTTCCCCCTCGGCCTCGGCGTCACCGGCGTCTGGGTCAGCTTCCCCCTCGGCTTCATCCTCAAGCTGGTCCTCGAGATCATCGCCTACCGCCGCGGCGACTGGGCCCGCGTCGGCCTGACCATCTAACCCTCGGGCGCTCTTTCAGCGACGTGCCCAAGCGCGTAGCCTGCTCCCATGCGCGCGCTCCTCATCGCCCTGGCCACTGCCAGCCTCACCGCCGGCTGCGGCTCCAACCCGACCCCCCATCCCATCGGCTACGACGGCGGCGGCGGCAGCCTTGCCGACGTCGCCCTCCCCAGGGACGGCGCGTCCCAGGGCCCCAACGACGACGCCCGCGAGGTCTGTGTCTCCCTCGGCGGCGCCTTCAACGACGAGGGCGTCTGCCAGGTCGAGATCGAGACCGCCTTCGACGGCGAGCCGAGCGTCCCGAGCGCAGGGGGCGGCGATGTCCGCGCCGACGTCACCGACGTCGCGATCACCGGGGATCCGGGCGCCTACACCTTCGCCGTCACCGTCCAGAGCGGCGACACCGGCTGCGACGGCTACGCGGACTGGTGGGAGGTGCTGGCGCTGGACGGCACCCTCAGGTACCGCCGCGTCCTCACCCACAGCCACGTGAGTGAACAGCCATTCACCCGCTCGGGCGGCCCGGTGCCGGTCGCCGCCGATGACGTCGTCATCATCCGCGCCCACCGCCACCCCGAGGGCTACGGGGGATCTGCGTGGCTGGGCACCGTCAGCGGCGGCTTCACCGTCTTCGCCGCGCCCCCCGACCTCGCCAGCACCTTGGCCTCCCAAGAGCCGCTCCCCGCGGGGTGTGCGCGCTGAGCGCTGCAGGACGGCGCCCTGATCGAATGCGCTGGATGGCTGCGGTCCTCACGGCTGTGACCTGCCTCGGCTTCGCTCCGCGTGCCCGCGCGACGCCGCCGGACGACCGGCCGCCCGAGGGTCAGCAGCCCGAGATCCAGCCAGCCCCCACCGCGCGCGCCGAACCCCCGCCCCGTCCCGCCGGCGCGGTCGCCCAGGTCCTCACCGTCAGCGGCGGCGTCTCCCTGGGCGTCTACCAAGCAGGATTTCTCTACCTGACCTCCGAGTGGTTCGCCCGTCACCCCGAGCGCGCTCGGCTCCGCGTGGTCACCGGCGCCTCCGCCGGCAGCATCAACGGCGTCATCGCGGCGATGTCAGCGTGTCTGCCGCCCCAGGACGACCCGCGTGAGAGCCTGGGCTGGCAGACCTGGATGCCCCTTGGCTACTCGCAGCTTTTCCGTCCTGACGAGGTCACCGCGGTGAGCGCCTTCTCCCGCCGCGCGCTGCTCGAGGGGGCCGAGCGGCTGCGCACCGTGTGGGACGGCGGGCTGAGCGAACCCTGCGACGTCATCGTCGGTGTGGCGGTGACGCGACTGGACCCGCTGCCCTTCAGCGCGCCGGGCGGCCTCAGCATCCCCCGCCAAGAGGAGAAGTTCGTCTTCCGCCTCCGCAGCCGCGGCGCCGGTCAGCCGCCCCTGCTGAACAACGTCGTGGACACCGACGACCCGGTCCCGCACCCGCTGCTCCCCTTTCGCGAAGACGGTGCGCCCGAGCGGAGCGGGTTCGATGAGGTGCGCGACCTGATCTTTGCGTCGGCGGCCTTCCCCTTGGCCTTCGCGCCGCAGCCCCTCTACTACTGCATGAGCCGCGATCCCGACGGTGACCCCGACGCCCCGGCGCGGCAGACCTGCGAGTCCGCCGACAGCTTCGACCTCTTCGTCGACGGCGGCGTCTTCGACAACAGCCCGCTGGGCCTCGCCGAGCGCATCGTCCGCCGCTATCTGGTCGCCGCGCGAGGCAAGGACGCGCCCGCGCTGGGCGACCGCAACCACGGGGCGCCGCCGCCCTCCAACCGGGTCAACTTCACCTACATCGACCCGGACACGGCCGCCTATCCCGAGCGCGCGGCGGCTGAGGACGCAGAGAGCGCGAGCTTGGTCCGCACCGTGATGCGCCTCGTCGCCTCCTTCGTGGCCACCGCCCGCGGCAAAGAGCTCTACGCGATGGTCGAGCGGCGAAGCGGCGGCGAGACCACCGTGCACAGCTCGGCGCGGAACTTCCCCACGCCCAGCGCGCTGATCCTCGCCTTCTTCGGCTTCTTCGAGCGCGAGGTCCGCCGCTTCGACTTCTACCTGGGCATGTACGACGCGTGGCGCGACGTGGTGCTGAGCAGCCGCGACGCGGATCCGCGCACGGTTCGGCCGTGGTTTGCCGACAGCGCGCTCGACGTGCCGGAGGGCTGGCGTCCCTTCGCCTGCATGGTGGGCTGGTACGAGCCCGACGCGGCCGGGCTGCGTCGCGGGTGCGCCGGCGACGAGCTCAAGGACTTCCGCATCCTGCTGCAGCTCTCTCTGGACCACCTCTACTCGATCTGCGCCAGCGGCAAGGGGCCCGCGCGCGCGCTCGAGACGCCGCACTACCATTGCCAGCGCGCCATCGACGGCGAGGTCCCACCCCACGTGGACGGCGTGCCGCCCCTGGCCCCCGACGCGTGGCGGCAGCGCGACGACGAGTCGACCCTCCACTACAGCATGCGGCTACTGGCCGCCTACCGCTTCCACTTCGTCGATCTCCACCTGACTCGCGCCCAAGCCCGCTTCGGCGCCGTGAAGCTGCGTCGCCGCCTGCTGACCGTGCTCAACGCTCTGGCCGACGCTCAGCCCTCGGGCGTCGAGGGCAGCCTGCTGCTCACCGCGGGCCGCGCGGCGGTGAACGTGGTCGCCTACGAACCCCCCAAAGACTGGGCCTACGCCACGCTCGGGAACGGCATCGAGGCCGGCGTGAGCTTTCTGCCCTTCGAGTGGAATCGAAGCTGGTTCCGCTTCAACGCCGCCTTCAGCCTCCGCGGCCTGCGCTCGCTGCTGACTCCCGACGCGGAGCAGGTGGCGATGTCGCTCTCCGCGGGGCCTGAGTTCGAGCTGCTCTTCATCACGACCCCGTTTATCCAGCCGATGCTCGGCGTCCGGGGCGGCTACCAGCTTGGCACCGGCGACCGCTTTCACGCCCGCGGCTGCACCGACTCACGGGCTCGCGGCGACAACCGGTTCTGCAGCCAGGCGGTGCTCCAGGTCTACGCCGCGGCCAGCCTCCTGGAGCGCTTCCGGTTCCAGATCACCTTCGAGCAGTACCCCGAGCGCCCGGACTTCGGCAGGCGGCGCTACGACCTGCGCTTTGGCTTCGGGCTGCACTTCTTCTGACCGCGGTGCGCCGGCTCAGCCGCCGAGATCGAAGTGGCGGATGGCGGCGAGCTGGCGTCGTAGATCCGCACGGAAGTCCGGGTGGGCGATGGAGATCAGCGCCTCGCCGCGCTCGCGCAGGGTCTTGCCGTGGAGGTCGACCGCGCCGTGCTCGGTGACCACCCAGTGCACGTGGCCGCGCGTCGTCACCACGCCTGCGCCCGGCTTTAGCTCGGCGGTGATCCGCGACACGGTCCCGCCCGCCGCGGTGGACGGGAGGGCGACGATGGGCAGGCCGCCTTCGGACAGCGCCGCGCCGCGGATGAAGTCCATCTGGCCGCCGATGCCCGAGAAGATCCGGTGGCCCATGGAGTCCGCGCAGACCTGCCCCGACAGGTCCACCTCGATGGCGCTGTTGATGGCGGCCACGGACTGGTTCTTGCGGATCAGCGCCGTGTCGTTGGTGCGGTCGCAGGGGTGAAACTCGATGACCGGGTTGTCGTCGACGAAGTCGAAGAGCCGCTTGGTGCCAGCGACGAAGGACGTCACGATCCGCCCGGCGTGCACTCGCTTCTTCGCGTTCGTGATCACCCCGGCCTCGACCAGATCGATGAGGCCGTCGGAGAACATCTCGGTGTGGACGCCCAGGTCGTGGTGGTCGCCGAGCCGCGCCAGCACCGCGTCGGGGATGCCGCCGATGCCCATCTGAAGCGTCGCGCCGTCAGGGATGAGCGCGGCGATCTGCTGGCCGATGCGCGCCTCGACGTCGGTGAGCTTGGGCAGCGGGTGCTCGTGCAGCGGCCGGTCGCTCAGCGTGAAGGCCGTCACGCGCGACAGCGGCACCGTCGAGTTCCCGTGGCTGCGCGGCATCTGGGCGTTGATCTCGGCCAGGACCACGCCCGCGGTCTGCGACGCGGCGAGGGCGGCGTCGACGCTGGTCCCCAGAGTGCAGAGGCCGTGCTTGTCAGGGGGCGACAGCTGCAGCACCGCCACGTCCAGCGGGATGCGCCGGCTGGTGAAGAGCCTCGGGATATCGGACAGAAAGACCGGGATGAAGTCGGCCCGTCCCTCGGCGATCGGCGCGCGCAGCGTCGGCCCCGCGAAGAGCGCGTTGGCACGGATACGCCCCGCGTGCTCGATATCCACGGTGGGGCAGGGCCCGGAGAGGTGCAGGTGATAGAGCGACAACCGCTCGAGATCCCCGCGCCGCGCGATGGCCTCCAGCAGCGGCGTCGGCGTCGCGCAGGCCCCGTGGATGAAGGCCCGGTCGCCGCTTTGGATATGCCGCACCACGTCGTCAGCGGACACGGCGCGAGACCGCCAACCAGGATCGAGAACCACCGCGCGCCTCCGTGCACCAGACGAGGCGAGGCTGACCACCCGAGTCGCTCGGCGTCAAGCCCGCTCTCGGCGGCGTGCGGCGTGACCGGCCCCTCCATGCGCACAACCCCGGTGCGCTCGCCCGCGCCGTGTCCCTTCCGGCGCCCGGCCCGCTCTGGCACCATGCGACCCCTGATGCAGCGGCCGGCGACATATCTCCTCGCGCTCCTCGCCCCGCTCGCGCTCGGCGCCTGCTCGGAGCCGCGCCCCGATGCCGGCTTTTTCGTCGGTGCGGCCACGCTCTTTGAGGCGGCGGTCGCTCCCGCGGGCACTCGGCTGCTGCCCCTCGACGCCCTGCGCGTGCCCGCCAACGCAGAGCTTCAGCTCACCCCCGCGTGGTTCTCCGGCGCGCTGCCCGACGCCAGCCCCGGCCGCGGCCTGCAGCTCGTCGTCCGCGCCCGCCACGCAGACGGCGCTTTCACCACGATCCCCCTGGGCCCGCCGACCCCCGGCGATGGCTCGCGCCCGATCCCGCCCGGCGCCGATCCTGCGCGCGCAACCATTATAATGGGCGATCCCCAAACCGCCCCCCTGGCCGCCCGCGACGTCATCGCCCTGGAGCTCTTCGTCGCGACCCTGCCCCCCGCTGACCCCGACGCCAGCCCGGTCGGCCGCGCCCGCGTCGGCGCCGCCGCGCTCTTCGAGGCCCCGCCGCCCCGCACCACCACCGGCGCCGGCCTCGCCGCCCTCGAAGCCGCCACCCGCAGCGCCGGCGGCCACCTCGCCCTCGCCCTGCGCGTCCCCGTCACCCTCACCCCGGCCGCCGCACCCTGTGCCAATTCGCACAGGCTCGTCGCCCTCGAGGCCGACCCATCTCCCCGCCGCGGCGCCGGCCCCGGCGACCTCGATCGCCTCGATCGCGCCTGGCAGCTCCTCCCCAGCGCCGCCACCCCCGGCCGCCCCGCCACCCGCGCCGGCATCCCCTTGGCAGGCCTCAGCGCGCTGGCCATCGACCTGGCCATCACCGTCCCAGACCACACGCTGATGGAGCCCCGCGCCCCGCGCCCCGAGCGCCGCCGCCGCGGAGACCCGCGCGAGGAGCGCTATTGGGAGGTCCCGCCCCAGCGCGATGTCACCGCGAACGAGCCGCTCCGTGCTTCTCGCTACCGGCACCTCGCCCGGTCTGCTATAGGGACCGCGCCCTGACCGGGCCTCGACGCGGAGGAGGCGAAGATGGCGTTTTTGGCCCGCATCTACGTGACCCCGCGCGCTGACGTGCTCGACCCCCAAGGCGGCGCCGTGACTCACGGTCTGCACAGCCTGGGCTTCGAAGAAGTCACCGACGTGCGCATCGGACGCTACCTGGAAGTGCGGCTGGCCGGCGACGATCGCGCCGCCGCTCAGACCCGCGTGACGGCGATGTGCGAGCGCCTGCTCGCCAACACCGTCGTCGAGGACTTCCGCTTCGAGCTGGACGCCCTCGGGGACGACCGATGAAAGCAGCGGTCGTCGTTCTGCCCGGCTCGAACTGCGATCATGACTGCCTCCACGTGCTGCGCGACGTCCTCGGGGTCGACGCGCGCTTCGTCTGGCACAAGGAACGCGAGCTGCCGCCTGTGGATTTGGTGGTGCTGCCCGGCGGCTTCAGCTACGGCGACGCGCTGCGTGCCGGCGCCATCGCCCGCTTCGCGCCGATCATGGAGGCCGTCGCCGCCCACGCCGAGCGGGGCAAGCTGGTCTTCGGCATCTGCAACGGCTTTCAGATCCTCACCGAGGCGGGCCTGCTGCCGGGTGCGCTGCTGCGCAACCGCGACCAGCACTTCATCTGCCAGGACGTGCGACTGAAGGTCGAGCACACCCGCTCAGCGCTGACCCGCACCACCGGCGGCCGCCACGTCCTGACCATGCCGGTCGCCCACGGCGAGGGCCGCTACCACATCGACAAGGACGGGCTCAGCCGCCTTGAAGGGGAGGGGCAGGTGCTCTTCCGCTACCTGGAAGACGACGACTCGGTCGGCCAGACCGCCGGCATCAACGGGTCGCTGGCCGCCATCGCCGGCATCATGAACGCCCGCGGCAACGTCTTCGGGATGATGCCGCACCCCGAGCGCGCCGCGGAGCCCCTGGTCGGCGGGCCGGCCCACGGCGGCGCCAACACCGACGGGCGCCTGCTCTTCGAGGGCCTATTGCACCAGGCGGAGGGCGCGCGATGAAGGGCTACCAGAACCACGTGCCCATCACCGACGCCCTGGTGGCCGATCACGGCCTGACCCCCGACGAGTACGGCCGCGTGCTCGAGGTCCTGGGCCGCGAGCCGACCCTGACCGAGCTCGGCATCTTCTCGGTGATGTGGTCGGAGCACTGCTCGTACAAGAGCTCGCGCGCCCACCTGGGCCGCCTGCCCACCACCGGCCCGCGCGTGCTGCAGGGACCCGGCGAGAACGCAGGCGTCGTCGACGTCGGCGGGGGCTGGGCGGTCGCCTTCAAGATGGAGTCGCACAACCACCCGAGCTTCATCGAGCCCTACCAGGGCGCGGCGACCGGCGTCGGCGGCATCATGCGCGACGTCTTCACCATGGGCGCCCGCCCCATCGCCAGCCTGAACTCGCTCCGCTTCGGCCGCGCCGACCACCCGCGCACGCCCTACCTCGTCAAGGGCGTCGTCGCCGGCATCGGCGGCTACGGCAACTGCATGGGCGTGCCGACCGTCGGCGGCGAGGTCACCTTCGACCCCAGCTACGACGGCAACATCCTCGTCAACGCCTTCAACCTCGGGCTCTTGCGCGCCGACCGCATCTTCCGCGGGTACGCCACCGGCCTCGGCAACCCCGTGATCTACGTGGGTGCCAAGACCGGCCGCGACGGCATCCACGGCGCGACCATGGCCTCGGACACCTTCGACGAGGGCTCCGAGCAGAAGCGCCCGACCGTGCAGGTCGGCGACCCCTTCACCGAGAAGCTGCTGCTGGAGGCCTGCCTCGAGCTCTTCGCCACCGATCTGGTGGTGGGCATCCAGGACATGGGCGCGGCGGGGCTGACCTCCTCGTCCTTCGAGATGGCGTCGCGCGCTGGGACCGGGCTCGAGCTCGACCTCGACGCCGTCCCGCAGCGCGCCAAAGACCTCGACCCCTACGAGATGATGCTGTCGGAGAGCCAGGAGCGCATGCTGCTGGTCGCCAAGCACGGGCGCGAGGACGAGGTCGCCGAGATCTTCCGCAAGTGGGACCTGGACGCCGTGGTCGTGGGCCGCGTCACCGACACCGGCCGCGTCGTGGTCCGCTGGCACGGCGAGACCGTCGCCGACATCCCGGTGGACCCGATCACCGAGCTGGCACCTCGCTACGACCGGCCTCACCACCCGCCGGCCGACCTCGAGTCGCGCTGGGTCATCCCCATGGCGGGCGTCGTCGACCCCAAGCCGGGTGCTGAGGCCTCGGCCCGCCTCATCGCCATGCTGGCGACGCCGAACATCGCGTCGCGCCAGTGGATTTACCGCCAGTATGACCACAGCGTCCGCGTCGGCACCGTCCGGCGCCCCGGTGACGCTGACGCCGCCGTCATCCGCCTGCCCGACGGCGACCGCGGCATCGCCCTGACCGTCGATTGCAACCCGCGCCTCTGCTACCTCGACCCCTTCCGCGGCGCGGCCCTGGCCATCATCGAGTGCTGCCGAAACCTCGCCTGCGTCGGCGCTGAGCCCCTGGGGACGACGGACTGCCTCAACTTCGGAAACCCGACGCGCCCCGAGATCATGTGGGAGCTGGTCCAGGCCATCGACGGCTTGGCGCTGGCCTGCACCGAGATGGCCTGCCCGGTCGTGTCCGGCAACGTCTCGCTCTACAACGAGACCGGCAACCAGGCCGTGAAGCCGACGCCCTCGGTCGGCGTGGTCGGCCTCGTCGAGGACGTCCACAAGGTCGGCCGCACCGCCTTTGCCCAGTCCGATCTCGAGCTGGCGCTGCTGGGTGTGCTCGAGGGCCCCGAGGGCGCCTCCCTGGCGGGCTCGGTGCTGCTCTCGGACCTCGAGGGCATCTGCGCGGGGCGGCCCGAGGAGCCCGACTTCACGCGCGAGCGCGCGGTCCAAAACGCCTGTCGCGAGCTGGTCAGAAGCGAGATCGTCGTGGCGGCCCACGACCTCTCCGACGGCGGCCTTGGCATAGCGCTCGCCGAGATGTGCTTCGGCGGGCCGGGCTACCCCCAGGTGGGCGTGGCCATCAAGGCGACGCCCCGGGCGCGGCTGGACCAGCTCCTCTTCGGCGAGGACGGCGCGCGCATCCTCATCGCCTACGCGCCCGACGACCGGGCCCGTGTTCAGGCCATCGCGGCGCGCCACTCAGCGCCCCTGGACGTCCTGGGCCTGACCGGCGGCGACGCGCTGCGGATCACAGACCACCACGGCCAAATCCTTGTCGATTCCCCGGTGAGCGCGCTCTTCGATGCGTGGCGACACGGGCTCGAGCGATCCCTCGGATTGCAGGAGTAGACAGCTATGTGCGGCGTATTCGGTGTCTGGAATCACAAGGAAGCCTCGAACATCACCTACCTGGGCCTGCACGGGCTTCAGCACCGTGGCCAGGAGAGCGCGGGCATCGTCAGCAGCCACGACTCCCAGCTGATCAGCTACCGCCGCATGGGGCGCGTCGCCGAGGTCTTCGACTCCAAGGCCATCGCCGCGTTGCCGGGCCCCAACGCCATCGGGCACGTCCGCTACTCGACCGCGGGGATGAGCATCCAGAAGAACGCCCAGCCCTTCGCGGTGGAGTTCAAGGGCGCGTCGCTGTCCATCGCCCACAACGGCAACCTCACCAACGCCGTGAGCCTGCGCCGACAACTCGAAGACGACGGCGCGCTCTTTCACACCACGATGGACACGGAGATCTTCGTCCACCTGCTCGCCCGGTCCAAGCGCGAGACCCTGGTGGACCGCATGCGCGAGGCCATGGACATCGTCGAGGGCGCCTACAGCCTGCTGATCCTGACGCCGGACCAGCTCCTGGCGGCCCGCGACCCTCACGGGTTTCGCCCGCTGGTGCTGGGCAGCCTCGGCAACGGCTTCGTGCTGTCGAGCGAGAGCTGCAGCCTGCGTCTGGTCGAGGCGACCCCGATCCGCGAGATCGAGCCGGGCGAGATCCTGGTCTTCGACGCCCAGGGGCAGCGCTCGATCAAGCACAACACGGGCCAGCCGCGACACGCCTGCATCTTCGAGCACATCTACTTCGCGCGGCCCGACTCGCAGATCTTCGGCGAGGACGTGTACGACGTGCGCAAGGAGAGCGGGCGGCGCCTCGCGATCGAGTCGCCTGCGCCCGGCGCCGACGTGGTCATCGCGGTGCCCGACAGCGGAAACGCC
This sequence comes from Myxococcota bacterium, assembly GCA_041389525.1. Classification (GTDB taxonomy): domain Bacteria; phylum Myxococcota_A; class UBA9042; order PHBI01; family JACKFB01; genus JACKFB01. The sequence goes on along the minus strand of JAWKRR010000008.1, from coordinate 34,219 downwards.
GCCGCCATGGGCTACGCGCAGGCCGCCGGCTTGCCCTTCGAGCAGGGTCTCATCCGCAGCCACTACGCCGGCCGCACCTTCATCGAGCCCGCCCAGTCCATCCGCCACTTCGGAGTGAAGCTGAAGCTGAGCCCGGTCGAGTCGGTGATCCTCGACCGCTCGGTGGTGGTCATCGACGACAGCCTCGTCCGCGGCACGACCAGCCGGAAGATCGTGCGGATGCTGCGCGAGGCCGGCGCGCGTGAGGTGCACATGCGCATCGCCTGCCCGCCGACTCGGAACTCGTGCTTCTACGGCATCGACACGCCAAACAGCGCCGAGCTCATCGCCGCCAACAAGACGACCGACGAGATCGCCGAGTTCCTGGGCGCCGACAGCCTCGCCTACCTCAGCATCGACGGGCTCCACGCCAGCGTGAAGGGGCACGGCAAAGGCTACTGCGACGCCTGTTTCACCGGCCACTACCCGGTGCGCGTCCCCGCCGAAGCCGCCCCCATCGCGCGGCTGTCCGAGCGCGAGTAAGCCCGGCCTGAGTCCGCGATCGGCCGCGCGGCGACCGCCGCCCGAGACGGGCCCGGAGCCGGCCGCGGAGGCGTCACCTCGGCCGCCGACCCTGGGCTCCCGGACCACCGGCGATTCCCGCCCCCTTTCATCGGTTGCCGTTACGGGCCTACAATGGGCGCGTCTTGCTTCCGTATAGGGGTACGGCGTTTGGGGGTTGGATGGGAGCGTACCATCGGGGGGGACGTCGAGCGTTAGCGTTGAGGCGCGCGTTCCGGGTCGCCGTGTTCATAGGCGCCGCGACGGCGCTGGCCAGCGTGGTCGCGCCCGCCTGGGCCGGCGCTCCTGGGTGCGTGCTGGACATCGAGTGCGCCGATGGCAACCCCTGCAACGGCAACGAGACCTGCAACGGCGGGGTGTGTCTGCCCGGCGTCGGCTCGGCCGCCGTCTGCGGTGACGGCATCTTCTGCCCCGCCGATGAGCAGTGCGAAGACGGCGACTCCAACAGCGGAAACGGGTGCTCGGCAGGCTGCCTGCTGGAGCCCGGCTTCACCTGCGTCACGACCGCGCTGACGGTCTGCACGCCGACTTGCGGTACCGACTTCCCCTTCGGATCTAGCGCCATGGGCTGGTCGCTGAGCTCGGGCGAGGAGGACTTCGTCCACGATTCGGCAGGTACCGCCACGCTGAGCGTCGACTTCAGCGGCGTCGCGGCGGTCGGTGAGACCGCGATCGCGCGCACCCGCGTCGCAGTCCCCGCGGTCCTCGACGCGCCGAAGCCCGAGCTGATCGTCCACTACCGACTCGACGGAAACGGCGTGGACGACTGCCTCGCGGTCTACGTCAACGGCGACGGGTCCACGGCCTCGGGCCAAGTGTTCCTGACCTGCACCAACACCGCCGACAGCGTCACGGAGAAAGACAGCGCCGGCTTCGACGTGCTGCGGGTCGATCTCCTTGCCGAGGCGGGCACGCGCCGCTTCGTGGTCATCGAGGCCGTCTCGCCGGCGACCCCGGGCGGGCCCCACGCGCCGGGCGGCGCCGCGAAGGTCCTCGTCGACCGGGTCAGCGTGGCCGGTGACGTCGACCGCGACGGCCTCTTCGAGTTCGCCAGCCAGGTCGCCTGCGATGGCTGCGTGGACCTGGACGGCGACGGCTACGGCCGCGCCACCAGCGTCGCCCCCGCCTCGTGCACCCACGGGCCCGCGATCGACTGCAAAGACACCGACAGCGCGGTGTTCCCAACCGCCGCCGAGCAGTGCTCCGGCGGCGTCGACGATGACTGCGACGGCCTGACCGACCTCGCCGACCCCGGCTGCGTCGAGGACTGCGCCGACGGCTTCGACAACGGCGGCAATGGGCAAGCCGACTGCGACGACGCGGCCTGCGCCGCCGACGCCTTCTGCAACCCCTGCAACATCGACTGGAGCTTCGACACAGGGCCCGGCACCTGGCAGAGCGACGCGCAGGGCCTCTGGATTTTCCACCAGCCGAGCGGCTCCTGGCAGACCAACGGGACCGCCAACGTCGACCAGGGCGCCAACCCGAACAACGGCGGCGCACCCGGCGGCGTCTACTTCGGCCGCCTCACCGCGACCGTCGCGGTGCCCTCGGTCGCCGATGGCGGGCCCGCCCCCGCGCTGCAGGTCAGCTTCGTCCACGCCGGCGACCCGACCCCCAGCGGCGACAAGTTCGCGGTCTGCATCAACAGCCCCAACTGCCGCTTCAACACGCCCGGCATCATCCTGCTCGCGGCGACGCCCACCGGCGGCGAGGTGACCTCGCAGGTCGATCTGACGCCGTACATCGGCCAGACCCTGCAGATAAGCCTGCTCTACGACACCTTCGACAAGTTCCAGAACGACAACCCGGGCGTGACGGTCACCCGGGTGGTGGTGGCCAGCGACATGGACGGCGACGGGCTCGACGAGGGCTCCCACGTCAGCTGCGACCCCTGCTGGGACGGCGACCACGACGGCTACGGCGGCGCCGGCAGCCCCGACTTGATGGCCTGCGACGAGGTCGGGCTGGACTGCGAGGACGGCCCCGGCGGCTTCTCGGTCAACCCCGGCGCGGTCGAGACGCTGGCGATGGACGTGTGCGGCGACGAGCTGGACAACGACTGCAACGGCCAGACCGACGGCCAGGACCCCGGCTGCGGTGACGAGGACTGCGCCAACGGCGTCGACGACAACGGCGACGGCAAGGTGGACTGTGCGGACGCCGAGTGCGTGGCCGACGCGTGGTGTCTGCCCTGCTCGAAGGGGCTCAGCTTCGACACGGGCCCGGGCGGTGTGACCGTGAGCTCGTCGGGCACCGGGGCCGGGCAGCTCTTTCAGCAAGGCAGTAGCACTGGATTTGGGGCGGTCGGCTTCGAGACGGTGCTCAACGGTCAGGTCTCGAGCGCCGGCGCCGGGCGACTGCGCGGCTGGCTCGCCCGCGACATCGCGGTCCCCGCGGACATGCTCGCGCCCCAGCTCGTGCTGCGCTACGGCCTCATCGGCGAGGCGGCGACCACCAAGGACATCCTGGGCGTCTGCTACGGCGTCACCCCCGCGAACTGCGACGCCACCACCCCCGCGAACCACGTCTTCGCCACCGGCGCGAACACCGCCGGCCTCGTCAGCACGAAGCTGCCGGTGCCAGCGCCATCGGTGGGCGGGACCCTCTCGGTGGTCGTCTTCTACGACACGGTGGACGCAGGAAACAACGCGAACGCCGGCGCCTTCGTCGACTCCCTGGTGCTGATCAGCGACGTGGACGCCGACGGCAAGGGCGAGCGCGTGAACGCCCTGTGCGACCACTGCATCGACGTCGACGGCGACGGGTACGGCGACGCCACGCGCCCGGCCCCCTACGGCGACACCCTGACCTGCGCGGCAGGCAAGACGGCGCCCGACTGCGACGACGGCGACATCACGACGCACCCAGGCCAGCCCGAGATCTGCACCGACCAGAACGCCGGAAAAGACAACGACTGTAACGGCCTCTCCGACGTCCTCGAGCCCTCGTGCGCGGACTGCGGCGACGGCACCATCGGCTTCGGCGAGACCTGCGACGACGGCGGCGAGGCCAGCGGCGACGGCTGCTCGAGCACCTGCCAGACCGAGCTCGGCGCCATCCAGGTCACCGAGATCCACATCGCCAAACCCAACGCCAGCCCCGGCGAGCAGTGGGTCGAGCTCTTCAACGCCTCCGATTCCGCCGTCAGCGTCACGGATCTCGGGCTGGCGCTCACCAACGTCGTGGGCGCCACCCAGTCCTTCGCGCCCGGTGGCGGCTGCACGGTCGTGACGACGGCGACGATCCAGCCCGGCGGCTACTACGTCGTGGCCTTCGGCGACATCGACGGGACCGACGGCGTGGGCGCGGACGGGACCTGCACCTCGGCCTTCCAGATCTCGCCCGGCGGCGACCGGCTGACGATCACCGAGACCTTGGCTGGCGGCGGCGCGGCGCTGCTGGATGTGGTCGATTTTTCCAACGGGTTCGGCTGCGAGCTGGGCCGCATGTCCACCGCCGACGGCCTCGGGCGTTCGCTGGTCCTCATCGCGCCGCCCAGCGCCACGGTGCCCGCGAGCAAGAGCGTGTCGAGCGCGTGGTGCCTCGCGGGACCGGCGGCGGTGTACGGCAACTCGGGCAAGAACCGGGGCACCCCGCACGCCTTCGGAGGCTGCGCCGAGTTCACCTGCGACCTCATCGACGACGACTGCGACGCCACGACCGACGAGGCGCTGCCAAACAGCGACGGCGACGGCCGCTGCAATGAGGTGGACTGCGCGCCCACGGACCCGCTGTGCGCCGCGGACTGCAGCGACACCGACGGCGACACCGTGGCCGACTGCGCCGACGGGTGCTTGGACGTCGACGGGGACGGCTACGGAGAGGCGCCTCCCGGCGTGGATCCGGCGCAGGTCGACTGCATCGCCGCCGACTGCAACGACGCCGCCAGCGAGGTCAGCCCGGCGGGGTCGGAGGGCCAGGCGACCGCGGGGAGCTGCGCCGACGACCTGGACAACGACTGCGACGGGCGGGTCGACTGCGGCGACAGCGCTTGCTTCAACGCGCCGGAGTGCGCCGCTGAGGTGTGCGCCAACGCGGCCCCGCTCGCGTGCGGCATGGCGGTCACGGTCGCCCCGGTGGACGACGACTTCCCGTGCTCGCCGGTGGCCTTCGGCGCAGACGCCGCGCTGAAGTTCACGGCGACGGCCACCGAGACGGTGACGGTGCGCCTGTCCAACGACGGGCTCGCCCACTACAAGGTCTATGTGCTCGGTGGCACGTGCACGGACGCGAGCTGCGCGGCGCCCCTGACCAGCTTCGCGACGGGCTGCTCCACCGGCGGCAGCGGGACGCTGAGCGTCGTGCAGGGCCAGACCTACACCGTCATCGCCGACCAGATCGGGCCCTGTTCGGAGGGCACCACGACCGCCGCGACGGTGAGGCTCGGGTGCAGCGAGCTCTGCGATGGCGGCGTGGACGATGACCTCGACGGCAAGACCGACTGCGCCGACTCCGACTGCGTGCTGTCACCGCTGTGTGCGACCGCCGACTTCGACGGCGACGGCGTCGCGAACGGCGTGGAGCTGATCTGCGGGCCCAGCCCCTTCAACCCGCTGGAGACGCCGTCCCCCGATGACGCGCAGAACACCGACGCCGACGGGCTGCTCAACTGCGTGGACCCCGACGATGACGACGACGGGACCAGCGACATCGTCGAGCTGTCGCAGTGCGCGCTGAACCCCACGGCGAAGAACGACCCGCTCATCCACCCCGGGGCCGCCAAGAACTGCAGCGGCACCTCGAGCGTCGACGCCGACTGCAACGGCACCTTCGACATCTTCGAGGCGGTCTGCGGCGGCAAGGAGTTCGTCTGCAACGACTCGCTGGACAACGACCAGGACGGGAAGCTGGACTGCGTCGACCCGGACTGCGTCATCGCGAAGGCGTGCGCGAAGCAGGACTTCGACAACGACCAGATCTCCAACGGGTTTGAGATCGCGTGCGGCTCCGACGCCCTGGACCCGGGCAGCGTGCCGCCGGGCGTTCAGGCTCAGGACCTGGATGGCGACGACCAGCCGAACTGCGTGGATCTGGACGACGACGGCGACGGCTACGCCGATGTGCAGGAGCTGATCTGCGGCAGCGACACCCTGTCGGCGGCCTCGGTGCCCAAGGACACGGACGGGGACAGCCAGTGTGACGCGGCCGACAACGACGACGACGGCGACGGCTTCGACGACCTGCTGGAGTCGGCGTGTGGGTCCAACCCGCTGGATAAGCTGAGCGTGCCCACGGACGCGGCCCACGACCTGGACCAGGACGGGCTCTGCGACGCCCAGGATCCGGACGCCGACGGTGATCTCTGGTCCAACACCCTCGAGCAGACCTGCGGGACCAACCCGCTGGATGTGGCGTCGAACCCCGTGGCTGCGGGCCTGGACGGCGACAACGACGGGCTGTGCGACGCGGTGGACTCCGACGACGACAACGACTCGTGGAGCGACGACAAGGAGCTGCTCTGCGCCACCGACCCCCACGACCCGTCGAGCCTGCCCTTGGACGCGGACTTCAATGGGCAGTGCGACGCGCTGGACCAGGACCAGGACGCGGACGGCTGGCCCAACGGCGTTGAGAGCCTCTGCGGCACCGACCCGCTGAACCCGGCGTCGAACCCCGCCGTGCTGGGCCAGGACGCCGACGGCGACAAGGTCTGCGATGTGCTGGACTCCGACGACGACAACGACGGGTGGAACGACGCCCTCGAGGACCAGTGCAAGACCGACCCGCTGGACGACAAGGACGTGCCGCTGGACTTCGACGCCGACGGGCAGTGCGATTTCGTCGACGCGGACGACGACGGTGACGGGTGGCTCGATTCGGTCGAGCTCATCTGCGGGACCGACGGGTTGGACCCGGCGAGCGTGCCCGGGGACGCCGACGGCGACGGGTTGTGCGACGCCATCGACGCCGACGCCGACCCCGACAATGACGGGTGGTCGACGGCGGTCGAGACCTTCTGCAAGACCGACCCGAAGGACCCGGCGAGCGTGCCGAAGGACACCGACAACGACGGGCTCTGCGACAACCAGGACACCGACCTCGACGGTGACGGGTGGGCGAACGCGGTCGAGCTGAGCTGCGGCACCAACCCCGCGGACGGCGCCGACCTCCCCGTGGACACCGACAACGACAGCCTCTGCGACGTGTTGGACCCCGACGACGACGGTGACGGCAGCCCGGACGCGGCGGAGATCCTGTGTGGGACCAACCCGCTGGACGGCGCCGAGCGGCCGCTGGAGAGCGACCTAGCGGACACGGACAACGACGGCCAGGCCAACTGCGTCGACGACGACGACGACGGGGACAACCTGAGCGACGTGCTCGAGGCGATGCTGGGCACGAACCCGCGGCTCAAGGACACCGACGGCGACGGGCTGGGTGACGGGGTAGAGGACGCCAACCAGAACGGGGTCATCGACGTCGACGAGACCTCGCCGAAGAAGAAAGACACCGACGGCGACGGGCTGAGCGACGGCGTCGAGGTCGACAGCTGCTACCGGACGGCGGCGGGTGGGTGCATCCCGTCTGACCCGCTCTTGGCCGACACGGACGCCGACGGCCTGCCGGACGGGGCCGAGGACGTCGACGCCAACGGCAGCACCGGCGCCCTGGAGACAAGCCCGGTCGACCCGAACAGCGACGCCGACTTCGACGACGCGGGCAACCCGGCGCTGGACGGCTATGAGCGCGCCTGCGCCACCGACCCGCTGAACCCGGCGAGCTTCCCCGTGGACAAGGACAAGAACGGGACCTGCGACGGCCAGCAGATCGACACCGACGGCGACAAGGTGGCTGACGGCGTCGAGTCCTTCTGCGGCTTCGACCCGCTGTCGAACTCGTCGACGCCATCCCTGGGCGACCTTCTGGATCAGGACGAGGACGGCATCCTCAGCTGCCTCGACCCGGACGATGACAACGACGGCGTCGATGACACGGCCGAGCTGGCCTGTGGGACCGACCCCCGCAACAAGGCGTCGGAGCCGACGCCGGACCAGATCCTCGATTTCGACCAGGACGGCGTGCTGAACTGCGTCGACGACGACGACGACGACGACCAGATCAACGACTGCGAGGAGGGCGGCGCGCTCGAGGATTGCTGCCGGCTCGCTCGGTGCTGCCCGGCGTCCAGCAAGCCCGGCGGAAGCTGCTGCGCGGCACCCAGCACCGAGAGCGACGCGTGCGCTGCGAAGTCGTTGGGCACCGACGCCAAGGACGCCGACAGCGACGAGGATGGGCTGTCGGACGCTCAGGAGTTGACGCTGGGGACCAACCCGCGGGCCTCGGACACCGACGGCGACGGCCTGCAAGACGGGACCGAGTTCGGGCTGACGGTGGGCGGCCCCATGACGGACACGTCGATCTTCCAGCCGGACCTCGACCCGACGACGACCACCGACCCGCGCGCCGCCGACAGCGACAACGACGGGGTGTGCGACGGGCCGACCGCGGTGGCCTTCGTGTGCGAGGCACAGCCCGGCGAGGACAACGACGCCAACGGGCGAATCGACGAGGGCGAGGGCGACCCGAACGACCCGCGTGACGGGCTGACGGACACCGACGGCGACGGGCTGACCGACCGCGACGAGCTGCTGAAGTACAAGACCGACCCGAAGAACGTGGACACCGACGGCGACGGGCTCAACGACAAGATCGAGGTCCAGGGGACCACCCCCTGGCTGCCGACCGACCCGCTGAACGTGGACACCGACGGCGGCGGCGTCGAGGACGGCTACGAGGTCGAGCGCGGCACCGACCCGAACGAGCCCAGCGACGACTTCACCGGGGCCGTGCTCGAGGGCGAGAACTTCACAGGCTGCGCGTCGAGTGGCGGCGGCGGCTTGGCGGTGATCCTCGGGCTGGCGATCCTCGGCCTGCTGGCGCTGAGGCGGCGTCGGCTCGCCGGGCTGCTCAGCGCGCTGCTGCTGGCCGCGACGCTGGCGCCGGCGCCGGCCGCGCAGGCCCAGACCTCGCCGCCCGCCGTGGGCAACGCGAACATCCAGAACTTCTTCCCTGTCGGCGGCCAGCACCGGGTCTGGTCGGTCGAGCAGTCCTTGGTCGCGCCGGCCTGGAGTGTGTACGCCTCGCTACTCTACGCGCTCGAGGACGACAGCCTCAGCCTGCGGGTCGGCGGCCACCACGAGAAGCTCGTCGATCAGGCGCAGTTCCTCAATCTCGACGTGGGTGTCGGGCTCTTCGAATACGCGCAGCTCGAGATCCACGTGCCCTTCGCCGTCGTGATGCAGAGCGGCAAGGACAACACGTCCATCACGCCGGTCAGCGGCGCCGGCCTCGGCGACATGATCGTCCGGGCGCGTGGGCGGATCCTCAATAACCGCATGGGCGGGTTTGGGCTCGGCGTGAGCGGTGGGGTGACGATCCCCATCGGCGACGGCGACCAGTTCCGAGGCGACCCGGGGGTGGGCGGCCTCGTCGGGCTGATCACCGACTTCCGCACCACGCGCACCGTGCTGAGCCTGAACCTGGGCACGCGGCTGCGCTCGAAGTCGTCGACCTTCTTGGAGACGAAGTTCAGCCATGAGTTCACTTATGGCCTTGGGCTCGAGGTCTTCGTAGCGCCCGAGATCGTGACGCTCTCCGCCGAGCTCTTTGGCCGCACGCCGCTGGCTGAGTTCTTCAGCTCGGAGTCGACCACCACCCTCGAGCTGCTGGTGGGGCCGAAGTGGTCGGTCATCCCTGGCCTCTCCGTGCAGGCCGCGGCGGGGCCGGGCCTGGTGAAGGGGATCGGGACGCCGACCTTTCGCTTCGTGGCCGGGCTTCAGTGGGCGCCGGGCGCGAAAGACGAAGACGGCGACGGAATCCCCGACGGCGAGGACAAGTGCCCCTTCGCTCCTGAGGACCGCGACGGGTTCGCCGACACCGACGGCTGCCCCGACGAGGACAACGACCAGGACGGCATCCCCGACGACCGGGACCGCTGCCCGAACAAGCCCGAGGACTTCAACGATTTCCAGGACCACGACGGCTGTCCGGACGAGATCGCCATCGAGGACCGGGACGGCGACGGCATCCCCGACCGGGTGGACCGCTGCCCGCTGCTGCCCGAGACCTACAACGGGTTCCAGGACGGCGACGGCTGCCCGGACACGCCCCCGGCTCGGCGGTGGCGGTGTTGTCGGCCAAGCCGGCCCCGCGGCCGCGAGATTGTGACGCCCGCATCGACGACGTGGTGCTCTTCAGCAAAGACAGCACCGGGCTGAACGAAGCGGCCATCCGGGCGCTGAACGAGGTGGCGTCCAAGGTGCTGTCCACGTCGTACATCGACCGTCTGCTGGTCAATGGGCACTCGGACCAGGAGGGCGGCCCGGTCGCCGGCCTCGTGCTCTCGCGCGAGCGGGCCAAGGCCGTGGTCGACTACCTCGCGGAGCTGGGCCTGAGCCGCTCCCAGATGGTCGCCGGCGGCCTGGGTGACGCTGAGCCGCGAGCCGACGGTGCGGCCGCTCCGGACGGCAACCGGCGCGTCGACTTCGCCTTGAAGCTCGGGGACCGCTGCCGCGTGGCACCATGAAATTGCAGATGAGCCTGCCCGGCGCGGCCTCGAGTCGCGGCCTCATTGCGGTGGAAGCTCCGACGGACAGAAGGTGGCGTATGATGGGGACGGGGCGGATGACTTGGTTGAAGTGGGGCGCGGCCGTCGCGTGCGCCCTCGCGCTCGTGGCCTGCGGCGAGATCAGCGTGCCTTCCGACCCCAGCGATGGCGACACGGGCGACGCGGTCGGCGACACCGCGAGCGACGTGACGACCAACCGCGCGCCCATCGTTCAGCCCATCGCCCTGTCCGCGCGCACCGGCGTCGAGGGCGTGGAGATGTCCTTCGACGTCAAGGTCTCGGACCCTGACTCCGACGCCATCGACATCTCGGTCGAGGGCAAGCCCGACAAGGCGACCTTCGACAAGGCGTCCGGGCGCTTCCGGTGGCGGCCCGACGCCGACACGACGAACCTCGTCGACGGCACGCGCGAGTTCACGGTGGTGTTTGTCGCGACCGACGACGGGGCGCCGCCTCAGACCACGCGGCTGTCGGTGCAGATCTTCGTGCAGAACGACGAGGACCGCGACCAGCGACCCGACGAGCAAGACGACGACATCGACGGCGACGGGGTCAGCAACGCGGCCGAGGCGGCCCTGGGCACCAAGCCCGATGTCGCGGACACGGACGGCGACGGCATCTGCGACGGCGGCGGCGAGCTCGGCGCGACGACGGGGTGTCAGGACGGGCCCGACAATTGCCCGCTGAACGCGAACAGCGACCAGGCGGACACGGACAAGGACGGCGCGGGCGACATCTGCGACTTCTGCAAGAACGACCCGAAGAACGACGAGGACGGCGACGAGCACTGCGGCGACGTCGACAACTGCCCGAAGATCTCGAACGAAGGCCAGGAGAACGCGGATGGCGACGCGTTCGGCGACGCGTGCGACGACTGGGTTACCGACCCGCGAAACGACCAGGACGAGGACGGGGTGCCGGAGCCGCTGGACAACTGCCCGACCAAGGCAAACCAGTTCCAGGAGGACTCCGACAACGACGGCGCCGGCGACGTCTGCGACAAGTGCCTGCTCGACCCCGACGACGACATCGATGGGGACGAGCACTGCGGGGACAAGGACAACTGCCCGAACGACTGGAACGCCGACCAGAAGGACACCGACAAGGACAAGGTCGGGGACGTGTGCGATTCGTGCCCGAACAAGGCGGGCTTGGACGACGACGGCGACACCGTCTGCGAGGACAACTGCCCGTTGGACGCCAATAAAGACCAGCTCGACTCGGACGGCGACAAGGCGGGCGACGCGTGCGACGTGTGCCCGTTCGACGCCGACAACGACAAGGACGGGGACGGCGAGTGCGCCAATGACGACAACTGCCCGGCGAAGAGCAACCCCGACCAGAAAGACAGCGACAACGACGGGATCGGCGACGTCTGTGACGTGTGCCCCTTCGACAAGGACAACGACAAGGACGGCGACAAGGTGTGCGGCGACGTCGACACCTGCCCAGCGCTGAACTCGCCCGACCAGACCGACACGGACAAAGATGGGCTGGGCGATCCCTGTGACCCCGATGACGACAACGACACGCGCCTCGACGGGCAAGACAACTGCCCGAAGATCGCCAACCTGGACCAGGCGAACCTCGACGGCGACACCCTTGGCGACGTCTGTGACCCGGACGATGACAACGACGGCGCCCTCGACGCGGTCGACAACTGCCCGCGACTGGCCAACGCGAGCCAGGCCGACCTCGACGGCGACACCATCGGCCTCGCCTGCGACGATTTCGAGACGCTGCCCGAGGCGCTGTACCCGCTGGGCGCGGCGACGCAAGCGGTGGGAGCGGCGCGGGCTGGCGGGTTGGCCGTCGCCTTCGTCGAGGAGCTCGACTGCACGCTGGCGACCGGCGCCTGCGACCCGCCGGGCTTGCTGACGCTTCAGAACGTCGACGACCTGCAGGTGCTCCCGGGCTGGTTCACGCCGAGCCTCACGTCGCTCATCGCGGCGCCCTTTGTCGCCCAGGGCAGCGAAGCCTTCATGTCAGTGGATTTCGGCAGCAGCGGGCGCTTCGACCGCGTGGTCGACGGGAAGTTCTCGCCCAACGTCGGCGGCATCACCGCGGCGGAGCTGGACCAGCCGGTGGTCCTCACCGACATCCTCGATGGGACCACGCTGCTGCAGACTCGCCTGAAGCTCCACGTGCTCTTCGGCCAGCAGGTCATTCAGCAGGCCAGCGGCAAGGCCTTCGTCGACTCGGTCGGTCACGGCGTGGTCGTGGCGAAGAACGGCGTCGTCTACCAGCCGGTGGCGAGCAGCACCTCGCTCATCTCGTTGCAGGCCTTTGGTCAGAACGGGAAGATCGCCGGCGGACTGGGGGACGCCCACGCGGAGCTCCGCTACCTCGGGGCGATGCCGAACGACGCGAGCGGGAACCCCTGGTACTGCGTTCGGAAGCTGGTCAATGACCCGCCGCGGCTGGTCCAGATGGTCGACGGCGCCATCGGGGCCTCGCACTCCATCGTGGGCGGGACCTCGTGCGCGCCCGACAAGCTGCTCGATTACGCGCTGACCGCCAACGGGCAGTGGTGGTTCGAGTACCTCGGCGCCACCTCGCGGAACGTCGGGTGGTGGAACTCGAAGAGCAACGACTCGGAGATCCCCTTCGCGGCCGACCCGCGCGACGCCAGCTTCTACGTCGCCGGGAACGAGGTCTACACGGTCATGGACGAGGGCGACGGCACCACCACCGCGTACTGGTGGGACGGGGCCGGCCTAGTCGTCGAGGAGCTGGGTTGGGCGTGCAGCAACACCTTCAAGACGGTGTTTCAGCCAGGCGCGCGCGGGTTCTTGGGCGCGGTCGGGCGCGACGCCCAGGCCGGGGTGAGCGGCGAGCTCGTGGCGTGCGTGGCCAAGGGGCCCGTGGTGGCCGCCGGCACCTACGGCGGGGTCCCGGCGGGGACGACCACCACGCCCAAGGGGGCCTGGTTTGACGACTCGCCCGACGGGAATTTCTACGCGCACGTCCTGCACGCCACAGCACTACGTGGTCGGGCTGGTCAGCACGGGGAGCGGCTACGCACCGCAGCTGCTTCGAGACCCGGCAAGGCCGCCCTGACCGCGAAGGGCGACGTCACGGTCTTGGGCATCGACGGCGAGAAGAAGGGCATCTACCAGGTCTCTGTGTCCGGCGGCGTCGCGCTGGCGACGAAGTTCTTCGACAGCGCCGAGAACCAGGGCGCGGCGCTGCTGACGCCTCAGAGCGCAGACAGCAACGGCGGGATCTGGGTCGACTACAAGAAGGTAGACGGCACCTTCGGGCTCGGGCGCGTCACCGCGTCCAACGGCACCGTGGTCGCGCCGTCGATGACGGGGCCCGTCTACGCCCGCGCCATCCACCCGATCAGCGGGGACTCGTGGCTGGCGTTCAATCCGCCGGGCGGCGTGACTTACGGCCGCGTGGTCGCCGGTGTCTTCACCCCGTGGCGCACCGGCCTCGCCGAGCTGCTGCCGCTGCACTCGGACACGAAGCAGACCGTGCTGTGGGGGGCCGCGTACCGCACGACCTCGGGCGGTCCCTTCACGATCTGCTCGCTGCCACCGACGGAGAAGTGTTGGACGCTTCCGGCGCTGGTCGGGGATTTCCTCACGCCGCCCCTGGTGAGTCCTGAGGGCAACGTGTATGCCTTGCTGTACGACACGGTCGAGGATGCGGTGCGGCTGTGGCGGAACCTCGCGGACCCGTCGAAGTGACGGGCGAGGCGCGGTGACAGACGCCTGACGCGGCCCTCGGCGCGTCAAGGTTGGGCAGCCGCCGGGAGAAGCAACCCATGAAGCTGGGAGTGCCGCGGGAGGTCCACCCCGGAGAGCGCCGTGTCGCGGCGACCCCCGACAGCGTGCGGCAGCTCGTGGGCATGGGCTTTGAGGTGGCCATCGAGTCTGGCGCGGGGTTGGGCGCGCGCTTTTCGGACGCCGACTATGCGGCCGCCGGGGCGCAGATCGAGGCGGATCCTGAGCGGATCTGGGCGGGCAGCGACCTGGTGCTGAAGGTGCGGGAGCCCGAGGGTCACCCCGAGCTGGGGCGGCACGAGGCGGAGCTGTTGCGGGCGGGCGGGCGCTTGATCTCGTTCATCTGGCCGGCGACTCAGGTCGACCTGGTCGAGCGGCTGCGCTCGCGGAGGGCGACCGTCATCGCCATGGACCAGGTGCCGCGCATTACCCGCGCGCAGTCGATGGACGCGCTCAGCTCCATGGCGAACATCGCGGGTTATCGGGCGGTGGTCGAGGCGGCGAGCCGGTTTGGTCGCTTCTTCACCGGGCAGATCACCGCGGCGGGCAAGCTGGCGCCGGCGCGGGTGCTGGTCATCGGGGCAGGCGTGGCCGGGCTGCAGGCCATCGCCACCGCGCGGGCCATGGGCGCGGTCGTGCGGGCCTTCGACACGCGGCCGGCGGTGCGCGAGCAGGTGCAGAGCCTCGGCGCGAGCTGCCTTGAGGTCCCGCTGGTCGAGGACGGGGAGGGCAAGGGCGGCTACGCCAAGGAGATGAGCGCGGCCTTCATCGAGGCGGAGATGGCGCTCTTTCGGGCCGAGGCGCCGGAGCTGGACGTCGTCATCACCACGGCCCTGGTGCCGGGGAAGAAGGCGCCGCTCTTGTGGACCCGCGACATGGTCGAGGCCATGCGGCCCGGCAGCGTCGTCGTGGACTTGGCGGCGGAGCAGGGCGGCAACTGCGAGCTCACCCAGGCCGGCGAGGTCATCGAGCACGCGGGCGTGCAGGTCGTGGGCTACACCGACCTGGTGAGCCGCGCGGCGACGACGGCGAGCCAACTCTACGCCCAGAACATCGTCAACCTCGTCGAATTGCTAGGCGACGCCTCACAGTTTCGGGTCGACCTCACCGACGAGATCGTGCGCGGCGCGACGGTCTTGCACGAGGGCGAGGTGCTGTGGCCGCCGCCGGCTCGGCCGACCCCGGTCGCGCCGGCGGCCGTCCCGAAGTCGCCCGAACCCGCCGCCGCTGCGCCGACCGCGCCGCCGTCGCCGCCGAGCAAGGTCGTGGCGGCCCCGCGCGCCGGCCGAGGCTGGCTGGTCGCCCTCTGCCTCGCCGCGGTCTGGGTGGGCCTGCGCGCCTACGCCGACGCCATCCCGGCGAGCCCCGCGCTCACGCAGTTTCTCCAGCACCTCACCGTCTTCGTGCTCGCCTGCTTTGTCGGCTGGCAGGTCATCTGGAGCGTGACCGCGGCGCTACACACCCCGCTGATGAGCGTGACCAACGCCATCAGCGGCATCATCATCTTGGGCGGCATGCTGCACGTCTCGGGCGAGCTCGGCAGCGCCGACACGCTGCTTGGGGCCGCCGCCGTGTTCTTCGCCGCCATCAACGTGGCCGGCGGCTTTCTCGTGACGCAGCGGATGCTGCGCATGTTCCGGAGGTAGCGCAGACCTTGGGGGAATCACTCCTCATCATCGCGTACCTCGCGGCGAGCGTGCTCTTCATCCTGAGCCTGCGCGGGCTGTCGAGCCAGGCGACGGCAGCGCGCGGCAACGCCTACGGGATCGTCGGGATGGCGGCCGCGATCCTGGCGACGGCGTGGGCGGCGAGCGGCAGCGGCTACGTCTTGCTCGCGCTGGCGGTGGGCGGCGGCGCGGCCGTGGGCGCCGTGATGGCGGCGCGGGTCGCGATGACCTCCATGCCCGAGCTTGTGGCGATGCTGCACAGCTTCGTCGGCCTCGCCGCGGTGCTCGTAGGCCTCGCCAGCTACATGGGCGAGTCCGGGCACGAGGGCGCCGCCCGCAGCATCTTCCTGGTCGAGGTCTTCCTCGACGTCTTCATCGGCGCCATCACGTTCACCGGCTCGCTCGTCGCCTTCGGAAAGCTCAAAGGGATCTTGAGCGGGCGGGCGCTGCTGCTCCCAGGCCGCCACCTGCTCAACCTCGCTCTGCTGGGCCTGGCCCTGGCCATGCTGGTGCCCTACCTCAGCGCGGACGGCACGTCAGGGCTGATCCCGCTGCTGGTCTGCGTCGGCCTCGCGGGCCTCCTCGGCGTCCACCTCGTCATGGCCATCGGCGGCGCGGACATGCCGGTGGTGGTCTCCATGCTCAACAGCTATTCCGGCTGGACCGCCGCAGCCGCCGGCTTCATGTTGGGCAACGATCTGCTCATTATTACGGGTGCTTTGGTCGGCTCCAGCGGCGCGATCCTCAGCATCATCATGTGCCGCGCGATGAACCGCTCCATCATCAGCGTGATGCTGGGCGGCTTCGGCCAGACCTCGTCAAAGCCATCGACCAGCGGCCCGCGCGCGGACACCCCCACCGAGACGCGCGAGGTCAGCGTGCGCGACACGGCGCAGAAGCTCCTGGCCGCGCGCCGCGTGGTCATCGTCCCCGGCTACGGCATGGCCGTCGCCCGCGCCCAGCACGCCATCTTCCAGATCACCGAGCTCCTGCGCGAACGCCGCGTGGACGTCGCCTTCGCCATCCACCCCGTCGCGGGTCGCCTCCCGGGTCACATGAACGTCCTGCTGGCCGAAGCCGCCGTCCCCTACGACATCGTCTTCGAGATGGACGAGGTCCAAGACGAGTTCGCCCGCACCGACGTCGCCCTGGTCGTCGGCGCCAACGACATCGTGAACCCAGCGGCCGAGACCGACCCCGAGAGCCCCATCTGGGGCATGCCCGTCATCCACGTCTGGGAAGCCCGCGAGACCATCATCTGCAAGCGCTCAAGAGCCTCCGGCTACGCCGGCGTCGACAACCCGCTCTTCTATCACGAGCGAACCGCCATGCTCTTCGGCGACGCCCTCGAGGTCATGGAAGCCGTGGTTCAAGAACTGCGAAACCCCTGATCTACTAGATCCGAATTTCTCCGCGCTGCGCACAGAATCTATACGCATCGTGGAGGAGCTGTGACGGGCAGGGTCGAGCGGGCGATGGAATCGAAAGTTCTTTACCACGGAGGCACGGAGACACGGAGGCGGGGCGAGGCGTGGGGGCGGGATGGCGAGGTTGATACAATCGCGTGGTTTCGCCAGGAACACCCGCGCACACGCAGGGCGCTTCCTCCGTGTGCATGTCTCCGTGTCTCCGTGCCTCCGTGGTAACCATGAAATCCCATCCCCCTCCGCGCGGAAGTTCCTCACCGGACATGAGCCGGCCACGCCTCGAGACCCTATTGGGTTCCGGGCCAAGCCCGCGCTACGAGCGTGACTCTTGAGTGGGTGCAGTGGACCGCCGCCAGCGTCGGGCCCGGACGCCCTGTGTTGCAGTGTGTCAATTTGTGGCACTTGCAAGGGAAGTCGGCGGGGCAGGCGATGCGATTGACGCAATCGCTGTCGAGCGGTCTTGGGTGTCAGGCGAGTTGGTGGAAGTGTAACAGCTGCAGTTGCCAGAGCGGCAGGGCCGCTCCGCCGGACCCGGTGTGCTCTGGCAAGGCCGGGCGCGGTCAAAACCATGGAGGTTGCACCTGGAGGCACTCCGGTGCAATGCAATAAATCACGGTCCGCGCGGTCGCTGAAACCGTCAGGGGTCTGCGCTTTTTGGGACACTTTCTCACCGACTCGGCTAGCTTGCCGGATCGTAGGTCTCCCTCGCGCGCTGCCGACGCGATCGACCTGCTTAGGAGAAGTCATGCCCGTTCGCCCTCCACGGATGCCACTGAACGTGCGTACCCCTCCCGGTTTGATCGCCTCCGCGTCCGCTGCGGGCTGCTCGCGCTGCTGATGGGTGCGCTCGCGCCGCCGGCGTCGGCGCAGTCCTCGGACTGGGTGATCTTCGCGCACGACTCCACCCTTGTCGGCGCTCGGGCGACGGTCCACGGTGACGTGGTGGTTCAGGACGCCCGCACCGCCTCGCATCTTGCCGACAGCGCTGAGTTGACGCTGGACGTCGATGCGTCGGTCCTCGGGAGTCTCACGGCCGATTCGGTGAGCCTCCGCGCCCGCGCGTCGGTGAGCGGCGGCGTGATCATGAACGATTTCAAGGCTGATGCCACCGCGACGACCGGCAGCACGCCGACGTCGCCGGCCTCGCTGCCGCTGGACTTCATGTTCGGCGACGCACCGGAGATGAGCGCTCCCGAAAACGCGCCGAGCGTGACGGTGAGCGCGGGTGGCTTCGATGAGCTGGCGCCGGGTGAGTACGGGACCGTCACACTGGCCAGCGGCGACGCCGAAGAGCCGACGATCCTCGTGTTGGGTCAGGGGGAGTACGTCCTGGGCGACCTGATCCTGGGCGACCACGCGTTCTTCGCGTTCCAGGCGGACGCGTTTGTCATCGTTACCGGCCGCCTCAGCGTCGGAGACGCCTCGTACATCGGCCTGACCATCGAGCCACCCGCCGGTCTCACCTACGATCAGACCGGCGTCATCGTCCTGGGCCAAAACGGCAGCGACGGCGCCATGCTCTCGACGCCGGCCGCGGCGACCTTCGGGACGGGTTCCATGGCAAACACCCAGATCTGGGCGCCCAACGGCACGCTCCAGATCGGCGCGGACGACTTCTTCATGGGCCGCGCCGCCGGCCGCTGGGTCGCGGTCGGTACCGACGCGGTGGTGGCGACCCCCGGCTCAAGCTGTGGCCACGGCATCATGCCCGAGAGCATCGAGTGCTGGGACGGCGATCTCTGCACGTCCGACTCCTGCGTGTCGGGCGCCTGCGCCCACGGCGAAATCCCCAATTGCGACGCCAGCCCGCCACAGTGGCCCGAGCAGGCCTGGTTGATGGCCGAACCGGCCGGAGACGGCGACGCCTCGCTGACCTGGACCGCCGCCACGGACAATATCGCAGTCACCTCCTACCAGATCCTGCAGGACGGCTCGCTCATCGCGGAGGTCGCCGGCACCGAAACCTCGGCCATCATTGAAGATCTCGGCTACGGCACCTGGCACCTCGCGATCGTCGCCAAAGACGCCGCCGGCAACCTGTCGCAGACCATGACGACCCTGGACCTGATCCTCTCCGACACCGCCCCGCCGACCTGGCCCATCCCCTTCCAAGCCGAAGACGTCCACGCCACCTGGGTCGACCTGAGTTGGTCGGCCGCCGCCGACAACGTCGGCGTGGATCACTACGAGCTGCGGCAAGACGGAGTTCTCATCGCCAACCTTGGTTCGACGGTCACCTCATATCGCGCCGAATCCCTGCCGCTCGGCACCCTCGTCGACTTCTCGCTACACGCCCTCGACGCCGCGCAGAACCGGTCCGACTTCGGTCCCACTTGGGGCATCCTCACCCGCGACAGCGACCCGCCGGAAACGGACCCCAGTTCCATCCTCAACGCCACCTTGGATGGCTACGGACTCGTCGTGGACTGGTCGCAAGCCTCGTGGACGGACGATGAGGGAGTCGCCGGCTACGGGATTTTGGTCTTCGCCAATGGGTACTGGACCGGCACGTCGGCCTCGCCACCGTCCACCTCAGTCTCCTTCGAGTCGCTGTGGGCCCCAACCTACGCCGTGGTCGTCGTGGCGCAGGACGCTGCCGGCAATTCATCAACCCCAGTCACCGCCTCGATCAACATGGTCGCCGAGACCATACCGCCCACCTGGGATCCCGGCACCCAGTTCAAAGCGATCGCCAGTTCGCCAGTAACCGCCGACTTCTTCTGGTCGAGCGCCTACGACGCCAGCGGGGTCGTCGCCTACCGAATCCTCGAAGCCGGACAGGCGCGCCTCGAAGTCCAGGGCAACCGCACCCAGGCGACCCTATGGGATTTCTCCCCCGACACGACCCACACCTTCCAGATCCAAGCCGTCGACTTCTGGGGCAACACCGCCACCTTCCCCACCGAGATCACTCCCAGGCCGCAAACGGACCGACCGACCTGGATTGGCGCTCCGTTCATGTCTGCCACCCCGATCAGCGGAACTGAACTGCAACTGGATTGGTCTCTCGGCTCCTCCGAGTTCGATTTCGTCTACGAACTCATGATCTTGCCGGTAGACCCCACAGTTCCCGGCGGCTTTGCCGGGATTTTCGGCCCGGGAGTTACCACCGCCCGAGTCACCGGCCTCAGCCCGCGTGTGGCCTATGTCGCGACCGTCCTCCTCCGCGACGACTATCGGCTGGAGGCGATTGAGAAGCCGAGCACGCTGGTCGTAATGCCCAATGATTGGAGCGCGTTGCCGAGCATTCAGACCGGTCTGCAGGCGCGATTGGGGACGGTGTCGAGTCAGGTCCGATCGACGTGGGATGGGGTCCTCGACGCGGTGACCCCCGCTGAACGCGAGTCGATCACGAAGCGGTGCGACGCCATGGGCCTGCGCGGAAGCACGCTCTCCGTCGGCACCGATGGCCGCGGACAGGTCACTTCTCTGTCCGCCTGCCGGATGTCTTTGGCCACCTCGGTCGGCCCCGGGGCCGGTCCAGAAGCCATCGCGAAGGCCTTCGTGGCCGACAACGCGGCGCTTTTCGCCATCGACCCGACCGAGATGGTCGGGCGTGTCGGCCTTGAGACCGTCAGCATCCACGCCGAACGCGCCGGCGGTTCGCGCGTCCGACTGGTCCAGAGCATCGACGGGCTGCCGGTCTTCACCTCGCAATTCCGAGTCGTCGTCAGCCCCGACGGATATGTGACGCGCGCCGGTGGACACCTGACGCCGCCCGCCGCGGTATCATGGGCTTCAGGCGGCGTGACCGATGAGCAAGCCAAGGCCACGGCGGCGGAAGCGTTCGGCGCCGATCCCACGGCGGGCGTCACCTTGCTCGCCGGCATCTATGACTCCGCGGCTGGGGGTTTCACTGGCAAGCCGGCGGTCCTCGCGTGGCGCGCCCGCGTCCATGGCCACCCGAGCGCGCCCGACGCCTACATCGACCGCGGCGACGGTTCGGTGCTGCGCCTGGATGAACGCGGCGCCTCCATGACCTGGGACGAACTCGCGCCGGCAGAGCGGCGTGTGGAGGCGTTCTCGCAGGAAGTGCAGCCGTGCACGGAATTCAATGCTGTGACCGGGGTGTGCACGGTGACCGGGACCATCACTGCCAAGCCCCTGCTTGCGGTTGCGCCCTATGTCAATCCTGAGATGCTCCAGTATTCGACGATCACCGAAACTACGCCCGGTTCTGCGAATCACTGCGGGAACCCCACCCCGCCGGGGACCGGCGAGTTCTTCACCTACTGCGCTGACGCGGTCACCGGCGCGCTCGCGCCCTGCGTGCAAGACGCCCCGGAGTGCCGTGCCGCAGAGCCGTCGGCCAATGGAGAGGCTCTGGCTGACGCGCTCAACGGCGTCGGCGCGTTCTACTACGAATGGACGGGGAGTGTCGGCTGGGACAAGGACGCCGACGCGACTTTGCACCGCCTGCGCGCCGTCACCGACTTCCGCAGCGTGGCAGGTCAAGTCGCCAACCTCTGCGAAATCTCGTCCGCATTCGACCTTCTGGCCGACAGCCAGCCCCGGCCCGCTGGTTTGCGGGAGGGCAGGCGGGTGAGGAGCTGATCGCGGTGTCGTCCGACCTCCTCAGAAACGCCGCCGGCGTCCTGATCGACGACGACGCCTTCGAGTTCGCGATCGCCCACGAGACGAGCCACGCCATCGACCACCATGAGGGCAAGCTCGGTATGTCATCCCTCACCACGGCAGGGTGGATCCGAGAAGGCTTGGGCGATGTATTCGGAGTCCTGCGTCAAGCCTACGAGCGCGACCCGATCACCGGCCTGGTCGCCCCTGACTGGTACAAGGGACTGCAGTGCACAGGCAGCGGATGCCCGTGCGTTGATTCTACGTCGCCATCCTTCGCCGTCCCGAATACCATCCTCGGTGTCGCCAGCCCCACTCCCACGCACATCTCGGAGGTATGCTTCGCCTGTTCGGAAAATCACAACGGGTACCTGATCAGCAAGCTCGCTCAACTCATGGGCGACCCGGACAACAGTGGCACGCACCACGGCGTCACCGTCCCGTTCGTCCTGGATGTGGGATGGACCTACAAAGACCTCACCCAGCTCTTTATCGACACGCTCGTCGGTGCGGCCACTGGCAGCCTTGAGGATATGCGCGACGGCCTGTTCCAAGCAGCGCAGGATCTTACCCAGACTTTGGGAGACGCGGATGCAATCGCCATCCTCACCATGGTCCGAGCCGCCGCGGACGCGATCGGGTTGTGGTCGGTCGCGGCAGCCGTGGGTGCCGCGGTGCCAGCCGACCAGGATATCGCTTTGGCATCGCGCGGCGGCTTTCACTACTCGTTCTGGGCCGCCTCGGCCGGCTTTCTCTGCTACCACACCCAGGCGTGCGCGTTCGGCGGCGAATGCACGGGCGGCATCGTTGACCTCGCCGTTCCCATTTCGACCGGGCCCGCGGCGGCAACGATTGGGGATACGATTTTCACGGTGTTTGGCGGCGAGGATGGTTCGCTGCGGATGGCCTCGTTGGGTCCGAACGGGTTCTGGGCGGAAGGGCCGCATCCAAGCGCTGCCACCGGCGCGGTCGGCGTGGAGTTGGGTACAAATGTCACCCCGGCACTCGTCGAGGACGATGGCGAACTCTACCTCTTCTACAAGGAGGGTTCCGCGGCAAACGCCCCGGTGAGAGCCATGCGATTGCCCTTTGTCGACGGGGTCCCGGGCCCACAGTGGGAGCTGCTGCCGACCTCCCCCGCGGTCCTGGCCTCGACCGGGCTCTCGGTGGCCAGCGCCGGCCTGGACATCCCCGAAACCACGACCCAAGCGCGCATCTTCGTGGCCTTCGGTACGCCCGACGGGACCGAATCCGACGCGCTCGTGCTCTGGGAGTTCGCAGCCGCAGCGCCCTCACCGAACTCCCTGTCATATTGGGAAACGATCGGCGTTGACGGCGAAACCTACGTGAAGCCCCCCATCGTCGGCCGACCCACGGTCGCGTATTTCCGCGGTCTGGTTCAGGTCGCCGCTCGGGTGGAAGCGGGTGGGTCGTTGAACGCGGTAGTGCACGCCCGCTGCGAGCCACAGCCCGCGGGCGGTTGCGAGAACTGGCATACCGCTTGGCCGCTCGAGGGGTCGGGCGAACAACGCCCTGCCGCCTTGGGTCTCGCCGACGCCAACGCGCCGTCGGATACCGCTCGATTGGGCCTCTGGTCTCTCCCCGCCACAGGCGCGGCCTTCGCCAAGCCCATGCTCAGGAGCAAGGCCAGTGATTGATCCAACGCCGGTCGGGCGGCTCGACCCGGGCGGGTGTGGCTCGCGGGTTGCAGCGACACCTCGGAAGCCGTGCGCGTCGGCGTGGTTTCTTGCGGTCGGCATCGTGCTTGGCGTCGGGTGTTCCTCGTCCGGGACCGTCGGCGACGCGCTCGGTGATGGGGCGGTGGGGGAAGCGTCGCTCGACGCTGTGGCGGCGCACGAGACGACGGGGGCGGAGGTCGCTGACAGCGGCCCGGCGGAGGTGCGACTGGACGCGCTGCCGGACCTCGGTTCGGTCGAGGACAACGAGACGGTTGAAGGTGATCTCGGCGGGCCTGACCTTCCCAGGCGAGAGGTCGGCGACGGCTCGGATGTCGGCGGGGACCTCGATGTTTCGGAGGTCAAAGGGCTCGATTTGGACGACGATGGTCCGGCCGACGTCGATGGCAACGATCTCGGACCAGATGCCGATGCTGGGCCGGGTGCCGATTCGCCAAGCGAGGACGACGATGCGGCCGTGGACTTCGATGCCAGCGGGGATGGCGATTCCGCCGACGCGGGAGACGGTGGCGCGGGTGATGGCGAGGCGGGAGATGATGACGCGGACGGCGATGGCGACGTCGACGCTGCCGATTCGGCCTCATCGGGTGATGCCGGAGCCGGCGATGCTGACTCGGAGACCGATGCGGCCGACGCGGAGGGGCCACTCGACGAGGTGGCGCCCTCGTTTGCTGGGGTCTTCAGCGCGGAGGCCGTAAGCGCGACCGAGGTACGGCTGACCTGGGAGGCCGCGACCGATGATGTCTCGCCTGGGTCGGCCATTGTCTACGAGGTCTGCGTCAGCGAAAAGCGCGTCGCCGTCGGCGGGTGTCAGCCGTTTACGGTGGACGACGAGAGCGCTCCGGGGGTCGTTGTGCACATTGTCTCGGGGCTTGAGCCCAACACGCGCTACTTCTTCGTGGTGCATGCGCGGGACGCCGCGGGCAACAGCGACGCAAATCTCGTGTGGGCGACGGCTCTGACGCCGGGCGACCAGGCGATTCGGGCCGTGGCGGTCGGCGGCGCGCACGCGTGCGCTGTGATGGCGCGGGGCACGGTGCGTTGCTGGGGTGAAAACTCCTGGGGGCAGCTTGGGGACGGGACGAAGGTCTTGCGCGAGGTGGCGGCGCCGGTGTTGGGTCTCGAGCGGGTCCGTGCGGTGGCGGCGGGATTCGAGCACACCTGTGCCTTGATGGGCGATGGGACCGTGCGCTGCTGGGGTCGAAACGACCGGGGCCAGCTTGGCGATGGGACCACGGCGTCGTCGGAGTGGCCGGTCGAGGTGGCGGGACTGTCGATGGTGAAAGCACTCGCTGGCAGCGGGGGCCACACCTGCGCGATTCTGGGCGCAGGGACGATGCGTTGCTGGGGGGCCAACGACGACGGCCAGCTTGGCGACGGCACGTTTGAGGACCGGCTCGAACCCGCCGAAGTGGTAGGTGCCGCCTACGTAAAAGACGTCGCGTGCGGCGCCGAGCACACCTGCGCGGTCGCGGCCGACGGGCTCGTCGCGTGCTGGGGGCGCGGCGATGCCGGGCGGCTCGGGCACGGCGACGAGAGCGACCGGACGGTGTGGACGACGGTCGAAGCGCTCGAATATGTCACCGATGTGACAGCCGGTGAGGGACATTCATGCGCCCGTCTGGGCGATGGGACGGTGTGGTGTTGGGGGGCCAACGACCAAGGGCAATCGGGCGCGGCGGCCACGTCGGCGGCGGAGCTGCTGCCCGTCGAGGTGGCCGGCATCGAGCGCGCGTCCGACGTCGCGGCCGGCGGCGACAGGGCGTGCGCGCGAATCGGCGACGGCAGCGTGCGCTGTTGGGGGGCGGGGGCGTCCAGCGTTGCGCTCGTTCCGAGCACAGCGGCCATCGCGGCGCTGGGAGTCGGTGCGCAACAAGGCTGCGCTCGTACCGGCGAGGGCCGCGCGGTGTGCTGGGCCTTTGAACCGAGCAGCGGCGTGCCTTCTCCCGCGGTCGCGGTCCAGGGCCTCGTGGACCTGGCGGCTCCTGTCGACGTGACCGCCGGCAACTCGTTCGTCTGCCCGCTGCTCTCAGACGGGACGATGCGCTGCTGGGGCGCAAACGAGGCTTTTCAGCTCGGTGCCACCTCCGTTCCAGGGCAGGTGCTGCCGCCACCGGAAGCGGTCCCCATCCAAGTGCTAGATGTCCACTCCGCGTCTGGAGCCGGCGCGATGAATGACCACGCTTGCGCCATGCTCGCGTCGGGCGGGGTTAAGTGCTGGGGTGCTGACGGCTACGGCGGCAATCTTGGAGCGGGGAACGCAACGATTCCCCAAGGCGCTTCCGGGTTTGCCCCGCTTGGCGTGCTGGGGCTGACGCACGCCCTGAGCGTTGGACACGGCGAACTCCCGACCGCACAGGGCACTTGCGCCGCACGCGCGGATGGCCAGCTCTTCTGCTGGGGGATCATGATCATCCCCTTCATCGAAGAGTCCGCCTGGTCGGGGTTCGCGATCGCGATCGGCGGGGGCGTCAACGTGATCATGGCCTCGAGCGCCCGGCGATTCCTCGCTGCCGACGGTCTGGTCCGAAAGTGGGCCTCACCGAACCCGTCGGACTCGAGCGAGGAAGCAGGCGTTGACCGTGTCATCGCCCTGAGCGGCAGGGCCAACGCGACCGCGCTTCGAGGCGATGGAACGGTGTGGTTCTGGGATTCCTTCGTCAGGATCAAGCCCTCCAACTGGGAGTTCATCATCTCAGCGCCGACGTGGCTCGGGGGCTTCGCTGATGTCATCGACGTGGCGTCCGTGGGCTCCCATCTCGTCCTCGGCGCGCGCGCGGACGGCCGGGTTCAAGGTTGGGGTGCTGGCGGCAATACCCTCACCCTCGGCGTCGCCAATCCCGGCATCAACACCTGGCCCGGGAACGAGACCCCAAAGGACTTCAATAAGATTGTGGACATCGAACCCATCGAGGACGCCATCGCGGTCGCCTGCCACACGGGCCTCGGCTGCGCCCTCATCGCCGACGGCCGCCTCCGCTGCTGGGGCCTCCACCCCAACGAAGACGGCACCTACACCCCCACCCACATCCCGTGGGACGTGCCCTTTGTCCCGTAGCGCGTCGACGGGCTCCCCACCCACGGCGTTTCCGTTCTCTGCGCCGGTGCTCATAAGCGGCACCGCTGGCAGCATCGACGCCTACCCGCTTCGGGAGGTGTCACCGTGAGGGCATCAAGCATCGAACGCGCTCTTGGGCCCTGCGCCCGCCTCAACGGTGTGCTGGCCTTCGCAATCGTCGCGCCCGGCGCCTGCGACGCCGCTTCGGAGGGCAGCGGCCAGGACTCGGACGCCTCCCCGAACCACAACACGTCGGCGACGACGCTCGTCTGCGGCCTACTCGGCGTGCCGTGTCCAGAGGGATTCGCGTGCGTGAAGCAGCGGGCCGCGTTGCTCGACAACGGCATCACCGAGTGGTGCTACTCGGAGCGCGAGGGGGCCGTCTATGTCCCGGGCGGGACGCTCCCTCACGCCTGCAGCAGGCCAAAGCTGCCGAAGTGTGCTCCCACGGACGCGGACGCCTGGGCCTTCCTGGCGTCGTCGCGCCCGAGGGCGCACGGAGGCGGGCTCCCTGCCCGCCGCACAAGCGATCCGAGGAAGCGGCGGCGCCTGAGAGGTGCGTAGCCGCTGCCCTGACCGCCAGCTACAGCTCCACCTTCCAGGTGTGGCCTGAACGTAGGAGCCTGTTCAGGTCGCCCGGGCCGCGCTTGGCTCGCGCTTGGACGACCTGGTCGCGGACGGCGCGGTCGTAGGTGGTGACGCCGGGGTTGCAGTAGAGCACGCCCAGGGCGACCGGGAAGGCCGGCGGTTGAAGCTGCGCCAGCGCACCCGCCAGGACGCGGTCGGTCTCGTTGTGCACCAGCACGTCGCCGATGCCGATGCCGTCCTCGCCCAGGGTCACGACCTCGAGCTGCACTCCGCCGCCCGGACGGACGCGCAGGCCCTTGCCGTTGTCGGCGCCGAAGAGCATGGGCTCGCCGTGCTCCAGCATGAGCTGGCGGTCGCTCGCCACGTCCTTCGCCGTGAAGTGGCCGAAGGCGTTGTCGTTGAAGACGACGCAGTTCTGGAAGATCTCGACCAGCGAGGTCCCCCGGTGCTGGTGCGCGCGGGTCAGCACCTTCGGGAGGTGCTTCAGGTCGGTGTCCACCGAGCGGGCCACGAAGCGCGATCCCGCACCCAAGGCCAACTCGGCGGCGGACATCGCGTTATCCACCGAGCCCATGGGCGACGAGGGCGTCCGCTGGCCCAACACCGAGGTGGGGGAGTACTGCCCCTTGGTCAACCCGTAGATCTGGTTGTTGAAGAGCAGGAACTGCAGGTCCACGTCGCGCCGCACCAAGTGGATCAGGTGGTTTCCGCCGATGGACAGCGCGTCGCCGTCGCCGCTGACCAGCCAGATGTCCAGCTTCGGATTCGCCAGCTTCATGCCGGTCGCGACGGCCGGCGCGCGTCCGTGGATCGTGTGGAAGCCGTACGTGTTCATGTAGTACGGGAAGCGCGCCGCACAGCCGATGCCCGAGACGAAGACCGTGTCCTCCTTCGGGACGCCCAGCTCGGGCATCAGGCGCTGCACCGCGGCGAGGATGGCGTAGTCCCCGCAGCCGGGGCACCAGCGGACCTCTTGGTCGGAGGTGAAGTCTTTGCGGGTCAGGGTCGGGGTGGGTTCGGCGACGCTCATGGTGTGTCTCCTCGACGAGTGGCGTGGGAGCCGCTCGCTTAGCTCTCGAGCCGTTGGCGGATGGCGAGCTCGATCTCAGCGATCTTGAAGGGCTTCCCGGAGACCTTGTTCAGGCCCTCGGCCGGGACCAGGTACTCCGCGCGCAGCATCTTCACCAGCTGGCCATTGTTCATCTCGGGCACCAGCACCTGCTTGAACCGAGAGAGCAGCTCGCCCAGGTTTCGCGGCAGCGGGTTGAGGTAGCGGATGTGCACCTGCGAGACCGATAGGCCCGACCGGCGCGCGTTCTTCACCGCCTGGTGGATGGCGCCGTAGGTCGAGCCCCAGCCAACGACGACCAGGTCGCCGGAGTCCTCGCCGAGGTTCACCTTCTGCGGCTCGACGTGGTCCGCGATGCGGCGGATGCGCTCGTCGCGTACCCAGGTCATCTTCTGGTGGTTGGCGTCGTCGTAGGACACGTTTCCGGAGTCGTAGGCCTTCTCGAGGCCGCCGATGCGGTGCTCGAGGCCGGGGGTGCCGGGGATGGCCCAGTTTCGCGTGAGCTCGTCGTTGCGCAGGAAAGGGTGGAAGCCCTCGGTGTCCGTGCGGAAGGTCACGGGGAAGCGCTCGAAGGTGCTGACGTCTGGGATGCGCCAGGGCTCGGCACCATTGGCGAGGTAGCCGTCGGTGAGCAGGAACACGGGGGTCATGTAGCGCGTGGCGATGCGGACGGCCTCGATGGCCATCTCGAAGCAGTCGGACGGCGTCGACGCGGCCAGCACCACCAGCGGCGCGTCGCCGTTTCGGCCCCACACGCACTGCAAGAGGTCGGACTGCTCGGTCTTGGTCGGGAGCCCCGTCGAGGGCCCGCCGCGCTGCACATTGACGATGACCAGCGGCAGCTCGGTCGAGATGGCCAGGCCGATGGCCTCCATCTTGAGCGCGATGCCGGGGCCAGAGCTCGCCGTGATACCCAAGGCGCCCGCGTAGGACGCCCCGATGGCCGCGCAGACCGCCGCGATCTCGTCTTCGGCCTGGAAGGTCACGACCCCGTACTCTTTCAGGTTCGCCAGGGTATGCAGCATCGGCGACGCGGGCGTGATCGGGTAGGAGCCGAAGACCAGCTCAAGGCCCGCCAGGTTGGCGCCGGTCGCCAAACCCCACGCCGTCGCCGAGCTCCCGGTGATGTTCGTGTACTCGCCGGGCTCCAGCGTGGCGCGATCGATGGTGAAGGGCGTCGTCTCGCTGGGGAGCTCCGCCGTCTCGCCGTACGCGTGGCCGGCGTTCATCGCTGTGATGTTCGCCTCAGCCAGCTCCGGCCGCTTCTTGAACTTCTGCTGGAGCCAACGAACCGTGCCTGACGTGTCCCGGCCGTAGAGCCAATACATCAGGCCGAGGGTCCAGAAGTTCTTGCAGCGCAGCGAATCCTTCTGGTTGATCGGCAGGTCTTTGACCGCGTCCAGCGTCAGCTTGGAGACGTCGATCTCCATGAGCCGGTAGGGCTGCAGGCTCTTGTCCTCGAGCGGGTTGGACGTGTAGCCGGCCTTCTTGAGGTTGTTGCTGGTGAACGCGCCCGTGTTGACGATGAGCAGCCCGTTGTCCTTGAGGTCGACGAGGTTGACCTTCAGGGCCGCCGGGTTCATCGCCACCAGCACGTCCGGAGCGTCGCCGGGCGTGAGGATGTCGTGGTTGGCGAAGTGGATCTGGAACGCCGAGACGCCGAAGGTGGTGCCGGCTGGGGCACGGATCTCGGCCGGGAAGTCGGGGAAGGTCGCGAGATCATTGCCCGCGACGGCTGTCGTCTCAGTGAACTGAGACCCGGTGATTTGCATGCCGTCACCGGAGTCGCCCGCGAAGCGGATGACGACCTGGTCGAGCGCTTTTCGCTCGGGGCCAGCGGTGTTGGACGGCGAGGTAGCGGGTGCGTTCGACAGTGTCATGAGGGAGTCGACCTCCAGCGGCGGATGAGACACGCGGTCCGCGGTGACGGGCGGCGTAGGTCTTCCAGGCGGCGGGCAGTATCCATAGGGCAGCGCGAGGTGTCACGCAGATGTGTGAGTCGGCGGCTACGAGGTGGCCCCGAAGCGGCATGGTGAAGAATAGGACCTCCCAGGTCCTATTTCCACATCGAAGCGGTCTGCGTTGGCGTTTCGACGGGATGACCGGATCTCGGGCGGGCTCGCTGGCGTCGGCGCGTTGGCTCTCGCGCCGGGCCGCCTGAGGTGTGCGAGCGCGCGTAGCCCCGGCTCCGTCCCCCTACCGCAAGCCAGGGAAGTCGACGGCGAGGATGCGACCTCGGGCGGCGTCGACCAGCAGCACGCCGTCCACATCGAAGGCCACCGCGTACTCGAGCAGCTGCCGCCGCGTCGGCGCGTAGGCGGGATCGGCCGCGATAGCACCGCCTTTGGCCTCCGCGGCGTAGATGCGGCCGGCCCGGCTCACCAGGAAGTCCACGCGCACCAGCGCGCTCTGCTCGTCACCGTCGACCAGCATGGCCACGACCTCCGAGGCCTGCCTGCGCACGATGGCGTAGCCCGCCTCGATCAGACAGGACTCCGCCGTGATCTCACCCTCGGCACCCAGCGCGCGGCTCCGCCCCACCGCGCCCCGAACCCGCCTCCGCGCCAGCGCCAAGCCCATGGCGGCGCCCAGGGCGAGGACCAGCAGCAGCAGTACGAGGACCGCGACGAGCGCCGCGGCGCTTTGGGGATCGAAGCGCATCGGCAGAGGCTAGCACCGCGCCCGCGCCCGCGCCGCCCACGCGTCGCCGAGACCGCTACAGGCCGTCGGATTTTGCTGAATTGGCCCGCCCGCCCAAGCTGCGCCACAATCCGCCGCATGCGTGACCTCGTCCTCATCGCGACTGGCGGCGCCCTCGGGGCGTTGGCTCGCTACGGCGTCGGGCTCCAAGCCAAGCGGCTGTGGGGCGACGCCTTCCCGTGGGGGACCTTGGCGGTGAACCTGCTGGGCTGCCTCGTCTTGGGCGCGCTGCTCGAGGCGGCGCGGACGGGCGCTCCGGGGGCTCACGTGCCCCGCGCCGCTCAGGTCTTCATGGCCGTCGGCTTCCTCGGCGCGTTCACGACGTTTTCAACCTTCGGCGTCGAGTCCGTCGGCCTCTTCATGGCCGGCCGCCCGGGTCCCGCGCTGACCTACGTGTTGGCCAGCGTCGGGTTGGGCCTGCTCGGCTGCGTCCTCGGGATCTACGCCGCCCGCGCCTGGGTGGGCTGAGGCCTCGCGGCCCGATTAGCTAGGCTTTCCCTGAAAGAACGACGCGAACTTCGACGCCGGGGCGTCCTCCGCGTGGGTCAGGATCGCCAGCTTCTGCGCCACCTGGCCGGCCAGCCGCGCGTACTCGGCGGCGGCCGGCGAGTCGGGCTCGGCGATGACGATGGGCTCGCCGGCGTCGGCGGCCACCGCGGTCACCACGTCGAGCGGGAGCTGCGCCAGCACGTCCAGACCGTGGTCTTTCGCGTGCGCCTCGATGCGGCTGGCGCCGAAGATCTGGTGGTCGGTGCCGCACTTCGAGCAGACGAAGTGGCTCATGTTCTCGACCAGCCCCAGCACCTTGGTGCGGGTCATCTCGAACATCTTGATGGCCCGCCGCACGTCGGCGAACGCGACGTCCTGGGGCGTGGTGACCACCACGACGCCTGCGACCGGCAGAAGCTGGGCGAGGCTGAGCTGCACGTCGCCAGTGCCCGGCGGCATGTCGACGACCACGTAGTCCAGGGCGCCCCAGGCCACGTCCTCGATGAACTGTTGCAGCGCCTTGCCCAGCATCGGCCCGCGCCAGACGACCGCGTCGGCCTCGTCCAGCATGAAGCCCATGGACATGACCTTCAGGCCGTGACGCTCCAGCGGGACGATCTTGCCGTGCTTCTCGTCGATGTAGGGCTTCGCACCGCGCAGCCCCAGCATCACCGGCATCGAAGGCCCGTAGATGTCGGCGTCCAGCAGGCCGACCTTCGCCCCGGTCTTCGCCAAGCTCACCGCCAGGTTCGTAGCCACCGTGCTCTTACCGACGCCGCCCTTGCCCGACGCGACCGCGATGACCGCCTTGACCTCGGGCATGCGCGGCGCGGCCGGCTGGCCGCCGTGTCCCGCGGGCTGCGCCGGCCCGGGCGCCCGGCGAACCTCGGCGTCGAACTCGACGGCCACGCTCGTCACGCCCAGGGGCTTGAGCGCGCCCTCGATGTCGCGCCGGAACTTGTCTTTCATAGGGCAGGCCGGCGTGGTCAGCACCAGCCGCATCGACACGCGGTCGCCCTCGACCTTCACGTCGCGCGCCATGTTCAGCGTGACGATGTCCCGCCGCAGGTCCGGATCTTCGACGCCGCGCAGCGCGGTCATGACTTGCTCAAGGGTGATGTTCGCCATCGTCTCGCTCCTTGCCGGCCCCGGATCGGCGGGACCATAGGAGCCCTTATCCGCGAGTGTCAACGCTGGTGTCGCATCGCTCCCCGCCCGTACCATGGGTCGAACCACCGCCCGAGATCTGCTGTGTCCTTGGCCCCGCCGACTACGACCTCCCGCTTCGTCTACCTGGACCATCACGCGACCACGCCGTGTGACCCGCGGGTGGTCGAGGCCATGCTGCCCTGGTTCACCGAGCGGCCGGGCAACGCCGCCAGCCGCCAGCATCGGCGGGGGCAGGAGGCGAATCGCGCGGTCGAGGAGGCGCGGGCGCAGGTCGCCGCGCTCCTCGGCGGCAGCCCCAAAGAGATCGTGTTCACGTCGGGGGCGACGGAGGCGCTGAACCTCGCGCTCAAAGGGGCCGCGGCCGCAGCGACCGCTGGGCGGCGGCGCATCCTGGCCAGCAGCATCGAGCACCACGCCGTCCTGGACCCGGCGCGGGCTTTGGCGCGCGATGGCTACGCGCTGGAGCTGCTCCCCGTCGACTCCGACGGCCTCATCGACCCAGCGCAGGTCCGGGGGGCCCTCGGCGACGACGTGCTCGCGGTCTGCGTGATGGCCGCCAACAACGAGGTCGGATCGCTGCAGCCCTTACAACCCGTGGGCGAGGCGGCGCGCGAGGCGGGCGCGCTCTTCGTCGTCGACGCCGTGCAGGCGGTCGGGAAAGTGCCTTTTGACACAGCCACCACCCACGCGGACCTCGTCGCGCTCTCCGCCCACAAGATCTGCGGGCCCAAGGGCATCGGCTGCCTGTGGGTGCGGCGCGGCCAGCCCCGGGTGCGCTTGGTCCCGCTCATCGACGGCGGCGGCCAGGAGCGCGGCCTGCGCTCGGGCACCCTGGACGTGCCCAGCATCGTCGGGTTCGGCGAGGCGGCGCGGCTGGCGCTGGCGGAACGCGAGGTCGACGCGGCGCGAATGGCGCGGCTGCGGGACCGCCTGCTGGCGGGGCTGCGCGCATCCATCGACGGTGTCCAGGTCAACGGCGGGATGGAGCGTCGCCTGCCGAACAACCTCAACGTCGCCTTCACGGGCGTCGAGGCCAGCCGCCTGCTCGAGAGCCTCGACGACGTGGACCTCTCGTCGGGCTCGGCCTGCACGACCGCCAGCCTCGAGCCCTCGCACGTGCTGCGGGCCATGGGCTACAGCGACGCGCGGGTCTACGCCAGCGTCCGCTTCGGCCTGGGCCGGACGACCACCGAGGCCGACATCGACTACGCCGTCGAGCGCGTCGCCTCGGTCGTCCGCGCGCTCACTGCCCGGTGAAGAGCCGCTTGGCGAACTTGGGATCCAGGCCCGCCGCCTCGATCTTCGTCGCCGTGGACGGGATGTCGTAGGTCAGCCGGACGTGGGCGAAGGTCTCGGTCTCGGCGTCGAAGAGCCCGAAACACAAGCGGTTGTCGCGGTCGCGCGGCTGCCCGACCGACCCCACGTTGATGATGTACTTGCGGTCGGGCTTGCCCACCAGCTTTCGCCCGGTCACGTCGCGGGCCTTCTCGGCGTTCAGCGCGTACTGAAAGGTCAGGTGGCTGTGGCCGACGAAGTTCCACGGGCGCAGCTTGTCGTAGAGCGCCGTGTGGGCCTGGGCGTCCTTGGACTGCACCACGTAGTAGAAGCCCGAGGGGCGGATGGGGGCCGAGTGGAAGAGGCCCACCTTGTCCGTCAGGTGTGTGTAGGGCAGCCCATAGAGCCAGCGGAAGTTCTCGGCCGATAGCTGGCCGCGGGTCCAGAAGATCGCGTCGCGGGCGGCCGCATAATAGTAGTCGGTGTCCATCACGCCGACGACGGCCGCGTCGTGGTTGCCCATCAGCGTGACGACGCCGCGCTCGCGCAGCAGGTCGCAGCACGGGTTCGGGTCCGCGCCGTAGCCGACCACGTCGCCCAAGCAATAGATGTGGTCGACCTCGTGGGTGTCGATCCAGTCG